>JAJDXM010000035.1 GCA_022823225.1 Gemmatimonadota bacterium
CACGAATCGGTTGGAGGCGCTGGCCGTGGTGGGCGGCATCCCGTCCCTGCGGGAGCGCGGCAAGCGTGACAACGTGGCCGGGCTGTACGAGTCCATGGCGAAGCGCGGCGAGTTGCTGGTACATGACGGGTTGCGGGTGCCCGATTACGGCCAGTTCGTCGCCGACGTGCTGGCCCGGTGGGGCTCGCCTTCGGTGATCGTGGCGGATCGGTACAAGGAAAACGAGTTGCGCGACGCCTTGGACGCCGGGCGGATGCGCCGGGGGCTCCCGTTGGTGATCCGGGGAACGGGATGGAAGGATGGAAGCGAAGACGTGAGGCGGCTACGCCGGGCGGTGGCGTTGGACAAGGTGGCCGCGCCGCGCTCGAAGCTGATCCGGGCGGCAATGGCCGAAGCGCGGACGATAACCGACGTGGCCGGTAATACGAAGCTGGCGAAGAAAAGCGAAGGCGGGCGGCGACTGCGAGCGCGTGACGACGTGGCCGCCGCCGTTATTCTGGCCGTCGCGGAGGCCGACCGGCGCGGGCCGCCGCGCGAAGGGCCAGCGGTGCGGTTGGTGGCCGTCTAGGATCGCCTGTGCTGGCGTTGGGCGGCTTGCGGGGGGTTCTGGGTAGGGGGTACGCTGTCGGCGTCCAATAGCAAGCGCGAAGGCGGCGCAAGGGGTGAAGCCAACCAAGGGAGCGGAAAAGATGGGCGAGAGACTGTCGGCAAGACGGCTACGGCGCATGGCGGACAACGCGCGCCATTGGGAAGCGGACGCGAAGGAACGGGTTACGAAAGCCGAAGCGGCGCTTGAGCGGGCGCAAGCGGACGTGGGCATGTGGCGCAAGTGCGCGGCAGACTTCGACGCGCTCGCGGATGAACGGGACGCCGAAGGCTTCCAGTAGGCTTCCCGTCGCTGGCGCGGGTTCGGTTCCGTCGCGAGGCGCTGGCGCGGGCCGGGCCATCGGTGCGAGCGCGGGCCGGGCATCGGGTGCGAGCGGTGCGGGTGCGGCGCGCCTCTTGAATGCCATCATCCCGACCGCGACCGTTTGGGGGAACCCTGCCGCGCGGTTGGAGCATGACCGCTTGAAGGCCAACCGAAGGCGCGGGCGTGGCGTGAGTTGGTGCGGACGGTGCGCGGCGGGCGTGGCGGTGGGGCCGGGCAAATGGGACGGGCGACGGAAAGCGGACACCGGGGGCGACCCGCGCGGGTGCTGTCTGCGAATTCCGGCAACCCCCGACCCGTTGGCCGTCCGGCGGGTGATCGCCCGTTACAGGCCATTCTAGCGCTTCGGGGGGCCGACCGGGCCGGGATCGGAAACGCCCGGACTTGCGCGAAACCGGGGCGACCTGTACGTTGCCCGCCGTGAGAAAAAACAGTTCGGAAAGGGCGGCTTTTCCGGCGACTCGCCGGGCCGCCCGCCGAATACAAGAGCCGGTGCAATGGGCCGGGCGGCTAGCTACCGCCCGCGCTCACCGGCGAACAAGCGGGAGCGCTGTAGGGTTCCGCCCTTTCCGGTGTTTTTTCTCACACAACGGCCCGGCCATGCCGCGCGGGCCGTGACCGAGACAAGGGGGCGGACCCTGCCGGGATGGTCCAGACGCCGGTAACGGTGTATTATTCCGGGAAGACAGTCCCCACACGTTTACCGCTACTTGGAAAGGCGGAAATCATGAAGACCTGGACCAACAGCCTGACACTGGCCGCACTGGCCGCCACCCTCACCCTCACCGCCGGTTGCACCGAAGACCGCCCCGCCAGCCTCACCGAGGCCGAACCGGAGACCCCGGAGACTTTCGACACCGGGACCGTCTACCAGATAGTGCCAATCGGCGGAAAGCCCGGCTTGCCTGGCGAGCAAGCTGTCTTTCTGCAATTCGTCAGCGAAGAGGCGAAGCGCGCGATGGACGAGAATCTGGCCGGGGACGCGCTGTTTCAGCTCTTTCCGCTGTCCGCTGAACGTGCCGCCCAGGTCTGGGACAACAAGCGCCTTGTTGGTCTGATGGGCGTCCCCGGTAAGGGTCCGTGGGTGCTTCACGTCTACAACTACACTCCGCCGAAACGCTACTGCCCCCTTATCTCCGGGTGTCCCGAGCGAAGGGAGGAAGTGCGCCGATGAGACAGCTTTTCAAGTGCGGACGTGTGTTCCTGCTTCCGTTGTTGGTGTTGCTGGCCGTACCGGCAACGGGCTTCGGGCAGTTCGGGCGGGTGTGGGAGCAAAGGTTCGACACCATTCCGGGCATGGGCTGGTGGAACACCATCATTCCCATGGAGGCCGAGATTATCAACGGCTGGAACAGCGCTGCGGCGGTAACCTCGCACTGGCACAGCAATTCCGAGTGTCAAGACGCCATGGGTTACACCCTCGACGCGCTCGCAAACGCCGACATTCAGGCGGGGATCGGGAGCTTTGCCGGTGAGTACTTCGGCCCCCTTACGGATACGTCCACGACGAACGACGCGGACGTGATCGTTATATCAGCCTTTGCGGCCCGCACACCGGCGGGCCTCGGTACTCTGATTCATGAGGCGTGGCACCGGAGCACGGGGGATACCGACGCGGATATCGACGAGCTAAACGTCCACCTCGACACCATGTACTCCGGGCGGTCGCTCGAATCGTGCCACGACGAGGCCCGAGAAGAGGACGAGGACGACGATCCCGAGTGCGACGCAAGTGCGGACTGCAACGGGGGCGGGGAGACGCCGAAGCCGAAGAAAGTTTGCACGGAGCAACAGGTTTACGTCCGGTGGACGGTGTGGGTGTTCAAGTGGGAGGTGATCGGTTTTGAGTGGGCAAAGGCGTACGATCCGCTCGCCGGGGACGGGGAGACCCGCGAGCAAGCGTTGGAGCTTGTTCCGATCTACCGGACCTGGTTCGAGCAGGAGCAGCGGGGCGAGTGGCGAACCGAGACCGTCTGCACGACCGTAAGCAGCTAAAGAGAGGGGCAACCGATGATGAGCACGAGACTTTCCGCCGCCTTGCTGGCGGCGGTGCTGGCCGCTCCCGTGGCGGCCCAGGAGACCCCGCCCGACACGACGACCTACAAAAGCGCACCGGCCCCGGTGTGGATCGTCGTCGAGGACGTGGAGGGCAAGGCCGGGGCGCACCGCGTCCGGGCGGCCGTGGTGTGGGACGACTACCGTTCGACGCTCCGGTTCGCGACCGAGATTCTGGCCGGTGACCTGACGGTGCGGCTTCCGAAGGGCGAAGGGCCGGACGCCGACCCGTCGGAGTCATGCGCGTTCACAAGCGCGCTGATGCCGCACGGATCGGACACCTTCCAACCGATGGACCGGGCGGATGCGGAATGCCTTGCGCCGCCCGTCGAGGCCCTGCCGTTCGTCGTGGTCGAGCACCTGTACGCGCCGATGGCTTGCGAGCGGGCGACCCGAAAGGACGGGACGGAAGACCCGCCGACGCGACGCTACTACGGGTGCTATTGGGCGGAACCGCCCGGCGGCTAGACTACCCAACCTGCCAAGGGGTACAACCGCCCCCGGCGCGCCGTCTTCCCTGAACGGTCTTCATGGGGATGAATCGGAAGGCGAGCGCCGGGGGCGTCTTGCGTCCGGGGGGGTGATGGCACCGGCCAATCTGAACGGCGACGGTGGCCCGGGCCGTCTTGCCCGTCCGGGGGGGAAGGCTCGCGCGCGAAGGTGACGGGGGCCGGTGCGCGGGCGCGCGCAAGCGGGCAACGGGGGCGGGCGCGCTGGCCGTGTCTGCGAATCCCGGCGACCCCCGACCCTTGGCCCGTCCGGGGGGTGATCGGGCGTTAGAGGCGATTCTACGGCTTCGAGGCGCGGGCCGGGGCCGGAATGGGGGCGGATTCGGCAGGGGGACCGACGCCCCCGGCCCTTGCCGACGCCTACAGGGACCGCCCCCTTGCCTTCCTAGTCTCTGCCTTCGAGGCGCTGGGACGTGGCCGCGCGGGACGTGGCCGCGCGGGCCGGTCCCGTCAATCCGTCCCCTGCGGGGGGCCTGTCCGCTGTAAAGGATTCTGCGGGCTCGCCCGTACCCTGTTACATTGGATGGACTCCCGGAGCGCGGATTGCCGGGAAGATAGCGCGGAGCGGCAGGTTACTCTTGGTCGGGCTGGCCTGCCGCGCCGCGTTGTCATATCTTGGAGTCACCGGGAAAGTGGCTTCCGTGAAGGAAGCAAGGAAAGACGATCCGCCATCCTTGCTTACCGGAGGCCCGACCCAATGCACAGCCCGACCGAATCCGCAGCCCCCCGACCTGACCCCCGAACGTATCCGCGACCTAGACCCCCGGATCGTGGATGGGCGCTTCCGCAAGGGGCCAGTCCCGGCGGACACGTCCCCCGCCGCACAGCAACGGCGGGCCGTCAAGCGGTGGCATGGGAACGCGCGCACCTGGACCCTGACCGTGACGATACCGAGGCGAAACCGGAAGCTGGTAGCCATGGCGCTAGACGGCTGTTCGGTGCGGTTCGCCTCCATGCTGTCGGGGATGAGCAAAAGCCATGTTCACCGGATCATATCGAAGGTGCTACGCTACCGGGCCGGACGGTGGGAGCGGCGGGTGTCCCATGCCGGGGTTCTAACTGCGCCCCCCATGCCGCCCGGACCCTGCTTCGACGGCGAAGACCCTATCCCGCACCGCTTCACCATGTTCGGAGCCGCGGCAATGTGTACGGGTTGCGGGATCGAACCGCCAAGCAGTCCGATTCTGCCCCGGTACAGCCTTCGCGAAGGCAACATCCTGAAGGCGAGTCCGAAGCGAGGCGGGCGGCTTGTCAAAGTGTGGGGACGGTGGATCGGCTACCGCTTTGTCGAACGCTGGCGCGCGCTAGACTGGACCGTGTTCGGGTGGGCGGACCTGCAGGGGGAATAGCGCGGGCATCGGCAGGGGTGGGGTGGAAGGGTGGGGCGCGGGCGTGAGCCTCTTGGTGCCGGGGGTTCGAGGCTAGCGCCGGATGGGGGCCGCTATTCGGAAAGACCCGGCGAGCGCATTTGGAGGCGAGCGCGTGTCCTGCGACTCGTTGCCGCCGGACGGGACCGGGACGCCATCATGGCCGAAGTGGAACAGGCTGGCGACCCGCCGCGCGGTGGACCGGACGTGCAGGGGGGGCATCGGCAAGTGGGGTGGGGTGGAAGGATGGGGCGCGGGCGCGAAGACCCGAAAACCTGCCAATAATAGGCGTGTTTTCTCGCCCCGTGCTGTCCCATGCGGGACCGGGGGGTCACCGTGAGAAAAAAACCCGCCCGCGCGGTGGGACTGGACCGGGCAGGGGGGGCCGGGCATCGGCAGGGGGTGGGGTGGCAGGGTTAGGGCGCGGGCGCGAAGACTCGGAAATATGCCCATGGTTAGCCTATTTCTGGACCGCATGGGGGACCGTTTGGGACCGGGGGGGGCGGCTACAGTTCCGGGAACCGGGCCGACGCTTCCCCCGGTTCAAGCTGGCGGAGCGTTCGGACGGCGCGGGACACGGCCCGGCCATCGGAGCGGAGTAGTAGCCAGTCGTCACCGAAGCGGGCCAGCCTGACCCAGCACAGCCCGTCCCCCGCTTCGTCCATGGCTTGGACTTCCCGCGCGTGAATCTGCCGCCCGTAGGCTTGCCCGACAATCAGGCCGTTTGTCTGTCCGTTGGTGCTCATTGGGGGCGTTCCCTTCGGTTGGAGGCGTTCGGATCGGTTCGCGTGGTATATTGAGAGACACGGGAAGGGACGGCAAGGGACAGCACGGGACACGCTGGCCGACAGCCCGGAATCATGCCGGGGCGGTAACTGATACCGGGCCATGCAGATACGGGGGAAACGTCAATGGTGACAACGGTTTACGCATGGTCCGAACAGTCCGCGATCAACTGTGCCGCCGTCAGCTGCCCGCCGCTGATCCCGGAGGCCTACGATGGCCGGAGGCTGGACGGCCAGCTTGACGCGAGGGTGCACGCCTTCGTCGGCGATCCCGCCCAATTCGAGGTGGACGACTCTGGAGCGCGGCCCGAGGTGCGCGTCAACCAGGTGCTGGACTGGTTCAACGTGGACTTCGGGGGCCACGACGGGGTCAAGTCGTTTCTGGCGCGCTACGTCTCGCAGGAGGCACGCGAGGTGCTGGAGAGACCGGGCAGCAGGTTGTCCTTCATCGACTACGACTGGACCCTGAACGACATCCCGCGGTAGTGGCGGTGGGGGGACTGCATGCAGCGATCGAACGGCCGTCGCCCGCCAACGTGACCTTGCCGACCTCCGCGCGCGGCGGCGACTCGGAAATCGGGATCGTGATCCCCGCCCTGGACGAGGCTGCCTCGCTGCCAGCGCTGCTCGCGGACCTGGCGCGCCTCGACCTGCGCCGTTACCTGCTGGTCGTCGACGGGGGGTCGCTGGATCACACGGTCCGCGTAGCACGCGCCGGGGGCGCCCAGGTTCTGCGAAGCCGGCGGGGGCGCGCCCGCCAGATGAACGCCGGAGCCGTCTTCCTCGCAACGCCGTGGCTGCTCTTCCTCCACGCCGATTCACGCCTCGGTGGGGACGCGCTTGCCGCCATCGCCGGTCATGTGCGCGCAAACAAGGACCGCGCTGGCTATTTCGGTCTTGCTTTCGACCACCCCCACCGGTTCTACCGCATGCTGGAATGGGGACAGCGGCGCCGAGAGCGCCGGCTCGGCCTGATCTACGGGGACCAGGGGCTGCTCATTCCACGGGACCTCTTCTTCGCGGCCGGCGCCTTCCCCGACGGACCTCTGATGGAGGACGTCCTCCTGAACCGGCGGCTCCTGCGCGAGAGCCGGCTGTATCCGCTTCCGGCCACCATAAGGACGAGTGCCCGGCGCTACGAAGACGAGGGCCGGATCCGCGCGCTGGTGCGCAACGTCCGCCTGATCTCGAGGCTGCTTGCCGGTGCCGATCCCGTCTCTCTTGCTGCCGCGTATCCCTCCAGACGGGTGCCGCGCCGGCCACCCGCATCCAGGCGCGCCGACGCCCGATTGCTGGTCTTCGCCAGGGCACCCCGCCCCGGTGCGGTGAAGACGCGCCTTGCCCGTACGCTCGGGGATGGTCGCGCGGCGGAGATCTACAGGCGGATGGGGCGCCTGGTCGTTGACCGGGTGGCTCCGGCACCTGCGCGGCTTGCCGTGTGCCACAGCCCGGACGATGCGGGCGAAGAAGTGCGGGAATGGCTCGGCAGTCCGCCCGCGGAATACTGGCCCCAGGGCAGTGGCGATCTGGGGGGCCGCATGTCGCGAATGTTCGACAGGGCATTCGAGGGATCGGAGCGGGTCGTGGTGATCGGCACCGACGCCCCCGCCGTCGGCGCGGAGACGATTCGACGGGCCCTCGAAGCCCTCGACTCGGCGGATGTCGTCCTCGGTCCGGCGTCGGACGGCGGCTACTACCTGATCGGTCTGCGGCGGCCCCGGCCCGGCCTCTTCACCGATATCAACTGGGGAACCGGTTCGGTCCTGGAGGAGACGATCGCACGGGCATGGTCGCTACGGCTCGACGTCACCTGTCTGGAGGTCGAGTCGGACATCGACACGGCCGCCGACCTCACGCCCGCCGTGATCGGCCAACTCGGGCGCGAAGTGCGGCGGTCGCCGCCGGGAGTCTATCCGCGCGTGCCCTGCAGGCCGAATTCGTAGCCCTGCCATTCGCCGGGAGCGACCGGCACGTAGACCATGGTGTAGGGCTCTTCGGCGGACCGTTCGACGAAGACGGGAACGCCTTCGTGCATGCCCACCTGCATGATGTCGTCGCAGTCGAGACGCACCGGATTGCCGGACTTGTCGAACCTCCGCTCTTCCAGCATCACGGGCTCATCCTCCGTGAACCACTCGGCCTCTCCGGCGTTGGTGCCGGCGAAAACGATGCCGGGTCCCAGTTCGCGCATCGAGACGCGGGACGGGCCGACCAGCGTGTCTCCGGCAGCGGTGAGCATGACCTCGACATTCATTCCAATTGCGAGACAGACGGTGCTCGGTGTCCCGGTGGGGAGCGGCGGAACGACCTGTCTCTCGATGACGACCGTGTCAGGCGGAGGGGCCGGGATCATGACCGTGTCCGGCGCGGGAGGCTCGGGCACGTTGCTGCAGAGCCCGCCGTGCTCGGTGCAGAAGGCGACGGAGCCCAGGATGCCGAACTTCCGGGACTTGATCGTCGAGGACCCGTCATGCTGCATCCCCAGCATGAAGGCTCCGAAGCGCAGTCCGCCGAAATCGACCTGAACTCCCGCGTTGGCGTCGAATCCGTTCCACTCCGCCATGAGGTTCAGATACCGTCCGCCCCCCATCGAAAAGTTGAGCGCGGACCCCGCGAAAAGCCCGTTCGACGAACTCGTGCGGTAGAATTCCAGATCGCTGCCCGCCGAGAACATCCCCCCGCCCCACCCGAGGTTCAAAGTGATGTCGTAGTCGGGACCCGCCTCGAACCCGGGCAGGGTCGCGGTCGCAACCACGTACGGCGTCAGATTGCTGCTGAACTCGTCATGGCCGTTGTAGCCGTTGTAGATCCGGGCGTCCGGATAGGCGAACCGGCCCGGCTGGAACTCGTAGTTGCCGTAGTCGTCGCCGAACGACGGCGACGAGACGTAGCGGGCTCCGAGCGCCAGATCGAGGTAGCGCATCGAGCTGGGCAGCACGGACACGCGGCCGAACGCGCCCAGCAGGTTGCCCCCCTCTTCGGGGTCGTCGAAGTGCTGGATGCTGATGCCCAACTCCGCCCGGTCGAAGAGACCAAAGGCGACGGACCCGTCCGAGAGCCACTTGTCGAACGCCGGACCGTTGCCCACGACGTTCCCGTTCCGGTCGATCACGAGGGTGTTGTCAACCGAAATGCCGAACCCCGAATAGGTTCCGACGATGGTCAGGTGGGGCAGCACCGACGCCACCGGGACATCAAGGAGTCCGGAGCCGTACCGAAGGGTGCTGGTCGAGCCCCTGTTCTGCGCGGTCCCGGGCGCGGTCGTCAGGGCGATCGCCAGGAGGGCGATGGCGGCCGTGTGAAGCGGCTTCGAGCGTCGGTGCATCATCTTGAGAATCTCCCCGGTATGGTTGGGCCTTTCGGCGGGTTCGTCAGCGCAACGGGTCGCGGGACCCCGAATGCGCCCGGGCATTCCAAATCGAGCGTCACTGAAAATCACGGTTGGGCAGGCTTGCCATCGGGCTGGCGGCCGGGGTCTCTACCCGGTTCGTCCAGCGGGGCGGAGCCACCCCCCTTAACACCATTATTCACTCGCTTGAGGCTCCGCGCAATCCACCAGACCCACAACAGGACGATAATCCAGCCAATACCGTAGGCCAGGAGGACATGAACGAAAGGTCGCAGCGCGCCACGACCCCCCTCGGCCGCCTGCGCCACCAGGACCGCCGGAGTGCTCAGGGCCAGAACCGCGGCCGCGCAGCCGGGCCAGATCACGTCAATGCCCGGTCGCCAGACGGGACGGTGCCCCGATTCGGCGCTGTCTGTGTAGAATGATGATCGCATAACGGAGTGTGAAGAGACCGAAAAACAACATCGTGAATCCGGCCAGTGAAGTGAGCAGGGTGATCAGCATGTCCGCGGGCAGATCGGGCCCGTCCGGCTTGATGACCACCGCCTGCGGGTGGAGTGAGGGGAACCAGTCCGGGCTCACGTGGATAAGCGGGATGTTCAGCGACCCGATCACCGCCACGACGGAGGCGAACCGCCTGGCCCGCGCCGGGCTCGCGACGGACTCCCGCACGAGGAAGTAGCCCACGTACATGAACCACATCAGCAACGTAAGGGTGAGGCGAGGCTCCCAGGTCCAGTAGGTGCCCCAGGCGATCCTCCCCCACAATGGACCGGTCAGGAGCATGATCGCGCCGAAGACCAGTGCGCCCTCAGCCGCCGCCACCGCCGTGGCGTCCCAGCGTTCGTCTTCCAGCCACAGAAACGCCAGACTGGCGAGCGCCGCCAGTCCGACCGCGACGAAGGTGGTCCACGCTGCCGGCACGTGGATGTAGAAGATCCTCTGAACCACTCCCTGCGCCGCTTCCGTTGGCACCCAGAACGCCATCATCCAATGCACCACCAGGATGGCCGTGATCCCCGCGGCAGCGAGCCCGAAGCCCACCCTCCCCAGCTTGCCTGCCCCCCTTCCGCTCATCTGCATGCCCTTGGCGCCCTCCCTGGTGTCGGCGTCCATGCCCGGGTCCGGCAGCGGCTCCGCGTTGTGCGGGGGTCGTTCACGGAGTGCTACTCCTCCGTAATGTACCGGAACAGGAGCGACCCGACCACAACCAGTCCGATCGCGATGGCCCATAGCAGTCGCACCGACCCGCCAATCTCGGCCCAGGGCCTTCCCAGGAAGACGCGTGACGAAGCGGTCGCCCCCAGGGAAATCAGGGGAGCGAGCACGGGCAGAGTCAGGACCGGCAGGAGCGAGTCGCCGAGCGTACTGTGTCTGGAGATCAGGCCGAAGAACGTCCCCGCGGCGGCCAGGCCGATTGCGCCCGGGAAGAGGACCGACGCGTGGTGCGCCGCGGAACCGGGCTCGGCAATCCCGAAGAAGATGGTCAGCGCGGCGGCGGCGAGGGCGGCCACCAGGCATACGAGCACGAGGTTCGCCACGGTTTTCCCAAGGTAGATCGCGTGCCGCGAGACCGGCGCAAGCAGCAGGTGGCGGAAGGCGCCGTCGTCCTCCTCCGCATCGAAGGTCCGCCCGGCCCCGGCGATGGAGGAAAAGAGAACGGTCAGCCAGAGCAGTCCCGCCGCCACATCGAGGCCGTCGACCCGGCTCCTGTCGAGCGAGAAACTGAAGAGAAAGCAAGCGAGGACCGCGAAGGCGAGCATCGCAATGACGCGGCCACCGGAGCGGAACTCCTGGCGAAGGTCCTTCATCGCGATCAGGCCGATCCAGCGCAGTGAAGTCACGCAACCTCGCCAGGATCTTCGGTGAACCGTGCGAGGAGTCCCTCCGCATCGAACCGGCCGGCCCTTCCCTCCAGCACCTTGCGCCCCCGGCGCATGACCATGATCCGGTCCGCCAGGCGGAGGCCGCGGCTCAGATCGTGGGTGACCAGCACGACGATCCTCCCGGGCGACTTGCGGGCCAGCAGCACGGCTTCCAGCGAGGCCGCACCCGCAGGGTCGAGTCCCGTGAAAGGTTCGTCCAGGAACAGGATGTCGGGATCGTGCATCAGTGAGCGCGCCAAGGCGACGCGCTGCCGCTGGCCGCGGGAAAGGGCCTCCGTGCGAACCGGCGCCAGGTCCTGCGCCCCCACGGTTTCCAGTGCCTCCACCGCGGCACGCGAACCTGCCGTCAATCCGTACATCGCGGCAAAGAAACGGAGGTTCTCGGCTACGGTCAGCCTGAGGTAGAGGCCCGTTCGGTGGGAAACCAGCCCCAGGCGGGCACGCCAACCCGGATCCGCGCCGCTCACCGCCCGGCCGTCCAGCAGCACCTGGCCCTCATCCGGCATGCGCTCGCCGCTGAGCGCCTTGAGCAACGTGGTCTTGCCCGCCCCGTTGGGGCCGAAGACCGCCAGAACCTCGTTGCCGGCGGCATCCACGTCGACGCCGTCCACAGCCCTGGTGGGACCGTACCTGCACACCAGGGCGCGTCCGGCCAGGGTCAAGAAGGGTCTCCCGAATCGTGGGGCTCGATGCCGGCCCCCCGCCCTTTCCCACCCCCGCGCCCGCCGGTCCCGAGCGGTTTTCCACAACCGCCGCAGTATCGGGCGCTGACGCCGTTCAGGTTGCCGCAACCGGCACACTGGAACCCCTCGCGGAGCGCCCTGCGAATCTCCTCGATCTCTTCCTCCAGCTCCCGGGACGCGCGCTCCACCTGCTCGTGGCCCCTGACCGGCGGCTCGCCGTCCAGGTGCTGCAACGCCTCGCGTGAAAGGTCGTCCCTGAGCACCTCGTAGTCTTTGCCGTCCAGCTTTCCGGTCGCTCGGTCGTATTCGAGGTCCCGAAGTGCGGTGAGGGCGATCCGGCGGCGGGCGGCTCTCTCGTCGTAGTGGTCCTCGCCGTCGTAGAGCGGGGCGCCGCGCCTGGAAAAAACCGGTTCGAGGATGTACAGCATGACCCCCGCCGAGAGCAGGATCCCACCGAGCATGACCGCCACTGCGGATCTATCCGGTCGCCCCGGCCGGCAGCGGGCCGCGCACGCGCTGCCGCGACACCGCACGGGCCGGAACCGATGCCGGAGGCCACAGCCCGATGAGGGCGCCGATGGCGATCACGAGCCCTCCGGACCAGATCCAGGGCACCAGAGGCAGCGCCTTGATCTCGAAGACCACTCTTTCGGCGCCGCTGTCCAGATCCACGTCCGCCGGGGTCACGTAGAAATCTTCGAGGGCCGTGCTGGAGATGCCCACCTCCGTGGACCCCTGATCCATGACCGGATAGTAGCGGCGCTCCGGCCGCATGACTCCGAGACGCTCTCCGTTGCGAAAAACGGTAACCAGCGCCGTCCACCCCCAGTGGTTCTGGCTGGGGTCCTCCGACACGGACAGGCTCTCGTAAACCAGCCGGTATTCATTGCCGAATGCGGAGCGCACCGTCATGGACTCGCCCGGCGCCAGTTCCTGCTTCACCTGGGTGTCGAACGCGGCTCCCGCCAGCCCCATGAACACGACGACGACCCCCGCATGCACCACGTAGCCGCCCCACCGCCGCCGGTTTCGCTTCACAAGGCTTGCGAATGCCCGTGCGGCCCCTTCTCCCGCGATGCGGGCGCGGGCCGTCGTTCCCTTCCAGAACTCGGTAACCACAATCGTCATGACGAAGGCGGAGATGCCGAATGTCGCGAGCGCCATCCCGTGGCGCACGCCGGCGAGCACGAGAATCGCCAGCGTTCCGGCGGCCGCGGCCACAGGCAGGGTGAAGTTCCTGCGAAGGTTGCGCGGAGACGCTTTCCGCCACGCGATCACGGGCCCGATCCCCATCACCGCCAGGAGGATCAGCCCGATCGGGATGTTGACCCGGTTGAAGTAGGGCGGCCCCACGGTGCGGGTTTCGCCGAAGAGCCCCTCGGTGATGAGCGGGAAAAGCGTCCCCCAGGCGACCGCGAACGCGACTCCGAGCAGCAACAGGTTGTTGAACAGGAAGGCGGACTCCCGGGAGAGGAAGGACCGAAACCGGTTCTCCGACCTCAGCGATGGCAGCCGGTAGACGATGAGCAGGAACGAGAACGCGGCGAGAGTGCCCATGAACCCGAGGAAGATGTAGGCAATCCGCAGGTTCTCCGCGAAGCTGTGGACCGATTCGATGAGTCCGGACCTGGTGAGGAAGGTCGCGAAGAGGGTCAGCAGAAAGGTGATGACCACCAGGGCCATGTTCCACACCTTCAGCATTCCCCGCGTCTCCTGGATATGGATCGAGTGCAGGAACGCGGTGGCCGTCAGCCACGGGAGCAGCGATGCGTTCTCGACCGGATCCCAGAACCAGTACCCGCCCCACCCCAGCTCTTCGTACGCCCAGCGCATCCCGAAGATGATTCCGCAGGTCAGGAAGTACCAGCTGAGCAGAATCCAGCGCCGCGTGATCGCGATCCATCGCGAATCGAGCCGACCCGTCAGCAGCGCCGACACGGCGAAGGCGAACGGCACCGCGAATGACGTGAATCCGAGGTAGAGCGTGGGCGGATGGATCGTCATCCAGTAGGTCTGCAGCTGGGGATTGAGCCCCCGTCCGTTGGCCGGCGTGAAGCCCATCCGCTCGAACGGGTTGACATCGGCGAAGAGAAGCACGATGACGAGGAAGGCGAGGAGTCCGAGCAGCGTGCCGCTCACATACGGCATGAACTCCCGGTTGCGGCGCCGGTTCCGGAAGACCGCGATCGACGAGAAGACCGAGAGCAGGAGGGTCCAGAAGACCAGCGACCCGCGCTGCCCGGCCCAGAGGCCCGCGACCTTGAAGTAGGTGTCGAGTTCCCGGTTGGAATAGTTCGCGACGTAGTAGTACTCGTAGCTGTTGGTGACGAAGGCCGCGATGATCCCGGCCGAACTGACCAGTAGCAGAAGCGTCAGGATGTAGACGGTCCGCTCGCCGCTCAGAACAAGGTCGTTCCTGTCGGTGCGGCCGCCGGCAAAGGACACCGCCGCGCCCCACAGGGCGACGGGCAGGGAGATCCAGAGGGCGATTTCGCCCAGGATCGTCACGCCGCCAACTCCTCCTCGAGCGCCTCGTAGCGGCTGCCGCACTTGGTGAGGACCGTGTGCGCGCGGAAGACGCCGTCGGCGCCGTAGGTTCCCTCCACCACGACTTCCGCGGTGTCGTTGAAGGTGTCGGGAAGGATGCCCTCATACTCGACGGCGAACAGGACCTGGGACTCTTCCAGGTCCACCACGGTGAAAGTGTGGACTGCATCTGCGCCGGCACCGCGCTCCCAGCTGCCTTCGACCACGCGTCCGCTGACCTTGACGCCCACCTGATGAAAGCTCGGGTCGCCGTCGACGCGAGCCATCAGTTCGACGGGGGTCAGGTAGTACACCATGCTGGCGTTGATCCCGGTCCACATCAGGTATGCGACGACCGCGCCGACGCCGACAAGGCCCACGAAAAAACGTCCGTTCTTCATTTGTCACTCTCTCCGGTCGATCCGGGCAGGCGCCGCCCGTGAACCGCCATGCCGCGCCCATCCCGTGATTTTAAGGGCTGGCACCCCACTAATCCAGATCAGCGGAAGGATTCCGGGACAATCCGGATGCCGCCAGAGTTCCTTCGACCGCCCGTTCCCAGCCGCTGATGAGGCGCCGCCGCTCCCTTGCTCCGATCCCCGGGCGGAAGGTGCTGTCCCGTGCGAAGGCTGCAGAGAAGTCCTCCGGCGACCTCCACACCCCGGCGTGGAGGCCCGCGAGCCCGGCGGCGCCCAGGGCGGTGGTCTCCACCATGGCAGGGCGGCTCACTTCGATGCCGAGGATCCCCGACAGGAACTCCATCAGCCAGTCGTTCCTGGCGGCGCCTCCATCCACCTTCAGCACGGTTGCGCGAAGATCCGCGTCGCGCTGCATGGAGCCGAGGAGGTCGCGGGTTCCGTAGGCCATGGCCTCCAGTGCCGCCCGGACAAGGTGCTCGCCGGTGGTGCCGCGGGTCAGTCCGGTGATGGTGCCACGCGCGTCGGGCTGCCACCAGGGGGCGCCCAGTCCCGCGAAAGCCGGGACGAGGTAGACGCCCGCGTTGTCGGTAAGGCCCCGTGCCACCTCCTCGCTTTCGGCCGCGCCCTCCAGCAACCCCAGCCCGTCCCTGAGCCACTGAATCGCCGCCCCGGCAATGAAGATCGATCCCTCCAGCGCGAATGCCGGCCCTCCCGTGGCGTCACAGGCCGCGGTCGTCAGCAGGCCGTGGCGAGAGTCGACTCGCTCGGCGCCCGTGTTGAAGAGCAGGAAGGCGCCCGTCCCATAGGTGCACTTTCCGGTCCCGGCTTCCCAGCAGCCCTGGCCATGGAGCGCAGCCTGCTGATCGCCGGCCACGCCGCAGATCGGGACCTCGCTGCCCAGCAGTTCGCCCCGTGCCGTGCCGAAGTCCCCCGAACTGGGGCGAATCTCCGGGAGGATGTGCCGGGGCACCCGCATGAGTGCCAGGAGCTCATCGCTCCAGTCCATTTCATCGAGGTCGTACAGGAGGGTTCTCGAAGCATTGGTGGGGTCGGTGGCATGGACCTCGCCGCCGGTAAGGCGTGTTACCAGCCAGCTGTCGATCGTTCCCACCCGCACTTCGCCCGCCTCCGCCCGGGAGGCCAGCACCGAATCCCGCTCGAAGAGCCAGCGCAGTTTCGTCCCCGAAAAATAGGGGTCGAGGAGCAGCCCCGTTCGGCGGCGGACCATCTCCTCGGCCCCGGACTCCCTGAGGCGACGACAAAGCCCCGAGGTGCGCCGGTCCTGCCACACGATCGCACGGTGGAGCGGTTCGAGCGTCTCGGGATCCCACACCACGACCGTCTCGCGCTGGTTCGTCACCCCCATTGCGCGCACCGCGGTCCCCGCGGCGGCCATCGCCTCGCGGGCCACCCTCAGGGTCACGGACCAGATCTCCTCCGGATCGTGTTCCACCCACCCCGGACGCGGGAAGTACTGTGTGAACTCGGAGTAGGCCCTGCCCAGCACCCTTCCCCCGGCTGAAAACACCAGTGCCGACGAGCCCGTTGTGCCCTGGTCGATGGCGAGTACCGCGCCCCGGCTCATGTCTTCACCCTCCGTGTCGGCCGGCCACCCGGCCCGCGCGCCTCACGACGTCGGCCGGTCGAGCCCGCGGGGTCCGCCGCTCCCGCACCACCCCCTGCCACCACCCCCGTGCCGGGACGGTATTCCAGTCCCAGCTCCGGCAGGAGGTCCATGAAGGCGGCCACGGAAAAACCCACCACCGTGAAGTAGTCCCCCTTCACTTCCCTGACCAGGGCGGCGCCGCAGCCCTGGATCCCGTATGCGCCCGCCTTGTCCAACGGCTCCCCCGTTTCCACGTAACGCGCGATCTCGTCGCCCGAAAGGTCACGGAACACCACCCTGGCCACGGCCACTCCCGAGGCGGTCCGTCCCTTGAAGGCCAGCGCCAGACCGGAGCAAACCGCATGTGTCCTGCCGGACAGGGCAGCAAGCATCTCCCGGGCACGGTCCGGGCCGGCGGGCTTCTCGAGAACCTGCGCGCCGAGCACGACGATGGTGTCGCCGGCGATCACCAGGGATCCGCGATGCGCCGGCGAAACGGCAGTCGCCTTTTCCCGCGCCAGCCGCTCCACGTAGCGGTGCGGCCGCTCGCCGGGGCTCCTCCGTTCCTCCACCCCGGCGGGCGCGATGGCAAACCGGATCCCCAGCATCGCCAGGATCTCCGCACGGCGCGGCGAGGCCGAAGCGAGCACGACGGGGACTTCCCCGCCGATGTCCTGCGGCCCGTGCCGCGCCTCGCGATCCCGGCGTCTCGCCGCCCCCGGTGCCACGCTCGGACCATCCACGGGACGTCTACCGCTCCACCATCAGGGTGACTGGACCGTCGTTGACCAGTGCAACCTTCATCGTCGCGCCGAATCGTCCGCTTTGCACCCTGCCGGGCATCAGCGTCTCCAGCTGTTCCAGGAAGGCCTCGTAAAGCGGAATGGCCACTTCGGGCCGGGCGGCCCGGACAAAGGAAGGCCGCCGCCCCTTCGCCGCATCTCCGTAGAGTGTGAATTGGCTGACGGCGAGCACTTCGCCACCGATGTCGAGGACCGACCGGTTCATGAGTCCCGCGCTGTCGTTGAACACGCGCAGGCGGGCCACCTTCTTCGCCATCCACGCGACCGTCTCCCGGTCGTCGTCGCCAGAAAAACCCGCAAGCGCCACCAATCCGGCCCCGATCGCGCCGGCCAACCTGCCCTCGACTTCGACCGAGGCCTCGCAGACCCGTTGCAGCAGGACCCTCATGCGGCACTCATCCGCGCGCTCCGGTGCTCACTCCACCGTCACCGACTTGGCGAGGTTGCGCGGCTGGTCCACGTCGCAGCCGCGCATGACCGCAATATGATACGCCAGCAGCTGGAGCGGCACGGTGGTCACCACCGGCATCAGGGCCGGGATCGTCGAGGGGACCACGATCACGTCGTCCACGCGCCCGGTCACCTCGGGCCCCAGGTCGTTGACGATCGCGATCACGCGACCCTGGCGCGCCCGCACCTCCTCGATGTTGGAAAGCGTCTTGGCGTACACGCCGTCCCGGGGTGCAAGCACGACGACGGGCATGTTCCGGTCGATCAGGGCAATCGGACCGTGTTTCATCTCCGCGGCAGGGTAACCCTCTGCGTGAATGTAACTTACCTCCTTCAACTTGAGAGCTCCCTCGAGGGCTACGGGGAACTGGTAACCCCTGCCCAGATAGAGGAAGTTCGGCGCATCCTTGTACATCCGCGCCAACTCCCGGACCCGGTCGTCCACCTTCAGCACCTCTTCGACCTGCTCCGGGAGCTTCCGGAGCGCACGAACCAGCTGCCGCCCTTCGAGGATCGCCATATTCCTGCGGCGTGCCAGGTGGAGCGTGAACAGGGCCAACGCCACCACCTGGCTGGAGAACGCCTTGGTGGACGCCACTCCGATCTCCGGTCCGGCGTGCAGGTACACACCGAAATCGGTCTCGGCCGCGATCGTCGAGCCCACCGCGTTCACGATCCCCATGATCGTGCAGCCGCGCCGCCTTGCCTCCCTCAGCGCAGCCAGCGTATCGGCGGTCTCGCCGGACTGGCTGATGCCCATCACGAGGGTGCCGGGCCCGAGCACGGGGTTGCGGTAGCGGAATTCCGATGCGTACTCCACCGTGACGGGTATCCGCGCCGTCTCCTCGATCATGCGGCCGCCGATCAAACCCGCGTGCCAGCTGGTCCCGCACGCCGTGATCACGATCCGGTCCACGGCCTCGAGCTCCCGGTCCGCCATCTTGATCCCACCCAGCCGCGAGGTCCCTTCCTCTTCAAGCAGGCGTCCCCGCATGACGTCGCGCAAGGAAGACGGCTGTTCCCGGATCTCCTTGTACATGTAGTGCTCGTATCCGCCCTTCCCGATCGCCTCCGTATTCCAGGACACGATCTGGGCGCCGCGGGTGACGGCGCGGCGGGCGACATCGAAGGTCCGGTAGCCGTCCGGGCCGAGCACCGCCGAATCGCCGTCGCGCAGCCGCACCACCTTCTGGGTGTGGCCCACCACTGCGGCCGCGTCGGAGGCCACGAAGTACTCGTCGTTCCGGCCGATTCCAAGCAGGACGGGGCTGCCGTTGCGCGCGACCACGATCTTGCCGGGATCCCGGGTGCTCACAACGGCGATTCCGTAGGTGCCCTCGATCTTCGCGAGTGCGCTGGCCACCGCGTCCTCCAGCAGTTCGCACTCTCGGAAGGCCAGGTCGATCAGGTGGACCAGCACCTCCGTGTCCGTCTCGCTGCGGAAGCGGCAGCCCATCTCGCAGAGGAGCGGGCGCTGCCGGACCGCGCTCTCGATGATGCCGTTGTGGACCACCGCGATGTCGCCCGCGGCGGAAAGATGCGGGTGGGCATTCACCAGATTCGGGACGCCGTGGGTTGCCCAGCGGGTGTGGGCGATCCCGCACGCGCCGTTCGGGACGCGTCCGTTCAGCGCGGCTTCCAGCTCGACGATCTTCCCCGGGCGCTTCTCGACCGCCAATCCCCCGTCGCCGGTGAGGACCGCCAATCCGGCAGAGTCGTATCCCCGGTACTCGAGACGCTTCAGCCCCTCCATCAGGATCGGCGTGGCCGGGCGAGGTCCGCAGTAGCCGATGATCCCGCACATCAGGCGCCACTCCACTGCGCCAGCACCCGGCGCGCCAGTTCCACCAGAGACAGGGCCGACTCGCCCTCGGGAGCCTCGGCGATCAGGCGCACCACCGGCTCGGTGCCCGACGGCCGCACATGCAGCCAGCGCCTCTGCTCCGGCCACTCGATCCGGAGACCGTCGGTATCGTCCAGCTCCCCTCCGGGAGCGGCGTCGCGCAGCGCGGCGTAGGCCGAGGGAAGCGCTTCCGCGGGGAACCCGGCCTTCGCCTTCACGATCTCGTACCGCGGCAGCTCCCGGACCCGCTCCGACAGGGGGACATCCGGCGCGTCGGCAAGGTATTGCATCAGGAGGGCGGTCCCTGCGGGCGCGTCGCGCGTGTGGTGCAGCGCGGGCACGATGACGCCCCCGTTGCCCTCCCCCCCCACCACCGCGCCCTCCTCCAGCATCTTCACCACGACGTTGCTCTCGCCCACCGCCGAGCGCGACACCCGGCAGCCGTGACGGCGCGCCACATCCTCGACCACGCGGCTCGTCGACAGGTTCGTCACCACCGGGCCGCGCTCGCGCCGCAGCACCACGTCCGCGGCAAGCGCGAGCGTCAGGTCCTCACCCAGCGCGCGTCCCCGCTCGTCCACCAGCGAGAGCCGGTCCGCGTCCGGGTCGACCGCGAAGCCGATGCCGGCCCTGCTTCTCCGGACCAGTGCGCCGAGCGCCGCCAGGTTCGCCGCGGTGGGCTCGGGGTCGCGGTGGAAACGGCCGTGCGGCTCGGAGCCAATCGAGTGGACCTCGCAGCCGAGGTGCTCCAGGAGCCGGGGAATCAGCACGCCGCCCGCGCCGTTGACGGTGTCCAGCGCAACCCGGACGCGGGCCCGCCGAATCGCCCGCACGTCGATGAATGGCAACTCCAGGATCCGCCGAATGTGCCTCTGAACGGCTTGCCCCTCCCGCGATACCTTCGCGATCGCATCCCACTTCGCGCGCTCCGGGTCGTCCTCCTTCAACCGCTTCCGGAAGCGCCGCATCCGCTCCGGCGGGAGGAAGGTCCCTCCCCTGACCGCGAACTTCAGCGCGTTCCACTCGGCGGGATTGTGACTCGCGGTCACCCCGATCCCGCCCGCCGCATCCGACTCCTTCACGGCGAGCATCAGGGTGGGCGTCGGCACCACCCCGAGCTCGACCACCCGGCATCCCACCGAAAGCAGCCCCGCCGCCACACTGCGCATCAGCATCGGTCCCGATGTGCGCGAGTCGCGTCCCACGACCACCACCCTGCCGTCCCCCTCGGTCTGCAGGAATGCTCCGTAGGCCGCCGCGAGTCCGGTGACCAGCTCGGGCGTCAGCGACGGGCCGACCCGTCCCCGAAAACCGGAAACGCTCACCATCAGGTCGTCTGGAAGGAGTATCGGCATCGTGGCGGGGAAGGTGTCGCTGTTGCGGCCGTGGCGCGGTCCGGCCGGCCGGGTCGCCGGGGGCCTGCCGGAAGTTAGCAGGAACGGGCGCATGTGCGGACGCGGTTGCTCCCGGCGGCCAATGCTATATTCAAGTGCGCCGGGCGGCGGACAGCGTGCACCGTGACGCCGCGGCTCAAGGCGCCGAAGACCCGTCCGCGTGCCACTCGTCCCACAGCAACAAGGAAACCCGCTTGCCCGAGGCGCCGAAGGGAAACACAGGTTCCTCCGCACGCCGCAGCCGCTTCGACACCCTTTGCGTGCACGCCGGCCAGTCGCCCGAGGCGGTGACCGGCGCGATCACGACACCCGTCTTCCAGACCTCCACCTATGTGCAGGAAGGGATCGGGCGGCACAGGGGCTACGAATACGCGCGCCTCCAGAATCCCACTCGCGAGGCGTCCGAGGCGAACATCGCGGCGCTGGAGGGCGGCGGCCACGGGATCGCCTTTCCGAGCGGGCTCGCGGCCATCGAGTGCGTCGCGAAAACGGTGGCGGCCGGCGGCCACATCGTCAGCGAGGAGAACACCTACGGCGGGACCACGCGGATGTTCACCTCCGTCCTGGACCGCCTGGGAATCGAAGTCACGCTGGTGGACACACGCGACCTGGCGGCTCTCGAGGCCGCGATCCGTCCCGACACCCGCCTGATCCACCTCGAGACCCCGTCGAATCCCCTCATGCGGATCGCCGACATCGAGGCGGCCGCCGCGGTCGCGCGCGCTGCAGGGGCTCGCCTGTGCGTGGACAGCACCTTCGCGTCGCCGTGCAACCAGCAGCCGCTCGCGCTCGGCGCCGATGTGGTCATGCACTCCACCACCAAATACATCGCGGGACACTCGGACGTGCTCGGCGGAATATTGGTGGTCCGCGACGAGGCGCTCGCCGAGGAACTCCATTTCGTACGCAAGTCAACGGGTCCGGTCCCCGGCCCGATGGACTCCTGGCTGACGCTCCGGGGGACCAGGACGCTCCACCTCCGGATGGCGCGCCACAACCGAAACGGCACGCTCCTGGCGGAATACCTGCAAACCCATCCGGCCGTCCGCGCCGTCCACTACCCGGGGTTGCCCTCCCATCCCCAACACGACCTGGCGTGCCAGCAGATGACCGGGTTCTCCGGCATGCTCTCCGCCGAACTCTTGCCGGAAGACGCCAGGAGAATGGTCGAGCGGACGCGTCTCTTCCGTCTGGCCGAGAGCCTCGGAGGCGTGGAATCGATGCTCAGCGTTCCGGCGTTCATGACCCATGCCTCGGTTCCGGAGCCGCTGCGTCTCCGCCTGGGGATCACGAACGGGCTCGTCCGGTTCTCGGCCGGTATCGAAGACGGCCGCGACCTCGTCGAAGATCTTGAGCAAGCCCTTCGTACCTGACACGTACGCAACACGGAAAGGGACACCGATGACCGACAACGACTTCTCCGATCCGGGCGCTCCCGGCGGCGGCGATCCTCCCGGGGGCAGCCGAATCCTCACCGACATCTCGTCCCGGAACTGGGAGCACCCGGCCGACCGCGCCGCTCTGGCGGCCCTCCGCAAGATCCCCGTCTTCGACCAGGTCCTGCGGGCACTCTTCGGCTTCTTCGGCGAGAAACCCATCCGGCTGGCATTCCAGGCGAACGCCGTGCTGGTGGGCCCGAACCAGTTCCCGCAACTGTGGGAGCTGTACAACGAGGTGTGCGACACCCTCGACGCGCCGGAGCGCTACCCCCTCTTCGTGGCTCAGGACCCGGTGGTCAACGCCGGGGCCTACGGCATGGACCATCCCTTCATCATCCTGAACTCCGGCGCGCTGGCGCTGCTCGACGACCGGCAGATCTCCTACGTAATGGGACACGAGGTCGGGCACGTCATGAGCGACCACGTCCTCTACAAGACGATGACCGAGCTGCTCATCAGGCTGGCCAAAATGGGTTTTCCGATCGTGGGTCTCGCGGCGCGGGCGGTGCTTCTGGGTCTGCTCGAGTGGTCGCGGAAGGCCGAACTGTCGGCGGACCGCGCGGGGCTTCTGGCCATACAGGATCCCGACCACGTGCTCTCCGGGATGCTCAGGATGGCGGGCGGCGGCAGCGACGAGGAGACGTCGCTGGCCGAGTTTATTCGTCAGGCCGAGGACTACCGGGACTCCGGCGATCTGGCCGACAGGATCTTCAAGGTCCTGAACGTGCTCGGCGAGTCGCACCCGTTCTGGGTGCTTCGGGTCTCCGAGCTGCGCGCCTGGATCGAGTCCGGCGCCTGCGACCGGATCCTGCGCGGCGAGTACCAGCGTCGCGGCGAGCCGAATCCGGCCTATGCGGAAGATCTCTCCGAGGCGGCCAACGCCTACGGCAAGGGGGCGAAGGAGATGCTCGACCAGATGGCGGGCGCGGCCCGCAAGGCCGGTGAATCCTTCTGGGAGACTTTCAGGAAGTGACCGGGACGGAAACATGCAGATCCTGATTGTCGGGAACGGCGGGCGCGAACACGCACTGCTGTGGAAGCTGCGGGCGGACGCCCCCGGGGCGGCCTTCCATGCCACGCGGCCGAATGGCGGCATGGCACCACTCTGCACCGGCGTCGACATTTCGCCGACGGATGTCGTGGCGCTCGCCGGGTGGGCCGCGGCGAAGCGCATCGACCTTGTGGTCGTCGGGCCCGAGACGCCGCTCGCGGCGGGGCTGGCCGACCGGTTGAGAAAGGCCGGCATCCCGGTGTTCGGCCCGTCGGCCGCCGCCGCGCGAATCGAGTCCAGCAAGGCCTTCGCGAAGGACCTGATGGCGGGCGCAGGGGTGCCGACTGCCGAGTACGAGGTGCACACGGATCGGGCCAGGGCGCGGGCGTTCATCGAATCATTGGGGGCCCCGGTGGTCGTCAAGGCGTCGGGATTGGCCGCAGGCAAGGGCGCGGTCGTCTGCGGTACGGTGGCGGAGGCGGCCAGGACGGCCGACGCCATGCTGGCGGGCAGTTTCGGGGAAGCGGGCAGCCGGGTGGTGATCGAGGAGTTCATGGAGGGCGAGGAGCTGTCGGTCTTCTGCTTAGCGCATGGTGAGGACTTCGTCACGCTCCTGGCGTCGCAGGACCACAAGCGGATCGGTGAGGGCGACACGGGTCCGAATACAGGTGGCATGGGGGCGTATGCGCCGGTCGGCCTTGTCACCGAGGAACTGATGGCCGAGGTCGGGGAGCGTGTGGTGGCGCCGGTGCTCCGCGCACTTGCCGAGACCGGCTGTCCGTTCAGCGGCCTGCTCTACGCCGGACTCATGATCACCGATCGGGGGCCCAGGGTGGTCGAATTCAACTGCCGTTTCGGAGATCCGGAGACCCAGGCGGTGCTGCCCCTGTTCTCGTCTTCGCTCCTGGAGCCGATGATGGCGGTCGCGGAAGGGTCGGGGCTGGGTGGCCACACACCCGTCTTCGCGGACGCGGCCGCGGTGACCACCGTGCTCGCGGCCGACGGGTATCCCGGCTCGTACGCGAAGGGCGCGCCCATCTCGATCCCGGCCCCTGCCGGCCGTGTCCACGTTTTTCACGCCGGCACGGCCACGAAGTCCGGTCGCCTGGTCGTCACGGGCGGACGGGTACTCGCGGTGACGGCGGTCGACGCGGACTTCGATGCGGCGCGCTCGGCGAGCCGGGCCGCGGCGGCGTCAATCGAATTCGAGGGCAGGCAATATCGCGGGGACATCGGGTGGCGGGAGGCGGCGCGCCGGGCGCGAGCGCCCCGCCGTTCGGAAACACACACACAACACCGACCTGGAGGAATGCGGACTTGATTACGACGACGACACCCACCCTGGATGGCCATCGGGTGCGGGAATACCTTGGTATCGTGACCGGAGAGGCGATTCTCGGCGCCAACATCGTTAAGGACATCTTCGCCAGCGTCCGTGACATCGTGGGCGGCCGGTCCGGCGCCTACGAGGAATCGCTGCGGACGGCGCGCGAGGAGGCACTGAGGGAAATGGCCACGGAAGCGCGCGCACGGGGAGCGGACGCGGTAGTAGGCGTGGACCTGGACTACGAAGTGCTGGGGGCGGGCAACGGCATGCTCATGGTTTCCGCGAGCGGCACCGCGGTGGCTTTGGAGTAGGCGGTCCGTGGATGGTCTCCGCGCAGCACCGAGGGAGTACTGAACCTTGCCCGAGCTGCCCGAGGCCGAGACGATCGCACGGGGTCTGGCAGGAGTCCTTGCCGGCAAGACGATCCGCGACGTCACTGTCTTGCGGGAAGATGTCGTGCATGGGTCTCAGGCGCGCTTCCGCGAAGCACTGGCGGACAGACGCGTCAGTGTCGTGGGGAGGAGGGGAAAGAACGTGGTCCTGACCCTGGACGATGCCAGCCGGGTGGTCGTCAACCTGGGAATGACGGGCCGGCTGGTCCCCGGGCCGGGATCCGGTCCCGCCCCCGGATCGACGCATCCCGCGGTCCTCCTTCACCTTGAGGGGGGCGGCAGCCTCGCGTACGACGACGTTCGCCGCTTCGGGCGCCTCCGGCACCTGTCCGCGGCGGAGTGGACGCGATGGTCCCGGCGACTGGGCCCGGAGCCCTTGTCCCGCTCCTTCACGGGAAGGCGTCTGGCCGGTATCCTCTCCCGGTCGCGATCGCCGGTGCGCTCGCTGCTCCTCGACCAGCGCAGGATCGCCGGCGTCGGGAACATCTACGCGGTGGAGGCGCTCTGGTTTGCACTCATCCACCCGCGGACGCCAGCCGCCGCGATCGGCGCCGGCGGCGTCACTCGTCTGCATCGATCCCTGCGGCGGGTCCTGCGCGCGGCCGTGCAGGCCGGAGGCACGACACTGCGCAACTACCGGGCTCCTGACGGCAACGAAGGTCGCTTCCGGCGCCGGCTGGCCGCGTACGGGCGCGCGGGCGGTCCCTGTCTCCGGTGCCGGGCAGCGATCGAACGGATTGTCTTCGGGGGCCGCTCGGCGTTCTGCTGCCCGCGTTGCCAGCCAGCGCCCGTCCCCCTCCCCGCGGAGGGACAGTGACACGGCTCGGCCGGACGCTCCGGGCCGCCAGCGAGCGACCCCGGCGGCTCAGTTGCCCAATGCGCCGGCGCGCCTCCGCGAGTGCCCTGTTCGCGCTGCTGCTCGCGATCGGCGCCGCGATTCCCCGACCCGTCGCGGCCCAGGAGACCGGCTCCGCCCCACCCATCCCCGGGACGCAGCTCCCCGTGGTGCGCCACAGGCTCGACAACGGCATGACCTTTCTCATCCTGGCACGCCCCAACTCGCCCACGGTGGCCCTGGTGGTCCACTACCCGGTCGGGTCGGTCAACGAACGCCTGGGCAACACCGGGATCGCCCACGTGGTGGAGCACATGCTCTTCAAGGGGTCGAAAGAGATCGGCACCCGCAACCATGCCGTGGAACTGCCCCTCATGGAGGCCATGGACGCCGCGCGCGACTCCATGGTAGCCGAGCTGGGGAGGCCCCGCGCCGACTCGGCCGCCGCGGCGCGCCTCGCCGGAAGGATCGCCGCTCTGGAAGACAGCGCGCAGGCGCATGTGATCCCCAATGAGTTCGACCGGATCCTCTCGGCCGAAGGCGCACAGGGACTCAACGCAACAACCTCCCACGAAGCCACGAGGTATTTCGTCGAACTGCCGGCCAATCGCATCGAACTGTGGTTCGCCCTCGAATCCGACCGCATGAGGAACCCCGTCTTCCGCGAGTTCTTCACCGAACTCGGCGTAGTCCGCGAAGAGCGGCGGATGCGGCTCGACACCAGCCCCGGGGGCGTCCTTGAGACGGCCTTCCTCGCGACGGCGTTCCAGGTGCATCCCTACGGCGTGCCCGTGATCGGCCACGAAGCCGACCTCGACGCCCTCACGCGGCGGCAGGCCCTGGAGTACTTTCGCGACTACTACGGTGCGCGCAATGCCGTGGCCGCGATCGTCGGCGATGTCGACCCGGACCAGGTCATCCGGCTTGCCGAGGAGTACTTCGGCGAGGCTCCGGCAGGACGCGAACCGCCCCCCGTTACGGCGCGCGAACCGAACCAGGCCGGGGAGCGCCGGATTACCATCGAGTTCGACGCCGAACCCCGGCTCCTCATCGGCTGGAAAGCCGTGCCGCTTCGGCACGAAGACGCACCGGCCCTGTCGATGCTCGCCTCGCTTCTTACCGGCGGGCGCTCCACTCGCCTGTACCGGCGCCTGATCGTCGAGGACCGGTCGGCAATCCACGTCTCGGCATCGCTGGGGCCGGGCGTGGCCTACCCGCGCCTCTTCACGGTCGCGGCCGTGCCGAGGTCCCCCCACACGGTCGCCGAGCTCGAGGCGGCGATCAGGGAGGAGATCCAAGCGATCCAGGACGCCCCCCCCCACCCTTCGGCTCTCACGCGGATCCGGAACCAGTACCGGGCCGGCGAATACCGCCGCCTGTCATCCAACATGGAGCTCGCCGGCCAGCTCGCCGATTCAGAGGCCACGTTCGGCGACTGGCGGGAAACGTTCCGGCTTTCACGCCGCATGGCCGAGGTCACGCCGGAGGCGGTGCAGCGCGTCGCGCGCCAGTACCTGATCAACGCCACGAAGACGGTCGCGGTCATGGTGCGGAAGGAAGCCCGATAGTGCGTCCAGGGTCCCCCCGCGCCCGCGCCGCCCGGTCGATCCTGGTGCCCGGTGCGCTGGCCCTCCTGCCGGGCGTTGCCGCACCACAACCCGCCACCGCCCAGGAGTCGGTGCGCGCCAGAATCGCGGCCCTGGAGTTTCCCGAGATCCGCTTCAGCCAGCCGCAGCCCCGCACGGAGACGGTGATGGGTGTCCCCGTCTACTACCTGCGGGACAGCGAGCTGCCGCTGGTCACCTTCACCGCGTCCTTCGACGGGGGGGTGCGGAACTTCCCGCGCGACCATCTCGCCGCCGTCACCGCCATGCCGAATCTCCTGCGCACCGGCGGCACCGCGGAGCTGCCCCCGGATTCGGTCGACGAGCGGGTCGAGGTCATGGCGCTGGCGATGAGCTTCGGCCAGGGTGGAGGCGGAGCTTCGTCGTGGGTGAATTCCCTCTCCGACAACGCTGAAGAAGCGGTGCGGCTGTGGGCTTCGATGCTCCGTTCCCCGCGGTTCGACTCCACGCAGGTGGAACGCTGGCGCGGCACCGAACTGGAGCGCACGCGCCGGCGCCACGACGACCCCGGCTCACTGGCCTTCAGCCGCTTCAACAACATCATGTACGGCGACCACCCCGTCGGCTGGGAGATCGCGGAAGCCGACCTGGAGCCCGCGGACCTGACGCCCGACAGGCTGCGGTACGTGCATCGCGCGGTGTTCTGCCCCGAAAACATGGTTCTGGGTGTGACCGGCGACATGGTCTGGGACCGGGCCCGGACCCTGGTCGAAGAGATTCTCGATGGCTGGAGCCCCTGCACCGGAACGCAGCTCGACGATCCCGTCCCTGCCATCCGCGAAGGGCCCGGCGTCTTCCTCATCCACAGGGAAATCGAACAGAGCGTGGTGGTGATGGCCCACGCCTCGCGGGTCAGGCAGGATGACGCGCCCGACTACTTCGCCTCGCGCGTCGCCAATTCGATCCTGGGGGCCTCCGGACTCTCCAGCCGCCTGATGAACGAGCTGAGGACGAGGGAGGGGCTCGCCTACGGCGCGTCTTCGATCTGGACGACTTCCAGCAGGAATGACGGAATCGTGGGGGCCCTGACCAGAACCAGCCCGGAGAGCACCCTTGAGGCGACCCGTCTCATCCTGGCCGCGATCGAGTCGCTGCGCGTGTCGCCCCCCTCGCAGCGGGAGGTCGATCTCACCGTGGACGAAGCGGTGAACGGATTCGTCTTCAACTTCCGCACGCCGCTCCAGATCATCACGCGCGGGATGGCGTACAGGGCGATGGGGTTGCCCGGCGACTGGCTGGACCGGTACGTGCACGGCATCCAGCAGGTCACGCCGCGCGACGTGCAGGAGGTGTTCAGGCGCGAGGTGGACCCCGCGCGCATGGTCATTCTGCTCGTCGGCGATACGGCGCGCTTCGACGGCTCGCCCTCCGAACTTGGCCCGGTCACCGTCCTTGAAGACGACCCGGTCCGCCGGCCGGCGCCTTCACGCCAACGTGAATCGCCGCGATCCCCCCGCTCAGAAGGAACCAGTCCGCGCTGACGAAGCCGGCGTCGCGCATGAGTTCCGCCAGGCGGGGCGGGTCCGGGAACCCCTCCACCGACTTCGGGAGGTAGCTGTACGCCCACGGGTGCCCCGATATGAGCCTGCCCGCGCGGGGCAGAATGTGGTTGAAGTAGAGCAGATACGCGGCCCGCATCAACCTCCCGGGCGGCACCGTGAAATCGAGCACGACCAGACGCCGGCCCGGTTGGAGAGTCCGGTGGGCCTCGCAGAGGCCGGCCTGGAGGTCCGACAGGTTGCGCACTCCGAATCCCACCGTGATGCCCGCAAAGGAGGAAGTGGCAAACGGAAGGAGCTGGGTGTCCGCGCAGACCGGAGACACAGGCGCGTCCTCGATCTTGGGCAGCCCCTGAGCCAGCATGGGGAAGGCGAAGTCCGATCCCAGCACCGTGCCCTCGAACCCGGGCCGGCCGGCCAGTTCAAGGGCAAGGTCGAAGGTGCCGCTGCACAGGTCGAGGTATGTGCCCGCCGGCGCCGTCTCCCATCCGAGTGCGCGAACCGCCCGTCTGCGCCACCACCGGTCCACGTTGAGGCTGAGAAGGTGGTTCAACAGGTCGTAGCGAGGAGCGATCTCTCCGAAGAGCGTCCGCACCTGGTCTTCACGCGCCCGGCCGCTGGCCGGTTCCGCTGCCCGGTTGGCCGTCACGGATTCCCCTTCCTGGCTGCCTGGGTTGCGCGGCTGTTGCCGCAGCCGGTGATGAAATGTTCACTTGAATCGTACTTGGATTGCGAACGCCGCGCGCGAACGCCCCACCCGCCCTCGCGGACCGATGCCAACACAGCAACGGCAGGACCTTGGAAGATCCCCTTCTTGACGACAGCGCCCTCGCTGGCCAGGCCGCCGCGGGAAGCCAGAAGGCATTCCGGGAACTGCTCGAGCGGTACGAGAAGCCGGTCTTCTCACAGGTCTATCGAATGGTCAGGGATCGGGCGCTCGCCGAGGATCTTGCCCAGGACGCATTCATCAGGGCCTTCAACGCGATCGCCAGCTACAATCCACGCTACAAGTTCTCGAGCTGGATGTTCAAGATTGCGCACAACGTCACGATCGATCACCTGCGGCGGAAGCGCATCAGAACGATCTCGATCCACGGATCGCCCAACGCGATCACCGAAGAGGAGCAGGCGCGCACCAGCCCGATTCTCGAGTCTCCCGATGAACGTCCGGACGCCTATGTCGAGAATATGGAGCTGGGCAACGAGATCGAGGAAGCGATCGGGCGGCTGAGACCCCAGTACCGGGCCGCCACCCTCCTCCGGCATGTGGAAGGCTACTCCTACCAGGAAATCGCCGATATCATGGAGGTGCCACTCGGTACCGTGAAGACCTACATCCACCGGGCGCGGCTGGAACTCAAGGAGCTTCTGGCCCATCTTGTGGACGAGACGCATGATGGAACGGACTGAAACCTCCCGGACACCGGCCGCGTACTGGAACGCATGCGAATGGGAGTATTCAAGGTGAAGCGAACCGACCGGTCTGACGAGCGGCTCGGTCCCGGTGCGAAACTGATGTTCTCGTACCTGGACGGAGAGCTGGAATCGGGCGAGCGGACCGCCTTCGAAGCGAGGCTCGAGGCGGACCGCGAGCTCGCGGCCGAAGTACGCGCCTTTCGGTCGCTTCTTGCCGCGCTGGACAGGTTGGCGGCCTTCTCTCCCTCCATCGACTTCAAGGTGCGGGTGCTCGCCTCGCTTCGGGCACGGAGGAGCTTCCGCGCCCAGCTCCGGCGCTTGTTCCTGGGATCCCGCGACCCAGCGGTATCCAACGTCTTCGACGAGCTGATCGAAGAGGGACTCTCCGAGCGCCGGGCGCGCGCGCTTGCGGCGTTCGTCTCGCGCGACCGTGAAGCGGCCGCAGCGCTCGCCGGCTGGAAGCGTCTGCACGAACGGCTCGGCAGGCTGCCCTCGTTCCAGCCGCATGCGGGGTTCGATGAGCGGGTGATGGCGCGGGTAGGCATGGCATCCGGTGCAGCTCCGGCGCCGCGCCACACCCCGGGATGGGCACTCAAGCTCTGGCCGGAGCGCAGGCAGCGACTGGCAGCGGTCATGGGAGCCGCCTTTGCACCGACCGCGCTGGCCGTCGGTTTCGCGTATACGCTGGTCAGCATCTTCAGCAATCCCCTGGTTACCCCCGGCGATGCACTGCGCTTCGTGTTCAACAAGGGTGTGCGTGCAGTTTCGGGTGCGGCGGATGGGCTGTTCGGCGGCTGGGCAAGCGAGTTCGGGGCGTTGGGAGGCTGGGGACTGGGAGGCGCGCTCGTGCCGGCCCTGCTCCTCGGGTTCCCGGTCCTTAGCGGACTTGCACTGGTTTCCGCAAGAATCCTCTACAAGAACCTGGTGACCAACCCCGGATTGGATCGTGGCCGTGCATCGGTATAGGAGGCTCCACGCCCTGCCCCCGAAACGCGGCCGGCTCGCCGCCGGGGCCGGCTGTATCCTGCTGCTGTGCGGGTCCGGGGCTTCCGCGCAGCAGGCCGAGATTGTTTCCAGCAAGATGGAAATCTCGTCGAATGCCGCCTCCCTGCTTCTCGAGCTGGAGGGTGGCGAAGTCCTCTCCATCAGCTTTGCGGGCGGGACGGCGACGCTGAACGGGGATCCGCTGGGGCAGTACGTGCCGGGCGGCGCGGGCGACCGCGCGTGGCGCGACCTGCTGGGCAGCATCTATTCCCATTCGGGGAGGCCGCTGGTGCGGGAACTGACCCGCTGGCGCCCCGACCCGGAACTGGGTGATCCCGATCTCGCGATTCTCGCCCGGGTCGACGAGGCCCTGGATGAGGCGCTCGCGCCTGTCCTGGGGGACGACGCGCTGGCGGTGGAGGCGCAGGACCCGGCGGCCGCTGCGGCCGTGGCCGAGGCGGATCCGCGCGGCCTTGTCGGCAGGGGTCCGAACTTCCTCAGGGGGCTCGCGTTGGCAACCGAGGGCGTGGAGATCGCTGAGGGGCAGTTGCGGGTAGGCGAAGACCACACGGTTCCGGCAGGAGCCGTGATCGAGGGCGGCGTGCTGGTTGTGGACGGCAATCTCGATGTCCGGGGCCATGTCCGGGGCACCGTCGTGGTGCTGGACGGTTTCCTGACCCTCGCAGCCGGCAGCAGGGTCGACGGCGACATTCGCCTCATGAACTCCGGCTTCGAGGACGAGGGGAGTACGGTCGATGGCCGGTGGGTAAGTGTGGCCGAGGAGCAGCGCCGGCAGGAGGAACGCCGCCGTGCTCTCGTTCGGGACGAGATCCGCCGCGAGGAGAGCAGCGCGCGAAACAGCCGGCAGTCGCAGCGCGCGTCGATGTTCATGTACAGGGTCAGGGCGACTGCCGACATGTTGCTGGGAATGACCGTGACTTTCCTGGTGCTGGGCTTCCTGACCTTCCTGCTGACCGTGTTCAGCGGACACCGTGTACGCGCGGTCGTCGGTGAAGTCGCCCGCAATCCCCTGGGCAGCACCCTGGCGGGCTTCGCCGGCGCCTATGCCGTGCTCCCGGTTTTCATTCTGGTTTGCGCCGCGCTCGCGGTAACCATCGTCGGAATCCCCGTCCTTTTCGTCTGGATTCCCCTGTTCCCGCTGGCGCTCGGCCTGGCGTGCCTGGCTGGCTTCGTCGGAGTGGCGGAGAACATCGGCAGGTGGGTGCTCAGGCACGACCTGAGCTGGCTGAGGTGGGTGGACGGCAGCAACACCTACTTCGTGAGACTGTTCGGAATCGGCATCTTCCTGCTTCCGCTCGTGTTCGCCAGCATCGTGGCACAGATCCCGTTCGTGGATTGGGTCGGCGAGGTCGTTGGCGTTGCCGGCCTGGTTGGCTGGGCCGCCGCACTGCTCGTAGGGTTCGGGGCGGTCATTGTCACCAGGGGCGGAAGCCGCGGGGCACACTGGTCCGGCGGGGTCGAGGACGACTCCTTCGGGATCGCCGAGTGGCCGGACGATCCCGACCCTTCGCCCTCGCGCACCTCCCGGAGCGCGGACGACCCGCCGCCCGGCGACGACGCGGGGGACGAGCGCGGCCCGTGACAGGCCACCGTGACCGCCTGAGCAGTCCGTCCCGCCGCCGCCGCACCGGATCGACCGCGTCGGGACGTGTGACCCGTCGCCGCACGGGCCCGGGCGCAGGCGCCATCCCACTCGCCGCGATTCTGGCCGGAGGACTGACCGGGCTGGCGGACGCGGGGCGGTTGCGCGCTCAGGAACTCCGCACGATCAGCTATTCGCGGCAGGTGACCGACGAGGAGTTCATCGAGGTGGAGGTCCAGTACGGCATTGGCGACCTCACGGTTCGAGGGGGTGCGCCCGGCCTCCTCTACCGCGCCCGCATGCGCTTCCACGAACAACTCGCGACGCCCACCGCAGTGTATGAGGACGGGCGGCTGGAGTTCGGAATCGAGCCGGTGGAGGACATGGAATCGGAGGGTCTCTCCGAGTTGCCTTCGATGCATCTGGAACTTCCTTCAACTGTCCCGATGGACCTTACGCTCTTCTTTCTCGGCGGCACCGCGGACGTGGATCTCAGCGGCATGCCCATACGGGCGCTGGACCTCACCAACGGCGCCTCCGAGTCGACTGTGAGCGTCTCGGAGGTAAATCCGGAGCGGATGACGTCCGCGAAGATCAATGTGGGAGTTGCCGACTTCACGGCCAACGGGCTGGGGAATCTCAACGCGAGCGAGGTGGAGGTCGTGGCGGGTCTGGGCGTGGTGACCCTCGGACTCGACGGCGAATGGCCCAGCGACTCCCATCTGTCGATCGGCCTGGGATTGGGAGCGATGCGGATCGAGATTCCCGCGTCCCTGGCCGTCAGGGTTCAGCGCGACTCCGGTTTTTTCTCCTCATTCGTCGCCGCCCGGTTCGAGAAGGACGGAGATACCTATACTTCGGACAATTGGGAGGACGCCGGACGGAGGCTTGAGATCGACCTGTCGGCGACCCTTGGGTCGGTGGAGTTCATCTGGCTGCCGTGACGAGCCGGGAGGGCGCTGGGTGCAAGTCGCCGGGTGGCGTTATATTCAATGGCACCGCGGCCATTGCCATGGAGGATACATGATCGGGACTTTGCTGACATTCCTTGCGATGGGCATTGTGAGCATCGTGGTGGTCTGGATCGTCCTCTCCGTCATCGGAACGATTCTGGGCCTCACGATCGGGATCGCCAGCTTTCTGCTCCTGAAGGTCGCGCCCATCATGCTGGTCGGCTGGCTGGTGCTCAAGGTCTTCGACAAGATCCGCGGAAGAAGCGCACTGTCGGCCGCCGACCGGAGGTGGCTGGAGGGGGAGTAGGGGGGGCGGCCGGGGTGGCCCCACGGGGGCGCCTCCCCGTTCGCATGGGTTCGTCCACCTGCGCCGGCTACGTCCTTGGTGGCAGCCGCTCCAGTGACTCGAGGATCCGGTCCGCGATCTCCGCCAGTGACCGGCCGGCCGGCGAAGCGGGAGCCGAGATCACCGTGGGCGTGCCCGCGTCTCCGGCTTCCCGAACCGCCAGGTCGAGGGGGATACGGCCCAGGAAGGGGACCGACAGCTCGTTGGCGAGGTCTTCTCCGCCACCGCGCCCGAAGAGGTCGACGATCTCGCCGCTTCCCGGGATCCGGAAGCCGCACATGTTCTCCACGATCCCCAGCACCCGGGTGTTGACCCGTTCGAACATCTTCACGCCCCTGCGCACGTCTCCGGTCGCCACCTTCTGCGGGGTGGAGACCATCAGGGCGCCGTCCAGCTCGACGGTCTGAACCAGCGAAAGCTGTGCGTCCCCCGTGCCCGGGGGCATGTCCACGACCATCAGGTCAAGGCGGCCCCAGGAGACCTGCTCCATGAACTGCTTGAGGATTCCCGCAATGAGCGGGCCGCGCATGATCGCCGGCTGCTCGCGCTCCAGGAGGAAGCCAAGGCTCATCAGGCGCACGCCGTGTGCCTCCAGCGGGACGATCATCTCGGAGCCCTTCGCGCCCGTGACGGATGGGCGGCGCTCCTCTCCGAACATGACGGGGATGTTGGGACCGTAGATGTCCGCGTCGAGGAGGCCGGTCGCAAGCCCCCTGGCCGCGGCGTGGGCAGCCACGTTGGTGGCCACCATCGACTTGCCGACTCCGCCCTTCCCCGAGCTGACCGCCACGATTCGCGCCACGCCGGAGAGGATGCCGGGCCGGGGGGTCGGAGCGGGCACCGATCCGGGTTGCAGGCCAGCTTGGTGAGGCTGGCCAGGAACCGTGCCGGCCGGAGCGCCGCGCCCGCGCCGGGGGGCGGCTGCCGCGCCCGAAGGCATCTCGGCGCCCGATTCGGCGGTGGCGGTCTGGGGCAACTGCACGCTGACCTTCACGCCGCTGACCCCGTCGACCCCCTCGGCAGCGGCGCGGGCCTTGCGCACCAGGGCGCCGGGGTCGCCCTTGCGGAGTGCGAATGCGAAACGGGTCCTGCCGGCCTCGTCCACCTCGAGGTCGGCGACCTGGCCGCCCGCAACCACGTCCTTTCCGGTTACGGGGTTGACGACTCCGGCAAGCGCGCGTTTCACCGCCGCGGCAATTCCGTTGGTGCTCATGCGGGATCAGCTTGCATCGACGATCTGCACCTCGGGCACGGCCGCCCTCAGGCGTGCCTCGATTCCCTCCTTCAGGGTCAGCATCGAGATGGGGCAGTCCTCGCAGGCACCCATCAGGCGGACTTCGACCCTGCCGCTCTTTTCGTTCCAGGAAGCCAATCCCACATCTCCGCCATCGGATCGGATGGCTGGCCGAATCGACTTGAGAACCGCCTCGATCCGATCTCTGGTACCCATTCCTCCGTCCGGCACCAAGTGCCGTCACATCGCTTGTCTTGGCCTGCCACGACGCAGAGGAAGCTACCCGGTCTTTCGCAGGCGTCAACCGGGGGCATGGGTTGCCTCACCCGCCCGCCGGGGTGAGATTCGAGTTTTTCCCGCCAACCTTCCAGACTCGGTAACAGTCATGTCCGGAACGACCCGTGTCCCCCCGCCCGACAACGAGCCCGTATTCTCCTATGCCCCCGATACGCCGCAGCGAGCCGAGTTGAAGGCGGCGCTGACAGAGGTCGGGAGAGAGCGGCCCGACATACCGGTCATTATCGGGGGCGAGGAGATCCGCACCGGACGGACCCATCCGATCCGTGCGCCCCACGATCACGGACACTGCCTGGGGGTCTGGCACGAGGCGGGGGCCGAGGAGGCGCGCCGCGCGATCGCCAACACGCTCGAGGCACGCAGGGAATGGGCCGCATGGCCGTGGGAGGACCGTGTGGCGGTCTTCCTCCGGGCCGCCGAACTGCTCCGCACCACGTGGAGGGCGAGGGTGAACGCGGCCACCATGCTCGGGCAGAGCAAGAACGCCTTCCAGTCCGAGATCGACGCGGCGTGCGAGATCATCGATTTCTTCCGCTACGGCGCCTGGTTCGCCGAGCAGATCTTCGACCAGCAGCCGCACTCCGATGTCGGAATCTGGAACCGCATCGACTATCGGCCGCTCGAAGGATTCGTGTATGCGGTCAGCCCGTTCAACTTCACCGCGATCGGGGCGAACCTGGCGGGGCTCCCGGCCATGGTGGGATGCGGGGTGCTCTGGAAGCCCTCGAAGCACGCCGTGCTGTCGAACTACCACGTCTACAGGCTGCTGGAAGAGGCGGGACTTCCCCCCGGCGTGATCAACTTCGTGCCCGGGGACCCAGTGGAGATCACGGCGGCCGCGCTGGGACACCGGGACTTTGCGGGACTGCACTTCACCGGGTCCACCGGGGTCTTCCAGTCGCTGTGGACGACGGTCGGCAGGAACATCGCCGCGTACCGCTCCTACCCGCGGCTCGTCGGCGAAACGGGGGGCAAGGACTTCATCGTCGCGCACGCTTCAGCGGACGCGGACGCGCTGCGGACGGCGATCGTGCGGGGGTCGTTCGAGTACCAGGGGCAGAAGTGCTCGGCCGCGTCCAGGGCGTACGTGCCCCAATCCCTCTGGAAGAGGATCCGGGAGTCGCTGGTCGAGGAGACGAACGGGCTTGCCATGGGGGATCCGGCCGACTTCAGGAACTTCGTGAACGCGGTGATCGACCGGGGCGCCTACGACACGATCACGGGCTACATCGAGCGCGCCGCGGCAGGTCCCGGCGCGCGCGTGATCGCGGGCGGGGACTTCTCGGACGCCGACGGATTCTTCATCCGGCCGACGATCATCGAAGCGGAGAACCCGGCCCACGAGTCGATGTGCGACGAGATCTTCGGCCCGGTGATGTCGATCCACGTCTATCCCGACGACCGGTGGGCGGAAACGCTCGATCTGGTCGACCGCACCTCGCCGTATGCGCTCACGGGGGCGGTTTTCGCGCGGGACCGCGCGGCGGTGCGGCAAGCGATGAGCGCCCTGCGCTACGCCGCCGGCAACTTCTATATCAACGACAAGCCCACGGGAGCCGTGGTGGGCCAGCAGCCATTCGGCGGCGGAAGGGCCTCGGGGACGAACGACAAGGCCGGGTCCGCCTTCAATCTCTCCAGATGGCTGTCTCCGAGAAGCGTGAAGGAGAACCTGGCTCCGCCGACGAGCGTGGAGTACCCGTTCATGGCCTCGGAATAGCGCCTCGGCCAAACCGCCGCTGACGAGCAATTCAGCCGGTGGCCTGCTCCACGGCCCACCGGCCCGGTGAGGTGGCCGCCGCATGGCGGAAGTCGGCCTTGAGGTCCTCCAGATCCTCCAGTCCGACCGAGATCCGCACGAAGCCGTCGGGGATCCCCAGGGCTTCGCGCTCCTCGGAAGTCAGGTCGACATGGGATGTGTGGCGCGGCTGCGACACCAGCGTCTCGACGCCGCCGAGGGAGGGCGCGGGCACGGCCAGGCGAAGCCGGGAGCAAAAGCGGTCGGCAGCCTCCCCGCCTCCGTTCAGCACGATGGACACCATCCCGCCGCAGCCGCGCAGCATCCGGACGGCCCGCTCGTGGTCGGGGTGGCTCGGCAGGCCCGGGTAGAGAACCTGGCGCACCCCCTCGACACCGGTGAACCACTCGGCCAGGGCGTGCGCGCTGCGGTTGTGGCGCTCCATGCGTGCAGGCAGTGTGCGCATGCCCCGCTCGAGCAGCCACGCTGCCTGGGGATCGATCGACCCCCCGTACAACTTCATCATCTTCGCGACCCCCTCGATCAGCGGCCGGCTCCCCGCGACCACCCCCGCGATCAGGTCGGAGTGGCCGCCGAGGTACTTGGTGGCCGAGTGGATGACCGCGTCGACGCCGTGCTCGGCGGCGCGAATGTTCACCGGGGTGGCGAAGGTCATGTCGGCCGCGAGAATGGCGCCCGCCGACCGTGCGGCGCGGCGCGCCGGCCCGATGTCGAAGACCCGCAACGTCGGGTTCGTGGGAAGCTCGATCAGGACGACCCGCGTGCGTGGAGTCAGCGCCGCACCCCACGCGGCGGGGTCGCCCGGATCGACGAAGGTGGTGGTGATCCCGCGTCGGGGCAGCTCGTGGGCGAGCAGCGCGTGGGTGGCGCCGTAGAGGTGCCGGCTCGCCACGACATGGTCGCCTGCGTCGGCCGCCGCGAGGATCGTCGAGGAGATCGCGGCCATCCCGCTCGCGAGCGCGAGACCGGCTTCCGTGCCCTCCAGCGCCGCGACCTTTGCGGCCACGGAGATCTGGTTGGGGTTGTTGCCGTACCGGCTGTACCGCAGGTCGACACCGTCCGAGGGACCCGACCAGTAAAAGGTGGAACTCCGCACGATCGGTTGCACGACCGGCTGGCCGGGACGGGGGGCGGGGCAGCCCGCATGCACTGCGCTGGTCGCCGTCCCGGGTCGGTCCTTCCCGCTTGCTCCTGATTTCATCCTGCCTCCCTGTCCATTCGCTGTCCTGAGGTGCGAGCCAGTGCGCTGAGTGCCGACGCGCCACCGCCGCTGCCGCACCAGGCGAGCCTTCGCGCGGCCAATCCGCGTACCACCGGTTCACTTCGCTCGCCGAATTCCCTGCTGAAATCGTCGGGGTCAATCCGCTTTCGCCGTTCCAGGGTCCACCAGGCCACCCGTTCCTCCGCGGAAGTCGGCCCCACGAGCTCGTACCCCTCGCCGAGGTCGCATACGGCCGCCAGCCCATGCCTCCCCAGGACTTCCTCCACGGCATGGCGGTGCGCATCGCCGACCGCGCGAAAGAGAAAGAAGGCGTCGCGCGGCCGGTCGTTGCGTATGTAGCGCGCGAGGAGCTTTGCGACGACTTCGTCGGCGCAGCTGAAGTCCAGGATCCTGACACCGGTGAAGTCCAGGAGGGACACGAAGGGGGACCGGCCGACTCCCGCGATCCGCACTTCGATCGCTTCCCTGACGGCGCGTCCGGTGGGGCGCGTGACCAGATCGGGACGGGCTGCGGCGATCGTATCGTTCAGGATTGCCCCTACATCGATCCTGATTGCGTGGGGAAAGCGTGCGTTCATGCGAGTCGCTCGGCCAGAACGATGTTGATCTGGGCCCCGGGGAAGGGTGTCAGCCCCTCTTCCAGCGGGGGCCGGCTGCTCCAGTCCGGATTGTCGGCGATCCGGGCCGTGCCGCTGCGAATGGAGAGCATTCCGTTCCAGCGCCCGATCTGCTTGCGGATCTGCTGGATCCCCTGCCCCCTTCCCGTGTCGGGGAAACGGGTCAGTCCGAGCAGGAACGCCGCTTCCAGCGCGGTCGCGTCCCCCCACCGGTCACCGAAACGCGCCGCGTGTTCATCCTGCAGCGAGGCGCGGAATCCACGGCCGAGATCGGAAACCGCGATCACGGCGACGTGCCGTCCGAGCCTCCGTTTCCAGTCGTACGCCTGGGCGGCCACCCATCCGGGTGCGTCGGCGTGCTCGATGATGTTCTGGCAAACCTCCGACAGGACGACACAGAACTGGACCACCGACGAGACCGGGTAGCGCAGCGTCCTTGACAGAATCGCGCCCGCCCTCGATTGCACCCGGTCCACCACATCGTGGACATCCGCGTTGGTGGCGACCGAGGTGATCTCGAGGAGCACGTCGGAGGCGGCGCGCCGGCGGCGACGGATGCGTCCGGCAACGTCGAAGACCTCCGCGGCGGCCTGAAAGAAGCCCATTCGGTCCATGTAACTGAGGACCTCGGGATGTTCGGGCAGGGAGATCCTGGGCTGCGTACCCCGTCCGGCCAACGCCTTCCCGGCGGCGAGAAGGAGGAGCATGCCGTTGGGATCGATCCACTGCAGCCGGCGGACATCGAACAGGACAGGCCCCCGGCCGGTGGCGCCGATCTGCTCGTACACCGTCTCCACACTCCGGTAGTCGAGCGACTTCGGCACCTCGACGACGCGCATCTCAGGCCCCTTCCGATTTCATGGCCGGCAACGCGGAGCGTATGGCACGGGTGACGTCTTCATCCGCAGGGAAGATAACGGGGCGGGCCGCGGCCGCGGTGCCATGACGCGACGGTGCTTCGGGACTGCTAACCATGGATCGCCCGCTTGAGGACCCCGGCCGCGCCGATCATCCCGGCCGTGGCGGGAAACCGCGCAGCCACGATGCGGCAGGCTTCCCATGCCGGCCTGAAGGTCCGCCGGCGAGCTTCCGCGCGGAGGGGCCCGAAAAGCACCTCCCCCGCCCCGGCCAATCCTCCGCCCAGCACGATAATCTCCGGGTTGAAGAGGTGCACCAGGTTCGCCACCGCAACCGCGAGGATCCGCGCCGCCTCCTCTACCACGCGCATGGCGTAGGCGTCGCCGGCCGCGGCGGCTCCGCAGACGGCCTCGGCCGTGACCGGACCGGGGCCTTCCCGCACGAGCGTGGCAAGCGACGAGTTCGGGGCAGAGTCGATTCCCTCGGCCGCCCGGGCCGCGAGCGCCGGTCCGGAGGCGTAGGCCTCGACGCATCCGCGCCCCCCGCAGGAGCAGGTCCGGCCCGGATGCCGTACCGACATGTGCCCGACTTCGCCCGCCGAGTCGGAAGCCCCGTGGTAGATCTCGCCGCCGAGCACGATTCCGCCCCCGATGCCGGTGCCGAGCGTGAGGCCGATCAGTCGCTGCGTGCCCCGCCCCGCACCCATCCACCACTCGCCGTAGGCCGCGCAGTTGGCGTCGTTGTCCAGTGCCACCGGGAGGCCCGTTCGCCGCGCGACCATGTCCCGGAGGGGAAGGTCGCGCCAGCCGAGGTTGGGAGCCTCGATCACGATCCCCCGGGCGCGGTCCAGTGGTCCCGGAACGCCGATCCCGATGCCGGCCGCCTCCTCCCCCAGACTCTCCATGGAGTCGCGGACCATCCCGACGACGCGTCGAACCATCTGCGGCGCCCCCTCCTCGGGCCGGCTCGGGCCGGTGACGACCGCGACCGGCTCGCCGCCGGCGAACGGGACCATGCCCGCGCGCAGGCTCGTGCCACCGATGTCCACCCCGACGATCCAGCGCGGCGGCCCGGGGGTCACGACCGGGTATCGTCGAGTTGCAGGACCGCCATGAACGCCTCCTGCGGGATCTCCACGGATCCAACCTGCTTCATCCGCTTCTTCCCCTCCTTCTGGCGTTCCAGAAGCTTGCGCTTGCGGGTGATGTCGCCGCCGTAACACTTCGCCGTCACGTTCTTGCGCACGGCCTTCACCGTCTGGCGTGCGATCACCTGGTTGCCGATGGCGGCCTGCAGCGCGACATCGAACTGCTGCCGGGGGATCAGTTCCCTGAGCTTCGCCACCAGCGCCATGCCGTGCGGGTAGGCGTTGTCGCGATGCAGGATCACCGAGAAGGCGTCGACGGGTTCGCGGTTGACCATCACGTCGAGCTTGACCAGATCGCCGGTGCGGTACTCGTGGAAATCGTAGTCCAGCGCGGCGTACCCGCGTGTTCCGCTCTTCAGGCGGCCGTAGAAGTCCAGGACGATCTCCGCCAGCGGAAGTTCGAAGTCCATCTCGACCCGGCGCGGATCGAGGTAGCTCATCCCCTTGAACACGCCCCGCCGCTCGTGACAGAGCTTCTGCACGTTGCCGATATACTCCGCCGGCACGACGATATGCGCCCGCACCAGCGGTTCCGCGACCGATTCCACCAGCGCCCGGTCCGGAAGGTCCGATGGGTTTTCGATCGAGATTGCACTTCCGTCGGACATCGCCACCCTGTACTTCACATTGGGAACCGTTGTGATGAGCTTGACCCCGAACTCGCGGTCGAGGCGTTCCTGAACCACCTCCATGTGCAGGAGTCCCAGAAACCCGCAGCGGAAACCGAACCCCAGCGCCCTGGAAGTCTCGGACTCGAAGTGGAGGGAGGCGTCGTTGAGACGCAGGCGGTGCAGCGCGTCGCGGAGTTCCTCGTAGCCGTCCGTATCGGTGGGATAGAGCCCCGCGAACACCATCGGCTTCGCGTCCTTGTACCCGGGGAGCAGTTCCCCGGCGCGGTGCGAAGCGTCCAGCACGGTATCGCCCGCGCGGGTGTCGGATACGGCCTTGATCGCGGCGACCAGATACCCCACGTCTCCGGGTCCGAGCGCGGGGGCCGGCACTCGCCCGAGCCGCATGTACCCGACCTCCGTCACGTCGTAGCTGGACTCGACGGCCCCGAAGGTGATCCTCATCCCCGCCCGCAGCGTTCCGTCGACGACCCGCACGGAGGGCACCGCACCGAGATACCGGTCGTAGTAGGAGTCGAAGATCAGCGCCCTCAGGGGCGCGCCGGGGTCGCCGGCCGGTGCCGGGACGCGCTGGACCACGGCCTCGAGCACCCCATCCACTCCCGTCCCCTCCTTTGCGCTCACCTCCAGCACCGTGCCGGGATCCACCCCCATGAGTTCGGCGATCTCTTCCCGCCGCCGGCCGGGCTCGGCTCCCGGCAGGTCGATCTTGTTCAGCACCGGGATGATCTCGAGGTTCGCGTCGAGCGCGAGGAAGAGGTTGGAGAGCGTCTGCGCCTGCACCCCCTGGGTCGCATCGACCACGAGGATCGCGCCCTCGCACGCGGCCAGCGACCGGGAAACCTCGTAGGTGAAATCGACGTGCCCCGGCGTGTCGATCAGGTTGAGCTGGTAGTCGCGGCAGTCCCCGGCCCGGTAGGACATGCGCACCGCGTGGAGCTTGATGGTGATTCCCCGCTCGCGTTCGAGTTCATTGGAATCAAGGACCTGGTCGCGCATCTGACGGCTGTCCAGGGTGGCGGTCGACTCGATGAGCCGGTCCGCCAGAGTGGACTTGCCGTGATCGATGTGCGCGATGATGCAGAAATTGCGAATCAGGTCGGTCCGCACTTGGAATGCAACCGGGATCTGGGGTGAAGGGAGTGCGGGGCGCGCCACCGCCCGGCCATCCCGGAGGTGGTAAGGCAAGGTAACCGGGCCGATTTTGCCGGGTCAATCGGAAGCGGGCAAAGAGGGGAATCGTGATGGATAAATGTTGCGTGCGCACATCCTCTCCACCGATATTGCATGATCGAAAGACCTGTTCCCGCTCGGTACGCGAGGTGTCAAGATGATTGATAGAGCCACCACCGTCCTGCTTTTTTCGCTTGCCGTCGTCGGCGCGGCCAGCGCCGGGCCGCTGGAGGCCCAGGCTACCGGAACCGTGACGGGCACGGTTGCGAGTGCCGAAAGCGGACAGTTGCTCGATGGAGTCCGGGTCCACTTTCCCGAACTGGTACTGGGCGTGCTTTCCCGCAGCGGCGGCCGGTTCGTGATTCCGAACGTGCCCGCGGGCACCCATGAACTGCGCGGGGAGCTGATCGGCTACGCAGATGTCGTGCGCACGGTCACCGTCGGGGACGGGGCGACCATATCCCTGGAACTCCTGATGGAGCACTCGGTACTCTATCTGGACGAGCTGGTGGTCACGGGCACCGCCTTCGCAGAGTCCCCGGTGGAACTGCCCTATGCGGTTGCGGTCATGGGGCGCAGGACCCTGGCCGAGCAGGGCGCGCCGCAGTCGTTCGACCTCTTTCGCAACGTGACGGCCAGCAACGGCATCCTCGGGGCCCGCCAGGGCTGGTACACCACCCGCCCGCCCGGTCTCGTAACGGAGACCGCCGCCAGCGTGAACCTGCGCGGCCTCGGCGCTTCCCGCACCCTGGTGCTGCTCAACGGCAGGCGCCAGGTGCAGTTTCCGATGCGCATCTCCGGCGGCCGTTTCGTCGATGTCAACGCCTTCCCGTCCGTCGCCGTGGACCGGGTGGAGATCGTGAAGGAGGGAGCTTCGGCGATCTACGGCTCGGACGCCGTGGCCGGTGTAGTCAACTTCCTGACCCGCAGAGACTTCGAGGGGCTCGAGTTTTCGGGCGCCCATGAGTACTTCGCGGGCGCCGGCGAGACCAGCGTGGGCGCGATCTGGGGCTCCCCCCTGGGCGAGAACGCTCACGTGGTCGCCTCCGCCGAGGTGTTCCTGACCCAAGAGCTGTTGCCGGAGGAGCGCGACTGGATGCTCCAGGATTTCGAGCCCGGGGGCGGAGGCTGGTCCTACACGGGGAACCCCGGCGCCTTCCTCTTTCCCAGATTGACGGGCGATGAGACCAAGGAGCAATTCATCGCGGCCCTCACCGACGCCCACTATGGGGGGTGGGGCGGCATATTCGTCGACCCTCAGTGCCTGGACTTCGGAGGATTCAGACAGTCCGACACCTGCCGATTCCGCTACGCTCCCTTCGACAATCTCGCCGAGGACTCCCGCCAGATCCGGACCTTCGCCGAGCTGAACGGCGAATTCGGCGGCCGGTCCCGCTACCACGTCGAGGCGCTGTGGACGGAGGCCGCGGTCCCCAACTGGATCACGACCCCCTCCTACCCGCCGATCTCCCCGTACAACGGCACCCAGCTGATCCGCCCGGACCACCCCGGGCGGGGTGTGTTCTGCCAGAACTACGGGCAGAGCGCCGGATTCGCCACGCGCGAGGAGTGCCTGGAGAACGACTGGTACTTTTTCGGCCGCATGGTCGGAAACTCCGGACCGCCACGCACGCTCAGGCGGGAGGGCCGCACCCAGAGGATCGCCGCTTCGGTGGAACGCGACCTCCAGCTGTTCGGCGAGCGCGAAGCCGTGTTCGAGGTGGCTGCCGGATTCTCCCGCTCGGCCGGCAACGCAAACCTGCCGGGCGAGTATCTGTACCGCAAGTTCCTGGCCTTTCGGGGCTACGGGGGCCCGAACTGCGGAGTCGGCGTGGTCGTGGACCCGGCCACCCCATCCGGGATGGCCCTGGGCCCGCTCGGAGGCGCTGCGCCGGGACAGGGCGGCTGCATGTACTACAACCCCTTCAGCAACGCCCACCAGCATTCCGCACAGCCCGGCGCGACCTACCACGGCTCACCCAACCCCGACTACGTGGCAGGACTGGACAACACGGCCGAGCTGATCGAGTGGATGAACGGCGAGGTGAATCTCGACAACGCCGCCAACCTCGTGACGGTCGACGCGATGCTCAGGGGCGGGCTGGTCGAGGACGTGGCCGCGTACGCAGCCGGATACCAGTTCCGCAGGCTCAGCGTTTCGGCGGTCCCGAACGAGGCCGCGGACCTCGCGATCAATCCCTGCCCCGTGCCCGGTGACCGAAGCTGTCTTGAAAAGGTTGGACCGTTTCACTTCACGACCGGCTTCTACAACTACAACGACGCCCAGACGGTTCATCGCTTCTTCGCGGAGTCCGACCTCGAGATCGGGAATCGGATCAACGGCCAGGTGGCCGCGAACTACGAGTTCCACGGATCCGTCCGCAGCTTCGACCCCAAGGTCGCACTCAGAGTGCAGCTGGCGGGACCGCTGGCTGTGCGGGCCTCGGTCCAGACGACCTTCCGGACCCCTTCGGTCGACGACCTCAACGAGGATCTCCACACGTCGCTGGAGTATGTGAGCGAAGCCGGCATCTACAAGGCCATCGACACCTACGGCGACAGGAACCTGGTGCCCGAGCGCGCCTTCACCTACAACGTAGGCGTCAGCCTCCAGCTGCCCAGGTTGCGGGCGTCGCTCGACTACTGGGACTACGACTTCAGGGATGTGATCGACGTGTTGCCGTATGCAGGCATCAGCAGCCTGTACGACATGGGGGGAAGTTCGCGGGCTGCGATCCAGCGCTTCGTGACCTGTCCCGACGGGCGCGGCACCGGCACGTGCGACGTGCAGTCCGTCGAACGGATCGAAGTGCGCAACGTCAACTGGCCGGGGATCGAGATGTCGGGGTTCGACGTGCACGCCAGTGCCAGGATCCCGGTGGGCGAAGCCATCGTCTCGCTCGGACTCGATGCCACCCATACGAGCGAGTTCTTCGTACGGGCGCTGGAGGTGGGCGGAACCGAGGTCTTCGCCGAGCACGACGCCGCCGGCAAGCTGAACTGGGGTAACCCGATCGCGCCGCCGCTCCCGCAGTGGAAATCGAGCCTGTCGGCTGGATACCATGTCGGCGACTACAGCCTGGTCAACCATCTCCACACGGTTGCGGGCTATACCAACGAACTGTTTGCGGGGACCGAGTTCGAGGAGATCGACCGATTCGTCACCTGGGACCTCAATCTGCTGCGCCGCGCTTCCAGCAGGTTTGACGTCGGGCTCTACATGATGAATGTGCTCGACGCGGATCCGCCGCACGTGCGCTGGGAGCAGTCCTACGACGGCTTCACGCACAGCCCCAAGGGCCGGCGGATCAAGATGTCCGTGACCTGGCGGCCGGGCGGCTAGCGGCCCGCGGAACGCCAGCACGCGGGCCGGCGCCAGCGGCCGGTACAGCGCCGGCGTGGTGCCCGTGCGTCCCGGATCCGGGCTCGGAGTGCCATCCGGGTACCGGCACCGCCCTTCCCCGCGCACCCTCGCAACTCCAGATTCAGAGGCCATGGCTACAAACGAAACGGTCACTCCGCATCTGGACCGGCGCACCGACCTGCTGGCCCCCGCGATCCTGGCTCAATTGGGCGGGATCGACATAATCGCGCGCCAGGTGGTTCACGGGTTCATGCTCGGGCTGCACCGCTCCCCCAACCGCGGATTCTCGGCCGAGTTCGCGGAGCTGCGTGCCTACCAGCCGGGCGACGACCTGCGCACGCTGGACTGGCGGATGTACGCACGCTCCGATCGCTTCTTCGTGAAGCAGTACGAGGAGGAGACGAACCTCCGCGCGTACATGCTGATCGACGTGAGCGAGTCGATGGAGTGGTCCTCGGGCGCGGGACTTCCCACCAAGCTGTGGTACGCGAAGCACCTGGCCGCCGCGATCTCCCTCATCCTGACGCGCCAGGGTGATATCGTCGGGTTCATGGCCTTCCACGAGCGGATCGTGCGCCAGATCCGGGCTCGCGGGGGAAAGATGCACTGGCGCATGCTGCTCAGGCACCTGAACGCCCTCAAGGGGGGCGGGAGGACGGATTCGGAGTCGGCGATCAAGCGCGTGGCGATGCGGTTGAAACGAAAGGGGCTGGTGATCCTGATCTCGGATCTTCTCGTCGATCCGGCCGCGACCGCCAAGGCGCTCGTTTACCTGCAGCACACGGGCCACGAGGTGCTGGTGTTCCATCTCATCGATCCCGGCGAACGCGACCTGCCCACCACCGGCGAAACGCGCTTCGTCGATCCAGAGACCGGGGATTCCCTGCGAACGTCCGTCGCGGACATGCGCCGGCAGTACCGGGACGCCGTGGAGAGCGCGATCGCGGAATGGACGGCCACGCTGACGAGCCGCGGGATCGCGTACTCCACCATCGGCACCGACGAACCCCTTGCCCGCGCGCTGCGCTTCTACCTCTGGAAGAGACAGCGGCTTCCCTGAATGGGATTCCTGAACCCCCTGTTCCTCCTTGCGGGCGTGGTCGTGCTGGTGCCGATCGTCCTGCATCTGTTCTATCGGCAGGAGAGCAAGACCTTCACCTTCCCGGCGATCCGCTACCTTCTGCGGACCGAGCGGGAACATGCGCGCCAGATCCGCACCCAGCAGCTCCTTCTGCTCCTGCTTCGGGCCGCGATCGTGACCCTGCTGGTCCTGCTGGGGGCCCGGATGTTCCTGCCCGGCCAGGGCGGCAGCCACGACCCGACGGCGCTCGCGCTGGTGATCGACAATTCCATGAGCACCACGATCATCCGGGACGGTCGCCGGCTGCTCGACACCCTCAAGGCCGTGGCCCGCCAGAGCGTGGCGGGAGCCGGGCACGACGACCTCATCTGGGTGGTGCGGGCCGGTACTTCCTGGGAGCCGGCCGTGCCCGGGGGCGTGGAGGAGGCGCACGCCGCGATCGACGCCACCGGTCCCAGCCACGCCGCCGGAGACCTCTCCCGTGCGATCGAGCGAGCCCGGGCGCTTGTGGCCCAGAGCGAGCTTCCAAGCCGGGAGATCCACGTATTCACCGACCTGCAGGCGACCGCCCTGTCCCCGGCTTCGCCCAACCGCGAAGCCGTTCCGGTCCTGGTGTTCGGCGCACCTGCGGCCGACGCCCGGAACAGGGGCGTCGAGGGAGTCTCACTGGGTGGGGGCCTTCCTCCGTTGGCCGGGCGCCGCACCGAGGCGGCGGTTTCGATCACGGGCGGTTCGCCCAGCGATACGGTGGGGGTGCGGCTCTACATCGGCGGGCAGGTCCGAGCGGCCGCGCGCGCGCCGGCCGGGACCACCGTCCGGCTGCCGGCGGGTCCCTTTCCAGCCGGACTGGTCGAGGGCCACGTGGAGATCGATGCCGACCCCCTCACGGCGGACGACCGGCGCCATTTCTCCTTCGTCGTGCGGGACCCCACACCCGTCGCCCTCCTCGGCACGGCCTCCATCTTCCTTGCGGAGGCGCTCGCGGTGCTGGAGGAGAACGAGCGAATCGCGCTGGTGGCTCCGGCGCGCGCTTCAACCCTGGTCAGCGTCGGCGGCGAGGGGATCGAGCGCCGCGGCCTCACACAGAGCGCTGTGGTCGTGCCACATCCGGACGCGGCCCAGCTCCCGGCGCTGAACCGGCGCCTCGCCGCGGCAGGGATCCCCTTCCGCTACGGAGCGGCCGCGGGCGCCGGGGCGCGGATTGTCACCAGCGACCTTCCCGTCGACCTCGGCGAGATCGAAGTCCGGAGGTTCTTCCCCATCGTGCCGGCGGAGGGCAACGGCGAAACGGCGGGGATCCGGCAGTCGGACCTGGGAGATTCACCCGGCCCCACCGCCGCGGATGGCGCCGGCGTCGACGCCCGGGCCGGAGACGCCCGTCCGGTCTCTCTCGTCTCGCTTTCCAGCGGAGACCCCTGGCTGGTCGCGGGACGGGGTCCGGCGGGCGCGTACATCCTGCTTGCTTCGCCGCTGGAGACGGGTGCGACCACGCTGCCCGTCTCGGCAGCCATGGTCCCGCTGCTTGAATGGGCGATCGAACGCTGGACCGGAGGGGGCGAAGCTGGAGGCTCGATCGTGTCCGGGACCAGCATCCGTCCCCCCGCCACCGCGACCGGCGTCGAGGATCCTGAAGGCAACGTCCATCCGGTGGACGGCGATCAGCCGTTCCTCGCGACATCATTGGCCGGACTCTATCGCCTGCTCCAGGGCGACAGCGTGCTCGGCACCGCGGCGGTCAACCCGCCGGTCGAGGAGTCCGACCTGACGCCGGCCTCCGCCCGGGAGGTCCGCCGCGCAATCCCCGGGACCACAACGATTGTCGACGACGCCGGATCCTGGCCGGGGCAGATCTTCCGCGCAAGACGCGGAAGCGAGCCATGGCGCCTGACCGCCGTCCTCCTGCTGGCCCTTCTCGTCGCCGAGACCATGGTGGCGGCTTCCCGGAAACTGCGGTCCCGGCCGGCGGGCGCCGAGGGGCGCGGCGGCGCGGCGATGCCGGGCCCGGGCGAAGGCACGCGGCACTCCGGAACAGCGCCCAACCCCGCCGCGCGCGGCTAGCAGTCCATGGATGGGGCCGTCCGAGCACCGGAAGCGCCGAAGCGTCCGACTCGCACGCCACGGGAAGCTGCGCCCGAGACGGCCGAGCGCATCTCGCCGTCGCACCCGGCGATGGCCGCCGTGACCTCGACCACCGCCTTCGACACGCTCGCGCGCGGACTTCCCGCATCGGGGACCGCCCGCACCGTGGGCGGGGCCGTGGGCTCCCTGCCCCTGGTCACGGTCGCGGCACTCGCGACCCGTCTTCCCCACCGGCTGTGGGTCGTGGCCGCCGCGTCGCCCAGCGAGGCCAGCGAGTACTTCGGGGACCTGGAAACGCTGCTGGGACCCGACCTCCAGGTCCACTACCCCCAGCGCGAGAACCACGCCGGCGACGGTCACGACCCCCGCGCGGAGTCGTCCGGACCGCGGGTCGAGGCCTTCGAGGCCTTCCTCGGCGGACAGGCCCGCATCATGGTCGCCACGCGTCGCGCCCTTCAGGAGGTGGCTCCTCTGCCCGACGACCTCGCCGAGCTGCGCTACACGGTGCGCGCCGGGCAGACACTCCGCCGCGACCGCCTGATCGAAGCGCTGGAGGCACGAGGCTTCACGCGCTCACCAACTGTCGAGGAAGCGGGACAATACACAGTCAGAGGTGGCCTGATCGACCTCTTCTCGTTCGGCGGCGCCGGTCCGGCGCGCGTTGAGTTCTGGGGCGACAAAATCGAATCGATCCGCTCCTTCGATGTCCTCGACCAGCGCTCCACATGCGCCGTCGACCGGATCGACATCCTCCCGGTCAGCTTCGGAGGCCGCGTGGCAGGGGCCGGCCGGACCCCCTGTTCGATCCTCGACCGGCTCCCCCGGGACACCATCCTGGTTCGGACCGGCGACGCGGCCTGGGAGGGTGAGGCCGAGCCGGTGTGGTCGAATGCGGAGGACCGCTACCGTGAGGCCGTGAGGTGGGGCAGTCCGGCCAGGCCGCCGATCGAGTTCCTGCTCACTCCCGGCGCCCTCGCGGAGCGCGCCCGCCGGCATCCTCAACTCGTCTTCGTGGAGGAGCACGTGGGCGATCCCGTCTTCCAGTCGAGCCCTCCTCCGCCCATCGAACGGGACACTCGACGCCTGCGCTCGTTCCTGGCCGGCGCAGCCGCGAAGAGTGCGCGAACCTGCATTCTCTGCGACAACGAGGGCCAGGCCGCCCGCCTTGAGGAGCTGATCGCCCACCGTGGCGGCGCCCCCCCTGCCGGGTGCCACCTTGTCGTCGGCTCCCTGGGCGGCGGCTTCCGTCTTACGGATTCCGTACCACCCGCCAACGTTCTGACCGATCACGAGATCTTCCGGCGGAACAAGAAGCTCAGACGACGCCGGCGTTTTCGCGGCGCGGCCTCGCTGGAGAGTCTCGCGCAGCTGTCGCCGGGCGACTATGTCGTGCACATGGAGCACGGGATCGGGCGCTTCCAGGGTTTGAGAAAGGTTGTGGTCGGGAAGGAGTCGATCGAAGCGCTGGCGATCGCCTACGACGGGGACGAGATCCTGCATGTGCCGGTCTACCTGCTTGACCAGGTCGAGCGCTGGGTGGGAACCCACCCGGACGACGCGCCCGCCCGCCTGCACCGGATCGGGGGAAAGCGGTGGAGAAACCTGAAACGGCGGACCGAGGCCGCGATCAACCGGATGACCGCCGAACTCCTCGAACTCTACGCCACCCGCCGCGCCCGGCCCGGCCATGCCTTTTCTCCCGACACGCGCTGGCAGCGCGAAATGGAGTCTTCCTTCCTCTACGAGGACACGCCCGACCAGCACGGCGCGGTCGAGGATGTGAAGCGGGACATGGAGTCGGCGGGCATCATGGACCGGCTGGTTTGCGGCGACGCCGGCTACGGGAAGACCGAAGTCGCGGTCCGGGCCGCGTTCAAGGCGGCCCAGGACGGAAAGCAGGTGGCGGTACTCGCGCCGACCACGGTCCTGGTGGCCCAGCACGCGAAGACCTTCGGCGACCGGCTGGCGGACTATCCCGTGCTTGTCGAGTCTCTGTCGCGGCTGGACTCGCCGGCCCGCCAGCGCGAGGTCCTGGGCCGGATCGCCGAAGGGCGCACGGATGTCGCGATCGGCACGCACCGCCTCCTCTCCCCCGACGTCGCCTTCCGCGACCTGGGTCTGGTGGTGATCGACGAGGAGCAGCGGCTGGGCGTCAGACAGAAGGAGCGGCTCAAGCGGCTGCGCACCACGGTGGACGTCCTGACGCTCACCGCCACGCCGATCCCAAGGACGCTGTACCTGTCGCTGGCCGGCGTGCGGGACCTCTCGGTGATCCGCACACCCCCGCGGGACCGCATGCCGGTCGTCACCCACCTGATCCCCTGGAGCGACCACCTCATCGCGGAGGCCTGTCAGAGAGAACTGGACCGGGGAGGGCAGGTCTTCTTCCTCCACAACCGCGTCGAGACCATCGACACGGCGGCCCGCCGGGTGCGAGATCTGCTCCCCGGCGCCTCCGTGGGTGTCGCCCACGGCCAGATGCCGGCACGCCGGCTCGACCGCGAGATGACGCGGTTCGTCCAGGGGGCGACCGATGTCCTTGTGTGTTCATCCATCATCGAGAACGGACTGGACGTGCCCAACGCGAACACCCTGATCGTGACCCGTGCGGACCGGTTCGGGCTCTCGCAGCTGTACCAGATCCGAGGCCGGGTGGGGCGCTGGGACCGCCGCGCCTACTGCTACCTCGTGGTCCCCGAGGCGATTACGCGGGAAGCGGAGAAGCGGCTCCGGGTTCTGCAACACTACACCGAGCTCGGAAGCGGGTATCAGATCGCGCTTCGCGACCTCGAGGTGAGGGGCGCCGGCAACCTCCTCGGCGAGGACCAGTCGGGCTTCGCGCACGCGGTCGGACTCGACACCTACATGCGCCTCATGGAAGACTCCGTGAAGCGCCTGCGGGAAGGCTCGTCCCGGGAGGAGTTTCCCCGCCCCGACGTACGCATGGAGGCGGAGGCCTACCTGCCGGACGAGTACGTCCGCGACCAGCACCAGAAGCTGCATCTCTACCGGCGCATTTCGCGCATGTCCCAACCCGGCGAGGTGCGCGCGATGGGCGAGGAGCTTGCGGACCGTTTCGGACGGCTGCCCGCGCCGGCCGACAGACTGCTGCAGAAGACGCTGCTCGACATCGCGGGTCGCCACGCCGGAGCTGACAGCATCCTGGTAAGGGGAAAGACGGCCCGGGTGAACTTTCTGCCCGGCGTCGTTCCCCGGATGTCCGAGTTGGAGTCGGTGCTCGCCGGCCGCCCGCTGCGGATCGAAGTGCGCCGTGTCGCACCGCTGTCGCTGGTCCTGGAGTGTACGCAGCCGGGACAGCTGGTTAGTCTGGTAGTGCGGGCGCTCGATGCCCTCGCGGTCAGCGAGCCGGCCGGAAACGCTGGGAGCGGCACCGCGATCCTGCCACCATCCAGCGAAGAGGGCCGAGCGCAATGATGAACAGAGCGATCCTCCCGGTTCTGGTGGCGGGGCTCTGTGTGGCAGCGTGCGGTCCCGCGCCGCTGGCCGAGGCGGACGGGCACCGGCTGAGTGTCGAGGAGGCCGCGCGACTGATCGACGAACACAGCAGCCTCGCACCCGACACCCAGCTGGTGCGCGTGCTGGCGGAACTCTGGGTCGACTATACACTCCTGGCCGGGCATCTCTCTGCGGACACCCTGCTGTCCACCCTGGACGTCGGACTCGTCATCGAGCCGCCCCGCGTCGAGCTGATGCTGGCCAGACTTCGGGACGAGGTCCTGGAGGTCGACACGGTGATCACCGACGCGGAACTGGCCGAACGCTTTGCCGCCGACCTGCCGGGGGCGCGGGCCACTGCCTCGCACATTCTCCTCGCCTTCCCCCCCGGCTCGACCACGCGGCAGCGCGACAGCGTTCTTGCATTTGCCGGCTCCCTCAGAAGGCAGCTGGACGACGGCGCCGACTTCGCCATCCTGGCGCAGCGATACAGCGGCGATCCCGGGAGCGGCAGGGAGGGAGGGAGTCTCGGGACCTTCGGACGCGGCCAGATGCTTCGTCCCATCGACGAAGCGGTCTTTTCCCTGCGTCCCGGCGAGCTGGGCGGTCCAGTCGAGACTGCGCTCGGCTATCACCTTCTGCGCCTCGACGCGCTGGAGATTCCCGAGCTCTCGGAGGTCGCCGACGAGTTCCGGGCGCGCATTAGGGCGGAGCGGATGGGCGAGGCCGAGGGGGCATACATCATGCAGCTCGACTCGCTCGCGGGCCTGGCGCTGGCCGATGACGCACTCGCGATTACGCGAGCCCTGCTGACCACCTCGCCGTCGCGCGTGTCCGCCAGCGCCGCAGAGCGGCCGCTCCTCACCTGGTTGAACGGAGCCTACACGGCGGGAGACTTCCTGGAGCTCGTCCAGGAATCGGCCGAGGGTTTCGCGGAGTCCGTTGCGGAGGTCAGCGACGAGGAACTGGAGCTGGCGCTGCTCCGCCTCGGACGCGAGGAACTGCTGATGGAAGAGGCGCGCGCCAGGGGCATGACGCCGGAACCGGCGGCCATTGATTCGCTTTCGGCCGAGGCGCGCGGTGCAATACGGGAGCGCGCCGCCGGCATCGGGCTGACGCCGCGCAGGATCCCCGTGAGCGACAGCGCCGCCGCCGACAGCGTGCAGGCGGATCCGCACGCGCTCGTGCAGCCGGCGCTGATCGGAGTCGTGTCCGGAGAGCGGGAGATCGTTCCGCTCGGCCCGATCACCCTTCTGCTCAGGGAACAGGGCGAATGGCGCATTCGTCAGGAGCGGATCGGCCGCGTGCTCGCGCTGCTCCGGGAGATCCAATGAGGGCGAGACGGGGACTGGTCCTTCTGGCGGCGGCGGTCCTTCTCGGCGCCTGCGGAATTCGCCCCCGCTCCGCCCTGCCCGACGCCCAGGCCGGAACGATCGTTACGGCCGAAGAGATCGCGGAATCGGAAGCGACGACCATGTGGGAGGCGCTTCAGCGCACCGTGCGCCACGCGCGCTTCGCGGAGTCCGCGACGGGGGCCCCGGTGCGGGTGCACCGGCGGGGCTTTTCCAGCATCTCGCTCCTCGAGGACATGCCGATCTACATCGACAGGGTCCAGGTGCGCGATCTCATGATTCTCGACGCGATGCCGGCCCGCGACATCGAGCGCATCCAGGTCCTCACCGGCGTGCACGCCACCACATACTACGGGACGAACGCCGGAGACGGCGTAATCCTGATCAGAACGCGCGGCGGGAGATAGAAACGGGGCGCCCCACCTCGTCCGGCGGGGCGCCCCGCCGTACTAGGCCGCCCGGTTCAGGCAGAGCGACTGTCCCTCCAGCCCCGAAAGCGCTTCGTTCTCGTGTTCCTCGAAGGGAATCGGGAAGTTCACGTCGGTGCCGTAGGCGCCGCCCTTGAAGAAGGTGCCCGTGGGGAACACCTGATCCTGCGTGTATCCGTACTGGCGCACCATCCGGCGAAGGTCTCCGTGGCGGTGCCCGGTCCCGAAGAGCCACCTCGCCCGCTCCTCGAAGAGCATTCGGACCCGTCCGTCCTTGTCGCCGGGGTCTTCGAGGTCTTCCAGTCCCGCCCCCGCCCGCAGCGCGTTCAGCGTCGCGAGCCACGGACCACCGGCGCTCAACTCGGCCTCGGCCTTGATCAACTGCCCCTCGAGACCGCTGGCCAGCACCACGTCCGACTCCTCGGAGTCGTACTTGAGCTGGTGGAAAAGCGGTGTCTCCTGGTCGAAGCCGGGGCCTCCGCTGTCCTCCCACGGTACGCGCGAATCCGGGGCGGAACGGAACGCGATGCCGTTCTCGCCCTCCATGTCCGAGATCGACCAGCGGCGCTGGCGCTGGTTCAGTTCGAAGACGGCGTTCCGCTGCCCGAACGCCCCGCCCGCCTTGCTGCGCACGTAGTACGCCCAATCGGCGGGAACGGACGCGGCCGCGCTCGCCGCACCGGCGTAGTCGCCCTGGTTCAGGCGTGTGCGCGCCAGCCCGATCGCCGCGAGATTGCTCTGATCGGTGCTTCCGCCGGCCGTCTGCGCCGCCGAGCCGAAGCTGGCCACCGCCGCGTTGTAGATCTGCTCCGTGGTCTGCTGCTCGCCGTAGACGATGTCGCCCTCGTTGGGCGTTTCGCTGAACGGCACGCCGGAGCAGTAGTTCTCGGCGAAGAACAGGTTCATGTACCCGTTCATGTTCCACATCTCGGCGATGCGGGAATCGTTCGGCAGAATCTCCGCCATCCGCTCCGCCGCATTCCTGGTCCCCACCCTGGCCCGGTGGTACGTCCGGTACTGGCCCAGCAGGGTCCCGTTGCGGTCGTCCATCTCCCGCCGGTCCACCTCATTGCGGGTCGGGAATGTGCCGGAGAGGTGGAACTCGTCCGAGATCATCCCGGAATACACGACCTGCCCGCCGCCGCCGCTTGAATAGGCCGCCGCAAAGAGGCCGATGGCGCCGGCCCAGTAGAGCTCGGCGCCCTTCTCGCCCACGACGTCCGCGGGCGTCACGATGTCCGGGTCCACCACGTTGAGAAGCTCGTCGGTATCGCACGCGGCCACGCCCATCGCCAACACGATCGCGAGGGCCGGCCAACACTTGTGATTCATGTACTTCATCGGTCGGTCTCCTCTCTAGAAGCTGAAGTTGAGGCGGGCGGTGTAGTAGCGGACCGGCGGCTGGGTCAGGAATTCCGAGACCCCGAAGTTGTCGTTCGATCCGTTCCAGTTGATCTCCGGATCCATCCCGGTATAGTCGGTCCACGTTCCGAGGTTGCGCCCCGATATGGTGATCGAGCCGCGCGAAGCCCGGATGCGGCTGGTGATCAACTCCGGCAGATCGTACCTCACGCTGACTTCCCGCAGCTTCCAGAAGTCCCCCTGCTCCATGTATCCCCAGACCGTCTGGCTCGGGTGCAGCAGCGACGCCACCGCGCGCGCCTGCTCGTCGAGTGGCGTGGCCGGATCGATCAGCGCCTGGCAGAGCCGGAAGCGGCAGCGGAAGCGCTCGGTGTTGTTATAGGCGACGTAGTTGCCGCGGTAGTCGAGCAGTCCGTAGACGTTGACGCTGCCCAGAATCCGGAAGTTGGAGACGATCGTCAGCTGATTCTCCGGCTGACCGGGGCCGACGTACTCGATCGTGTCGCCGATCGTCAGCTCATCCGGCGTGATGATGCCGTTGCCGTCGTTGTCGCTCCAGCCCTGGAGCGGGCGGTCCCACTGGCCCCCGAGGGGGAATCCGGGTACGAACCTGGTCTGCGAACCGATCGGCTCGGTGCCCTCGCCCAGCGAGAGCAGCTCGTTCTGGTTGATCGAGCCGGAGAGGGTGACGTCCCAGCCGAAGTTGTCCATTTCCACGAGGCCCGCTGTCAGCGTGGCTTCGTAGCCCTGGTTCTGCACCTCGCCGATGTTGATCCAGCGCGACGCGCTCGCTCCCAGCGAGGGCGCCAGCGGGACGGTGATCAGCGCCCCGTCGGTCCGCTTGTCGTAGTAGGTGAATTCCAGGCCTGCCCGGCCTCCGGCGATCTCCGCATCGAAGCCGACCTCGATCTCGCTGGACCTCTCGGGCTCGAGCAGGCTGTTGCCGATGCTGCCGATCGACACGCCGGAGCTCGTCTCGTCGGCGGGGGTGGTGATCGCGTTCGCAGACAGCGTCCGGATGGCGTCGTCCGACCCCGGCTGCAGCCCGGACCTGCCCCAGGCACCACGGAATCGCAGCTGGTCCACCATCGGGATCTCGGGGAAGAACTCCTCCTCCGACGCGATCCACGAGAGACCCGCCTTGGGGTAGTAGATGAGGTCGAAGTCCTGGCCGAATGCGCTGTTGTCGTCGGCGCGAATGGCGCCGGTGACGAAGAGGCGGTCGTTCAGGCCGAACTGCTGGTCGATGAAGAGGCCGGCGGTCTTGTCGAATACGTGGAACTCGTTCGAGAACGTCTCGGCTGCGAGACCGATCGAGGAGCCCCCGTTTACGATGTCGATGCCCCAAGCGGTCGTCCCCTTGAACTGGTTCTCGAAGTACTGCACACCCAGGGTGGACCGGGATGTGATCGACTCCGTCAGGTCGAAGGACGCGGTGCTGCTGGCATCGAAGGTGTACTGCCACTGGTTGAGGTAGTCGGTGTCCTTGCGCCCCCGGTTGCTGTCGCCCGGCACGCCGATGTCGCGCGCGAAGAAGGAGACGTCGCCGCGGTTGTAGTAGTCCACCCCCGCGGTGCCCCGGACTTCAAGCCACTCCATGGGATCCCAGGTCACCGTGCCGCCCGCGGTCATCCGGTTCGTATCCTGGTAGAAGGTGCGGCCGAAGAGCTGAGCGGGGCGCTGGAATCCCCACGCCCGGTCCGGATTGGAACCCCCGAAGTAGGCGCTGGGGAGGAAGCCGAACGAGTTGTTGTCGTTGCCCATGTAGGCGAAGTGGCTGTCCAGATAGGACATCTGCAGCGCCAGCGTGACCCGGTCGGCGACCTGGCTGTTCAGGTTCACCCTGAGGTTCTTGCGCCGCAGCTGGTTGGGGCGTTCCACCTCGCTGGTGATCGGGACGCCGCGCGCCTCCAGGTCCTCGCGGTCGGGCTGCGGCAGGGAGTACGGCCCCACCTCGGTCTCGAGTTCACCGGCGATGTAGTAGTTGATCCGCTCGGTCCCGCCCGTCACCGAAAGGCCGTACTGCATGCGGTTGCCGTCGTCGATCGGGCTGATCTCGGGGTCGTGCAGGACCTGGTAGGACTCGATCGAGGTCTGGTTGCAGAGCCCCTGCGCGACCTCGTTCAGGCGGCAGGCCCGCGCGTAGCGGCCCCCGGCCGCGTCCAGACCCGCATAGTTCAGCGGGTAGGTGTTGGGCTCCTCGATGATCCCGCCTTCGGTCCAGATGTTCCATCGCGTGGTGCCGGGAAGGCCCCGCCGCGTGGTGATCCGGATGACGCCGTTGGCGGCTTCGGTGCCGTACAGCGTCGCGGCCGACGGCCCCTTCACGACCTCGATCGACTCGATGTCCTCCGGGTTGAAGTCGTCCAGGCGCGAGGCTTCCTGGCCTCCCGCCCCAAGGCCGCTCATTCGGTTGTCGACCCGGATCCCGTCCACGTACACCAGCGGCTCGTTGGAGAGCGAAATCGAGCTGGAGCCGCGGATGCGGATGCGGGAGCCCACTCCCGAAGTGCCCGCCGAGTTGAGCACCTGCACCCCGGCGGAGCGTCCCTGCAGCAGGTCGGAGAGGTTGTTGATCGGGGCCACCTCGCGGATCGCTTCGGCGTCGATGTCGCTGACCGCGTTTCCGAGCTCCCGCTTCCGCTGCTGCCCGGTGGCGGTGACGACGATCCCGTCAAGTGCGAGCGCCGACGTGCGGAGCTGGAAATCGACCTCCGCCGTGCCGCCGTCGGCCACGGTGAACTCGTGCGCCACGGGGCCGTAGCCGATGAACACCGCGCGAAGCGTGTGTGTCCCGGGCGGGATGTTGCCGATGGTGAAGCGACCCTCGGTGTTGGTGAGTTGGCCGTAGTTGGTCCCCTCGATCTGGACCTGGGCGCCCACAAGCGGCCCCATCGTGGCTGCGTCCGTGACCCGTCCGGTCACAGTGGCGCGCTGCTGGGCGCCGGCCGGCACCGCAAGGGCCAGCAGCGCGCAGGCAACGCCGATCTTACAAAGATGCATCATAGTGACTCCTCCTTGATGCGGCGGATGAAGGGCGACTCGGAATGGGACGCCCGGGGCTGGCCCGTTTCGGCCAACCATGCCTCTACGATATAATCAAGGTGACAATGGTTGCAACGGTGTCGCCGATCCGCCGGGCCGTGGCCACCTGCGTGCAACCAACCGGATGAATGACGGCAATCACGGAATGAAGCGAACCAAACCGACCGACCGACCGACCCCGAAACCCGTCTGGCTGCTGCCTGCCCTGCTCCTTTCGGCTCTCGCGCCCCAGGCCGCGGCGGCGCAACTGGCCGACCGCGAAGGCCTTGTGGACAGGGTCGTCGCGATCGTCGGGGACTCGGCGATTCTGCTTTCGCAGGTCCAGCAGCACGAGAGGCAACTGCGAGCCGACGGGATTCTGGTGCCCCCGGCCGGAAGTCCGGAATCGGAGGACTTTCGCTCCGGAATCCTGGAGGGGCTCGTCAACAACATGCTCCTGCTGCAGGCGGCGCTGGAGGATACTCTGTTGCATGTGGCCGATGAGCAGGTCGACGATGCGTTGCAGCGGCAGATGGCCAGCATCGAGGCGAGGTACGTCAGCCGCTCCGCGATGGCTCAGGCTCTGGCGGCCGAGGGCATGACCGTCCAGAACTTCCGCGAGATGCTGCGAACCCAGATCGCACAGGGGCAACTGGTGGACCTGTACATGCGCAGCCGGATAGGGGATGAGGCGGTGGAGGTCGCCGACGACGAGGTCCGCGAGGCCTTCGAGGCGAACCGGACCACGCTTCAACCCCGGCCCGCCACCGTGGTGTTCATGCAGATCGTCCTTGCCGTGGAGGCGTCGGACTCGGCGCGCGCGGACGCCCGGGACCGGTTGGCAGTGCTCCGGGAGCGGGCCGAAGCCGGCGAAGACTTCGCCGAACTTGCGAGAACGTACTCCGACGACACCCGGTCGGCGCAGAACGGAGGGGACCTCGGCTGGTTCCGCAGAGGCACGATGGTGGATGAATTCGAGGACGCCGCCTTCAGCCTGGTCGAAGGCGAAATCAGCGACATCGTGGAGACCGAGTACGGATATCATCTCATCCTGGTCGAACTGGTGCGGTTCTCCGAGCGGAAGGCGCGCCATATCCTGCTCCGCCCGGCCGCGGGTCCGGAGCAGAGGAGCCAGGCCCGTACCCTCGCGGTGGGGCTCGCCGAGCGCGCGGAGGCCGAGGACTTCAGAACATTGATCGACGAGTACCACGATCCGATTCTCCCCGACTCCGGCGAGGTCGTGGAGCGCCAGATCTCGGATCTGCTGCCGCTCGCATACCTTGCGCCGCTTACACTGGACGAGGTCGGCAAACCCCTTGGTCCGATCCAGTTCACCACCGACGAGGGACAGGAGGCATTCGCCGTCCTCAAGGTGCTGGAGCGCAAACCGGAGGGGCCGTACACCTTCGAAGAGTTCGAGCCGCAGCTGCGGGCGTCCCTGGCGGACCAGAAGCGCTTGCAGCTGCACCTCGATGTGCTCCGGTCCAGAACCTACATCGACATCAAGGGTTCTTGAGGCGCTCGCAACCGCCGGCCGAGGCCCCGGGTGTGCGTGTCGCCGTCACGCTGGGTGACCCCCGGGGGATCGGTCCGGAGGTCGCGGCCAAGGCACTTGCCATCGCGCGCCACCCCGCTGAGTCCACCGTCGTGGTCGGCGCCGCGGCATTTGAGCGGGACTTCCGGTCTCTGGGGAGCTTCATGGCGGTCGGCGCCGGATCGACCGGCCAGGGCTCCGGGAAGTTCGCGGGCCGGGCGATCGAGCGGGCGGTGCTCCTGGCGATGGCGCGCGACGTCGACGCCATCGTGACCGCGCCAGTGCACAAGCCGGCGCTTGCCGAGGCGGGGTACCACCCGGGCCACACGGAGATGCTGATGGCGCTCGCGGGCGCGGAGGAAGTGGGGATGCTGATGTGCGACGAGGGGGGAGGCGATCCGTCCGTCCCGGCGAGGCGCGTCCTGCTGGCGACCGTGCATCTGCCACTGTCTGCGGTCCCGGACACGCTCACCGAGGACCTGCTTGTGTCGCGCACACGGCTCCTTGCAGCCGCCCTGCGCTCCGACTGGGGGATCGCAAGGCCCGCGATCGCCCTTTGTGCGCTGAATCCCCATGCGTCCGACGACGGGATGTTCGGCACGGAGGAGCGCGAGGTCTACGGCCCCGCCCTGGCGCGCCTGGCCGGCGAAGGGTGCCTGGTGACCGGACCCGTTTCCGCGGACACTGTTTTCGTGCGCGCCTTCAGCGGCGAGTTCGATGCCGTCGTTGCGCCGTATCACGACGTCGGGATGGCCGCCTTCAAGACCGCCTCCTTCGGGCGGGGAGTCAACGTGACAATCGGGCTGCCGTTCATTCGCACCTCGCCCGACCACGGCACGGCATTCGATATCGCCGGCCGCGGCGTGGCCGATCCCTCCTCGATGGTCGAGGCGTTCGGTCTGGCGGTTCGTCTTGCGCGGGAACGGCGCAGAGCTGCCGGACCGTCCCGGGCGCCCCTGCCGTGACCTCGCCCCCCCCCACGCCCCCGCGCTTTCGCGGCCACGCCGACCTGCGCGATTCGCTCCAGGGGGCCCTCGCGCGCGGCGCCCTCCCCGCCACCGTCCTCATCCACGGGATGCCGGGGTGCGGGAAGCAGTCTCTCGCCCTCTGGCTCGCCCGCACCCGGCTTTGCACCGGCGAACACCCGCCCTGCGGCCAGTGCACGAGTTGCCGGCTCGCGCTTCGCCTCGAGCATCCGGACATCCACTGGTTTTTTCCGCTTCCCCGCCCCAGGGGATCCCTGAGCGGCGGCAGACTGTCCGAAGCACTGGAGACTGCACGGCATGAGCGGCTCGCGGAGTACCGCGCCCAACCGCTCCGGCAGGAAGACGCCACGGAGGTCAAGGGAATCTATCTGGCTACGGTCCTCACCATCCGCCGGCGTGCACACCGGCGGCCGGCGATGGGTCCGGAACAGTTCTTCGTGGTCGCCGACGCGGAATTCCTGGTCCCGCAGGAGGCAAGCCCGGAGGCCGCAAACGCGCTCCTGAAGCTTCTCGAGGAGCCGCCCGACGGGAGCCGCTTCGTCCTTACGTCCAGCAAGCCCGGGAGTCTCCTCGACACGATCCGCTCGCGCGCGCTCCCGATCCACCTGCCTCCGCTGTCCGCCCGCGAAGTGGCTGCGTTCCTCAGGGATGAGTGCGGCACCGAGCCCGCCGTGACGGAGCAGGCCGCGATCCAGTCCCAGGGCTCCATCGGTGCGGCGCTCGGATACCTCGACACCGACGGCGCAGCCTCCCGTCAGCGGGACCGGGCTTTGGGGCTGCTGCAAGCGGCGGCAAGTGGCCGCCGGGCCGATTCCTACCGCGCCGCGCTGGAGTTCCGGCCGGCCGGGGCCCGGGGGCTGCTCGACATGCTCGCGGCACTCCAGCTCTGGATCCGCGACCTGGGTGCGGCCGCCCTTGGCCGCGACGACTGCGTCGTGAACGCGGGCGAGCTACCCTTCTTGCGCGAGACGGCACAGCGGCTGAACGTCGTACCGCACCGCGTCGCGCGAGCGGTCGGCCAGGTGGAGGAAGCACGGATGCTTGCACAGGGGAATGTGAACCCCCAGCTCTTCATCGCCGGCCTCCTCCTGGCCCTGGAAGAGACCCTGAACCCGCCTGAGCGCCAATGAACGACAGCCCCGCACCCCCGAACCGGGACACGCTCACCCACCTCGACGCAGAGGGCGGTGCCGCGATGGTGGATGTCGCCGGAAAGCCGGACACCTCCCGCCGCGCGGTCGCACGGGGCCTCCTGCGCTGCTCGCCGAAGGCGTTCCGGCTGCTCACGGAAGGCGGCAATCCCAAGGGCGACGTTCAGCAGGTTGCCCGGGTCGCGGGAATCATGGGTGGCAAGCGCGCCGGAGAGCTGATCCCGCTCTGCCACATCCTCCCGGCCGCCAGCGTCAGCGTGGAGATCGAGCCGGACCCGTCGCTTCCCGGCCTGCGGGCAACCGCGACGGCCGGAATCAGCGGGCGGACGGGCGTCGAGATGGAAGCGCTCACCGCGGTTGCGATCGCGCTGCTGACCGCCTACGACATGCTCAAGGCGGTCGACCGGAGCATGACGATCGATTCGGTCGAACTGATCGAGAAGGCGGGGGGGCGGAGCGGCGAGTGGAAGCGGGAGGCCGCGGGCTGAACGGCCCGCGACCGGCACCCTACCGGCCCCGCGGAATCACGAGCACGGTGCCGATCTGCATGCGCCGGGGATCGATCCCCGGGTTGGCGGCTCGCAGGGCATCCAGTTGAACCCGATGCAGCCTGGCAATGTGCCATAGCGTCTCGCCGCTCACAACCTTATGCTCCCGCAACGTAACCCGTTCAGCGAGTGGTATTCTGGCGAGACGGGCCTCAAATGCGTCGGCCTTCCCCACCGGAACACGCAATTGGGTGGTCCTGCCCGCCAGTGTCATGCCAATGCGCAGGTGGGGATTGAGGGTCCTGATCTCCTCCTCCGTGGCGTCCGCGGCGGTGGCCAGCACATCCATCGATGCCGCTCCGGGCACCGCCACGACCTCGTAGCGCTCCGGGGGCTCACTGGGCAGGCGGGCGATCCCGAAGGCCTCCGGATCGCTGGACACGCGAACCGCCGCCAGGAACTTCGGTATGAAGTCCTGCGTTTCCCGGGGCAGCCGGTCCCGAATGCGCAGGAACATGGCGTCGTCCCGCGGCAGGCCGCCGCCGTAACGCTGGATCGCCCGCTCCACGCGTCCGGGTCCGCCATTGTAGGCTGCCAGCGCAAGGAACCATGACTCGAACTGGTCGTGGAGAGCGGCCAGGTAGTCGAGCGCGTAGGGCGTGGCCGCGTAGGGATCGAACCGCTGGTCGACGAGCGAATTGACCTGGAGCCCGAGCCAGCTGGCGGTTTCAGGCATGAACTGCCACATGCCGGCCGCACGCGCGGGCGAGACCGCGCTGGGAGAGTAGTTGGCTTCGATGAGCGGAAGGTACCGCAGCGACGGGGGCAGACCCCTGGCCGCGACTTCCGCGTCGACGTAGTTCTCGTACCTGCCCATCCGGCTGAGGCCGCGGCTGAAGAACTCGTGACCGCGCGTGCGCCAATGATCCACCCACCACTCGATCCCCTCCTCGATCCCCCTGTCACGCCGGGAGGGCGAGGTGGTGATGGGGTCGGCGATCTCCGCCGGCCGCCGATTCGGCGCGCCCCGGGTGACGGGCTCGTCGGCGGGCAGGTTTCGTATGGTGCGCCGCGGCACTCGCCGGACCGGCGGCGGAGCCGGTTCGCGATCCGGCGCGGCGGCGACGGCGACGGATGGTGGCGGTGGCGGGAGCCGCCTTGCGCACCCTGAAGCCGCAAGGGCCAGGATCACGACCGCACCACGGAGCACTGCACGCTTCGGTGGTGGGGCCATCGGTCTCCTCAGTGGCTGTAGTTGGGCGCTTCGCGTGTGATCGTGACGTCGTGCGGGTGCGATTCGCGCAGTCCCCCCGGGGTCACCTGCACGAAGCGCGCCGTGGCCCGGAGCGCATCCAGCGTGCGCGCGCCGCAATATCCCATCCCGCTCCTCAGCCCGCCGGCCAGCTGGAACACCGTGTCCGACACGGGGCCGCGGTAGGCCACCCTTCCCTCGATTCCCTCCGGCACCAGCTTGCGCCGGTCCGGGGCGTCCTGGAAGTAGCGGTCGGCCGACCCCTCCTCCATCGCGGCCAGCGACCCCATTCCCCGCACGGTCTTGAAGCGGCGTCCCTCGAGGAGGAAGGATTCGCCGGGCGACTCCTCGGTGCCGGCCAGCACCGATCCCATCATCACGCTGTGCGCGCCGGCAGCGAGGGCCTTCACGACATCGCCCGAATACCGGATTCCCCCGTCGGCGATCACCGGCACCCGGCCCCCCGACCCGTCCGCAGCATCCATCACCGCCGTAAGCTGCGGCAACCCCACCCCGGTCACCACCCGTGTCGTACAGATCGATCCCGGTCCGACTCCGACCTTGATCGCATCGGCCCCGCGCTCGATCAGCGCCTTCGCGCCATCGGCCGTCCCCACGTTCCCCGCGATCAGCTCCGTGTCGGGGAAGGTCTCGCGGATCCGCGCCACCGCCTGAAGCACCCCCTCGGAATGCCCGTGCGCGGTATCGACCACCAGAAAATCCACACCCGACTCGACAAGCGCCCCGGCCCTGTCCATGTCGGTGCTTCGCGGCCCGACCGCGGCGCCGACCCTGAGCCTCCCGTGCTCGTCCTTGCAGGCGTTGGGGAACTGTCTGCGCTTGAAGATGTCCTTGACGGTGATGAGGCCCTCGAGCTTCCCCTCCTCGTTCACCACGGGGAGCTTCTCGATCCGGTGGCGATGGAGGATCTGCTCCGCTTCGGTCAGCGTCGTTCCAACCGGCGCCGTGACCAGGCCTTCCGAGGTCATCAGCGCCGCGACGGGCTGGTTCAGGTCGTTCTCGAACTGCAGATCCCGATTGGTGATGATCCCGACCAGGACCCCGCCGTTCTCCACAATGGGGACGCCGCTGATGGAGAAGCGCGCCATCAGGCGATGTGCCTCCCGCAGGGGAGCGTCGGGGCGCAGCGTAATCGGCTTGAGGATCATGCCGCTCTCCGACCGCTTTACCCGGTCCACCTCCCGGGCCTGCCGCTCGGCGGACATGTTCTTGTGGATCACCCCCACGCCCCCTTCCCGCGCGACCGCGATCGCCATGCGCGCCTCCGTCACCGTGTCCATGGCAGCGGAGATCAGGGGGACCTGCAGACGGATGCGGCGCGTGAGGCGGGTCGAGATATCCGTATCCTTCGGCAATACCCGGGAATGGCCGGGAACCAGCAGGACATCGTCGAAGGTGAGGGCTTGCCTGAGGATCGTCCCTCTCAGCGGGACTCGGGGCTCATTGCCGCTTGCCATCATGGAATTTCGCAACCGCTCCCCGGCCGCGTCAACCGTCGGTGCTGCCGCCTCAACCGTCGTTTCGCCCTCCGTCTTCCCGCGTGGTGCCGGGCGGGGGCGGGTTCCGCCCTTCCTCCAGCGGCTCCTCCGGTTCGCGGGCTTCGGGCGGGCTTCCCTTCACCCCTTCGGCCAACTCGCCCAGCAGCTGGCGGCCAGCCTTGGCGACCCCGCTGAGGGCCCGGTCGGCAGCCGCGATAACCTGGAATGCCTCACGCAGGTTGGACGGATTGAACGACCGCTTGCGGAGCCCGTCCTCGATCCCTTCGCCGAGCTTCTGGAAGCCGCCGGCCTCCTTTCCCTTCCCGCCGGGAGAGTACCGGGACTCCAGGAACTCGATGTAGTCGAGCACCTGGTAGACCTGCTCTTCGGGCAGGCTCTCGATCTTCCGCATCACGCGGTTGCGAAGGACATCGTGCATGAACCAATGAAGCGATCCATGGAGCTTTTGCGCAAGACGGGTTTATCATGGAGGGTGAGGTGGCACCGCCGCCCAAGTCGCTCATCGCACATCCGAACCGCCGGAGAGCCAGCGAATGCCGCCAGCGGGCCGCTACCGCTTCCTGCCGTTGAGACGCGTCGCCCTCGATCCCGAGTGCGAACGCCGCTACGACAACTGGTTGCGTGAACTCGACCAGGAGCTCTCGGACCCGGGCACCGACAGGAACGAGTTCTGCCGCCGGGTCCTCGAAGGCATCTACTTTCCGGCGGGCACGTCCGGGCCGGGGGTGTCCGCCCCGTACCGCGCGCCAGGCCGGATCGTGGCCGACCATCTGGATCCGCGGAACATCACGCTGGAGCCCGAGTACTATCGCGACACCGACCTGGACCGCTACTACCGGGTCAAACCGCTGATCTGGCTGTGGGAGATGTTCGACAAGAGCGTTCTGGGGGAAAACGTGCACCTTGGGGTAAGGTTCCGACGCATGCTGGCGAGGCGGATCTTCGCGCGCTGCGGCCGGAACTTCAAGGCGTTCCACTTCGTCAAGCTGAGCTTCGGGTACGGCCTCGAGGTGGGGGACGACGTGGTCGTGCATCGCCACGTGCTGCTCGACGACCGGGGCGGAATCCGGCTCGGCAGCGGGGCATCGGTCTCGGACTACGTCAATATCTACTCCCACACCCACCACGTCAGCGAGGGGCGCGACATCAGCACCCCCGCCACCGTCATCGGGAAGGGCGTCAGGATCGCCTACCACGCCACCATTCTCGCAGGCGTGAACCTCTCACCCAACTCGATGGTCGGTGCCGGTGCCCTCGTCACGCGCGACACCGAGGCCGGCGCGGTCTACGCAGGGGTGCCCGCACGGCTGGTCAGGAGGAAACCCGCGCACTCGGACCGGCCCGCAACGAGCGATCCGCTGGCGGACCCGGCGGGCCGCTAGCGGCCCTCGTACTGCCGCATCAGTCCCTGCACCACCATCGGATCGGCAAGCGTGGTCGTGTCCCCCAGCGCCCTTCCCTCGGCCACGTCGCCGAGCAGGCGCCGCATGATCTTGCCCGACCGGGTCTTCGGGAGGTCGGCGGTGAAGAGGATGTCCTCGGGGCGGGCGATGGGACCGATCGCCTTCGCGACGTGGGCCCGAAGCTCTCCGGCAAGATCATCGCTCCCCTCCATGCCCTTCATCAGGGTGACGAATGCCGCGATGGACTGCCCCTTGATCGCGTGGGTCTTCCCCACGACCGCCGCCTCCGCCACCGCCGGGTGCTCGACAAGCGCGCTCTCCACCTCCATGGTCCCAATCCGGTGGCCTGCAACGTTCAACACGTCGTCGACCCGGCCGAGGATCCACAGGTAGCCGTCCTCGTCGAGCTTGGCGCCGTCTCCCGGGAAGTACACGCCGTCCCACTTGGACCAATAGGTGTCAAGGAAGCGCTGGTCGTCGCCGTAGATCGTGCGCAGCATGGCCGGCCAGGGGCGGGTGATGGCGAGGTAGCCCGCCCGGACGGCTTCACCCGCGTCGTCGAGCAGCGCAGCCTGGATCCCCGGGAAGGGGCGGCATGCGCTCCCCGGCCGGGTGCTCGTCACGCCGGGCAGCGGCGCGATCATGATGGCGCCCGTCTCGGTCTGCCACCATGTGTCAACGATCGGGCAGCGTTCGCCCCCGATCACGCGATGGTACCACATCCAGGCTTCCGGGTTGATCGGCTCCCCCACCGTGCCCAGGAGCCTGAGGCGGCTCAGGTCGTGCGCATCCGGCCACTCCTCGCCCCACTGCATGAAGGCGCGGATCGCCGTCGGCGCCGTATAGAAGACGGTGACCCCGTGGTTCTGGCACATCTTCCAGAACCTCCCCCGGTCGGGCCAGTCGGGCGCCCCTTCATAGATGACCACAGTCGCCCCTGCGGCCAGGGGCCCGTAGACGATGTAGCTGTGCCCGGTCACCCACCCCACGTCGGCCGTGCACCAGTAGACATCGTCGTCCTTCAGATCGAAGATCGTACTCATTGTGGCAAGGACCTGCGTCATGTAGCCGCCCGTGGTGTGGACCACCCCCTTGGGCTTCCCGGTGGTGCCTGACGTGTACAGGATGTAGAGCAGGTCCTCGGCGTCCACCTCCTCGGGAGGACATTTGTACGTCTCCCGCGCGACGAGATCGTGGTACCAGTGGTCCCTGGTGCCGATCATCTCAAAGTCGCGATGGGCTTCCAGGCCACCCCGCGCAACCACCACGACGTGCCGGATGGTCGGGCACTGCGCAACCGCGTCGTCCGCGTTGCGCTTCAGGGAGACGATCTTGCCGCGCCGGTAGCCGCCGTCGGCCGTGATCAGCACCCGCGCCCGCGCGTCGTTGATTCGATCCGCCAGCGAGTCGGGACTGAATCCGCCGAACACCACGGAGTGGGGCGCCCCGATCCTGGCACAGGCGAGCATCGCGATGACCGCCGCCGGGATCATCGGGAGATAGATGGCGACACGGTCTCCCTTCTGCACACCCAGCGTCTTGAGCGCGTTGGCTAAGCGTCCGACCTCCTCGGCCAGCTGCCAATAGGTGTAGGTCTTCCTCTCGCCCCGCTCCCCCTCCCAGATCAGGGCGGTCTTGTCTCGCCGCGGCCCCTCGGCGTGCCGGTCGACGCAGTTGTAGCAGGCGTTGAGCTTTCCGCCGACGAACCACTTCGCGTAGGGCGGGGTCCACTCCAGCACCCGGTCCCATTTCCTGAACCAGTGGAGATCCTCCGCCCATCCGGCCCAGAAGGCCTCGAAGTCCTCGGCCTCCTCGTAGATCGCAGGGTCCAGGACGTTGGCCCGTGAGGCGAATGCCTTCGCTGGCGGGAATATCCGCTTCTCCTCCAACAGGGCTTCCAGGGCGGCCCGGTTGCTCATTCGGCCGGTTTCCTTCCCAGCGCCGAACGCAGGCGGCGACGCAGTTCGACACCGGACATCGTGGCCAGAGTGCGTCTGGCGGTCTTGAGCGAATTCCACCGCACGTCGGCCAGCTCGACCGCGGAGGCGTGCTCCCCGGCGCCCGCGCGTTCGATCGTCAGATAGTACCGCCCCTTGTAGTCACCACCGGCGTCCCTCGCGGCCGAAGCCACCCAGGGATTCCCCCATTCATCCACAAACTGTCGCACCTGCGCACTCCTGATTCGAGTCAGAGTCGAGCCGGGGCCGGTTCAACGACCCTCTCCTACGCCTCCTTGCCGGGCTGCAGCCGCTGCTGATGGCGCAACTCCGGGAATTCATAGTACAGGACACCCTGGTCGCTGATGTCGGAGCGGACCCTGAACCCGTCATCCATCCCGATCATCAGCTTTTCGGCCGCTTCAAGGCTCAGGTCCAGCGCCGTCGCGACCTCGGTGACGGTCAGCACGCCGCCGCGGTCGGTGGCCAGCTTCAGGACCCTGCGCCCCAGGGCCTGCAGGACCGCCCGGCGGCGCCTCTGCAAGGCCTGCCACCCCCAGAGGAACATTCCCGACCCGCCCATCCCGAAGATCGACCCGGTCACCACCGCTTCGGGAACGAAACCATCGGCAATCCCGCCGACGATGAACAGCAGCGCCACCACCCCGAGCCCGACGCCAACGACCCGTCGGCCGATCCCGCTCGGCGGCAGCGGCCCCGTCACGCTCGGCGACGGCGCCCCACCGGGGCGGGAAGGCACATGCGGGGGCGACTCGGCCGCGGCAACTTCACCCGGCTTGCGCGCGTGCTCCCAGCCGTGGCCGCAGTCCGGACACACGAGGTTCCTGCGATGCGAGGCGTAGTACACCAGCCCCCCGAGACCGAAGGTCGGGAAGCTCACGGCGGCCAGCAGCACCGCATGCAGAGGCTTGCGAAAATAGGGGATGCCGTCGCCCCGGTACCCGCACCTGAGGCATTGCCTCACGCCCCTGACGTGGGGAGTGGGCACAGGACGCCGCACGACCACGGCGCCGCAGGTCGGACAACGATCCTCGCCGTGGAGGAGATTCTCTCCGCAAGTCGCACACCGCATCGGGTACCCTTTTCGCTTCACCGGCCGGACGACCGACAACCATTCACAGCTCTGCCGCACCCCATCCATTACGGAGAACAGCGGTCCATGGAGTCACTTCCGGGCGCGGTTTCCGCTTCGGACCGCCGAAACAGATTACATTGACTGGAGTCCAACGCCAATGCCCCCCGCACCGAGTCGATGAAGATCCGCTCAACATTCTGCGCCGCCGCCGCCCTGGCGACGGCTGTCCCGCCACTCGCCGGCGAACTGCAAGCGCAGCAGATTCCCTCTTCCTACCGGTTCATCGAGGGACGCCAGGAGGTCTCGATCCTCTCGGGCTACATGCCGCTCGATGCGGGCACCCTCGAACTGGGTCCGAAGACCGGTCCGCTCTTTGGCGCCCGCTACGCGATCGAGGCGGTGGGCCCCTTCTTCTTCGAAGGTCTCATCAGCTACGTCCCGACCGAACGCGAGGTGATCGACCCCCGCCGCGCCGAGGACGACCGGTCCATCGGACGGACCGACGTTCACCTGGTCATGGTCGACGCCAGCATGGACTTCAGCCTGACCGGGCGCCGGACGTGGAACCGCGTCAGCCCCCATCTGTTCGTTGGTGGAGGCCTGGCGGTCGACCTGGCGGGGGACGGGGAAATCTCCGGTGAGCTGCTCAGCGAGGACGTATTCGAGTTCGGCACCGCGTTCACCGCGAACGCGGGAGTCGGCTTCAGAATGTCGCTTGCCAGAAAGCTGATGCTGAGGGCCGACGCGGCCCTGAAGCTGTGGAAGCTCAATACCCCGGGCGGATTCGACGATCCGACGAAGCGACCGGTAGTGCCCGGCGTTGAGCCCAAGGCTCTGGTGCGCGAGGAATGGGTGGCCGGCCAGGGACTGTCTCTCAGCCTCGGCTGGCGGTTCTGATCCGTGGGGGTCCGTGGATAGTCCCCGCACGGTCGACTTCGAGAGCCTCGAGGCCGATTGGCTCTCCTTCGACGACGCGCGGGCCCGGATCCTCGCACGGACCCCGCCCATGCCGGAAACCGAGGCGGAGCCGATGGGGGCGCTGGGGCGGTCGCTGTCCCGTCCGGTTCACGCGCGCGCAACCCTGCCGGCCTGGCCGAACAGCGCGATGGACGGGTACGCGGTCCGCAGAGCCGACTTCCCTGGCGGGAACGAGGGGACGGTCAGGCTGCCCGTAGCGGGACGATCGTATCCCGGATCGGTCCCGTTGCGAGGCATTCCGACCGGGACGGCGGTGCGGATCATGACGGGAGGACCCCTCCCGGACGGCTTCGATTCGGTGATCCGGGTCGAACACACCGATGGCGAGGAGGTGCCGGGCACCGTGGTCGTCCGTCGTCACGACGACCTCGGCAAACACGTGCGTGCCGCGGGCAAGGACATGCGCGCAGGAGACCTGACGGTTCCCGTGGGCGCGGTGGTGCATTCGGGGACGCTGCCGGTGATCCTGGGCAGCGGATGTGCACGCGTGAACGTCTTCCGGCGGCCGCGTGTCGGCGTGCTCTCCAGCGGCGACGAACTCGTCGGCACGGAGGATTTCGAGCGCGTGATCTCGGGACGCGGCATCCCGGACACGAACCGGGAGATGATCGCTGCGGCGGTGGTGGAGGCCGGCGGCGTTCCCGTCGATCTCGGGATCGTGCCGGATGATCGCGACGGATTGGCCCGGCGAGTCGAATCGCTGGCCGGCCTCGATGCGCTCGTGACCACCGGAGGCGCGTCGATGGGGGAGAAGGACCTGCTCAAGCGCACGATTCTCGAGTTCGGCTTTCGCCTCGATTTCTGGCGGGCCCGGGTGCGCCCCGGCAGTCCGGTGTCCTTCGGCCATCTCCGGGTGGCCGACGGCGCGGAGCTCCCGATCTTCGGCCTGCCCGGCAATCCCGCCTCCGCCTTCGTCACCTTCCACGTCTTCGTTGCGCCCCATCTGCGCGCCCGGCTCGGCTCACCGCGCCCGTCCGGGCTGGAGACCACCGCGCGGACGGACGACGAACTACGGTCCACGCCCGCGATGACCCAGTTCTTCCGCGTCAGGCTCTACACCGATCCGGGGGCCGGCGGCGAGGCGCGCTGCGCGCTGACCGGGCCGCAGGGGAGCGGGCTGGTGCGCTCGCTGCGCGATGCGGATGCTCTGGCGGTTGTCCCGGAGGGTGTCGACTGCGTCATGCGTCACGACCCGGTCAACGTGATTCTGTTGCACGGAAGAAGATGAGGGCGGCGGCCGCGATTTCATGTCTGCTGGCCACGCTCGCCACCCTCGGCTGCCAGACGCCCCAGTGGCCCGTGGACGGACCGGTCGGGAATCCGTTCGGGGTGATACCCGGCGGAATCGTGGCGAGACTGCACCGCGGCGTCGATATCGAGGTCCCGGTGGGCACCCGGGTGCGGCCCATCCTCAGCGGCCAGGTGCGCTTCGCCGGAACAATGGAGGGCTACGGCAACGTAGTGTGGGTCGACCACGGTCCCGACGTACTGTCCGTGTACGCGCACCTCTCCGAGATATCGGTGCGGCCCGGGGAGCGAATCACGAAGGCCACTGTGATCGGGCTGTCCGGGGCGACGGGCAACGCAACCGGGCCGACTCTTCACCTCGAAGTCTGGCGCTGGGGACGCGAAGTCGACCCCGTGCTTTTCCTGGGGCGCCCGCGGGGCTAGTAGCGTCGCGCCTTGCCAGCCCGGCAGAGGCCGACAGTATCGCATCTCGTTGTGGTGGTTGCGGTTGCATGCGTGGCGGGGTCTGATTCCCTCTGGATGGTTCCCGCTACTTGAGGCTTCAGCCGTGCGCCCGGCGGCGGGCGT
>JAJDXM010000071.1 GCA_022823225.1 Gemmatimonadota bacterium
GGTGAGCCGCCCGTCGATCCGCACGCGCTGCCGCCATGTCTTGGTGATCCGCCCGTTGGCCGTCCGGTACACCCGGAGGCTGAGCCCCCGCCCGCCTCGTCCGTCGCCGTAAACGCCGGGGCGGCCGACCGTCCGCACAAAAGCTGCGGTGAGCGTCCTGGGTCGCTTCGTCATGCGGGTCTTTCCGTAGATGTGTATCACATTCCAAATCACTACACAGGGAAGAATACACGGGACGCCAGCGGACGGCAAGAGATGATGAGTTTTGGAAGTACTCTCGGAAAAGATTGTCCAGTAACGTGTTACGAACACGCTGATGCACCCTTCTGGACTATACAGGACAACTGATATCTAGTTCCGCCGGAACTGGGCAATCTGGCGAACCTGAGGAATCTGGACCTCCAGCGCAATGACTTGAGTGGCCCAATCCCGCCGGAGATCGGCAACCTCGCCAGCCTCGAACACCTGAGTCTGATGCACAACAGGTTGAACGGCCGGATTCCGCCGGAGATCGGCAACCTAGAAAACCTGAGGCAGCTCTACCTGGCCTTCAACAACCTGGAGGGTGAGGTTCCGCCGCAGATCGGCGACCTCGCCAGTCTCGGAAGCCTGGGCCTGTTCAACAATGAACTGAGCGGTTCAATCCCACGCGAAATCGGCCAATTGGCCAAGCTTCGATTGCTGGAACTCCAGAACAACGCGCTTACCGGGCCCATCCCGGGAGACATCGGCAACCTCGCCAGTCTCACGCATCTCAGACTTCTTGGCAATGACCTGTCGGGCCGCATCCCGCCTTCTATCGGCAACCTCGCGGACCTGAACACGCTGGATGTCAGAAGTAACAGCCGTCTTTCCGGCCCGTTGCCCCTGGCTCTGGGAAACCTCTCTTCACTGGAGTGGATGTATTACTCCGATACCGACATATGCGTTCCGGCGGACGAGAGGCTCCGGGAACGGCTGTCCAGCCTGACAGGCCACTACGGCACGGGGACGGATTGCCCGCCGCTGGACGATGACCGGGACGTACTGGAGGCGCTTTATCACGCAACGGGAGGAGACGAGTGGAGGGACACCACGAACTGGCTCACGGACGCACCGATCGGCGACTGGTACGGCGTTGACGTCGACGCTGCGGGCCGGGTGGAGTCGCTGTTGCTAAGCGCCAACAACCTCACTGGCGTGATACCGGAGGAGATCGAACACCTCGACAACCTTCGGGTGCTGCACCTCCACAACAACAGGCTGGGCTCGTGGATCCCCGAGACGATCAGCAACCTGGTCAACCTTCAGTCCCTATGGCTCACGAACAACGCCCTGAGCGGTCCCATCCCCACGGCCTTCGGGAGCATGGAGAACCTCAGGTATCTGTATCTGCAGTCCAACGACCTGGCCGGCGCGATTCCAGCCAGCCTCGGCAACCTCTCGAGCCTGGTTCAGCTCCGGCTTGAGGACAACCGGCTGACCGGCAGCATACCCGCCGAACTTGGCAGATTCGAGAGGATGGGGCACCTGTCGCTCAGCCACAACGAACTGACGGACTCGATCCCGCCGGAACTCGGCCTGCTCGATGGTCTTCACATCCTCACGCTCAGCCACAACCGGCTCACCGGGTCCGTGCCGCCCGAGATCGGCGACATGTCCTCGTTGCGATGGCTGTTGCTTGGCGACAACGACCTTTCCGGCCGGCTGCCGCTGTCGCTCGCCAACCTGGGGGATCTTGAGGTGCTCGGCTACGGGGCGACCGGGATCTGCGTTCCGCGCGACGAGGAGTTCCGGTCCTGGCTTGCCACGGTGCCCCACCATGAGGGCACCGGCAAGGACTGCGCGTCAACGGACCGTGCCGCCCTCGTAGCCCTCTACAATGCTACCGATGGCCCAAACTGGACCAACAGAACAAACTGGCTGTCCGACGCGCCGCTCGGCGAATGGCATGGGGTCACCACCGAGGAAGGCAACGTGACTCGCCTGGCCCTCGGCGGCAACAATCTCGTGGGCTCAATCCCCGCTGAACTCGGTGGTTTCGAAGCTCTAGAAGTCCTGGATTTCCGCTACAACGGCGAGGGATTGACCGGCTCGATCCCACCGGAGATCGGCAACCTCGACAGGCTCAGGGACGTGTATCTCGCTGGCAACGGGCTTACCGGCGCGATCCCGTCGGAGGTCGGCAACCTCGAGGCGCTCGAATACCTGGACCTGAGTGGCAACGAACTGAACGAGCGGATTCCCGCTGCCATGGGTCGGCTTGAGAATCTGACGTTCCTTGCACTCGACCATAACGCACTTGACGGCCCCATTCCTCCGGAACTCGGCAACCTTGAAGCCCTTGAGAAGCTGTCGCTGGGAGGCAACGAGCTGGACGAAGGGATCCCCGCTGAGCTGGGTCGGCTCGAGCAACTGACGTATCTGGGGCTTTCCGACAATGACCTGGACGGCCCGATACCGCCCGAACTGGGCGGCATTGACAACCTTGAGCAGCTCTACCTCGGCGACAACGAATTGAACGGCCATATTCCCGTGGAGTTGGGCCAACTCGAAAACTTGACATACCTGGGCCTCGGCAACAACGGCCTGGACGGCTCCATTCCGCCGGAACTCCGCGGACTCGGCAGTCTTCAGCAACTGCACCTGTCCGGCAACGAGCTGAGTGGCGCCATCCCTCCAGAACTCGGCGACCTGGAAGATCTGTCGGTTCTGCGCCTGGGAGGCAACGAGCTTACCGACTCGATTCCGGCCGCGCTCGGCGACCTGCAGTATCTCGAGACCTTGAGTCTCAACAACAACAACCTGACAGGCCCCATCCCCCCCGAACTCGGCGCTCTCGGCGAACTTCGGTCGCTCGATCTTGCGGCCAACGAACTGAGCGGCCCGCTGCCGGACACTCTCGCCGCCCTCGAATACCTGACGAGCCTCAGCATCCAGCAGAACCCGTTGTCGGGCCCGCTGCCAACGTCGCTGGCCGGTCTCGCGAACCTTGAGAGTTTTCTCTATTACCAGACGGACCTGTGCGTCCCGTCGGACGATGAGCTCCAGTCCTGGCTTGCCTCCCTTACGCTGCACAATGGCACGAACGTCGACTGTCCCCCGCCGGACCGCGACGCCCTCGTGGCGCTCTACGACGCGACCGGCGGCGAAGATTGGACCAACAGCAGGAACTGGCTGAGCGACGAGCCGATCGGCGACTGGTACGGAGTGGATACGGATTCCGCCGGGGCCGTGACCCGGCTGTCCCTGCGAGGCAACAATCTCTCGGGCGAGCTGCCGGAGGAACTCGGCGACCTCGGCATGCTCGGCCAGCTGGAGCTCGACAACAACGGGCTGACGGGGCCGATCCCGGCCGATCTGGGACAACTCGCGCACCTCGAACACCTGTGGCTATACGACAACGCGCTCACCGGTTCGATCCCGCCGGAGTTCGGCGACCTCGACAGCCTCCGGGTACTCCTTGTCTACAACAACTCCCTGGCCGGACCGCTGCCGCTCAGCCTGGCCAACCTTTCCCTCGACGCGTTCGTTTACAACGGCACGGATCTTTGCGTACCGCTGGACGAGAGGTTCCGGTCCTGGCTGGCGTCGATTCCGAACCACTTTGGCACAGGCGTGGATTGTGCGGCTGGCGATCCGGATCTGCTGGTGAGCTCCGTTCGCCCGGCGGAGGTCACGCTGGTGGTCGGCGGCGCGGCGGACACCGTGACGTTCACGATCCTCAACGGGGGCGATGGGGCGGCGGACTCGACTACGGCAACCATCCACGCGTCCGGTGATTCGACGATCACGACCGATGACGGCCTGATCGGCGACACCCTCGCCGTGCCCGGTCTCGCGGCCTCCGACAGCACGGCCGTCACGATCGCCTTGAACGCCGGCGCAAGCGCTTCGGCAGGGACTGTCTACGTCGGGATGTGCGTGGAGCCCGTTTCCGGAGAAACGGACACCGGCAACAACTGTTCGAGCGCCATCAAAGTGACCATCGTGTCGTCGGGCGTTGCCGGCCTTGAGGGAAGGGCCGACGTGTCGCCTGCGACCCGCGGGCTTGTCGTCACGGTAGTCCGAAGGGGCATCGGTCTAGAGCCCGAGCACCAGCCTGAGCCCGCTCTCAACCCGCCCCATGAGTCTCCGGGATACCTGTCCGGCCCGATCGGTGAGGTAGTCCTCGTCAATCGTCAGCAGCTGGGTCACGTTCGCGACCGAGTCCCTGGGGAGGCCGGTGCTCGCCGCCTGAAGCAGCACGTTGCCCGGCGCGTCGAGGAGCCGCGTATTCGACGAGAGAGCCACGCCGATTACGGTTTTGAGCCTGCTCCGGTTGAATGCGTCCGCCTGGACGATGAGGACGGGGCGACGAAAGCCGGGTTCGGATTCGCGCGGCTCGTCGAGGTCCGCCCACCATACTTCCCGGCGTGCGACTACCAATCTTCGGCGACCGAGCGTGCCTGTGCCCGGCGCATCCCCGGCTCGATTCCGCTGGGCGAATCGGCGTATACGGAATTCAACCTTGCGGTGATGTCCGCGTCACTGTGCTTTGCCACGTATTCCGCGACCGCGTTCGCGTAGAGTGCACTGCGCGACACCCTCAGCCGCTTCGCAAGAGAATCGGCCGATGCGAAAAGCGCGTCCGGGAGGGAAATGGTCGTTTTCATACTACAGTCATACAATGGTAAGACCGTCAAGTCAAGTCGGCGGAAGGCAGGGCCCCACTACCCCCCCAGCACGTTGAACTGCCGCGTGAATTTCACGATGAACGAGCGCGCCAGCGTTCCGCTCTCGACGAAACGCCCGCCGTCCGGGTTCAGCCCGTCCGGAAAGTCGAAGCCCTGCACGTCGTTGTAGACGATGAAGAGCCCGGTGCCGGCCGTGTTGAGCCAGCCGAAGCGCAGGTTGGCCGACCAGCTGTCCACCTGGTTGCTGTACTGCACCAGCGACTGCAGATAGATCCGGGGGGTGAAGAAGTAGCCGAAGTTCATGCCCGTCAGGACGGTTTCGAACCGGCCCTGTGGAAGGTCCACGCTGAAGTAGTTGATGCGCGCCGAAGTGCTGAACGACGCGTTCGGGCGGAAGGTGACGGATCCGTTCCCGCCCCGGCGGCTACCGGACAGGAAGCTGCCGATGTGGATGCGCGAGGTCGCCGAGAGCCGGGCGGCGTCGTTGCTGCGAAAGACCAGCTGAGATTCCCAGCCGCGATACGTCCCCACCGGGATGGTCACGTCCGTGCCGAGGATCCGGAAGGGTTCGTAGATCCCCTCGGTGTTGAAGTTGGCGCCGGTGTGGATCTGGGCGCCCGAGGGCCACTCCCAGTGCGAGTCGATGTGAACGCGGGCCGACTCCTCGAAGCCGCGCTCGACCCCGGCCTTGCGGCTCCGGTACGTAAACCAGGAGACGTGCGGCCGGATCTCGAAGAGCCACGGCGGCCGGATCTTGTACATGACGTGGCCCTGGTAGTAGCGATACCCCCTGCGCGGCAGGAAGCCGACCTCCGGGTTGAAGCCCTCGCCGATCTCGCGGGCCTGCGCCGTGACGGTCCAGTCGCGGCTGCTGTATTCGCCGGAAAGGTCCCACCCCAACTCGTCGCTCGCGGCATCGCTGTCATCGGTCTGCGAGACGAAGGAGCTGAAGGTGAGCGCCTCCCCGACGCCGACCGATACGTCCGCCGCGTAGGTCCGGTTGAAGTCGCCGTCCGGTCCGCGCTTGTTCACCAAGAGACCGCCGACGCGCGAGCGGTTCGGCAGCTCCTTGGCCAGGCGGGCGACGGAATAGCCGTGGGCGTCCGCCAGCCCGTCCTCCGCCCCCGTCTCGATGTGAAGGAGTCCGACGTTCAGTCCCGCTGTCCGCCCGGAGAGGCGCGCGCCTCCGCGAATCGGGACCGGCTGTCCGCCCGCAATCCCGATCCTGCGGCTGAAGAAGAGGTCCGCGCCGCCTCCGCCCACGCTGAAGAACCCCGCGTTCTCGAGGAAGAACGGGCGTTTCTCGGGGAAGCTGAGCGAGAAGCGGGTGAGGTTGAGTTGCTGGTCGTCGACCTCCACCTGAGCAAAGTCGGTGTTGTACGTCACGTCCAGCGTGAGCCCCTGGGTGACCTGGAGCTTCACATCGCCCCCGAATTCGCCGTCCTGGCCGAAGTCGGTCGCGGCGGTGTAGTCGCGTGCTGTCGAGCCGAGGAGGTACGGGGTGACGGTGGCGAGGCGGCGGAAGGGGGGCCTCAGCCCCTCCAGATCGCCCGCGTAGTTGAGGCGGTAGAGGTTGAACTCGCGCGGCACCGGCGTCCATAACGACTCTTCGTTCAGCCGCCGGATGCGGCGCATGACGTTGAAGCCCCAGGTCTCGGCGTCGCCCGAGTAGCGCAGCGTGTTGAAGGGGATGCGGAACTCGGCGTACCAGCCGTCGCCGTCGGTGGTGGTGGCCACCGTCCAGCTCCCGTCCCAGTTCTTGTTGAACCCGCCGCCGGACCCGGACTGGAAGCGCTGCCGCGAGTTGAACCCGCCACCCTGGAAGCGGCCGCCCCCGCGCCCCTCGTTGGCGACCTGGCCGTCGTACTCGATCCCGGTGGGGGTGGTGCCGAATACGAAGCCGTTCTGGTCGTCGTTGTAGGTGTCCAGCACGAAGACGACCGCGTCGCTCTGGTTGACCTCGTAGTCGCGGATCCGCTCCCCGTAGGTGATCGCGTCGGCCTGCCTGTCGAAGGCCCACACGCCGACGAAGATCGCCTCGGCGTCGAAGAGCACCCGCACTTCGGTGCGTTCGGTGGCGGGCCGGCCGTCGTCGGGGAGGCGCTGGGTGAAGCCGGTCATGGCCGTGGCTTGCCGCCAGACTGCTTCGTCCAGGCGGCCGTCGATGGCGGGCGGTTCGGTCACCTCGGTCGCGGTGGCGGTGGCCGCCCCGGCATCGCCGTTGCCGCCGTTGGCCGGGCCCGTCTGCATGTTCTGGGCCGACAGGGGATGAACCAGGGCGGTGGCTGCGAGCAGGATGAGCGCGGAGGCGGCCGACGTGGGAGCTAGCTTCATTGGTGAGACCGGTTCAAGAGGTGTCCAGGGCGCGCCCGGAGCGTGCAGGGCAACTCCTGAATCTCATTGGAACGTGTCGGTTCCGCCAGCAGTCCACGGGACGCCGCCTTGACGCGTGCCGTCCGATGGTATTAATGTGGCACCACGAGAAACTCATCGAGACCGGTCGAGGGACAGGCCCGTTGACGCCGGGGCAACCTGTGGGGATTGGCGTCCCCATAAAGGTGCCAACTCCTGCGATGGAGCGCAAAAGCCCATCGTAAAGATGAGCCGCCCACCACCCCCCGGGTGGTCGCCGAGTTGAACAGGGCGTCGACATCTCCGGAGTCCGATGAGGCGAATCGAGACCCGGAGAGACTTCGAATGGCCAACCTTCGGACCATCGGCGAGACGCCGTCCCGTGCCCCGATCCACGCGCACCTGAGGCCGGTCCCCGCGGTCTCGGGCCGCACCCCCGCCCGGCTGCCGTTCGACCACCTCGGCGAACACTTTGTTCGGCTGCCGTACGAAGTCCTCGGCCGGGCGGAGGCTCCCGCGACGGTCGTGCTCGGCGGCATTTCGGCGGGGCGGCACCTCGCCCCCACGATCTTCGACCGCGACGGGGGCTGGTGGCCCGGCGTGGTCGGCGAGGGGGGCGCCCTCGACCCGGCACGGCAGCGGCTTGTCGGGATCGAATACCTGGGCGGGCGCGGCGATGCGGGGCTGCTCCGTCCCGTGACGACCCGTGACCAGGCCCGCGCGACCGCCGCGGTGCTCGACGACCTGGGCATCGCGAAAGCGTCGCTGGTGGGCGCCTCTTACGGCGGGATGGTGGCGCTGGCCTTCGCCGAACTCTTCCCGGAGCGCGTGGCGCGGCTTGTGGTCCTCTGTGCCGCGCACCGCACCCACCCGATGGCGACCGCGCTGCGCGCCCTGCAGCGTTCGGCCGCATCACTCGGTGCCGCGGCTGGCCAGGAGGGCCGGGGGGTCGCGCTGGCCCGTGCGCTCGCGATGACGACCTACCGCAGCGCGCAGGAGTTCGAGGAGCGCTTCGACAGCGCGGCGCTTACCCCCGGAGCCCCCGGCCACGGCCCGGCCCGCTTCCCGGTGGAGGAATACCTTGGCGCGCGCGGCCGTGACTTCGAGGAGCGCTTCGACGCGGAACGCTTTCTCGCGCTCTCGGAGTCGATCGATCTGCACCGCACCGAGCCCCGCTCCCTGCCGCCGCACACGCTTCTCGTCTCTGTCGACAGCGACTTCCTGGTCCCGCCGTGGCTGGTCGGCGAACTGGCCCGCGAGAGCGGTGGCCTCGCCAGACACGTCACCATCCCCTCCCTGTTCGGCCACGACGCCTTTCTGAAGGAGGTCGGGCAGGTCTCCGCACTGCTTCACACGCACCCTCCTTTCCTCCCGGAGTCGATCCGATGAGCACCTCGAATGGAAACCGTCCCTTCAAGTCCCACCCTTCCCGGGTCCGTCCCGCGCCCGGAGCCGCCGGCGGATCGGCCGGCACCCGCGCGTCCCGCGTCACCCGCACGGTGCGCGCCGGATTGGGCTCCGACAGTCCGCACCGGTCGGTGATGCCGCCGATCCACCTTTCCTCCAACTACTACTTCGACGCGCCCGGGGTGCAGCACGGTCCGTACGACTACACCCGCACGGCCAATCCCACGCGCGATCTGGTCGCGGGCGCCCTCGCCGGTCTGGAGGGCGGTTGCGGCGCTTCGGTGACCTCGTCGGGCATGTCGGCGATCGCGGTGGTGACCCGGCTCCTGTCCGCGGGGGACTTGCTGATGGCCCCCCGGGACTGCTACGGCGGCAGTCACCGGCTGTTTTCGGCCGAGGCCGCGCGAGGCTCCTACGATGTGCGCTTCTTCGACCCGTGGGCCAGGGGTGCCCTGGAGCTCGCCGGCGCGCTCCGTCCCCGGATGATCTGGCTCGAGACGCCCAGCAATCCGCTGCTGCGAATCACCGACATCGCGGCCTGGGCGCGGCTCGCGCGCGACATCGGCGCGATCTGCGTGGCCGACAACACCTTCCTGTCTCCCGTGAACCAGCGCCCGCTCGATCTGGGCGCCGATCTGGTGGTGCACTCGACGACCAAGTTCCTCAACGGGCACAGCGACGTGGTGGGGGGCGCGGTGATCGCGGCCGACGAGGGGCTGCTCGAGGAGGTGGCGTGGTGGACCAACGCGATGGGCGTGTCCGGGGCGCCTTTCGACGCGTACCTGACGCTGCGCGGGCTGCGCACCCTTCACGCCCGCAGCCGCGTGCACGAGGAGAACGCGCTCCGGGTGGTGGGCGTGCTGGCCGGAAGCGATGCGGTGGCGAGGGTCAATCATCCGAGTCTCCCGGAGCACCCCGGGCACGAGATCGCCGGGCGCCAGCAGACGGGATGGGGCAGCCTGATCTCGTTCGAACTGCGGGGTGGCCGAGCGGCGGTGGACGCCTTCGTCGACGGGATCCGGCATTTTGCGCTTGCCGAGTCGCTGGGGGGCGTCGAGAGCCTGGTGTCGCACCCCTGGACGATGACCCATGCCTCCATCGATGAGCCCGCGCGCGTTGCGGCCGGAATCGGCGAAGGACTGTTGCGCCTCTCGGTGGGCATCGAGGCTGCCGAGGATCTGGAGGCCGACCTGCGGCGGGCGCTGGAACGGGCGGCGCGCGTCCGGCAGGCGGCGGGGCGCGAAACGGTCGCGGCCCGGGGGGTGGCGTGACCGTGGTTGCGCCGACCGGTGCGGCCATGCGGCGCGAAGCGGTGGGCCGGACGGTCGCGGATGGCCGGAGAGCGCCCGTTTCCGTACTGAAGTTCGGCTCGTCGGTGCTCTCATGCCCGCGGGACTACCTTCGGGTTGCCGATGTGCTCAAGGCCAGGGTTGCGGAGGGATCCGGGATCGTGGCCGTGGCGTCCGCCATGGAGGGCACGACCGACGGGTTGCTCGCGAAAGCCTGTGCGGTCATGCCCGAGCCTCCCGATTCGCTCATCGGTGCGCTGCTGGCGACCGGTGAGAACGCCTCGGTGGCGCTTCTGGTGCTGGCGCTTTCGGCACGGGGCGTGCGCGCGGAAGGGGTCGACGCGTCGCGCCTGCCGATCCTGACCCGGGGGGCGCTGAACGACGCGGATCCGGTGGCTGTCGACACCAGACGGCTCCGGTGGGCTCTGGCTCGCAACGATGTGGTCGTCTTTCCGGGCTTCGTCGGGGTGGACGCGACGGGTGTACCGTCTCTGCTCGGGCGTGGCGGCTCGGACCTGACCGCGCTCTTCCTGGGGCACGCGCTCGGCGACGCGGAGGTATGCCTGGTCAAGGACGTGGACGGAATCTATACGGCGGATCCGCGCACGAACCCCGGTATCCGTGCCTACGAGGAGATGGAATGGCGGGAGGCGCGCCGGGTGGGGGGCGAGATCGTGCAGGGCAAGGCTGTCGACTTCGCGGAGCGGCACCGGATGCGCTTTCGGGTTGCCGGGCTGGGGGGGCGGGGGACCTGGGTGGGGGGGGCGGGCCGTCCGGTGGGGTCCCGTGCCTGACGGGCGCCGGATCGCGGTTGCCGTCCTCGGAGCCACGGGCATCGTGGGCCAGCGGCTGGTGCGGCTGCTTGACGGACACCCCGGGTTTCGCCTGGCTGAGATGGTTGCGTCGGAGCGCCGGGTCGGGTGGCGGTACGGTGATTCGGTTCAGTGGATGTTGGGCGGCTCGCCGCCGTCGCGGGCGGCGGCCCTCGAACTGCTGGCGCCGGGGGCGCGGCTGGAGAGCCCGGTCGTGCTGTCTTCCGTGCCGTCGACCGCGGCCCGCGAGGCCGAGTTGGCGCTCGCCGGCCAGGGACACGCAGTCTGCACCAACGCTTCGGCGCACCGAATGCGGCCGGATACGCCGCTCGTCGTGCCCGAAGTCAACCCGGAGGCGATCGGGACGGTCTCCGCGCAGCCCTGGCGTGAGCATGGAGGGGCGCTCGTGGCCAACCCGAACTGTGTGGTTGTCGGGCTGGCCATGGCCTGCGCCCCGATCGAGCGCGCGTTCGGGATCGAGGCCGCGACGGTGGTCACTCTGCAGGCGATCTCCGGGGCGGGGCTGGGCGGCGTCGGTGCGATGGCGGTCGCCGGGAACGTGATCCCGGGGATCGAGGGGGAAGAGGAGAAGATCGGGCCCGAGCTCAACAAGGTTCTGGGCGCCCGTATCGAGGTCGCGGTCGCGGTGAACCGCGTGCCGGTGGTGGACGGCCACACGGCGCATGTGTTCCTGAAGCTCGGCCACGCAGCCTCGGCGCGCGATGTGACCGCCGTGCTCAAGGAATTCCGTCCTCCCTCCGCGGCATGGACGCTGCCGTCGCTCCCCGTGCGCCCGCTCGTGGTGCGCACCGAGCCCGACCGCCCTCAACCGCGCCTCGACGCGGACGCCGCGAACGGGATGGCCGTTTCCGTCGGGCGAATCCGCCCCGCGCCCCCGCCGCACGATGTCGCTTTCGTGGTGGTCGCTCACAACGGCGTGCGCGGCGCCGCCGGCGCCTGCATCGCCAACGCGGAACTGCATGTGGCGCGCCACGGTGTGAATCGCGCCGGCCCCGTCCACGGGCTGCCCGGAGTGGCTCCGGGAACGGGGGCGCCGTAGCTTCGCAGTCGCAAGCCGAAACCAGGGACGCGACCCCGGCAGTCCGTGGATAATCTCCGCGTAGCACCGAGGGAGGCGAGGCGCCGGGCTGGCAAGGCGCGACGAAGGGCGAATAGCAGGGCTATTTGCACAAGGAGCAACGCAGAGCGGTGCTTCAGGAACCAGAAAAGTGAAGTAAACATGACAACTCGTAAAGTTCTCTTGACATCGCGGGTGCGTCAGCACAGCGATCCAGCGCGGATGCATCGGTGCTCGAATAGCCGAGAAATTTCCGGGACACGACACTAGCAGCAGGTGCACACCATTCCTCAGTCTCAGCCGCCGCCCTTCGAACTGTTCGGTGCCGCGCACATCGTCGTGATGGTGCTGACGGTCGCGGTGCCGGCCGCAATGAGCGTCGTCGTGCGGCGGGCGCGCTCGGAGAAAGTGACGCGCGCGGTGTGCGTGGTCTTCGCCGCGCTGCTTGCGGTGAACCAGGTGACCTACTGGTCCTACCGGTTCGTGACCGAAGGGGCCCTGGTCTTCCTGCGGGAGCATCTGCCGCTGCACATGTGCTCGATCGCGGTGGTGCTATCGATCGTGCTGCTGCTCACAAGAGCCCGCCTTCCCTATGAACTCACCTATTTCTGGGGTCTCGCGGGAACGTCGAACGCAATCGTCACGCCGGAGCTCACGGAAGGATTCCCCGACTACCATTTCTTCCAGTACTTCATTTCGCACGTCGGCATCGTTGCGACGGCGCTCTTCGCGACGTTCGGCCTGAGGATGCGCCCGGACTTCAGGTCCCTTGTGCGCGCTTTTCTCTACCTCAATGTGCTGGCGGCGGCGCTGGCGCCCGTGAATCTGGCCCTGGACAGCAATTACCTGTACCTGTGCGAGGCGCCGGTCACCGCGTCGCCCTTCCTGCTGTTCTCCTGGCCATGGTATCTGATCTGGCTGGAAGTGCTCGCGCTGGGGTTTTTTGCGCTGCTCTACCTGCCGGTTCATCTGGGGCGTCGCGCGGGGGCCTCGCGAATCCAGGAGACGTAGGAGGAGGAAGCCCGCAAGCCCCCGGGGGAACGCAGGTCGATCGTGACACTGTGCGTCCGCGCGGGCGGCGCGTACCCCCGCGGGATGACCAGGTCGACCACGCGGCCGTCCGGGCCGAGGATCGCGACGGGACCGTGCTCGACATCGCCGGACAGGTCGAAGACCCGGCGAGGCCCTTCCCGCACCGCGGGTGGCGCGCCGGGACCGGGAAGTCTGTAGTCGTTGGCCAGGTTGAAGTCGACCGCGTAGCCGATATCGGCCATCGCCCCGAGGGTGATCGCGCTCGCTGGCTGCGGCACTTGCAGTTCGATCTGCGGGGTCATGATCTCCGCGCCGAGGACCGATTCGCGCCAGTGACTCAGGTCTCCCTCGAGGGGGACCTTCGCGCCCGCATATGCGTTGCCTCCCGCCGCGTTGAAGGCCCCCCGCGCCGCGGACCCGGTGAAGTGGGGGTCCGACCCCTCGGCCAGGAAGCCGGCCCGATCGAAGTAGGTGCTCAGGAAACCGAGACCGTGGGCCATTTCATGGAAGGCGACGTCGGCCAGCACCCCGCTGGCGGCCAGATCGTCGATATCGGCCGCATCGAAGACGGCCCGCGAGACGATCGGCAGTCCCGGGCTCCCGCTCCGCCGGAAACAGGTGCCGGCGAGCGCCAGCGTCCCGCCGGGCCCGTCGATTTCGGCGACGTGAACCAGGAACAGATGGTCGTCGACGACGGTGGTGTCGGTGAGCGTCAGCTCTCGGCACACGGTTCCGGCCGGGATCGTGATATCCGACAGCTCCGTCCCTGCCAGGATCGCCTGCCACCCGCCGACTCCCGCGCCGATATGGTCGCGGTACCGTTCTTCGACCGCGCTCGTGAACCCCAGATCGATACAGAAGCCGGTGCAGGGCGCCACCACCATGATGTAGAAGTCCGTGGCGGCGGAGAAACCGGCCGGGTCCCGCGCGACGACGGTGATCTTCGCTGAGCCGGGCGAAACGGTGTGGACGAAGAGCGTATCGCCCGCGACCGTCGCATCGGCGATCGTCGCATCGCTCGAAGAGGTCGTGTAGGTCAGCGGATCCCCGTCCGGGTCGCTGAAGACCTCCGTCAGCGATCCCCGATAGCGTTCGCCGGGCTGGGCGCCGGAGATGTCGCTGAAGCTCCTGGACGCGACCGGCGGCCGGTTCGGGAGCTTCGCCTCCTCCACCACCACGGCGACGGGTGAGGAGCAGTTGTTGGACGTTCTGGACTCGCCGGCTACGGGATCGACGCAGGCACCGTAGTAGTAGGTTCCTTCTTCCGACGAGTTCTTCAGGTCGGTGGACGTGGTGATCCGGGCGGCCGCCGGCAGTGCGCCGACGGCATCGGTTCCGATCAACCGGTCGTCAGGATCGATCGTCCTGTCGCTGGACAGCAGGAAGCGCACGGTCGTCGCGGAGGACTGGTCGCTCCCCCGGTTGCGCACGATCGCGTTGAGGATGAAGGACTCGTCCGGCGCGATGTGGAAGGAGTCCACGGGCATTTCAGCGACAAGATCGGGTCTGGGCAGAATCCTCACCGTGACTTCGAAGCGTTGCGTGGCACTGAGGCTGCCCGGCGTGCGGCTGGTGACGTCGTGGGCGGTCACCACGATGGCTGCGTTCCCCTCCGCCCTCCCCGCGACGGTCAGTGTGCTTCCCGATACGGAAGCGGTCGCGATCGTCGGATCGGACGACTCGGCGGTAAGCCAGCGAATCGAGGTCGGGGTCCGTGAAGAACCGGGACAGGCCGATCCGGATCGTATCGCCCGGCTCCACGGTGCGGTCCGGAATGCTGTCCGGGGGCTGCGGCGCGCGGTTGGGCTGCCAGAAGGTGACGGGAACCGCCTGCGAGCAGTTGTTGCTGACGTTGGTCTCGTTGGCGGGCGGATCGATGCAGGCGCCGTAATATAGGATTCCGACCCCCGATGGCCCCGTAACGATGACGGACACTTCGCTGGCCTGGCCGGGGCCGAGCGCGATCACCGAGTCGGTCGCGACGACCGGGTCGGCGGGGCTGATCCGCGGATCGAAGGACGCGTGGATTCGCAGCGTGCCGGGGGACTGGGCCTCCGCATTCCCCAGATTGCGCACCAACGCGCTGAAGACGAACTGTCCGCCGACCTTGACGCGGTCCGTGTTCACCGCTGGCGTGTCCACCGCCAGATCGGGCGCGAGTATCGGCTCGACGAACGCCCGAAAGCGCTGCCTGGCCGGAAGACCACCCGGATCGCGGGCGGTGACGGTGATCGCCGAGTTGCCCAGTGACACGGCCCTGAGCCTGAGGATGCTGCCGCTGACCGCGACGGTCACCCGAATGCTGCGTGAGGTGGTGGCCGTGTAGGTGAGCGAATCCCCGTCGGGATCGCTGAAAAAGGGCGACACGTCCAGCGAGTCCGACATGCCCACGTAGATGACGGTGTCCGGGATCATTCCCTCCGCGACGGGGGCGCGGTTGGGACGGACCGAGGTGGCGTCGAAGGCCTGCGCGGCGGAGAGTCCCTCGGGGTCGGAGGCGGTCACGGTGATGCTCGTGCGTCCCGGTGCTGCGGGCACGACGACGAGCGTGCTCCCGGACACCCGCGCCATCGCCACGTCCGGCTCCGAGGATTCGGCGGAGAAGCTGAGCGAATCCCCGTCGGGGTCGGTGAAATGGGCGCTGAGCGACAGCTCCAGAGTATCGCCCAGCAACACGGAGTCGGCGGGGATCGAGGTGGTGACCAGGGGGCGCCGGTTGGGGACGGCCACCGTGAAGGACTGGTCGGCGGTCCGGCCTTCCGGATCGCGCGCGGTCACCGTGACGGTCGCCGTTCCCTTCGCGACCGCCACGACCCATGCGGTGTCGCCGGCCACCGCGGCGCGGGCCACGCGGTTGTCCGTCGACGTGGCGGAGAAGTCCAGGGAATCGCCCTCCGGGTCGGCAAAGTAGCCGGCGAGGCCGATCGCGATGGAGTCGCCCACCTCGATTCGTGGGTCTTCGATGGTTCCGACGGCTTCCGGGCCCCGGTTTGGGCACCCTCGCCTCAAATGCCTGCCGGGCGGACAGGCCGCCGGGGTCCGTGGCGGTCACCGCAACGGTCGCCGTTCCGCGCGAAACCCCGCGCACGGTGACGCCGCCGCCACCCACCGCAGCGGCCACAATGCCGGGATCCGCGGATGTGGCGGTGAAGTTCAGCGGATCGCCGTCGGGGTCCCTGAAATATCCGGCCACGTTCACCGTAATGGAATCACCGAATGCCACCTGCTGGAGCGGGATCGCCCCGACCGGCTACGGTGGCTGGTTCGGCTCGACAGGGGGCAGGGTGGTGCCATCGCCGCAAGCGGACAGTGCCAGCAGGGCCGCAGCGAGAACAAGACGCCCGCAGGCGGAAGCGGGCACCGCCGGTTCACGGCGAATTGCGCTCAACGTGTTTCGGGGTCGGGGTGGAGATGTGTGTGGAGGTGTGGCGACGGTTGGTTCGCTGATGTTAATCATAGTATGCCGCCTGGCCACAACGACCCCGGGTCGACTCGGAGTGGGAGAATGAAAGGATCCAATCGGACGTGGAGCGCGCTGCCGCCCGCTCTCTTGCTCACTGCCGGGTGCGTGGTCGTCGAGGCGCCCACCACCGAAGTCACGGGCCCATCCACAATCGTGCTGCAACCCGCTTCCACGCGGATGGTCTTCCTCGGCCAGACGAAGCAGTTCCGGGCGGACGTCCGGGACGCGATCGGCCAGTTCAGAAGGCCCTCCATCACTTGGGCGAGTTCCGACGGGTCGGTGTTCACGGTGGACGACAACGGACTCGTGACGGCGGTGGGCGATGGAACGGCCGAACTGCGAGCCACTGCGGAAGGCACGACCGCAACCGCGTCGGTGACGGTTGAACAGACCGCCGCGAACATCCGGGTACTCTCCGGGGCCGGGCAGCGGGCCCTCGCGGGCACGGCCCTCGAGGACCCGATCGTCGTGCGCGTCGTGGACGAGGGCGGCACTCCGGTCGCCGGGGTCACGGTCAGCTTCACGCCGGCCGAGGGGAACGGCTCGGTCAGTCACGAGAGTGTCGAGGTCGATGCCGGTGGCGAGGCATCCACCTCCTGGACGCTGGGCGGTGACAGGCTCGGCACGCAGTCACTGGGCGTCTCGGTCGGAACGGTCGAAAACGTGGTGAAGGCGTTCGCTGCTCCCGAGACACCCATCCCGGACCTTGCCATCGAGGGCCCGCTCCGGCTGGTGACGGAGACGCCGACCGATCTCGAGAGGATCGAGGTCTCGGTGAGGGTCGCCAACACCGGCGATGCGGCCACTCCGGGCACCTTCCCGCTCGCACTGTCGGCTGACGGGGAAACGGTCGAGACCTTCGAGGTGGAGCAGCTCGAGGCCGGTGAGCGGGTCGAACTGACCTATGTCCTCGATCCCCTGGAAGCCGGAGCCCACGAAGTGGCGGTTGCGCTGGACCCCGCCGACGAGATCGAGGAGTGGTTCGAGCACAACAACGGGGCGTCGACCGGGTTCTCGGTTGTCCGGCAGAGGGTGATCGCCTTGGGGGATTCGGTAGAGGTATCGTCAAGCACGGTCGACGAAGTCATCCTCTTCCGGATCGATGTCGCGGAGGCGATGCAGAAGGTCCTGGAAGTTCGGCTCTTCGGCGGTACCGGCGACGCCGACCTCTTCGTCCAGTACGGAGTGCGCCCCGGCACGCAGTACGAATACGAATGCCAGAGCGGGGAGCCCGAAACCAGCGAGCTGTGCCAGCTGGTGCCCGTGCGCGCGGGAAGCTACCACGTTGCGGTCCACGCCTTCTCCTCGTTCGGCCCGACCACCCTCACGGTCACGGCCGTCGAAGACCCGATCGAGCCATTCGACATCGAGGTCCGCTTTGCCGGTTCGTTCAGCGCGGCCCGCCAGGACGTCATTCGTGATGCCGTGAAGCGCTGGGAATCGGTGATCGCCCGTGGCGCCGAACGAGTCAACTTCGGCACCCAGGGGTTTCCGGGCCGCGACTGCGTTCCCGACGGACCTCTGGTCACCGGACAGGTCGACGATCTTCTGGTGCTTGTCGGCATTGACGACATCGACGGGGAAGGCGGGATTGCCGCGATGGGACGACCTTGTGTGGTGCGTACCGTCCGGTTCACGCGCGCCACATCCACGACATACCTGGAAACCGCGGTCGGCGGCATCGTTCTGGACGAGAGCGACCTGGCCGGCCTGGAGGAGGACGGGATGTTGTCGGCCGTCGTTTCCCAAAAGACGGCGCACGTGCTCGGATTCGGGTTCGACGGAGATCGGCTGTGGGGCCGCCACGGACTCCTCGCCGATCCGGTGGTGGACAGCGTGGCCGTACCCGACACCCACTTCACCGGACCCCTGGCGATCGCGGCCTTCAACGCCGCCGGCGGCACGGGCTACGCCGGCGCAAGAGTCCCGGTCGAGAACACGGGTGGGCCGGGGTTTGCCAACGACCACTGGCGCGAGAGCGTGTTCGGGGAAGAGCTGATGACAGCGGTGTTCACCAGCCGCAACCCGCCGCTGAGCCTGATCACCATCGAGTCGCTGGCCGATATGGGCTACGGCGTGGACCTCACGCAGGCCGACGCCTACACGCTCCCCACTCCGGGCGCGCCGGCGGTGGCAGCCCGTGGCCGGCCGGTCGTCAGGCCGATCCGGTTATTCGAACGCGGGGGGCTGCTCGTCAAGGTCGGGCCCCCGCACGGCAAGTAGGGCGCGGCGTCGTGCTGCCGATTCGGATAACCGTCACGGCCATGCTCCTCCCGGCCCTCGCCGGGTGCGGAGGGGACGGCGAAACGCCGGTCACGCCGGACGCGCGCCTGCCGGATCTGGCAGTCGATTCGCTGACGGTCGCGCGTCTCGATCCCACCGATGCCGAGCCGGTCACGATCAGCTTCCGCATCAGGAACGTGGGCGCCGCCACAACCGAACCGACCCCGTTCATCGTCAAGATCGACGGAACGGCCTTCGGCACCCACCGGACCATCCCGCTGGCGGCGGGCGGCGTGGTGCGCATGTCGACGACCATGCCCCCGCTTGCGTCCGGCACCCGCCGGATCGAGGTGATCATCGATCCCGACGACCGCATCGAAGAACGGGACGAGCAGAACAACCAGGCGAGCGTGACGCTGTCGGTTGCGGGCCGGCTGAGCCTGGGGCAGCCGATGGCGGTCTCCTCGGCCACCACCGACGAGGTGATCCTGTTCCGGGTGGACATCGACGAGGACGCGCGAGCGGCGCTGAACGTCGAGCTGGCCGGCGGGTCGGGCGATGCCGACCTGTTCGTTCACTTCGGCGAACGCCCCCCGCACCATTACGACTACGAATGCGTGAGCGGCAATCCGGCCTCCGATGAACTCTGCCAGATGGTGCCGGTCCGGGCGGGCCCCTACCACGTTGCCGTTCACGCGTTCACCCCCTTCGGCCCCTCGACGCTCACCGTCACCGTAGGCGGAAAGCCGGTGGAGACCTTCGACATCGAGGTGGTGTTCCTCGACCATGGAACGCCGTCGCAGGACGACATCATCCGGGAGGCCGCCAGGCGATGGGAATCGGTGATCGCGCGGGGGGCGGTGGACATCGACCTCGTCGGCTCGGCAAGCCGGCCGGCAAACGAGTGCTTCCCGGGGCAGCCGGCCGTCAACGAAAGGATCGACGACCTGCGGGTCTGGGTCGTGATCGACTCGATCGACGGCGTCGGGGGCGGTGTGGCCAGGGCCGGGCCCTGTATCACCCGCGTGAGCCTGTTCCCCGCCAGCGACAGCATCTTCCAGGAGACCATCCTGGGTGACATCCGGCTGGACGAAGCCGATGTCGGGCGCATGGAGGCGAATGGAACACTAATGCCCATCGTCATGCACGAGATCGCCCATGTGCTCGGGTTCGGGACCCGGGTCTGGGAAAGAAGGGGCCTCCTGCGCAGTCCCTCCCTCCCCGCCAACCTCGGCGCCGACACTCACTTCGCGGGCCGCCTGGCAACCGCGGCCTTCGACGCCGCCGGCGGGACGAGCTATGCGGAGGGTGCCAAGGTGCCGGTGGAAAACCGCTCCGAACAGGGATCCTCCGACGTGCACTGGCGGGAGAGCGTCTTCGACGACGAGATCATGACGCCGTTCGTCGGAGGCGGCCACGCGCTGAGCCTGATCACGATCGAGTCCCTCGCCGACCTGGGGTATGGCGTGGACGTCACCCAGGCGGAACCATACAACCTGCCGGCCGCCCGCCCTCGCGGGCCCACCATCGACCGTGGCCCGATCATCGATCTGGGCGACGACGTCGCCCGCCGTCCGATCGTCTTCATCGATCGGAAGGGGCGCGTCCACTCATTCTGAGAAGCAAGGAACCGATGCAATGAGGATTTCCAGGATTGCCGCCCCCGCCGCTCTCCTCGGCACGCTGGCGTTCGCCGCCTGCGGCGGAGGCGACGACGGGGGCGGACCCACCACCCCGTCCGGCCCGGCGTCGATCTCCCTGTCCCCCCAGTCCTCCACGATGGACTTCATCGGCCAGACCCGCACCTTCCGCGCGACGGTGCGCGACGCCAGCGGACAGACCGTCACCACGCAGGTCTCGTGGACGAGTTCGGACCCGTCCGTCGTCACGGTGGACGGTTCCGGCGTGGCGACCGCGGTTGGGAACGGATCGGCCCAGGTCGAGGCGTCGGCCGGCGCCGTGAGCGCCACCGCGGCGGTGACCGTGGAGCAGAGGCCCGCGGTTCTGGTCGTATTGTCCGGGGACGGGCAGGAGGGCGTCGCGGGCGCCGCCCTGCCCAATCCCGTCGTGGTCCAGGTGACCGATCAGGGCGGCACTGGCGTGCGGGGCGTCGTCGTGTCGTTCGCCCCGGGAGAAGGCGCCGGCTCGGTCAACCCCCAGAACGCGGTGAGCGACGCGGATGGGCAGGCATCGACCGAGTGGACGCTGGGCGAGGGCAGATTCGGTGCCATGTCGCTCCGCGCCTCGGTGGAACAGGGTGCGGCGACCTTCATCAATGCGCGGGCCGTTCCCGAGACGCCGATCCCCGATCTGGCGATCGAGGGGGGGCTGAGCCTGAGCCGCGACAATCCGAGCAGCCTGGAGACGATCGACGTCACCCTGCGCGTCGCCAACCTGGGGAACGCGGCCACACCGCCGGTCTTCCCGCTCACGCTCACGATCGACGGCGCGACCGTGGAGACGTTCGAGCTCGACGAACTCGCGGTCGGGGAGCGTGTCAGCCTTACGTACACCCTTGACCCTCTGGAAGCCGGTTCCCGCGAGATCGCATTTGCGCTTGACGCCGCCGGCGAGATCGACGAGTGGACCGAGGACAACAACTCGGCGTCCGTGATCGCCAATGTCGCAAGTCAGCAGGTCATCGGCCTCGACCAGGCGGTTTCCGTCTCTTCAGGCACAGTCGACGAGGTGCTGCTCTTCCGCATCGACATTGCCGAAGCGGCCCAGGAGGCGCTGAACGTCGAGCTCTCCGGCGGGTCCGGGGACGCTGACATGTTCGTTCATTTCGGGGAGCGTCCGGAGCAACACTACGAATACGAATGCCTCAGCGGGAACGCGGCGTCGGACGAGCTGTGCCAGATGGTCCCCACGCGCGTCGGCAGCTACCACGTGGCGGTCCACGCGTTTACGGCCTTCGGGCCCTCCACGCTGAATGTGACCGTCGGCGGAAAGCCCGTTGAGACCTTCGACATCGAGCTTGTGTTCCTCGACAACGGCACCCCTTCGCAGGACAACATCGTGCGCGAGGCCGCGGAGGTGTGGGAGTCGATCATCGCCCGCGGGGCGGAAAACTACGACTTCTCGGTCAGCGCAGCCGCCAACTACCCCGCCAACGAGTGTTTCGACGGGCAGCCCCTGGTCGCTGACGTGGTCGACGACTTGCGGGTATGGGTGACGATCGACTCGATCGACGGCCAGGGTGGCGCCGTTGCATCTGCGGGACCGTGCTGGGCGCGCGCGATCCAGTTCACGGGCAGCGACTTGATATGGATGGAAGCCGTCCTCGGCCGGATCCGCCTGGACGAGGCGGACGCGGCGGCACTGGAGGCGCGGGGCAAGCTGCATTCGGTGGTCGTGCATGAACTCGCCCACACCCTGGGGTTCGGCACCCTCTGGGAGCTGAAAGGACTGATTCGCAACCTCTCGGAAAACGCTCCCAACGCCGATACGCACTTCGCGGGGCCGTTGGCGACCGCCGCCTTCGATGCTGCTGGCGGCACTTTCTATGTCGGCGGGGCCAAGGTGCCCGTGGAGAGCGGCGGCCGCCCGGGTTCGTCGGATGGACATTGGAGAGAGAGCGTGTTCGAGACCGAGCTCATGACTCCTTTTCTGGAGCCTGCTCAGGAGCCGCTGAGCCTGGTCACAATCGAATCGCTGGCCGACCTGGGTTATGGGGTCGACCTTACCAGGGCCGAGTCGTTTACGCTGTCGAGCACGGGCGCGGCCGGGATGGCCGTGCCCAGGGGCCCGGTGATCTACCTGGGCGACGACATCGCCCGGAACCCGATCACGCTGGTCGATCAGAAGGGACGTTTCCTGGGCGTGTATCGCAACCGCAGACAATAGCGGCCTCGGATTCGCCGTGGGCGTCCTGAACCATCCGCGCCACCGCGGGGTAGAATCGGGCAGGACCATGAGAATGTTCAGACCTGCCGTACCCGTCGCTTTCCTGTACGCGCTGGCGATCGCCGGTTGCGGGGACCCGAGCGAGTGGACGACGCCCCGGGTCGTGATCACGGGGATGTTGGTGTCGCCGGGATTCCTGGGTCTTGAGTACATCGGCGAGACCGCGCGGGTGAGGGCGCAGTTTCGGTACCAATGGTTGGGGGGAGAGTACGACCCTGCCAGCCCTCCCGAAATCCCTCGCCCCGAAGTCACCTGGTCCAGTTCGGATACCCTGGTCGTCACGGTGGACGGCACCGGTCTGGTAACCGCGGTGGCCAACGGATCCGCCGAACTGTACGCCTTCGCCGATCACTACAGCGATACGGCGTTCGTGACGGTCCAGCAGATTCCGCGGTTCCTGGAGGTGGTTTCGGGGAGTGATCAGCAGGGACGCTCGGGAACGGTGCTGGCGAGCCCCGTCGTGGTGGGAGTGACGGACTGGGGCGGCGTCGGGGTAGCGGGAGTCGTCGTATCCTTCGGGCCGGAGCAGGGGGCCGGTTCGGTTGATCCGGAAACCGTCGCGACGGACGCCGAGGGCCTGGGGTCGACGGAGTGGACGCTGGGCGACGGCGTCGGCGAGCAGTCGATTCGCATCTGGTTCGATAGGGGGCCGGCCCTTTGGGTGACGGCCATGGCCGGTTCGTAGCCGGGCGTCCTCGGCCGGCCAGCCGGTTGCGCGCCCCTCGCCAGGCTTCTTCCGTCCCCTACTTCACCACCAGGACCCGCTGCGCCGCCGGGTAGAGCCACTCCACCCCCCGCTCCGTCACCACCGCGTCGTCCTCCAGCGGAATCCGCACCTTGGCGCCGCCCCACTCGGGGTTGGCGGTGTAGGCGAACAGCTCCACCGAGATGAGGGTGCCCGGCCGCAACTCGTAGGTGAGCTGGGTGGGATTGAAGAACGCGAGCGACGGGCCGATCCCGTGCCCCCAGTTGCCGACCGAGTGTGGCCCGATGACGACATCCGTCACGTCGGGGTCGTCCGTGGGCTGGTTGAACTCGATTCGGTTGAAACCGGCCGCTTCGATCGCGGCCCAGGTGGCGTCGAGGGCCTGCTGCGCGGTCGGCGCGGGCCTGATCGCCGTCTTCATGACGTCCCGGACCTGCTTCGCGCGCTCGAAGGCGTGGCGGATCCCCGGCGGCGGCTCGGTCTCGCCCTCGCGCAGCACGTAGGCGACCCGCTTCATGTCGGTGTAGAAGTCGAGGAAGCCGACCCCCCAATCGATCATGAGGAGGTCGCCGCGCTGAACGATCCGGTCCGACGAGATGGCCTCGATCCCGGTGGGGCCGGTGAGGTAGACGGACGGCATGTCGAAGGACGAGTCGAGGCCACGCGCGAGCAGCTGGTCGAGCATCCACCAGGCCACGTCTTCCAGGGTGGTGACCCCGGGGGTGATGACCTCGTTGGAGAAGGCGCGCTCGGCGATCTCGCGGCTGATCTCGCCGGCCTCGGCGAAGGCGGCGATCTCACTGGCCGTGCGGGTGGCGCGGAAGTCGGAGACGAAGCGCTCCGCTGAGACGAGGCGGTCGGCATAGGGGGCGCCGAGGACTTCGCGGAGGTGGAGGTAGGAGGTGTGAGAGAGACCGTCGGCGCCGCCGATTGAGGCAGCCATGTTGACGCCGATGCGCTGCGGGTCGCGCTCGGCCACGTAGTCCGCGAGCTCGGCCGCGCTGCCGAAGTGGTCGTAGACGCCGCACTGCTCCAGCTTGTAGCCGCCGACGCCCAGCGCGGCGCGCTCGGTGCGCTCGCCCAGGTCGGTGAAGACGTAGTAGGCCCAATCGCCGACGTAGCCCCGGCCCAGCGCGTCCCACAGCGGGTCGAGGAGACCTTCGCGCATGACCACGATCCACATGTCGAGGTCGTTGTCGTGCATCGCCTTCGGCAGAACGAGGTCGAACTTCTCGGCGCGGATCTGGCACATGCGCTCCCAGCGGCGGCGCGCCTCCTGGGCGTCGAGCGGGGCGGCCCAGGGCGCGGCGGGCAGCAGGGCGAGCGCGGCCAGCAGGGCCCGGCGCCACCCGGCGGCCATCCCGGCGCGGCCGGCCGCCGCACGCGCGCGGCCCGGCATCCCCCGTCCGGCGGCCATCCTCGCGCGAGCTGCCGAAATCGCGCGGCCCGCAGTTCCCCACCCCACCCCCCTCACCGCACCACCACCCAACCCGACCGCACGGTGCCGCCCTTGTCCGACTCGGCCACGACCCGCACGGCTCGCTCCCCGCCCACCACGCGCACCGTCCACGTCACCGTGTGCGACGGCGACTCCGCCGCCTCCAGGAACGGGTTCGACCCGGCAAGGTGCGGGATCACGGTGCGCGCCCTCCCGTCGACGATCTCGAGCCCGGGGTGCGCCAGCGTCACGGCCGGCGCCCGCACCACCTGGCGGTCGATGCTGCCATCCGGGCGCTCACGCCCCACCGCGCCCCGGTCGGTGACGCTCGTCGGCTGGAACCCCGTGTTGGTCACCGTCACTTCGACGCGGAAGGTCCCGTCGCCCACCGCCGTCACCACCGGGTCGCTCACCTCGATCAGGGGGCTCTGCTCGGCGAGGTAGAGGATCCAGTGCAGCTGCTGTTCCGTCTCCTCCTCGAGGAACTCGGGCGGCGGGTTCTGCCCCCAGAACTTCGAGTGCCAGCCGCCGATCTCGACGGCGCCGTACTCGGGGTGATCGTACGGCGTCCAGTCCGAGAAGTAGCGGCCGCCCAGCTCCTCGTCGTTGAAGCGGTGCTGCTCGGCCTGGCTGATCTCGCCGTCGCCGTCGTAGTCGGTCACCCACGCTTCCGGGCCCGGCGAGAACTCCGGCACCCATCCGATCACGCCGTGGTCCCAGTATCCCCACGAAATCAGGGTGCCGTAGCGATGCTCGGTCGGGTGCGTGGCGCTGGGCCGCACCGGGCGTCCGGTCGAGCGCGTGTATTCCTCGCCGAGGTGGATGATCAGCGACAGGTCGATCTGCGGGAAGAGCGACGGCGCCGACGCCGACGGCAGCCGGTAGACGAAGCCGCCGGATGTATGCCCGTGCACGATCCCCGTGATGTTGCGGTGCGCGTTGATGAACTCGGCGGCCGCGCGCGTCTCGGGCTCCGAGAGCGGGTAGTCCCCCGCGCCCGGCTGCCGGTGCACGCGTTCCCAGTTGCGCGGGAAGTTGCGGTTCATGTCGAGGCCGCCGATCCCGTCCTCGTTGTGCTGGCCATCGCCGTCGCTGTCGATCCCCTCGCGCATGGTGGAATAGCGGGGGCCCGCTCGCAGGCGTTCGGGATCGCGTACCATAATGCGGTTATCGTCCGGGTTCGCCACCCATATCCCGTCCGGGTCGGGGATGCGCATCTGCGTGATCCACCCGTCGCCGTCGAGGTCCTCGGCGGGGTCCTCGTCCGCCGTGCCGTCCTCGTCGTCGTCGAAGGGGTGCGGCGTGCTGCGCAGCGACACATCGTCGATGAGCGCGAGGTCCGAGCCGTCGGGGTTGAACTTGGGCCGTACGTGGAAGGCGCGGGTGTCCAGCAGCGCGGTGACGCGCGGGTCGGTGCCGTAGCCGTTAAGGAGGTGGCCGATCAGGTGCGTGGCGACCGACGAGCCGGTGAGCTCGCCCGCGTGGAGGCCGCCGTCGACGTAGAGGGCGGGCTTTTCGCTGGCCGGGCCGGTCGCCTCGTTGGTGATCGTGATTACCATGAGCGGCTTGCCATGGAAGCTCTTGCCGATCTGGTGCAGCTCGGTCAGCTCCGGGTAGAGCGTGTGGAACTCGCGCAGGATCTGGTCGGTCTCGGCCGCAGTGTAGAAGCGGTTCCAGTCGACCGCGCCCGTGGGCGAGACGAGGCTGGACGCCTGGGCTGCGGCGGAGGCGGCGAGAGTCGCCAGGAACGCCGCGAGGAGGAGGGCGACCCTTGCGCAGGGCCCGGCCGCGTGACCGGCGCTCCGCAGATGGCCGCGGTTCCGTGCCCGGAGTCGCCGGGTTGCACCAGTCAGTTGTGCATGTGCAGGATTGTTGCGCATGTGCATGTTCATTGCACCTTCCAGATGATCCAGTAGTCGTCGATGGTGTCGTCGTCGGTTGCGAGTTCGGTCTCGCCCGCGGGCAGGCCGTTCAATTGCAGGATGTAGGTCAGCGCGTCGGTGACCTGCTGGCGCGACAGGCTGCCGGGCTGGCCGTGTGGCATGCGCTCGTAGATCCAGTACCAGAGCCGGTAGACCGAGGCCTCCTCCCAGCGGTCGAGGAATGCGGAATCGGTCCAGTCCCTAGTCTCGTGGCACTCCGAGCAGATCTCCCTGAAGGCCTCAAGGCCGCGGGCGGCCTGCGCCTCGGTGTAGATCCCGTGGGTGGTGTTCGGTTCGTCGGCCTTGGACGGGCGGGCGGGGGCGGGTGCAACCGTCTGGTCCGCGGCTTCGGGCGCCGGCGCGGAGGCCCGGCACGCGGCACCGGTCCAGAGCACAGCCACCATCACGGGCGCGAATACCCCCAGCGGGGCCCGTGCAGGCGGCCGTCCGGCCCGCCGGCCGACACCGCCAAGGCCGCGCCGGCGAGTCCGCCCTGCGCGACGCCCGCGTTCACCGGCCGCTTCGACGCTTTCGCTCACGCTGTCCTCCGTTTCCCGCATCACCCGCGCTCCTCCGCCCCCGCCTGCCGAAGGTGTCCCCGCCCGGGCGCCCGCGCAACCATCGCGCGCCCGCCCCCGTAATGCCTTGGCATATCCCCCATGAACGAGAGATGGAACGATGGACGATTTTGTCGAGCTGTTCACATTCGAGGGCCGCGCGAATCGATCGCACTACTGGCTGATCCAGGTGGTGGGCGGCATCGTGCTCGCGGTCTATGCGCTGATCTTCGCGGGCCTGACCGACGCCTTGGGCCCGATCTTCATTCTGCCGATGCTCGGCTTCCTCTGGACCGGGGCGTGGGCCGGGCTGGCCGTCACCGTCAAGCGCCTCCACGACCTGAACCGACCCGGCTGGCACTTCTTCCTGCTGGGAATCCCGATCTACAACCTGTACCTGTGGTTCCTCCTGCTCTGCCGCGGCGGAACCGTCGGCCCGAACATGTACGGACCGGATCCGCTCGCGCATCGGTACCGGTACAGGATCGAGGGTTAGCAGCCCGTGGACAAAACCCCCGCGGCATTCGAGCGGCGAATGCATCCGGGCTGGCCGCGGTGCTCGCGGTGCTCACGCGGGTTTATCCACGGGGGGGGCGTCGGCGCTCCTGAGGGTGCGGCAAAGTGGGCCGGTCCCGTCATCCGGCGGCAGTACCCGCCCGACCAGCCTGAGCTTAAACTCAAGTCGGGGCGCTTAGCTCAGTTGGTTCAGAGCGCCTGCCTTACAAGCAGGAGGTCGGCGGTTCGAATCCGTCAGCGCCCATTACACTTACAAGATTCGGGGGCCCGATGCTCTCCAATTATGCTCTCCAATTGGATCGCTAGTTGGACGCGGAACCGGTCTCCCTGTAGGCATCGAGAGCCTTCCGGAGCCGGTCCTCATCAGGCTTCTGGTAGCACTGGAGGACCGTCTGGGCGGTTTTCCATCCGCCCAGGTCGCAGAGCACCTTGAGCGGCAGGTCCATGAGGTCGGAGGCGAATTTGCGCCTGAGTGAATGCCACCCCCGGCCCCACTTGGGTTCGAGTCCCGCGAACTCTTCGGCCCTCTTCCACCAACTGCTCGCCAGCCAGCGGGTCATGCACGCCGAAGGGTCCTTCGGTGCCGGCATCACCGGCGCATCCCCGATTCCGGGGTTGCGCCTCCGTGCTTCCACCAGAACGGCCTGCGCCATGGAGGTAATCGGCGTTCGGTGCTCGTACCCCGTCTTTTCGTGCTCACCGCGCCACCGGATGGCATTGGTATCGAGGTCGATATCGGACCAGCGGACGGTAGGTAGCTCAAATCACGGCAGGAAATCACGTAAGTTCAACCAGGACTGCACGATCTGCGTTTCTTGCTGTTCGATGACCTCGGGTCTCACCGCTGTGGAATCGCGAGAATACAGGCTTCAATTGGCGGGAGCCAGACCGTGGACGGAGTGTTCCGTTTCCACTTCGTCCCACCATGATCTCGGGGGCATCCTTGGCCCAATGTCGTCGTGTTTCCGCCGACTCACCAGACCGAGCAAGCGAGAACGACCGATAGCAGAAAGAACACGACGGGCAATGCACTCTCCACGACCGTCAGCTTCCAGTACCGCCCGGCACTCTTCCCTTCATCCAGCAGCTCCCATTCGCGCGTATAGAACGGGTAGGCCAACCTCTTTTCCAGGTCATGCAACGCCTTGAACTTGCCGGAGTTGAGCTGCCGGTACGACCGACCGACCACATACCAAGACGCAGCCAGAATCATTCCCGCAATACCCGCCACGCGAAGCACGATCCTAACTCGTTCCCCATCGATGCCAAGCTGGAGTAGTCCTCCAAGGAACACGGCCAGCGCGACGAACAGGGTCACGTAGAGCCGGTGCGCTCTCTCCCGGCGCTCGCTTACGCGATCCGCCGACTCTGCATGGAGCTTGTAGATCTCGAACAACTCCCGACGCTCGTAGTCCGTCACTAACCAACCTCCCGAATAGCACGGACGATGCTCTGGGTGTTCCACCGGACGATTCGGTCAGCTGCGTTCTTGACTCGAACTGAAGTCCGCTGAGCACCCCAAGGCTCGACTGCCACGATGGCCTTCCCGCCCAAGAAACCCGACTCGGCCAAATCGATCTCTTCGTTGATCCACCTGCTGTACGAGGCGTACACGCCCGCTAGGATTAGGATGACATGGCAGGGGGACATCTGGTTGCGGATCTCCTCGCGGAGCCTCTCGTCGTCGTCAGCGTCGTGGATAGGATCGTCCGGGGGCACCGAGTAATCCACGAACGAAAAGCGCTCGGCATTCGTGAGCATTCTGATGAGCGACTTGTACTGCTCCTTGTAGGCCCACGAGTGGCTGATGAAGATCCTGTAGGTCTTCACGGAAATCTCCTTGAGGGTGAGGGTTGTCGGTGAGGTGACCCTTGGGGTCGTGGTAGGCGCTCGCCCGGCCACGGACCCAATAACGGTATGATACCAGAAGCGGAACCGGAAGCCCACCATCGGAACCGCGCCCGGATCTGACGCTCGCGTTCGGATGACGCGGACCGCACCCGTGCCGATACGAAACGACATGCTACATTGGAGCATGACCAAGACCGAGCTTCCGAGTTCCGGGCGGAGACCGGCCGACCTGCTGTTGGACATCATCGGGCCACGCAGGTCCGGGCGTCTCATCCGGCCCAGCGATGCTGCCGCCCCCGATCCGCGCACCACGCGCTGATCCGACCATGGCCCTACGCAAATCCCACCTCTACGCCTCGCTCTGGCAGAGCTGCGACCAGCTGCGCGGCGGGATGGACGCCTCGCAGTACAAGGACTACGTCCTCACGCTGCTGTTCATGAAGTACGTGTCGGACAAGTACGCGGACATCGACGATCCGTATCCCGACATCGTCGTGCCATCGGGTGGTGGCTTCGGCGACATGGCCGCGCTCAAGGGCACGAAGGACATCGGCGACCAGATCAACACGGTCATCAGCCGACTCGCCGATGCCAACGGGGCACTCCTCAAGGGCGTAATTGACCAAGCCGACTTCAACGACGAAAGCAGGCTGGGCAGAGGCCGGGAGATGACGGACCGGCTCACGAAGCTGGTCGGGATCTTCGAGGGGCTCGATTTCCGCGCCAACCGCGCCCATGGCGACGACCTCCTGGGCGACGCCTACGAGTACCTCATGCGGCACTTCGCCACCCAGTCGGGCAAGAGCAAGGGACAGTTCTACACTCCGGCGGAGGTCTCGCGCATCATGGCCCGGGTGATCGGGATCGGGCCGGACACGGCCCGGGACCGCTCGGTCTACGACCCCACCTGCGGCTCCGGCTCGCTGCTCATCAAGGCCTCGGACGAGGCACCGAACGGGCTGACCATCTTCGGGCAGGAGATGGACGTGGCGACGTGGACGATGGCGCGGATGAACATGATCCTGCACGGCCACACGGCGGCCGAGGTCGAGCGTGGCAACACGCTTGCCGCGCCGCGCTTCACCGCCAGCCGGGGGCTCCTCCAGCGCTTCGATTTCGCCGTGGCCAATCCGCCCTTCTCGACGAAGGCCTGGTCGAACGGCCTCGATCCCGCCCACGATACGTTCCGCCGATTCGAGTACGGTGTTCCACCGGCGAAGAACGGCGACTACGCCTTTCTCCTCCATCTCGTCGCATCGCTCAAGAGCACCGGCAAGGGCGCGATCATCCTCCCGCACGGTGTGCTCTTCCGGGGCAACCGCGAGGCGGCGATCCGCCGCAATCTAGTCGAGCGTGGCCTGATCCAAGGCGTGATCGGGCTCCCCGCCAACCTATTCTACGGCACCGGGATCCCGGCATGCATCGTCGTCATCGACAAGAAGAGCGCGGCCACGCGGGACGGCATCTTCATGATCGACGCGAGCCGGGGCTTCCATAAGGACGGCGCGAAGAACCGGCTGCGGGAGCGCGACATCCACCGCATCGTCGACGTGTTCAACGAGCGGAGGGGCGTCCCCGGTTACTCGCGCTCGGTGCCCGTGGACGAGATCGCCAGCGATGCTAACGAGTACAACCTGAACATCCCCCGCTACATCGATTCCGGCGAACCCGAGGACCTGCACGACCTAGGCGCGCACCTGCGCGGCGGCATCCCGAACCGTGACATCGACGCTCTCCGGCGCTTCTGGAAGGTGTTCCCCGGTCTGCGGGAACGGTTGTTCGCACCGGGCGGTCGGGAGGGATACGGTCGCGCCCGCGTTTCGGCGGATGACGTGCGCGCCGTCGTCCTGGGAGATGATGAGTTCAGGGCGTATGGTGACCGGACTCGCCACGTCTTCGACCTTTGGCGGCGGACACACGCGCCCCGACTCCTCGAACTGGTCGAGGGAGATTCTCCCAAGGCCCTGATCCGGGATCTGTCGGAGGACCTGTTGAGCCGCTTCGCGGGCCTTCCACTGCTCGACCGCTATGACGTGTACCAGTGCCTCATGGACTACTGGGACGAGGTCATGCAGGACGACGCGTACCTGATCGTGACGGAGGGATGGAGGGAGGTGGCGCGGCCCCGAGTGCTCGTGGGCGGGAAGGGAAAGGGGGCAAAGGAGTCGCCCGACCTGACGGTGAGCCGCGCAAAGTACAAGATGGACCTGCTTCCGCCCGAGCTTGTGGTCGCGCGGTACTTCGCGGGGGAGCGCGGTGAGGTCGACCGCCTGCTGGCCGAAGAGGAGGCCATCGGGCGGGAAGTGGCGGCGTTCGTTGAAGAGAATTCGGACGATGACGGCCCGCTGAGCGACGCAACGACGGCGACGGGAAAGGTGACGCAGGCGACCGTGAAGGCGCGGCTGAAGGCGGTTGGCGACGGCCCCGACGACCGGGAGGAACGCGACGCGCTGGATGTCTGCCTCGACCTGATGAAGGCTCACGCCAAGGCAAAGAGGGCGGCGAAGGCCGCTAAGGCGAAGCTGGACACCAAGGTGCTGGCGCGGTACGCAGCACTTGGCGCGGCCGAGGTCGCCGACATGGTGGTTGCCGACAAGTGGATGGCGAGCATCGAAGACGCGATCCGGGCGGTAGTCGAGCGCGTGACCGGCGAGCTTCTGGATCGCGTGAGAGTGCTGGAGGAACGGTACGCGCAGTCTCTTCCGGAGCTTGAACGTCGAGTCGAGGACCACGGCGCGAAGGTCGAGGGCCACCTGAAGCAAATGGGGCTCTCGGTTTGAGCCCGCAGGGCATCTGCGCCGAGCGGGACGGTGGAGCCGCGCCGCTGGGTTGGAGCGCGGCTATCGATCAGCGACCGAGGTTCGAGGGGGAGTGGGAAACGCGGCAGCTGGGAGAATGTGTGCGGATCCGCGGAGATAGAGTGTCCTCCAGCAAGGCGGGTGGCGACACGCTATGCGTCGAACTAGAGGACATCGAACAAGCCACCGGACGGCTGCTCAACCGTGAACTGGCTGGCAGCGTATCCGCCAAGTACGTCTTTGAGTCGGGTGACGTGTTGTTTGGGCGATTGCGACCGTACCTCCGAAAATGGTGGTACGCGGATCGGCCCGGTGTTTGCTCCACCGAAATCTGGCCTCTGGTGTCGGATCCGCTGAAGGTCGACAATCGATTCATCTATTGGCTCATCCAAGCCGACACGCTGTACGAAGCGGCCCAAGTCTCCTACGGCACCCACATGCCACGGGCGGACTGGAAGGTCGTGTCCGAAGTCCCTCTCCCGCTTCCGCCCCTGGCCGAGCAGCGGGCCATCGCGGCCGTGCTGTCCGACGTGGATGGCCTGATCGGGTCGTTGGAGGCGCTGATCGAGAAGAAGCGGGCGATCAAGCGGGCCGCGATGCAGCAACTCCTGACCGGCAGGACCCGGCTGCCGGGGTTCGAGGGCGAGTGGGAGGTCAGGGCGCTGGAGGATCATCTCCGGTTTCTCCGTCACGGGAGCTTCCCACGCTCCGACCTCGGGCCTAACAGTGGCGGTGGAGTGAGGTACCTCCACTATGGAGATATCCATACGTCCGAGCGCGTGTACCTCGATCAGACGGTGGTCACCGGGTTGCCGACCTTGGCAAAGGATCGCGCCAAAAGGCTTGATCGGCTACGCGACGGAGACCTCGTGTTCGTTGACGCTTCTGAAGACATCGGCGGTGTCGGCAAGTCGGTCGAGATTATGGGGGCCGAGGGTCAGCGAGTCGTATCCGGGCTTCACACCATCGCGGTCAGATTCAGTAATTCGGTGCTCGCCGACGGCTTCAAGGCTTACTTGCAGTTCTGTCCCCGATTCCGGAATCACCTTCGGCGGCTAGCGGCAGGAACCAAAGTATACGCGACAAACCGCACCCACATCGCTGCTGCTGAGCTTCGACTCCCGCCTCTCCCCGAACAGCGCGCCATTGCCACCGTCCTCTCCGACATGTACGACGAGATTGCCGCGCTTGAGCGCCGCCTCGACAAGACCCGCGCCCTCAAGCGGGGCATGATGCAGCAACTCCTCACCGGTACGATCCGTCTTCCGATCCCGGATGCCGTCACCGAGGACGAACCGGGCCGATGAAGCCGATCCGGGTCTTCATCAGCAGCGTCCAACGCGAGTTCGCGCGGGAGCGGGAACATCTGCGCGACTACCTGCGGGGCGATCCTCTGATGCGACGTTTCTTCCAGGTATTCCTCTTCGAAGACGTGCCGGCCTCCGGTCGCCGGCCGGACGAGGTCTACCTGGACGAGGTCGAACGGTGCGAGATCTATGTCGGCCTGTTCGGGACCGACTACGGATTCGAGGATGTGGACGGAGTCTCGCCCACGGAGCGCGAGTTCGACCGGGCCACCGAGTTGGAGAAGCACCGCCTGATCTTCCTGAAGGGCGCCGCGGGAGGCGAGCGCCACCCGAAGATGCGTGCGCTCATCGGCAGAGCGCAGGCCGGACTGGTGAGAAGACGCTTCGCAACGTCGGCGGAGTTGGTGGCCGGGCTGTACGCGGCACTCGTCCAGTATCTCGAAGCGCGGCAACTGCTGCGCTTCGGCCCCTTCGACGCCGCCCGTTGCTCGGGGGCCACCCTTGACGATCTGAACGTCGAGGGCATGTACCGCTTCATCCGTGTGGCTCGGAGGTCACGGCAGTTCCCGCTGCCGGAGGAGACGCCCCCGGCGGACCTGCTCAGGCACCTGAACCTGTTGAACAGGGGACGGCTCACCAACGCTGCGGTGCTGCTTTTCGGCAGAGCCCCGCAACGCTTCCTGATTTCTTCGGAGGTCAAGTGCGCGCACTTCCACGGGGCCGAGGTCGCCAAGCCGATCCCTTCCTACCAGGTCTACAAGGGCACGGTCTTCGAGCTGGTGGATCAGGCGGTGGACTTCGTGATGAGCAAGATCGCTCTGGCCGTGGGCACGAGGGCCGAGACGGTCCAGGCTCCGGTGGCTTACGAGATTCCGAGGGAGGTCGTGACGGAGGCCATCGTGAACGCGGTGGCGCACCGGGACTACACCGACAACAGCAGTGTTCAGGTCATGCTCTTCGCCGACCGGCTGGAGGTCATGAATTCAGGTCGCCTGCCGCCGCCGCTCACCGTGGAGAAACTGCGCGTGGCGCACCAGTCGCTGCCCGCCAATCCGCTGATCGCCGAGTCCATGTATCTGCTCCGCTACATTGAGAAGATGGGAACCGGGACGGTGGACATGATCCGGCGGTGCGCCGAAGCGGGGCTGCGAGAGCCCGAGTTCGAGGCGGGCGCGGGCTTCATCACCCGGATCTGGCGTCCGGTCGGCGACCGTAAGCGGCTTGGTGCCGTTCGAGTGACTACCCAGGAAACTAAAGACGGTGCGCGAACGACTACCCAAGAAGGCCGTAATACTACCCAACAACCCGACGAAACTACCCAAGAAAGTGGCCGAGCTACCCGAGAAAGCGGTGGTGAGGCGGATTCGATGCCTACCCGCGACCGCATCGTTGCTCTTCTACGAAGCGATCCGACGCTGACCCGCGCTGCCTTGGCCACCCATGTCGGAATCACGCCGGAGGGCGTCAAGTATCATCTTGACAAGCTCCGCAAGGCGGGTCGCATCCGTCATGTGGGACCGACCAAGAAGGGGCGCTGGGAAATCCTCGAATCCGAATCGACTCCGCAATGACCGCCGTCGGCGACCTCGAATCCAAGACCCAGCGGCGCGTCATCGCGCTGTTCCGGGACCGGCTCGGCTACGAGTACCTCGGCGACTGGCGGGACCGGGAGGGCAACCGGAACATCGAGACCCAGCTGCTTGAGCGGTTCCTCACCGGCCAAGGTCACGATTCGAGTCTGATCGCCAAGGCGATCCGCGAGTTCGAGAGGGCCGCCGCACTGGGCGGTGGCCGCAACCTCTACGAAGCCAACCGCGAGACTTACGGGCTGCTCCGCTACGGAGCGAGGATCAAACCCGGAGTCGAGGAGAACGCCGCCACCGTCCACCTGATCGACTGGAAGGACCCGGCCGCCAACCATTTCGCCATCGCCGAGGAAGTCACCGTGGCGGGCGGCCACACCAAGCGGCCCGATCTGGTGCTCTACGTCAACGGGATCGCCATCGGCGTGATCGAGCTCAAGCGCTCGACGGTCTCGGTGGGCAAGGGGATCCGCCAGAATCTCTCGAATCAGGAGCCGCACTTCATCCGGCCCTTCTTCACCACGGTCCAACTTGTGATGGCGGGCAGCGACAGTCAGGGGCTCCGCTACGGCGTGATCGGCACGCCCGAGAAGTACTGGCTCCGCTGGAAGGAGGCGGACGCCAAGGGAGACGACGAAGACTCGCCGCTGCTCCGGGAACTCGCGCACCTCTGCGGACGCGGGCGCCTGCTCGAACTGATCCACGATTTCGTGGCCTTCGACGCGGGCGTCAAGAAGGTCTGCCGCCACAACCAGTACTTCGGCGTGAAGGCGGCGCAGGCCCATGTGAAGCGGCGCGAGGGCGGGATCGTCTGGCACACCCAGGGCAGCGGCAAGAGCCTCACGATGGTGTGGCTGGCGCGGTGGATCCGGGAGAACGTCCGTGGCGGCCGCGTGCTCGTGATCACCGACCGCAAGGAACTCGACGAGCAGATCGAAACGGTTTTCATGGGCGTGGGGGAGGACATCCATCGCACGAAGGATGGCGCTGATCTCGCGCAAGTGCTGGCGGATCCCGCCAAGCCGCTGATCTGCTCGCTGGTCCACAAGTTCGGCTCGTCCCAAGAAGGCGACATCGATCGTTTCGTGCGCGACCTTCGCGCCGGAATCGCGCGTGGGCACCGTCCCGCGGGCGACATCGTCGTGTTCGTGGACGAATGCCACCGCACGCAGTCCGGCAAGCTGCACCGCGCGATGAGGAAGCTTCTGCCGGAGGCCACGCTGATCGGCTTCACGGGCACGCCGCTCCTGAAGTCGGACAAGCGCCGCAGCATCGAGACGTTCGGTCCCTACCTCCACACCTATAAGTACGACGAGGCGATAGGCGACGAGGTCGTGTTGGACCTGCGCTACGAGGCGCGGGACATCGACCAGCACGTCACCTCCGAGGCGAAGATCGACCAGTGGTTCGACCTCAAGACCAAGGGACTCAGCGCCCTTGCCAAGGCGCAGTTGCGCGAGCGGTGGAGCACGATGCGGAAGGTCACCAGTTCGCGGGACCGGATCGGCAAGATCGTGGACGACATCCTCCTCGACATGGAGACGAAGGACCGGCTCAAGAGCGGACGTGGCAACGCCATGCTGGTCTCGGACAGCGTGTACGCTGCGTGCCGGTTCTTCCGAGCCTTCAGCGACACGGACCTGAGGGGGAAGTGCGCCATCGTCACCTCGTACCGTCCGTCTGCGGGACACGTCGCGGGCGAGGAGACGGGGGAGGGCGTGACGGAGGCGCTGCTCAAGCACAAGGTCTACCGGCGGATGCTGGCGGACCACTTCGGCGAGCCCGAGGCCAAGGCCATGCACCGGACCGACGAGTTCGAGGAACAGGTCAAGAAGCGGTTCGTGAACGATCCGGGGCAGATGAAGCTCCTGATCGTGGTGGACAAGCTGCTGACGGGATTCGACGCCCCGCCCGCGACGTATCTGTACATCGACAAGAAGATGCGGGACCACGGCCTCTTCCAGGCCATCTGCCGCGTGAACCGGCTGGACGGCGAGGACAAGGAGTACGGCTACGTCATCGACTACAAGGATCTGTTCCGTTCGCTTGCGGGCGCGATCAGCGACTACACTGGCGAGGCCTTCGACGGCTTCGACGGCGAGGACGTGAAGGGACTCCTGACGGATCGGCTCGAACGGGGCCGGGAGAGGCTGGAGGAGACCCGGGAGGCGGTCAAGGCGCTTTGCGAACCCGTCGAGCCGCCTCGCGACTCCGCCGCCTACCGCCGATACTTCTGCCACGACGACGACAGCGACGGCGCGGAGACCGTCCGGCAGCTTGCGGCGAACGAACGCAAGCGTCTTGACCTCTACCGCATGGTGGCGGCTTTCGTGCGGGCCTACGCCAACCTGGCCAACGAGATGCTGGAGGCCGGATACATGGAAGCCGAGCGGCTGGCCATCCGGGACGAGGTCGCGCACTTCGAGAACGTTCGGCGGGAGATCAAGCTGGCCAGCGGCGACGCCGTGGATCTCAAGGCCTTGGAGCCCGCGATGAGGCACCTCCTCGACAGCTACATCCGGGCCGATGACAGCAGGGTGTTATCGGGGTTCGAGGACATGACGCTCGTGGAGCTGATCGTCGCGCGCGGCGAGGATGCCATCGAGGCGTTGCCGGACGGAATGAAGGGAGATCGCCGCGCCGTCGCCGAGACCATCGAGAACAACGTTCGCCGCCTGATCGTGGACGAAATGGCGGTGAATCCGAAGTACTACGAACGGATGTCCAAGCTCCTCGACGAGTTGATCCGCCAGCGGCGCGAGGGAGTCGTCGCATACGGGGAGTACCTGAAGAAGGTGACCGCGCTGGCCAGGAAGGTAAAGCGCGGCGAGGGCGGGCCGTCGCGACCGCCAGGCATCGACACCCCCGCCCTCCGCGCGATCTACGACAACCTTCCCGAGACGGGAGAGGGTGCGGAGGGCGAACCCGGAACCGACGCCCGCGAATCCGTCGCGCTGGCCGTCGACCGGGCCGTGCGGGACACGAGGATGGCCGGGTGGCGAGGCCACATGGTCAAGGAGCGGCAGGTCAAGAGCGCGATCTACAGGGCCGTCGGGCCGTGGAAGGCCCACACCGAGGCGATCTTCAAGATTGTGAAGAAGCAGGGTGAGTACTGACGCGGGCCTGTCTTCGCCGCCCTCCGACGCGTCGTCGGAGCAGGTCGCGACCATCCGCCTGAAGGTGGGGGGCATCACCGTCGAGGTCGTCCGAAAGCGGATCAAACATCTTCACCTGGGCGTCTATCCTCCCGAGGGGCGGGTGCGCGTGGCCGCGCCCATGCGTCTCGACGACGACGCGGTTCGGGCGGCGGTGATCTCGCGGCTGGCATGGATACGGAGCAAGCGCGCCGAGTTCGCGCGGCAGCCCCGCCAGTCGCGGCGCGAGTTCGTCTCCGGCGAGAGCCACTACTTCGAGGGCCGGCGCTACCGGCTGGACGTGGTCGAATCGGCCGGACGGACCGGCATACGCCTGCGCAACAACTCCTGGATGGAGATGCGGGTGCGCCCCGCAACCGGGCGGGACGCCCGCGAAGCCACGCTGTACCGGTGGTACCGGGCTCGCCTCCGCGAGCGCATTCCCGAAATCATCGCCGAGTGGGAACCCCGGATCGGCGTGCGGGTGGCCGACTGGCGCGTCCGGAGAATGAAGACGCGGTGGGGCACCTGCAACACGGCCGCCCGCCGCATCTGGCTCAACTCCGAACTGGCCAAGAAGCCCCCGCCGTGCCTCGAATACGTCGTCGTCCACGAGATGGTCCACCTTGTCGAGCCGAGCCACAACGAGCGCTTCCGGGAGATCATGGACCGGGCGATGCCGAGCTGGAGCTTGCGCGCCGACGAGTTGAACCGCACCCACCTCCCCGACGAAGGGTGGGAGGAATCGCCGAACGGCGACTGAGCGCGGGAGCGTTCCCACGCCGACCAACGACCTGCCTTGGGCAGTTTCGCCCGCTGCCGAAACATTTTCGACGGTCGCCCGTATGGGGATGCCCGGTATCATGGTCTGGACAGGCTCGCCAAGTGCCGAAGGGGGCGTTTTTCGGGACCATTGAAGGCCAGCGCGGCGACATACGTAGACCCCGGATGTCTGCGACGCTTCTGAGCCTACCTCCAGCCGCTCCATCCGATGCTCAACAACCGCGAAATAGCCGGTCTGATCTGGGTCAGTGCCTTCCTTCTGTGGGCTCTTTCGAAGAAGAGCGTGCGCGAAGGCTCTGTGGGGGTCGTCAGGACGTTCCTCAAGCCCCAGATCCTGCTCCCCGTCGCGGCGATGTTGGTCTGGGTCGGCCTTGAGCTTTGGGTTGGTTTACGGCTTGCGGTCTGGAGTCCGGCTCTTGCCAAGGGCACGATCCTGTGGACGCTCGGATCTGCGGCGGTCCTCCTATTCAACTGCGCGCGGCTCGACTCCGACGGCGACGACCTGCACTTCCTTCGGCGAACGATTCTAGCGACGGTCGGCGTGGTCGCCTTCGTTGAGTTCTTTGTGAACCTGTATGTGATGAGCCTGCCCGGAGAACTCGTCTTCCAGGTGGTGGTGGCCATACCAAGTCTGATGGTTGCGGTGGCCGGCCAGAAGCCGGAATACAGGCCCGCGAAGGTGCTCTGTGAGTGGGTGCTTGCTGCGATCGGGCTTGCGGTGATCGCATATTCGGCACGGCAGATCTATTTGGGCTGGTGCCAGCTCGACGCACGGGAGCTGGTGCTCGACTTCGCGCTTCCGGTGTGGCTGACGGCCGGTTTGGTGCCGTTCCTATACCTCTTCAGCATCTATGTCGCCTACGATGCAGTCTTTCGCCGCATCAGCCGGGGAAACGCAGGTAGATGGTCAGCTTGGCGATCCCGTCTGGCTCTACTGTCCGTCCTTCATTTCCGCGCGGGTGCTGTCAGACAGCTCGCGGGTTACTGGCACTTCACTGGGAAACTCGGTGAAGCCCAGACGTTCTCCGCTGCACGAGGCGTGGTCGGGGACTTCCTCGACACCCTGAGCCGCAAGGAACAGGCGAAGACCGATGAGGAGGAACGCCTACGCCGATACAGCGGCTCTCAGGAGCTAGACGACGAGGGCCGACGGCTGGACCGCCGGGAGTTCGCAGAAACGATTGATGCTCTACTCTGGTTGGCGACCTGCCAGATGGGATGGCACCAAAGAAACGGCGGCCGCTACCGTCGTGACCTGCTCAGGGTCCTCGGCGACGACTTCACGCGCCACGGGTTGCCCCGAGAATCTGGCATCACGCTCCATGTCGCCCAAGACGGTCAGTCGTGGTACGCGTGGCGGCGGACTGTGACAGGCTGGTGTTTCGCTATCGGAGCCACCGGACCGCCGCCCGATCAGTGGAGGTACGACGGCCCCGAGCCGCCAACGGGCTTCCCCGGCGAAGACCCTTCGTGGGGCGACGGACCATTCGCGGAGGAGGTCAGTCGGAATTGGTCGTGAGGGTGCCGGTCCTCCCGATGGAATCTCGGCTTGAGCCACCCACGTCCAGGCCGAAGCTGGGCACCGTGATCAAATGCGGCTCCGTCCGCTCCATCGCGAATCGGCGACTTCCCGCCGTCAAGTCCAGTTTCCGAGCGCCTCGCCGCGCCCGGCCCGAATGCTCGTCCTCCCAGATTGAAACCAATTGCGGATGGAATCCGTAAGATGTCGCCGTTCGGGCTACCGAAGCATGTGGAGCAGCGCGACCGAACGAGGCGAAACGGAGGAGAAGCGTAGTCAGGTTGATCCACCCCATGGCCGAACTGATCCCCGTGTCCATCCACGCGGGCGCTGGCGGAATCAGTCGCCGCTCCGGCTTCGGGGGTACATGGACGGTACGGCATCGCTAGCCTCCATCCCGCCGCCGACCGAGCTTCGCGAGGCCCGCTGAACGGGTTCTCGGGACGGTTCGCGGGGGTGCTCCGCCACCGCGAAGGCGGTGGCCTACGACGACCGTGGGACAGGTCGCCGCCGGGCTCGTCGGATGCCACTAAGGTGGACAAGTTAACCCCGGGGCTGGCGAGGGACTCCGCCCCTTCGATCCCCAACAGACCCGCGCTCCGGTGGATTGCGCGGACGGGGGCGTCGCCCCCCTTCCCCCCGGCGAGGCGCTTCGCGATGGCTAGACGCCGCCCGGTCATCGTCGCCGTCCGCCTCACGCCGGACGAGTCCGCCGACTGGCGGGCCAAGGCGAAAGCCGCCGGCGTGCCGCTCTCGGCGCTGATACGCCGGGCGATGGCGCACACGCGGACGTGGACGGCCCCGGCTGCCGAGGTCGAGCGCGAACGCACCCGGCAGGTCTCCCGCATCGGGAACAACCTCAACCAGATCGCCAAGTGGGCGAATACCCACAAGGGGGCGGTCGAGGCCGTCGAGGTGATCGGCCACCTTATCGCCGTCAAGCGGGCGCTCGCAGCGCTGGCCCGCTTCGAGAGACCGGACCGCGATGCACCTTAAGTTTCTGGCGCACGGGACCGGATCGGCGCGGGCCGCGGCGAAGTACCTCCTCGGGGAGCGGGACGCGGCCGGGAAGCCGCGCGAAGGCGTCGAGGTCCTGCGCGGGGATCCGAACGAAGTGGCCGCCGTGGCGGACACGCTGGAGTTCGAGCACAGGTACACCTCCGGGGTGATCGCGTGGGCGCCGGAGGACCAACCGACCGACGAGCAGATCGGCGCGGTTCTGGATGGCTTCGAGGAGACGGCCTGGGCCGGGCTCGAACCGGACCGCTACGCATGGGCGGCCGTGCTGCACCGCGAGCGCGGCGGTGGCGCTCACGTCCATGTCCTCGCCGCGCGGTGCGACTTGGAGACCGGACGTAGCCTCAACATCGCGCCGCCGGGCTGGGAGAAGACCTTCGGCCCCCTCCGGGACGCATTCAACCACGAACACGGCTGGGCTCGCCCGGACGATCCGGCGCGGGCCAGGGTGGAGCAACCCGGCCACCGCGCCTACATCGAGGCGGCACGGCTGCGGGCCGGGCTCCGGCTCGAAGCATCACCGCGCGACCTGATCCGGGACTACCTGCTCCAGCGCGTCGAGCACGGTGTGGTGCGGAATCGTGCCGATGTCGTCTCCGCACTGCGGGAGGCGGGTCTCGAAGTGCCGCGCCAGGGCAAGGACTACCTGACTGCGCTGGACCCTGAGACCGGGGACCGGTGGCGACTGAAAGGAGGACTGTATGGAGAGAACTTCGACCGCGAACGACTTGACCGACCGGCTGCGGAGACGGCTGGAGAGCGAGCGGCGAGAGATCGAAGAGTTGACCGCGAGCGAACTGAGGAAGCTCGCCGAGAACTCGCGGCGCGTCGCGAGGAGCGCGCTCGGTACAATCGAGCGCGATACGGAGGAGGCGACCGGACGGATGCGCGAGTTGCTGGCCAAGGCGTGGCAGCGGCCCCTGATCGTGGGCCTGAGCCTCTGGATCGGTTTCTTCGGCGGAAGCTGGGCGACGATGCGCTGGTTGGCGACGAGTATCCAGGACCGGATCGAGACCTTGGGGGAGCTGGACACGCGGACCGAGTGGGCGCGCGCGATGCTGGCCGAGATCGAGGAGACGACCTGGGGCGTCGAGTTGATGGAGAGCAGCGGGGAGCGGTGGGTGTCGCTGCCCGCCGGCACTCCGGTCCGGACGGCCTTCACCATGGAAGGGCGGCCCTACTTGAAGCTGTCGAGAGAGTGAGGAGGAAGCTGCATGACCGAACTGGAGAGGCAGTTGACGGAGGCCTTGAAGAAGTTGTCCGTGCAGTACGAGAAGGAACAGCGGCGGCACTCCGAGCAAGTCGAAGTCTTGCGGCGGCGCGTCGAGCGGCAAAGCGAGGAGAACGAAGTCTTGAAGCAGCACGTCGAGCGGCAGAGCGGGGAGAACGCAGCCTTGAGGACGCGAATCGAGTGGCTGGACGGGCAAGTTACGCGCTTGGCCGAGTCGTACGGCACGCTCGCCGCAACCTTGTGATGATGATCGCGGCGTTGCAGCGGCGCTTGCCAGACCGCGACCGCGATCATGGGTGGAGCCGTTGATGAACGCGAAGACCGAATCTGGCGCGGACGGCGTCCCGCAGCGACGTTTGATGAGCGCAGATCGTGCGGTCCATCACGCGAGGAATCGAATGATGGCACGCACGAAACGAAGTCGGCGCTCCTACGGCGCCGGCGAATGGGGCCGGAACCGGGTCAGGGTGTTCCCGGATCCGAAAACCGGCATCTACCAGATCGAGTGGCGCGAGAACGGGCGCAGGCTCACGAGATCGCTGAAACACCGCGATTGGACGAGGGCGAAGAGGCAGGCGGACGAGGTTGCCGCCGGCTTGGCGGTCCACGAACCCGCCGGCAAGGCGGAAGCCGAGCCCGAGCCGCTCAGTCTGGGACGGCTTTTTGAAATCTACGGTGAGGAGGTGACGCCCACCAAGGCGTATACGTCCCGCATGCACGACCGGGCGGCTACGACGATGTTCCTCGACTTCCTTGGGCCGAACCGAGGACCCGGGACGCTGTCGCAGAGGGACTGGGATCGGTTCATACGGGCGCGGCGAGCGGGCAGAATCGGTCCGAGCGGCCAGCCCGTGTCCGACCAGACCATCCACGGGGACCTCAC
>JAJDXM010000031.1 GCA_022823225.1 Gemmatimonadota bacterium
TCCAGCACCCCTCCCCACCCGCTCGAGCCCTCCGCTCCGACACCACATCCGGGTGGACGAAATTCGTCGGAATGGGTGGACGACTTCCGTCGGAACGAGTGGACGAAATGAATCGGAATCAGTGGACGACTTCCGTCGGAACGAGTGGACGAAATGAATCGGAATCAGTGGACGACTTCCGTCGGAATGAGTGGACGAAATGCGTCGGAATCACCAATCCATCGGGCTCCGTGTACGAGCCACCTTCGTGGTGTAAGGGTGACGAACGGTGGCGGATTCAACTCGGTTTCCTGTTGCGGTTTGTACTGTCGGGGCAGCCTGACTTCACGCGTCCCGTACGCCGGGCGAGTTGGAAGGAGGGCAAATCGGCCTATCGCCCGGCGGAGAGCCACTGGTACCAGCGGCTGTATGGCCTCTACAGTGGGCAGCAGGCGTTCGGAGACGACTGGCTTCCGATTACAGACTGGGTCGAAGGCTTCCTACTAGCCCTCCTGCGCTGGCCAGGGTGCCGGGCACACGAGGAGTTCGGTTGGGTCGACGATGGCATCGATGAGGCCACTACACAGATCGACCGGAGGATCGGCGATCTCCAGGAGCGCCGCGGCACCGCTACCCGCACGTTGATTCTGCCGTTGCTGGCTAAACGAATAGCCGTAACAGGCAACAAGACGTTGCGTGCCTGCGTCGTCCAGACGGTGCTGCCGACCGCTGATGACTTCCTCCGCACAGACCTAGCGCTCGAAGAGTCCGCAATCCGACGGAGACATCGCAACCACTTGTCGGCAGCGCTCGCAGCCGTGGAACGGGCGCTGGCCCTGCGGGAAACGCACAAAGGCCGCGAAGGGCGGCTCGATTGGCTGATTTTACCCGAGTTGTCTGTGCATCCGAGTGACGTTCGTACTCATCTGATCCCGTTTGCACGGGCGCATAGGACGATGATCCTGGCTGGCCTGACCTATCAAGAACTCCTGGAGGGGGAGCCGCTGGTCAACTCAGCACTGTGGGTGATTCCGGAGTGGTCGGTCGCCCATGGCCTCCAAATGAGGACTCACCGCCAAGGGAAGGCGCATCTTGCCCCTGATGAGGAAGCGTTCAACGGTAGTGGGCCGCGCCTTCTCCAAGGATTTCGCCCCTGCCAGTGGTTGATCGGCTATCCGTGGTCTAGTGCAGATGGGATCCGGCCCGTCTGGCTCACGGCGTCCGTCTGCTACGATGCGACAGACCTCGGGTTGGCTGCGGACCTTAGGGATGTGTCGGATGTCCTAGCGATCCCGGCCCTGAACAAGGACGTGAAGACGTTCGATCAGATGGCCTTGGCGCTCCACTACCATATGTTCCAACTCGTGATCGTCGCCAACAACGGGCAGTACGGTGGAAGCAATGCCTACTGGCCCCACCGCGATGCTCACGTCAGGCAGGTCTTCCACACTCACGGACAACCGCAGGCTTCGATTGCATTCCTTGAAATCGACGACATCGGTGCCTTCCTGGGGCGCCACGACGTGTCGGGAGGCAAGCCCAACGACTGGAAGCATCCTCCCGCAGGTCTGAATTACGGCATCGCCGTGAGGTTGTGACAGGCCTCACCGCTGGTGCCGCTGCCTACCGTCGCACCATGTTGCCGTCCCCGTTTACGGTGGCTTCTGGTCCTGCCGTGCCCCCTTAGGTTAGAGTTAGAGGGCTCTCCGAAGGTCGCAGGTCCTTCCCTGGCCGGATTCATACAACGTCACGGCCCCTACGGAGGCACATGTTTGCTCCGCAAACAGCTTCACCAACAATGACTCCGTGAGCACGTCTTGATCGTTCGACAGGTGCTCAATAAAAGACTCGGTCAAGAAAACGATCAATTTGGCTCTCGCTCGCGAGGCCATGACGTTGAAACGCCTCAGGTTGTAGAGAAACTCCTCTTCGGACGCGATCACGTCGGGGTCGCCGATGCCGAAGGACGCGAGAACAATGTCGCGCTGCTGACCCTGAAACCGCTCGACGGTGTCGACGGCGCCACGTATGAGGTCTGCCGGCTCGTTCGGGAACATCGATTGAAGGCGGGCAACGATTAGACCCATTTGTGCCCGGTGCGGGACGACGATGCCCAGTGATTGCCGCCAGAATTGGGAGGGCAGCGGCGTCGTAGGGTCACTGTATCGTCCGTCTCGGATCTTCATCCCGAGGGGATCGCGTTCGTTGTCCAACCGGTAGAGCAGGTCCCGACGGAACAGCCACACCAACGAGACAATACTCTCTGCCTCGAATTGGTTGGCCTGACCGCTGCGGCGATCCTCGTACACGATAGAAGTGATCGGGTAATCCGGATCCATGATCTTCGCATAGTCCGGAGTCCAGGTTAGGCCGGAAGGCCAATCTGCTGGAGCCGCGGAGCGGGTTTGGCGTAGGCGGATGCGGAGATCGGGAGAGTGTGCCCTCAACTCAGGCTCGTAACCGGCTTCGCGAGTGAATGCGATGAGCGTGGAGTTAGACCTGAAGCTGACGTTCAATGGCGCGGGCTCTACGCCGAGGTGATGCCGACAGTAGTTATAGATGGAACCGACGACGTTTTCCAGGTCAAGAGGCGGGGTGGCTGGATGTATGGGCGGTAGCTGAAGGTCGTCGCCCGCCAACACGCACGTTCCTCCGGCGGCCCGCTTCGAGAACACAAGTGTGCTGTTCGCCACGTCCACCTGTGAGGCCTCATCTAATACGATGAGATCGAACCACTGTCGCTGCGTTGCACTTGCCGGCGGCTTCTTTTGCCCGGCGACCGCGAGATTGTGAAGTTGTTGTGTGGGACTTCCGACGACGGTGATGTGGTCCGACGCGTCAAGCGATCGTAATAACGCTCTCACGTTCGCTGACGGTTTGCCTCTATTCAGTGGCAGATTCTCGAGCATGCGATAGCGATCATCGAAATCGTGGTCGACCGGTCTGCTATCACTCTGAATGCGATGCAGCGTACACGGCCATGCACCTCCCGGATACAGCTCGCGGAGATCGTCGTGAAGCCGAAGGAGAATGTTGTCAACCGCCGTGTATGTGTTGGCGGATACCAGGATCCGTAGTGGCTGGCGGCGGCTCGCAGCGTCCAGCACCGCGCCGAGGATGACAGCCCGAAGTGTGTAGCTTTTCCCCGTCCCGGGTGGACCCCAGACGAGAGTCAGTTGGCGGTCCAGAGCAGTCTCCAAAGCGCTCCATTGGTCACTCATGAGGACCTTGCCAACTCCGCGAAGGGCCTGCTCGAGACTCTGCCGAAGTGGTGCGACGGCCCTGCCGCTTCGTGCCTCCTGCAAGCGCGAGCCATCCCAAAGAACCTCTGCCGCCGGCGTCAGTCGGCTCGTGCCGGCCGTCGTCCCTGAGGGAAGTCCCAAGGCCTCAAGCATGCGTCGGTCAGGCTGGGCAATCGATGGGTTTGCTATCCCGCGCAGAGTGAGCCTGACTTTCTTCGAAAGGTAGTCCCTCTCTACGCGATCAAGGGTACATGGACCGGCAAACGAAATCCCGGCCTCACTTGTGAGTTCGGCGAACCAGCTCCGTAAGTCCGGGCGGAGCGCGATAAGCCCCTCCTGACGCTCGATGCTCTCAATCGTTACAGCGGTCAGGTTTGCGTCCGCGACGGTATCTCCCCATGCCTGGATGCTGGTGTCCTTTATAAACGGGTAAGGATGCTGGTCTAGAAAGTTGGATAGGGCGTCGGGAACAATCGCGTATCCGAAATCTCCTGGTCTTGCGTTGAACTCGTGCGAGCCGGGGGCCAGCTTGTAGACAAGCAGCTCGCTGGGCTGGGCTAGCGGACCGGGAGCCACGTGCTGGAGGCAAGGAAGGGCATCCCGACGCTCCGCTCCCTCGAGGCGCTTCAATAGCCGTGCGGACCTGAACCGGGCTTCTCGCTCGTGTGGAGGCATCGCACGCACGCGATCTGCCTCTAGCGACGTGAGAGCAGCGTTTAGGTGAGTGAATTCAAGCCAAAGATGGCTTACCGGTGCCAGTCCGGCCGGCCTGTTCGGTGGCGTTGGGATCAGAGGTGCGCTGAGCCGGCTGAGTTCATCCTTCAGTCGTCGCTCTAGGGTGGCGACGACGAGCCCTAGAGCCAGAAGCTTCTTCTGGGCCGTCTCCACGATGAGAGCTTGAGTCTCTTGCCAGTTGCGGCGCTTTAGCCAGAATTCGTGGATCCGCTCAGGCGGCAGCAGGTTGCTCAGCGTATCGCTGTAGAGGGGGTGTACCCGCGGTGAAGTCACAGTCGTGTCACTGAGCGTGCTGGCCACGTCCAGAAGCGTGTAATGGTGGGGGTTGGGCAGTGCGACGGTGTTTTGTACGACATCGTACACGAGCGTGAACGGACTGCGCCTCGTTGCGTCCGCTGGATTGGTGAGGAGTTCGGGGGGAGGGAACAACCACGCCAGAACCCGGAGTTCCGTGTCCGCCACGATTTTCGGAAGGTAGCGCGAAATGAGTCGGACCAAGTGCCGTCGTTGGGCGTCGTCCCACAGGTAGATCTGGTAGGTGCTACGGCTTGTCTTGCGATTCCGTCGTCCAGAGGCCTCATCGACCTCATCCTGCGCCTGTACCTCGCGGAAGATGCGCTTGATCTGGCGAAGGAAGTTTCGGAACTCACGCCATTCATCGGGTACCCCACGGCGGTCTACCAAGAACACTTCCGTATCGCCGCTACGTCGGCTCCAGCGTCGAGTTTGGCTCTCAAGCGCCGACCCGTAAGGAAGGGGTTCTCGCCAGAAAGCCCTAAGCCCGAACGAGACTGACATTGCGGTGGCAGGATCGTAGTCGACGAACACGTAGACGTGGAGGTCAGGCCATCGCGGCATGAGAGCATCGCCTCCGCTGGCCGGGATGATGGTGGTGGTAGCATGCTCCAACGCATCCGCTCTCGACGGGTATACTGTGCGCTTCGCTCGGAGGCCCTGATGATCCAAAAAAGCCGCGTGGTTCTCACCGACTTCGGCCAACGCAGGCACGTCGGAGACCTGATGCTCCTCAAGGACTGAGACGGCACCCTTGGAGATGCCGAATACACGAGAGAGGTGGTTGGTCTGTTCGGCATTCGGCCAGCAGTGGAGCGGATCCTGGGTAGGACGACCTTTCCGGTCTCGAATGTGAGGGTCACCGAGGAACTCGCATCCGGCGCACCGATAATTGACATGGTACGCGGTATCTGTCCACGGCGTCTCGAGGAGTCTCGGAAGAGTTTTGGAAATAAGATGTCGGAGGCGGGGAGCAAAAGCTTCTACGGGCGCGATTTCCAAGTCATTCTCAAAGACCTGGCTCAGCTCGGCAGCCGTTGGCACGTATCCCATACCGTGCCATTTTCGTTTCTGCGTGATGAGGTCGGAAACCTCTAACGACCCGGGCAGGACGGCTGGGGCTGCGACAACAAGGTAGTCGTTCGACAGGCCTTGATCCGCCAACCATCCGGCCAACGCCATCGAATAAAGGACGACCTCAGCGAAGTAGTGAGCACCAGGCTCACTCGTCATCTTGATGTCCGCAACACGTAGACGGACACGAGAGTCGTTTGCAGGGTCAATTTGACGAGTACGCCCACTCGGGAGAATCTCCTCACAGTACGCGCCTGGCAAGTCCGGCCAGGCGATTTGGTGCTCGCTAAGACGTGGGAAGACCTGGATCAAGTCCGGCCGCATCTCCCCAAGCTCAAGCGTCAGGCCGTTCCGATCCCGTAGGGCCAACATCCCAACGGCGTCTCGAAAAGCGCGGGTGTGAGCGGAGTAGCTTCCTTCAACCAAGAACTGGTAGTCGGTTAGGGAGGCCAAGACGGAGTCCAGCGGCGTTGCCGGGATGCTTCCAGCCTTGTCTCTACCAGGGCTTCGGATCACGTTTGGAGCGCCAAAGGCACCCTCAAGTTCTCTAACTTTATCTGCCTGCCATTGGAGTCCGTGCCGACCAACCAAACCGAGCCCAGCCCGTCCACTTTGGCGAGGAGGCATTTGTAGGGCGGCCCTTGCGTCGTCAGTGTAGAGATAGAGCAAGAGTTGCCTTTCGCACCCTACTCGGAAGAACAACGAGACGGCACGCTTAGTTAGTCGAGGGGGTCTTAGTTCCATGGGTGGTGAAGTTCCTGATGAGGCCATTTGGATCGCGCATCGGCTAGTGGCGTTGATTCACGGCAGCCGAAGGAGAATGAACGAGTTTGCAGTGGTTCCATCGTCCGCCAGATTCGGGCGCGGCGCCTGTCAACACCTAGCACCGCTAAACCCTCGAATCCGAGTCACAGCTGACGGCACAGGACCCTGATGGTCTAGCTCCGTTGCGTAGGGCCGAGATTGGAACGGCGGCAATGTCGCCGCCGACCGCCCGTCGACCGAGCCTGATCGCCACCTCGAGCGTAGTACCCGAGCCGGCGAACGGGTCAAGCACAGTTCCGGGTACATATCCCGTCATGCAGGAGCATGAAGTGTACCCGGCTGATTCCCATTGCGGGAAAGTGAATTCTCGAAAATAGCCTCCTAGGAGCTTCTTTGCTTCGGAGGCGAGACGTTGTACGGACGCCGAGTTCTTCTGTCCTTGGATCTCGCGACCCTTACCGGCGTCTGATATGCCGGTTGCCTGAATGGCTGCGATGTGGTCATTCGTCAGCCCTACCGTCTCGGCCAGCGCCTGGGCCCGCCTTGCCTGTGGTCGGTTGGGATTCAGAGACATCGTCTTTCTCATTAGTCGCTCTCGAGGGTAACCACATGACCGGCAGACCTCGCTCGGACAGGCAAGAGTGATCGCGCGTTCAGCGAGCTCGCCGGGAAAGGGGGCTAAGTGGCTGTTGTTGCGACCGGAGGGGGGGAACTCCCAGACGTCACTTGGCGAGACGCCTTCGCCTAGGTACTCCGAGTAGGCGTGAAGATCGTAGAAATACTTCGTCGATTTAGTGAGATGAAGTACGTACTCATGTCGGGCCGGAAGGCGGTTTCGTGTGGGCGTCGGCATCCCTCTGATCTTGGACCATACGATGCGGTTCCGGACCTTCCATCCCTGGCCGCGGGCTACCTCTTCGATGGCACCCGGAATCCCAGCTAGGCTGCGGTGACCGTTGTAGGTGTCACCGATATTCATGAACACCGAGCCGGACAGCTTCAGGACGCGTTTCATTTCGCCCAGTACTCTTGCCATTTCCTGGGCATATTCTTCCGGAGTGCTCTCTTGTCCGATCTGGCGCTCATGACCGTAGTCGCGGGTCTTGTAGTACGGAGGCGACGTAACGACAAGGTCTATTGATTCAGACGCCAACGGAAGATTTCGAGCGTCACTCCTGTAGATCGCGACACGCTCGATGATGTGATTCGCTGGTTGGTTCTGGCTCATGGTCGCAGCCGCCTCTCAGGTTGCTCGCTCAATCGATCGCACGAGGCACCATTCCCATGGAGGTGCTCTGTCGTCGACCACTCACCCGCGGCTGGGTGGTCCCAAGCTCGTTCTCTCATCACTTGTTTCCTTCCTTGTGGATCTGTTCCGGCGTCGATGCGGAACGTGGAATTGAGTCATGGGGAGAGGCCGTGGACGTATCCGCCTCCATGACGCCCATCCAGACGACGAGATTCACCTCGTCCTCCTCGATGGGATCAAGCGGCTCGGGCGGCCTCCACGGCTGTAGCCCGAGTTCGTTCACGACATCGGCGATCCTGCGCGTCAGTTCTCCGGGGCCGACCTCGTCGGGCGCGAACACCTCCCGGAGGCACCGCTCTTGACGGATCCCCCACGGCGCTTCGAGGGCGTCGGCCACTCGGTCCCGCTCCTCCACGGACAGCCCGGAGGCCGGGTGCATCCGCACATGGTCGGCGGCAGCCCGGAAAAGCGGGCGGATGCTGGGCTGGAGCGTGGCGGGATCGGTGGCGCGCATCCATTCCTCGTAGATGTCGCGGCGGGCGCGCTTCCAAGCATCGAAGGCTCCTTTCGCGAACCCCTCCGGCAGCGCGCGCTCGGTGTCCTCGGTGCATGAGAGGATTCCGAGGCAGGTCAGGGTGTCCCGCTCGATCTCCGCGTCCGGTTCCAAGGGCACGAACCGCATGAACACGCGGTCGAAGACGCGGGCGCAAAAGACGTGGCCCGTGCGGGCTCCGCCCACGAATCCCGAGCCGACCCCCCACGCCAAGTCTCGGATCCGGTCGTCCCAGCGCTCAATCCCCTTCCGTAGTTCCTGCCGGTACTCCTCGCCGCTGTGCGCGTGCACGCCTTCGCCTCCACGCTCGAAGAGGGAAGAGTCGCCCCTTCGGAGCGCCTCGATTTGCTTCCGGTCGTCCGCGAAGACGTGTTCCGTGTGGGCCGCGCCAGGAATGACGATCTGATCGAGTCCGATGGAGGCCGCCGCCTGTGCCAACTTCCTGCGGATCCGTTCTTCGAGGGCCAGAAGGGCTTCGAGTTGGCGGTCGGGAAACACGCAAGTGAGGAACACCTTCTCGTGGGGACTGCCGATGCGGTCGATGCGCCCGTGCCGCTGTACGAGCCGCATCGGGTTCCAAGGCAGGTCGTAATTGATGATCCGTCCACACTGCTGGAGGTTCATCCCTTCGGCCAGCACATCGGTCGTCACGAGGATGTCATACTTGTCGTCGGAACGTGACGGTGGGGCTTCCGTGGACTCGGGCGCGAAGCCGAACACCGCGTCGCTGCGGGTGATCCCATCGAACGAGTCGGTTCCCCTGACGACGGCGATGCGGCCCCGGTAGCGAGCGAGCCGCCGATCCGCCGCCACCACCTGCCGCAAGCGCTCGGCGATCCACTCAACGGTGTCGCCGAAGTATGAGAACACGAGCACCTTGCGGCGGTTGCGGATGTCGCGCTCCGAGATGCCCTTCCGCTCGGCCTCCGCCGCAATGCGGGCGAGTTCCCCCGCGAGGAGCTTGAGCTTGGGGTCGTTCTCCGCCCTTATCGCGGACGCCCGAACGCGGAGGCGTTCGAGAAGCGCCCGATCCGACTGCACGTCTTCGACGAGCCTTGCGGTGTCGAGGTCGTCCTCGACCGGCTCGCCTTCGATGAGAAGCTCCTCCCACGCCTCGTCGGAATCGGTCTCGCGTAACGCGGCCAGCGAATCGGAGGACGGGATCACCCCGGCTTCGACCGCGCGCACGAAATGGTCGTGTGCTGCGACCATTCTGCTCACCGTCTGGACGAACGCCCGCGCCGATGACTCGAACCGCTTGAGCAGCCCCGAGCGGATGAGGCCCACGAGGGCGGTCTCGCGGGCGTCGGGGGTTCCCTCGCGGCGGTACCGGGTCGGCCAGTATCTGGCCATCGTGAGCTTGGGCTCGCCCTCCCCGGAGTCCAGCACCTCCGCGAACTCGTCGAAGAACCCGGGAAGCACTTCATCCAGATCGTAGCTTCGGGAGCGGACCACCGGGTCCGGGAACCGGATCGTGACCTCGGTCCCGTCCTTGAGTCGGAAGTTGTCGTTCGGGTAGAAGCGCTGAACGAAGTGCCGCGTCCGCCGCACCGTGGTCGCATCGAGGATGTCGAACAGAGTGTCCGGGCTGAGCGAGAACGGATCTTCCTTGTCGGCCTGCCGGAACCGCTCCTTTAGCGAGGGGATGCCTCGGTCCGCGAACACCGCGTCGTGGCCGACGAAGTAGGTGAGGAGGTCGTACAGGTCCCAGAGCGAGTTGTTCACCGGCGTCGCGGTCAGAAGGACCACCTTCCGGGGCGGGTCCCCCCGCAGCAGTTGGCGGAGCGCGCGGGCGCGCTTCGTGTCCGCGTTCCGGAAGCCGTGCGCCTCGTCAATCACGACGAGCGAGTAGTCGCCGATGCTGGAGCCCAAGGCGCTCCCGTCTCCCTGGCCCAACTGCCGGTCGCCTGCCAACTGCTCGAACGACACCACTTCGATCCCGACTTGGTAGCGCGTCCTGAACTGCCTCCACATCCCATCCCTGAGCTGAGCCGGTGCGATGAGAAGCGCCCGTTGGCGGTTGCGCTCGATGACCTCGGTGAAGATCTCGGCCGCGATGAAGCTCTTTCCGAGCCCCACGCTGTCGGCGACCAGAACGCCGTTGTACTGGTCGAGGATCCGCTTGGCCCGGAACACCCCGTCAGTCTGGAAACGCGTGAGCCGGATGCGGCCCGAGTCCCCCGCCTCCTCTTCGAGCTCGCCGCCGTAGCGCTCCCACAGCGCGCGCAGGTAGATCAGGTAGGGAAGATGCTCGGCGAACTGTTCCCTGTAGATGGCGGCGAGGTCGTAGGGACGGGCGTCGTTCCAAAGACGGTCGAACCACTCCTCTACCCTCTCGACGACGCCGGGCTGGTACTGGCCGAGGTTCAGTTCGAGGTTCGACGTGAGCCCGGCGAGCGTGAAATTCGACGATCCGGCGAGGACCCCCTGCTTGCCGGAGAACAGGAATGCCTTGCCATGCAGGAAGCGGTGCTCGTAGCGGCGCACCTCGATCTTGCCGGAGTCGAGGAAGTCCAGAAGCTCGCGCACCGAGGCTCGGCTCGGCCCGGAGAACGGGAGGCGGTCGCGGTCTCGTCTGAGTTTGCGCTCCGCGCCGTCGAGCTCCTCGTCCGCCAGCCTCTTCTCGTATCGCTCGCCGCGCGGATCGCCGAGGCGGCGCTCCGGCAGCCGGGCGGCGGGCAGCGGCTCGGCTCCGAGCAGGAGGCGCACGCCTGCGGCGCGGCGGAGCACGTCAGCCAGCCGGCCGAATCCCCCCGGATTGAAGTATCCCGTCGCAATGGACGCCGAAGGCGGCTCGCGCAGCGTACCGAGCAGGTGTTCGAGGCGCTCCCGGAGCGCCCGCTCCAGAGTATTGCCATCGAGGTTGTCGACGAACTCCGGGTAACTCATTGGTCACCCTGCCACGCCCGGAAGTGGTGCAGCGTGGCCCTCAGTCGCTCCTCGTGGTCCCAGCCTTCGTGGAACGTCTCGAAGATGTGGACGAGTTGCGACTCGGTGAGGGCGTAGAGGTGGGCGACCACGGCGTCGAGTTCCCAGATGTGGTCCTGCTTTTCGTCCGGGTCCATCGGACCGCACGCGACGCCGAGTCTTCCGGCCCATTCGGCGAAGCGGTCGTCTTGCGCCGCGAGTCGTCCGGCAAGAGCGATGACGCGTCCCCGCCGCGGGTTGTCCGGGTCGGGACGAGGTGCGGGGAAAGGGTTGATGACAAAGTAGGTCGGGTGTGTCTCCACGAATCGCCGTGCATACCAGTCGAGCGGAAGGGAACTCAGTAGGCCAAGCAGGAAAGCTTCATCCCTCTCGTCTCCGCGCGGGAGGAGGAAAAACGGCGAGTTGTGGACCAGCAAGACCCGTGGCGGCACCAACGCCGCCCGGATTGTGCGACTGTCAGTGGCACGAGTGACATCCCTGAAAGCGATGCGCGGTCGCAAGCACGGGAGAGTCTCGGGGTCGTCCCTCCACGCCTGATCGAACTCTGCGAACGCCGAGCGCCTGTTCGCACGCTTCCGCTTGCTCCGGAGACGGCCGAGTACTCGCTCGGGATCCGCCCAAGCGTAGTAGGTCCCCGTGTCCGGGGTCCAAAGGTCGAACGACGCCCCCTTATAGACCGGCCAGAATCCCTGGGGACACTCGTTCGACTCGATGTCCATCACATGCTTGTCGTTCGTGGCATCCAGTTCCCTATGTGGCCGTGCCCGCCAACCCACCCCGTCGTTGAGGTCCAGACGCGGGCTCCTGCGCAACTGCGCGAACACCTCCACCGACTCGTCCGACGGCAGAAGCGGGAGGGACGCCGTGTCGTTCCACGCCTCGACCTCGCGAGCGCAGAACGTCACCGGAGCACGCCGGACACCGGCCCGAAACCGCTTGAGGTTCGCATACGGCCCGTTCAGCCGAAGTTTGGACTCGCGGCTGTCCTTTGCGCGCGTAATGGCGGTTAGGCCGATGGTGTATTGCGGATGGACGTTCGGGAACACCCACTCGCGGTTGTTCACCAACATCGTCAGATCCAGCACCTCGGCGCTCGCCAGCAACTCCTTGCGGAATGCCGTGGATCCCTTCGCCGCCAGCGCCGAGCGGGGCAGCACGACGCCGATCCGCCCGCCGTCCGGCGACACAAGGTCCCAGAACCTCCAGACGAATGCCTTGTAGAGATCGGGGTCGCCCGTCCCCATCCCCGGAAACCCTCCAGCCGTGAGAAGGTGGCGCATTGAAGCTGCGCCGTCCTTTTCCGCTTCGAGCCGGTCCGCCAGATCCGGGCGCTGGGCCCGATACTGAACCTTCAGCGTCTCCTGCACCCTCTGCGGCCGCGACCGCAAACCCGGGAAGTGGCGCGCCCAGAAAGCGTCCTCTTCGACGCGGGGTTTTTCCCACGGCGGATTGCCGAGGATCACGTCGAACCCGTTGCGGCGGCCAAGGAAGACGTGTGGGAAAGCGAGCGCGAAGTGCAGTACGTCCAGTCCCTTGAGTTCCTCGTGTCCCATATCCATCAACTGGGCTCGGAAGATGTCGCCCGGGTCGTCCAGAGCCGTCGCCACCCGTCCCTCAGCGATTGCTTCGCGGATGCTGCTGTTCGTCCGCGAGGCCGCCAGGAGCCCGCGCTGGCCGTCCGCCAGACTCCGCGCCGCCAGCGTCCGCTGGGTGATGAACTGGTTCAATCCCCAGTAGAAGAGGTTGGGGATCCAGAGGCCCCCGATGAAGACGGCGAGCCACGGCATCTCGGTGTGGTTCCACGGCAGGACGGTGTGCAGCTTGCCGTCGGCGACCTCGAGGAATCGCTCCACTCCGCCGATCGCCTGGAAGCCGAGCACCGTCACCACCACCCCGCCCAGCAGCAGCGCCACGCCCTGGATCAGGTCCGACCAGACCACCGCCTTGAGCCCCCCGTAGATCGTGTAGCCGCCGGCGAGGATCCCGATCAGCCAGATCCCGGCCACCGTGTCAATCCCGAAGATCGACTCGAGCGCGAGCGCCCCGGAATACAGCACGGTTGCCAGCGCGACGAACACGTACGCCGCCATGATGAAGGCGGCCATGAGCGTGCGGGTGCGCAGGTCGTAGCGGAACTCGAGGTACTCCGGGATCGTGTAGATGCCCGCCTGCAGGAAGCGCGGCAGGAAGAACAGCCCGACCAGCACCAGCGTGACCGCGGCCATCCATTCGTAGCTGGCGATCGCGAGGCCGAGCTCGTATCCGCGGCCCGCCATGCCCACGAAGTGCTCCGTCGAGATGTTGGACGCGATCAGCGAGAAGCCGATCAGCCACCAGGGCAGGTTCCGCCCCGCCAGGAAGTAGTCGGTGGCGTCGTGCTTGCCGCGCGACGCGTACAGCGAGACGCCCACGACGATCGCGAGGAAGCCGATGAAGGCGGCGATGTCGAGGGGCTGGAAGGACATGGCGGCGGGGTTTTGGTGGGTGGAGGCTGGCGGCAGAGGCAAGCGACGGCGGATGGCAGGATAGCGCCCAGGCGGCGTGGCTACCAGTGCCGGCGAGGGCGAACGGTCCTGGTCTCGGCAACCCTTCCGCCGTTCCTCGTGTCAGCGGTTCAGTCCACCGTCATTCAAACGACGGACGCTCACTCAAGCCGAACGACGGATGCTCATGCCGACCGGATTCTCCCGCGACACCCCAGGCCGGGTCCCGACATGGCGGCAACCGGCACGTCCACGACCGACGCGACACCTGCCGCGCGCGATCACCGCGGCCGTGCTGCTTCTCCTCGGCCTTGGCACGACCGCCTGCCAGGGGGATGCGGGCCAGTCTCTGGCCACCGGCGCAGTGCCGGCGGGTGCGCGCGCGCAGGTCGTCGTCGAGAACGCGCTCGCGTCAGCCTGGACGACCACTGCCGAATGGACCCTCGAAGAGGATCTGCGGATCCTGGGGCCGCCCGGAGGGTATCTGGGCAACATCGACGCAGTCGCCGCCGACTCCCGGGGCAACATCTACATCCTTGACGGCACGACGCAGGAGATCCACGTCTTCGATGCCGGGGGCGGTTACTTGCGGACGCTCGGCGGACGGGGCCAGGGGCCGGGGGAGTTCCGGGAAGCGCTGGGACCCGCCATCGCGCCCGGAGACACGCTCTGGGTGGCGGACGGACTGGCGCCGCGCTATTCGATCTACGGCCCGGACGGTACGTTCATCGGCACGAGGGTCCGCGCCCTGGCCTCAGGCATGCTCACGGAGCGTTGCACGATCGCGCCGGACGGCAGTTACATGGAGTGGTGGACGCGTTTGCCGAGGGTGGAGATGAGCGAAGACATGAACAACAACGACCTTCGGCATCACTATCCGATCCGGGTATCTCCCGATGGAGAGAAGCAGGACACACTGCCGCACCTGGAGTTCACCCGACAGCTGGCCGATCTGCCATCGACGGGCAGCCGGCGGCCGGTCTGGTTCGGACCAACTCTCAAGAGGGCCCTGGGGTGCAGAGACGATGTCTGGTTCGCGCCCAGCAGCGAGTACCGGGTCTACAGGCGTACGCTGGCCGGCGACACAACCCTGGTTTTCACGCTGGAAGGAGTCAGGCCGGCGGCCGTCGACGAAGCCGACCGCGACGAGGTGCGCGCCACCTTCGAACGCTACCCCGAACTCGCGTCCGCCACCGCGTTGATGCGAGACCATCTGCAGGCCCTGCCGGAGCACAAGCCGATCATTGCCGGCCTCTTCCTGGACGGCGACGGCCATGTGTTCGTGGTCCCGGAAACCTCGCGGGTCGACGCGGGCACGGCCATCGACGTATTCCGCGAAGACGGGGTGTTCCTGGGGCGGGTCGCGGTCCCGGAGGCGGTCAACATCAACCCCGGCAGGGTCTATGCGACCGGGGACCAACTCCTCTTCGCGGGCGAGGACGAAGCCGGCGCTCCGTATGTGACCCGGCTGAGGATCCGGCGATGACGGTGCCGGCGGCGGATTCGGTTCACGCAGAGGGCGCCCGTCGGCCGCTTGACCCCCGCGCCGATGCAACCAATGGACACATTGCCGGTGTCATCGGACCGGAGGCGGCGGCGAGGGCGGAACCGGCGGGTGACCGGAGACACGGCTCGTTGACGGAAACAGAACTCATACAGCGGTTGAAAGACGGAGATCAGTCGGTCGCGCGAACGCTGTACGAGGCGCATGTCGACCGGATCTTCCGCCTGTGCTACCGCTTCGCGGGCGAGTACGACCTCGCCCAGGATTTCACGCAGGAGACGTTCGTGCAGGCGTTCACGAAGATCGGGAGCTTCCGGGGCGAAGCGAAGTTCGGCACCTGGATCGCGGCCATCGCGACCAACGTGTCGCTGAACGAGCTTCGCAAGGTCAAGCGCTTCCGCGACCGGCAGACGGAGCTCGACGAGCAGATGCACGTATCGAGCGCGACTCGCCGGCTGGAGCCCGACCTGCGCGCCGACCTGCACCGCGCCATCGACGCCCTGCCCGAGCGCTCCCGCACGGTGTTCCTGCTGCACGACGTGGAGGGCTATACCCACGCGGAGATCGGCGCGATCCTGGGAATCCAGATCGGGACCTCGAAGTCGCAGCTGTTCCGCGCTCGCAGAAGGCTTCGCAAGGCGCTGGCGGCACATGCGGGGGAGTGGGCGTCGTGAGCGACATGGACCGGTTCGCGGAGTTTCTCCGGCGCGAGGCCAGGGGGTACAACGAGGCGCGGGGTGCGCCCGTGGAGGTGATGTGGCGGGGGGTTGAGGTGGGGTTGGGGGATGACGCGGTGGCTGGCGGGAGTGGGGCCGCAGCTGAACGCGTGGCGGACGGGGAGGCCATCGACGCGCTGGGATATAACGAGGCGCCACGCACGCCCCGGGAGGAGATGTGGGGGCGGATCGAGGAGTTGACCGCTGGGCGGCGTCGGCCGTGGCGGTGGTCGGCGCGGCGGTGGTCGCAGCGGCGGCAGGTCGCCGGCTGGGCGGCAGGGCTTGCCGCGGCCGCTTCTCTCGTGCTGGGACTGGCGCTCGGCCGGAACGTGGAGCCATCGCAGCCGGGTGAGGTGGTGGGCGGGCTGCGGGCGCCGGCTGCCGTCACCGGGGCGGCCGTCGAACCGCCGGGAGCTTCTGTTCCGACAGCGTCAGTCGAGCCGGCGACACCTCCGGCCAGCCATGCCCAGACCGCCGAGCCGGTCCGATCCACCGACGTGCAGCCCGAAGTCCTCGCGGCCGGGGTTCTCCCCATACCCGCAGCGGCCGCCGATCCGCAGGCCGTCGCGCCAGGGGGCGAAGGCGAAGTCTCCGGGGTGCGCGTCACCGTCGGCGCGCCCGTGGATCGGCCGGCGGTCTTCACCAGCCCATTCAGCGTGCGCCGGGACGACGAGACCCTCCGCTACCTCGGCCGGGCCGAAACGCTGCTCACCGCCTTCCGGATCGATCAGCGGACGCCCGTGTCGGAACGGGACCTCGCGATGTGGGCCCGGGACCTCCTCATCGAAACGCGCATGCGGCTCGACCTGCCGGTGTCCCGCACGCCCGAGGAGAATGCTCTGCTCGAGGACCTGGAACTGATCCTGCACCAGATTTCGCGCCTGGGCACCGGCGTACGGCACGTCGAATGGCAACTGGCCAGGGAGAGCATGGAGTTGAAAGGCACCTTGCCCCGGTTGCGCGCGGTGAGTTCAACGGACGGATTATGATATTGCATGATATATTTTTCCGAACGAGATATATGCTAAACAATATTGCCCATATGCTTGGAGATATGAAAATGAACAACGGAACACGCAATCTCCTGTGTGCGGGGGCGGCGCTGGCTGTCCTGGTGGTGTCGGATGTCGCCTCGATGACGGGACCCCTGCCCGGTTCACAGTCGAGACGCCTTTCGGCGCAGGAGACGGGAGTCTGGAGTCGGGAAAACGAGGAGCAAAGATACCTGGAGGCTCGCCGGGCGGTGAACCGGGAAGAGTGCGACCGGGCAGCGGAACTCTTCCAGACCCTTCGGACCGAATACGACGAGGCCGCCGGTGGGCGCTTCATCGCGGACTCCTACTACTGGGAGGCGTTCTGCAGCCACCGGGCGGGTGACCTTGACGAGGCGCTGGTACTGCTGGACCTGGCGAGCGTCCACCGCGAGGCCAGGAGATACGTCATCGAAGGCAGCTACCAGCGCCCGGGCCGGGTGTACCAGGAAGTGCGCGACCTCCGCCTCCGAATCCGGCGGCAACTCGCCGAGCAGGGCGATCCCGACGCGGCCGAGGAGGTGCTGCGGCAATCCGAAGCGGTGCTGGCCAGGGACACGGCCGCACGGCGCGAAGCCCAGGGGCAGCTCGAGGCGAGACACCGGGAGTTGCTGCGACAATGGCAGGCAGAGCAGGCGCGGGCGGAACGGCTGTGGCAGGACGAGCAGGCGCGGGCGGCACGGCTGTGGCAGGAGCAACTTGCCCGGTACCAGGCACTGGATTCCACCGAGATCCAGGAAATCCTCCGACAGCCTGAGAGGATGGCCCAGCTTGCGGGGGCCATGGCCGCGCTGGCGGACACAGCCGCGGTGCCAATTGCCGGGATCGCCCGGAGGCCCTTTATGCCCGGGGTCTACCTGAACGAGCGGGGCGTCCTGGTCAACTCACCCGAAGTGGCGAGTTACTTCGCAACGAGGTTCAACCCGGTCCCCGACGCGGCCGACATCCACCCGGAGTGCGTGGACGCGCTTATTGAACAGGAGGCCCTCACCGCGCTGCTGCGCGTGCCGACCGACCGGCTGCCTACGGCCCGCGGCATACTCGAGCGCCGCGATGACTGCTCGGGGCACCTGCGCCACCTGGTGGTGCACTGGCTGGCCGGGACTGACACGGACGAGGCCCGGCAACTGCTGCTGGATGTCGCACGGGAACACCCGGACCCCGACACCCGCCAGCTGGCCGTCACGGGACTCGCGTACGTAATGACGCCTGAAGCGGCCGAGGTCCTGGTCAACATTCTGCGGGAGGCCCGCGACCGGGAGATGCAGGATGCGGCCATCAGCGGACTCTACCACCACCAGACCGAAGAAGCGTCTGAGGCTCTGATCGACTTTGCTGCTGACGGGTCGAAACCGGAACTGCAGCGTCAGCGGGCCGCCGTACTGGTTGCGGAACGTTTGAGTCCCGAATTGCTCCAGACGGTCTTCGGCAGATTCGACGACTACAGCGTCCAGCATGCCTTTCTTGAAATCGTGGGCGCGAGGGCGGAGCACGGAGAGCACGGGGTCACCAGTTGGCTCTTGCCGGTGATCGTCGACGGAGAACACCCGGAGCGCGTCCGCGCGGAGGCCCTGCGAGCCTGGGCCAGGCAGCCTTCGCTGGATCTGGAACGGGTCGAAGAGACGTACAACCGGCTTGAGAGCGCCGAGTTGCGGGATCAGTTCCTCTACGCCCTGTACCAGACGATCGAGTCCGACGAGGAGAATGCGGATGCGATCATAGACAAGATGATCGAGTTGGCCCGCGAGGAAACGGATCCGGAGGTGCGCAGGCGGGTCATCTACTGGCTCGGCCGTACGGGATCGGACCGTGCCGCGGCGTTCCTCGTGGAGATACTGCGAAAAGGTTTCGACCGGCTGCCGGCGCCATGAAGAACAGCCTCGCGGCGGGCACGCTTCTACTCGCCGGCTTCCTCCTCGGGGCCCTTGCGGTGCGGACCGTGCACGAAACCAACCCGGACGTCCGCTCGGTTGAGGTACCCGAAATCGTGTTCCCGTCCGCGGCTCTGAAACAGTGGTTTCCGCCGGTATCGCAATACGATACAGGCGGCCAGCCTTTGGACGACGAGAGCTTTGGAGCACTCATGACGGCGCTCGATGATGCACTGAACGCCAGCGAGACGCTGTCGGACTTCGAGCAGGAGGGCGACATCCATCTATGGAACTTCGTCCGCCGACTGATGCGCCCCAGGATTACGGAGGCGCAGAGTGAGAGGATCGCGGCATACATGGAGGAACTCCAGGCACGGCACCCGGATCACAGCGAAAAGATCGCGCATCACGCGGCCTCGCTCGCGATCCTTTACGGCGACGCCGTGCCCGATGTTCCGCCTTTCTCCTGGGGCCCGGGCACGTTCCAGCACGCCGCCGCCGCCTTCGACCCGGTTTCTGACGGAGGGGCCTTTACCGAAGCCCATGTCGACGCGTTGCTTGCCTGGATCCATACCGCCTTGACCATGCCCGAAACCGCGAACGACTTCGACCGGGAAGCCGTCCGCTATTTCGGCGAGTTGGGCCGCATCCTCCAGCAGGCGGAGCTTGGCGAGCAGCAAAGCGGTCGTGTGTTCGCGTCGCTGGACCGGATGAAGGGATCGAACGAGTACATCGATACGATGGAAAGGGAACTGGAAAAACTGCGCAGTTTCATTCCGGGGGGAATCCCGCCGAACATCGTGGCAAACGACACCGAGGGGATCGAATTCGCCCTGGATGAATACCGGGGAAACATCGTGGTCCTGATCTTCTCCGGACACTGGTGTGGGCCGTGCCGCGTGGAATACCCCTACCATCGCTTCATGCTCGAACTGTACGAGGACAAACCGGTCGTGCTGCTCGGAATCAACAGCGACGGCGAACTCGAGACGATTCGGCAGGCGAAGATCGACGAAGGACTGGACTACCGCACCTGGTGGGACGGGCACGCCACGGTTCCGACCGCGGGGCCGATCGCCACAGCATGGAACGTGCTCGAATGGCCGACGATCTACATCCTCGACGGAGCCGGCGAGATCCGTCACGTGGACAAGCGTGGCGGCGACCTTATCGCTGCCGTGGATCGAATGCTCGCGGAGATGGCCGAGCGCGACTCCGGGAGTGGACAGCAATGAACGCATTAGCTGGAGGACCGAATACACTTCAGCCCGGCCCCAACCGAGGAGGTCGCTACCATGCGAAACCCCTTCACAATCATCGGAATCGTCGCCCTCTCCCTCGTGGCAGGGGCCTTCATCTCTGAGGCGGTTGGATGGCCTGGTTTCTCCCATCCGGCAACGGAGGAGGGCGCCGCTACCTTCCTGCCCGCAGCGCTGAGCCGCGAGTGGTTTCCTCCGCTGGAAGACTACGACAACGGTGGAGAGCCGCTCGACGACGCGCTGTTCGAAAAACTGATGGAGCACCTCGATGTGGCCATGAACGCCGAGGAGACACAGGCCGACTTCAGGTGGGAAGCGGAATTGCACTTGTCAAACTTCGCTCAACGCCTGGTCGTCCCCGAACTCACGACCGGGCAGCAGGAGCGCGTCACGCACTATTTCGCCACCTTGGAAGAGCAATACAAGGAACACCGCGATATGATCGACCAGCAGAGGGTGTTCCTTCGGATGGACGCCCGCCCTGCTGACGATATCATGGGTCTGTCCATGTGGACGCAGCCATATGGCGACGCTGCGGACCTGAATCCCGAGGGTGGATTCTTCGAAGGCCAACAGGTAGACGAGATTGTCGGGCGAGTTGACGCGTTCCTCAAGCATCCGGACGTGGTTCGGAGCTTTGAGCGAGACGCGAGATTCCCGTTGGTGCACATGATTCAAGTCCTTGGGATGGGACGCCTCACACCGGCACAAACCAGTCGCGTCGTCAACTACTTCGACCAGTTGATAGAGGAGCACCCCGAAGGAGCGGAGTTCCTGGAAGAGACTCGCTATCGGATCTCGAATCTGCTGCCCGGGCAGGTCGCCCCGAGCATCGTCGGGAAGGATGCCGCAGGGGTCGAGTTCTCGCTGGAGGAGTACCGCGGGCAGATCGTCGTCCTGGTCTTCTCGGGATTCTGGTGCGGGCCGTGCCACGCCGAGTATCCCTACCAGCGCGCCATGATGGAGCTGTACGCGGACCAGCCCGTAGCCCTGCTGGAGGTGAATTCCGACGAGTCGCTCGATGTCCTGCTTGTCGCCAAGGCGCAGGAAGGCCTTACTCACCGGGTCTGGTGGGATGGCCATATGGAGGGAGCGAACAAGGACGGTCCGATTACATCCGCCTGGGCAGTTAACATGTGGCCGACCACCTTCATCCTGGACAAGGAAGGCGTGATCCGGAAGGTGTCGTCGGGGGCGCAGCGTGGGAAGACGATTGTGGCGGTGGACGAGCTGCTGATGGAATACCGGTAGGCAATGGTGACACGGCCGGTCATCAATCCGCACAAGAGAACTTCCATGACCCGAACCGGAACCAGGATCGCCGCCACCGCCGCCTCCCTCCCTCTCCTCCTGGCCTGCGACCCCGGCTCACAACCCGGTCCCGCCACCCTCGCCACAGACAGCGCGGGTGTCAGGATCGTCTACAGCGACCCCGCGTCCTCCGGCGCCACCTGCACCATCGGCGAGGAGCCGACCGTCGTGATCGGCGACAACGACAGCGACGAGAACCAGTGGTTCTCCTCCGTCAGGGATGCGGCGCGGTTGTCCGACGGCTCGATCGCCGCCGTCGATCAGGCCTGGGCCGAGATCCGGATCTACGACTCGGCCGGCGAGCACCTGCGCACCATGGGGAGGCACGGTGAAGGACCCGGCGAGTTCCAGGACCCCTACCAGATCTGGGTCGGTGCGGGCGACACAATCTGGGTCGGCGACTACTCCCCGTGGCGCTACAACCTGTTCGCGCCGGACGGAGCTTTCGTACGTGTCGTCGGTCTGGCACCCATGTTCATCAACCCGTCCAGGGCGGGAGGCGTGCTCGACAACGGGTACAGTGTGAACTCCACCGTCACGTGGTTTCGCAAGTCGGACTACAGCGTTCCGGACTCCATGGTCGTGGAGGGGCATGGTCCCGACGGACAGCTCATCGACACGCTGGCCAGCATCCCCCATGGGAGCTGGGGGCAGGACGACCACGAAGCGCTGCGCACCTACTGGCTCCCCCGCCTCTTCGACGCGCGCGCCGTGGTCGACGCGGGCGGATCCACGGTTGCGCTGGGTCACGGGCTGAACGCCGAGGTTCGCGTCCTCGACGATGAATTCGACCTCCGCCTCATCGTGCGGTGGACAGAGCCTGACCGGGAGGTGACCGGCGGAGATGTGGAAGCCTGGCGCGCGGACTACACCCGGGAGTATGAGCGGCCCACCTCTTCACCGATGGCCGAGGCCTATGACGCCAACCTCAGCGACGACCGTCCGGTGGCCGACCTCTTCCCGGCCATCTCCGGCGTGATGGTCGGCCGTGACGATCGCATCTGGGTACGCCAATACGACAGACCTGGGGAAGATCGGGGATGGCTGGCCTTCGACCCCGACGGGGAGTTCCGGTGCCACATGGCCCCCCCGCCCGGGTCGATCCTGGAATTCGGCTCGGACTACGTGCTGCTGCGGCATGAGTCGGACCTTGGGGTGCAGACGGTTCGGCTGCACGGGTTGGAGTTGCCGCAGGTGTAGCGTGGAGGCGTTGGTGCGGTAGCTACACCGGGCCCAATGCTGCCTGAAGCAACACAACTACCTCAGCCGGTCCCCACCAGCTCGTACACCACGACATTCTCGACGTCCATTGCGTCCAGCTGGACTCCGAGTACGAGCCCACCGACCACGTCAAGAATCCGAAACCGCGGCGGGGCCTCCACCGTGCCCAGCCACTCCCCGTCGCCGGAGATGACGGTGTACTGCGGCGCTCCCTCGGTGCGGACTGCCGGCTGGTAGGCTGGCAGCCACACCCGGCCCTCCGAATCCCCGATCGGGGTCGCGAAGAGGGGCATCGGGTCGCCAAGGACGGCCCGGCGTGTGGCCATGTTGTCACTGGTCATGCGATCGATGGCGGCATCCGACGCGCCCGGGTTGGCCAGCTGGTTTCTGGCCCTGAGCCCGGCCTCGATGCCTTCGAGCAACTCCTCTGTCAGGGGAGCCGCCTCGGCCTGCCACCGCACGATCTGCGTGACGGTACCATCGGGACGATGCCAGGCGACCTGCGGTCGATCGGTGCGTGCGTAGACGAACTGACGGGCGACGACCGCAACCCAGCCGGCCGCCCCGATCGGGTTCCACCGGATTCCCGGGGGAGCCTGGGCGAGCAAATCGTAGGAAGCGACCGTGTCGAGGGTGCCGGTTTCCATGTCGAACCGGGCCATGTGGCCGGGAAGCCATTCCTCCTCGAAGTCGGGCGTCATCAGATTCGCAGTTCCCAGCAACTGTCCGGATTCGCCGATTCCCAAAACACTCAGCGGATCGGCGTGCCGAATGTCCACCGTGCGTTCGACCGAGCCGCCGTCAAAGATGGTCAGGCGGTCCAGCTGGAAGTCGACCGCCATGAATCTGTCCTGCCCCAGCGCGAACGTGGCTCCCACGTAGCTGACGTCTCCCGGGCCCTCGCCGGGCCCGGCAATTACCTCGTGCGACGCGCCGTCCGGGCTCAGGACGATCAGTTCCCTGTTGAGCACATCCGAAACCACGGCGCTGCCGTCCGGAAAGAGGCTGCCGGGCTGGACTGCCTGGAAGGCGTAATCGCCGGGGTTGGTGCCGTGGCGGTAGCGTGGTTCGGGCGGGAACCGGAAGGGTGCCTCGGTCACGGGCGTCCCCATGTACTCCACGATACGCACGCCGGCGCTGTCTTCGACCTGGACCGGGATGCCGGCGGTTTCACGGATATCGGACTGGCAGGCTGAGAGTGCCGCGGCCAGCGCCGGTAGCATCAGGCGGATTGCACGATCTGCGTTCCGTGCCGTTGCATTGGACCCTGCCCATGATGCGTCTGTCGTATCCGTGTGCGCTCGTCGCATGGAGGCACGCTACACGGTCAGTTCACCGACGGCAACATCCCCGGGCACGGCTCGCCGCTGACCCGGCGCAACGGGTGGAGCGAGACCCGGTTGGCGCTGTCCGTGTAGTAGGTGGTTCCGCCGTTCTCGTTTGGCTCGCTGTAGTTGTGAAACACCAGGACGCTGTCGCCGAGGAGGCGCACGGGCACACGGGCCTTGTCGGTGCTCGGATCCTTCCGGACGATCGCGTAGCAGCCGGTCTCCGGGTTGATGATTGTGCCCGCAAAATCGAAGTCACTACCCAGTAGCACGAGATTGCCCCGGTCGTCCATGGAGGGCGTCAGGCCCCGGTTCCAGACAAAACAGGGGGCGCGGCCCACGAACTGGCCGGATGCCGTCGTGAGCTCCCTCTTCTCGCATCCCTCCCAGTCGGCGAAATCGGTGGGCACCGCCCCCACGGTCCCCGTCTCACCACTCCCATGGTACACGAACACGGAGTCCGGGCCATCCGTGTAGGACCTCACGACGAAGGCCCTGGACTCCGTGCAGACGATCCGGGCGCCGACGTGCGTTGTGACGAACGCATTGTTCTCCTCGATGGAGCGGATTTCGGGGGCGCGGTCCCTGTCCACTGCTGGGGGCATGCCGTCACTCGTCGCTTCCGGTCCCCTTCGCTCGACTCCGGACGGTATCGGAATGGCCGGCTCGCCGCCAAAGTCGCAAACGTCAAAGGTTTGTTTCCAATCGGGGGTCCAGGAGCTGACGAAAACGCCCAGCGCATCGTACTCGACCACTCTTCCCAGGCCGGACACGTAGAAGCCCCCGTCCGGGGCGATCGCCGTGCTCCCCCTGCCGTTCGGGAACTCCCGGGGGCCGTCGCCCTCCGGGGTCTCGATGGTTCGGATCCATTCGCCCGTCTCGAGGGAGAAGGCCATGATCCCTTCCGGTTCCTCGGCGTCGATGACGTAGAGGATGCCCCTGCTTCGGTCGATGGCCAGATCGGCGGTTCGCATCGACCGCCATTCGTCGTCGATGATGGTCCGGCCGGCTGTGTAGTCGATCTCCAGCAGCTGTTGGGCGTCCGCCGCGGGCGCGGCGAAGATCGCCGCAACGGCGAGCGGTATGACGGTCCAAGAGCGATTCAGCATCCTCATTTCCTCTCCTGTATGCCTTTCCATGATGTGTTTGCCGTTCTAAGGCAGCATCCCCGGGCACGGCTCGCCGCTGACCCGGCGCAACGGGTGGAGCGAGACCCGGTTGGCGCTGTCCGTGTAGTAGGTGGTTCCGCCGTTCTCGTTTGGCTCGCTGTAGTTGTGAAACACGAGGACGCTGTCGCCGAGGACGCGCACGGGCAGTCGGGCCTTGTCGGTGTTCGGATCCTTGCGGACGATCGCGTAGCAGCCGGTCCCGGGGTTGATGATGGTGCCGGCGGTGTAGAAGTCCACCTCACTGAGGAGGACGAGATTGCCCCGGCCGTCCATGGACGGCGTCAGGGCCCGGTTCCAGACCCAACAGGGGGCGCGGCCCGCGGACTGGCCGGATGGCGTCCTGACCTCCCTTTTCTCGCACCCCTCCCACTCGGCGAAATCGGTGGGCACCGCCACCCTCCCCGTCTCGCCACTCCGGTGGTACACGAAGACGGAGTCCGGACCGTCCAGATAGGACCGTACGACGAAGGCCGTAGACCCCGTGCAGGCGATACGGGCACCGAAGTGCGTCGTGTTGAACGTAGACGCCTCCTCAGGGGATCGAGCTGTGAAGCTGTCTTCCTCCGCGGCCTCCGCAGGGATGGGATCGTCTGTGCCGTCAGGCCCCCTTCGCATCACTCCGGACGGCATCGGAATGGCCGGCTCGCCGCCCAGGTCGCAGACTCCGGTGCCCTTCTGCCAACCTGGACTCCACGCGCCTACGAAGGCGCCCAGCGCATCGTGTTCGAGAACCCTTCCCGGGCCTGATACGTAGATGCCTCCATCGGGTGCAATCGCCGTGCTCCACCTGCCGCCGGGGAACTCGCGCAGGCCATCGCCCCGCGGGGTCCGGATGGTTCGGATCCAATCGCCGGTCTCGAGGGAGAAGGCCATGACGCCTTCCCTTTCCTCGGCGTCGATGACGTAGAGGATCCCTTTGCTTCGGTCGACGGCAAGGTCGGTGGCCCACATCGAGCGTCGTTCGTCGTCGATTATGGTCCGGCCGGTCGTGTAGTCGATCTCGAGCACGGCGATCCGATTGCCGGTGCCGTCCTCCGACGCCGTGGCGGTCGGCAACTGCGGCTGGGCGAGGGCCCGCCGCGCGCCCGGAGTGAAGTACACAAGACCGAGGGACAACCCGAACACCAGCGCGGCCGCGCCGGCCACGCGCAGCCTGCCGACGGCGGCTGAAACGGAAGAGGTTGCCATAACCGTCCTCAGCCTCTGCTCCAGCCGCCTTGAATCCCGGCAGCCGTCAGCCATGCTCGCCAGGGCCGGGGCCCGCGGGATCGGGACGGCCGACATGATCTCGACCACGCGGAGCAGTGACTTGGCGTACTGATCCCGCGTGAGCCTCGACGCGGCGACGGCGACGATATCGCAGCTCGACTCCTCGGCCGACCTCATCCTGCGCTTGGCCCACCAGACGACCGGATTCCACCAGTAGGCCGAGCACGCCAGCAATTCCACCACTCGCACCAGGTAGTCACGGCGCCGCACGTGGGCCAGCTCATGCGCCAGCACCGCGCGAAGCTCGGTCTCATCGAGCTCGGCGACGAAAATCGCTGGAATCAAAACGCGAACGCGCCCGCCCGCCCACCACACCATTGGGCGCAGCCGCGCATCCGTGGTGTAGACACGCGGCACTCGCGGCAGGCCCAGCGTGTCGCAGATCTCGGTCGCGAGCCGTTGCAACTGTGGGGCCGGCCGGGCGGCGCGGGTAAGCGTTCGATGAAAGCGGACCGTCCGCGCCACGGTCCACCCGAGGAACCCGGCGGAACCCAGCAGCCAAAGGATCGCAGCCAGGGGGTTTCCGTTCTGCGCGAGCCACGCGCCCAGGGAAAAGGCATCACCGTTCAATCCGGGGTCGGCTACCACCGGCGGGCCGACCTCGCGTCGCACCACAGCCTCTTGCGCCAAGTCCTCCGGCGGAGCGGGAAGCGGCTCGGCTGTGGACTGCGCCGTCAACTCGGACTGCGCCACGTGGGACTGCCCCACAACCTCCTCCTCCGCCCCCTCCGGCAGAATCCGAAGCGGGACGACTGCGGGCACCAGCATTGTGACGAGCACCATGAGCCACAGGGCATGGACGGTTGCCGGCCGCTTCACGCGTTGCTGGACCGCCCAGGCCGCGCCGCCCAGCGCGAACGCGAGCGCCAGCTTCGTGGCGCCGATCTGCAGCAGGATGTCGGTCATTCCCATTCCTCCAGAATCCTGCGCAGCCTCTCGATCTCCCTTTTCGGCAGCCTGTCCGCCTCGAGCAATTGCGTGATGATCGGGACGACCGATCCATCGGTGATCCGCTGGGCGAGAACCTCGAGCCGGTCGCTCGCGTATTCCTCCCGGCTCGGGACCGGAGAGAACCGGTAGACACCCACGTCACGGTCACGGACCACGAACCCCTTCTCCATGAGGCGTTGCAGCAGACTCTGGACGGCACCGTGCTGCGAACGCGGCGAGTTCGGGTAGAGCTGCTCCTGGATCTGGCGTGCCGACAGGCGCGGCTTTCGCCAGAGCAGCTGCATGATGGCCAGTTCGGCGTTAGGCAGTTTCGGCATTCCCATAAGCGTCCCTCCCCGGGGTGATCGTCATGATACGGCAATCAGCCGTAATGTTAATGCACCGTGCCGTATTCTGTCAAGTCCGACCGGTGGCGGCCTATCTTGCACTCCTGACGGCAAGGTCGCCCGAGGTTCGGGTACATCGCAGGGGGTGACCGCACGACCAACAGGATCCGGGTTGCCATGCAACCAGAATGAACTCGGCGAAGTAGGGCATGGCGTGAACCGTATTCCAATTCGGCCGACCGCTGCGGCGGCGTTCTTCCTCGTGACGACCGCCTGCTCAGAGGGAGAGGATTCCGGTGTTTCCCTGCCGGACGTCCCCACCTTCGAGGGCACAATCGACCTCGAGATCGGTCAAGTCGACGGCGACGACCCGTATCTGTTTTCCGCCATTCAGGATGTCGCGGCCGACGAGCAGGGACGTGTGATCGTCGCAGACCGGCAGTCGATGGAGATCCGCGTCTTCGAACCCGACGGGACTTTCGCGTTCCACTTCGGAGGTCCGGGCGAGGGTCCCGGCGAATTCGGGGACCTCTGCTGTCTGCAGTTTGCCCCGGATGGCGAATTCTGGGTGCGCGAGAGTGCCCGGTACAGCGCATTCGTGCTTGGGGCGGCGGGTGCGGAGTACCAGCGAATCATCAGAACCCCCCACCTTGGTCAAAGCGGCCTGATGGATCCGTTCACCTTCGACCTGGAGGGCAATCTCGTCAGTGTCGGACCCGTGCGAGGCGACGATGACTCCGGCGCTGGCCTCATGGCACGGCTCCGCGTGCACGCCGACGGGGCCGTGGACACCGTCGTCATGGCGGACGCGGAGCGCCAGTCGGTCAGCCAGGCGACCGTTCCGTTCGAACTGGGGACCATTCGGGGCCTCGCCTACCTCCATCAGCCCTTCGGCCCGCTGTGGATTCACGCCCACGCGAACGGCGGCACATGGGCGGAGGCGATAACCTCGGACTATTCGATCAACCTCCATCGTCCCGACGGCACCGTGTCCGTGATCGAGGGTCCCTTGCTCGTGGGACCACCGCTGAGCGCGGATGAAAGGGATGGGGCGCAAGAATCGATCGACCGCGATCGGGATCGCACCGGCGTCGCCATTCACCCCTTCAGGATCCCCGACCGCAAGCCTCCGCTGGACGACATGTTCTTCGATCGCGCAGGCCGGCTGTGGGTCGTCAAGACGCTTGCAACAGGCGAGACGGTGCGTAAAGCCGACGTGTGGGATGGAACGACGCTCGTAGCGCACTATCGGTGGCCGAGCCGCATCCGGGAGATTCCGACCCCGTGGGCGACCGGATCCGTGCTTTACGGGGTGACGGCCGACACGCTCGGTGTCCACCGTGCGGCGAGGGTCCGGTTCGAGAGGCGGTAGGACGGAAGCCGTTCGTCTCTCGCTTCTCTCTGGCTCCCGCGCCAACGCCACCTCCGCCGCCCGGGTCGATCCTGGAATCCGGCTCGGACTACGTGCTGCTGCGGCATGAGTCGGACCTTGGGGTGCAGACGGTGCGGCTGCACGGGTCGGAGTTGCCGCAGGTGTAGGCCCCGACAGCTCGCCCGTCGAAGGGTCGGCGCGGCGCGGCTCATCGGTTGCCCGCCGGGATTCGCCGAACTTCCAGGTAGACGGTACGGTCCGCGAACAGCGCGACGTATCCGTCGGGCTGCACGGACACCACGGCTGGGAGTGCGTCGTCGCCCAGGTACGCGCCCGCGCCGGTGGCGGCGTCGATCAGGTAGTGTCGCTGCACGATTTCCTTCTGGTCCGGCAATACGCGGGAGTAATCCAGAAGCACATGATCGCCGTTGCCGACGGCAAAGGCTGCCATCAGGCGGTCATGGTCCAGCAAGGTGCCTTCGGAGTACGCTACCGTGCCGCCCGGTCCCTGGGACTCGGTCACTCGAAGCTGCAGGTAGTCTTCCAGTATGGCCGCCGTCCACTGGAGGGATCCGTCGGTGGCGTAGCCTTGAACGAGGGGAAGTACTGCGAACCCGTAGACGATGCGGTCGGACCTGTCCAGGCACGCTACCGACCCGCCGGAAAGCGCCTGTCGGATGTACCATTTGTCGTATCGGTACCCGGACCCGAAACTCCGGATCGAGTCGCCCAACTCGTTGATGATCGTGGATCCATCGCTACTCGCGTAGGCGGCGGAAAACCATCTGCCGTCATCCATCCCGCATAGGGAGCGGGAGCGAGCGTCGACGATCTCACTGAGCTCCCACCTGGTCACGGATCGCTCGAAGATCTTGATCGGGCCGAACTCGCCCAGCGGAACGGCGATCCTGCCATCGGGGAAGAGATGGAAGTCCCTGGCTCCGCGCAGCTCCATCGGTCCATCGCCGATCCCGCCGAACTGCTCGACGAACCTGCCTTGAGAGTCGAAAATGCGTATCTCCTGGGCGTCCTCGTCCAACACCACGAGGTTGCCGTCAGGTGCGAAGTCCGCCTTCGGCACATACGCGAATTGCTCGGCCCCCCTTTCTTCCGATCCGACCCGGAAGACCGGCGTGGCCGAAAGAAGCGACCGCTTCGCGGCGATCCATGCGTCGGTCGCTTCCTCGGACAGTCCCCGCGGGACCGAATCTTCGGTTATCGCCGAGGCGTCGGCTGGCGGCTGGTTCTCATCGTTCGGATGCCGAATACGGGTATTCGGACCGGAGGCGCGGTCACGTTGCTCATCCTCGCAACCGGCGACGGCGACGGCGAGCAAGAGGATTGTCGCGACGTTGCGGCCACGGATCGACCCGAACCAAAGGCGCGGAGCGATGAGTGGAACAGTCGAGTCTGCCAGGAGCCTCCGCTCGATCTTCATGCACGCCTCTCCCTCGCATTCAAATGGTTGCCCGAGATATCGGGATTCTACGGAACCTCAGTGAGTCCGGTTTCGGACGGCCAGCCAAATCAAGCAAATGGCCCACGGCCGGGCCGAGAGCGCCGTGCCGGAAGACTGACCGAGGGGCGTGTCATCCCCGCAGCCGCCGGTCCATCCAAGAAAGCCGTGGCCGCACGGCACAGAGAACGGCTACACCCTTCCGGTGCCGCTTGCCGATGGTGGGCACGTAGTCGACGTTGACTTGACATCAGTGACCCCAAAGGAAATCAACGCCCGATGAAGACACTTGTCGCGCCAATGCTCATCAGCCTTGGAACCCTGGCCTGGCTGCCTGACGCAGTGACGGCTGGAGCGCAAGCTACCCAACAGCACGACAGCGCCGGAGTCCGGATCGTCGAAAACGCCCGGCCCGCGGACGGTTCGCGTCTGGACTGGCGAATCGGGTCCCAGCCGCAGGTATCGATCGGGGAAGTGTTCGGAGACGATCCGTACCTGCTTTCCGGCGCATCGGATGCAACGCGGCTGTCGGACGGACGGATCGTCGTTGTGAATCGCTTCACTCGTGAACTCAGGGTCTTCGACGAGGCAGGGATCCATCTGGATACCTGGGGAGGAACCGGTGAAGGACCGGGCGAGTTCGAACCCGTTACCATCTTCCACATCGCTTCGCTCCCGGGTGACTCGGTGATCGTTTGGGGCATCTGGCACGACCCGCTCATGAGCGTGTTCGGTCCGTCCGGAGACTTCGAGCGCGGGTTCCGCCCGCAGAGAAGCCAGCCTGGGGTAGCGGGGGGACTGAGCGCGGTGGCGGTTGCGCGCGACGGCTCGATCCTCGCCGGACCCAACCGGATCAGCGTCGTCGCCGACGCCGTGGCCGTCGAGCTTTGGGATGCCCAGGGCGAACTCCAGGCATCGCTGGGCACCCACCCCGGCGTGGAACGATATCGCGTGGAAGACCGGGGCACCGAAAGCGTGATCTTCGGCCGGTCGCTGATCCTGGAACCCTGGGACGACCTGATCGTGGTCAGCCCGACCACCCGCTACGAGATCAGGGCCTTCGCGCAGGATGGCTCGCTGGCCCGTTTCGTCCGCCGCGACCATACCCTGGGGACGCCGACCACGGCGCATGTCGAGCGTTACATCGAAGAAGCGGTGTCGAGGATTCCGGTCGCGGCAAGCCAGGCGAGTGCACGCAGGCGCTTCCAGTCCGCGCCGGTTGCCGAGTACTTCCCCGCTTTCGCTTCCGTCATCATCGACGCGCTGGACCACCTGTGGGTCGAGGAGTTCGAGCCTCCGGGTGAAGAGTCGCCCGGTGTGCTCTGGACGGTGTTCGATCCTGACGGTCGGGTGCTGGGTTTCGTCGAGACCCCGGATGACCTGGAGATCTACGAGATCGGCGAAGACTACATCCTGGGCCGTGCCAGAGACGAACTCGATGTGGAGTTTGTGCAGTTGTGGTCGTTGGCGAGGTAGGTGACTGTGACCTTGCGGGGAAGGTCCGGGCGAGTTCGCCCACGTAAAGAGTGACGGGGCCGCGGATCCGGGGCCACGCCGTGGACATCAGTACCAGCACCGCCAATCCCCGGACGACCTTCACGAAGCGACCGGTGCCGCCAATGCGCGGAGCTCATGATCGAGCACAGTCTCGACCTGCCACTGATCGACACCCTGGAACCACTCAAGAAACTGGTCGATCGATGCGCCGGCCTTGAGATTCTCGAACAGGGCGGCAACGGGCACTCGGGTTCCCTTGAATACCCAAGCGCCGCTCACCTTCAGAGGATGGCGTTCGACCGCCGGGCAGCTTTCCCAGTTCGCCATATGGTCACCCCTCTGTGCACTCCTGGACACGACGCAGTGGTCTCACGCGTACCGGCCAGCGCGGAAGCGCTATTGCCCTACCCCACCTCCGCCGACCAGGTCACCTCGACCGCACCTTTCAGGGTGGCCGCAGTGGGGCACTTGGCCACATGCGTCTCCAGCGCCCGGTCCACCTTGTCGCGCGGCGCGCCCTCGGGCAGCCTGATCGTGTAGTGGACGTGGATCCGGGTCAGGGTGACGATCCGCTCCACGACCTCGTTGGTGCCTTCGGCCGTGACGCTGATCGCGTCGTTCGCCATCGGGATCCCGCGCACCTCCAGTGCGCCGTTGAGGGTCCCGAGGAGTCAGCCGGCGGCGGCCGCGACGATGTAGTCGACGGGCAGCGGGCGGTCCGGCTCGGCGTCGAGGCGGAAGTGGGACTTGATCGGGCCGTGGACGCCGAATTCGATTTCGGTGCCGTCCTCGAGGGTGGCGCGGCGGTGGATGCCGTCCACCTTGGCCACGCTGGCGCGGGCGGTGTAGAAGGGGTCGCTCATTGGGCGAAGACCTCGTTTGATTGGGGGATGACGGGCGCTCAAAGCTAATCTGCGCGCGGCGGCGGGGCAGCCCGGCGGCCCCACGCGGCGGCGGCGCCGGGCCCCCCCCCCCCCCCCCCCCCCCCCCCCCCCCCCCCCCCCCCCCCCCCCCCCAACCCCCCCCCCCCCGGG
>JAJDXM010000003.1 GCA_022823225.1 Gemmatimonadota bacterium
GCAATTCTCGAGCCTCCGCGACGAGTGGTATTCGTGGTCCTGGTTCCCCTTCATGCCCAACCACTCGGGCCGGCGCTGGACCATGGGCAAGACCGACCGGGACGGCGTTTCGCTCGCCTACGCCCTGGTGAGCTGGGACAATGACGACCCGACCGACTACCTGTCGGCCGGGTTCTGGATGCGCTTCGACGGCGCGAGGACGACGCGGCGGTCGAGCACCCGCCCACCGGCTAGGAGATCCGCTTCGCGCCGGCCGCGATCCGCGGGACAGGAGGGTTCGCGGACGCCTCTGTGGCGGTGACTCACCCGGATCGCGCAATCGTTCGGTCGGACGGGTCCTGGTCCGGCCGGTTCTCCAGCCGCCCGGCCGGGGACGGAACCCCGCGGCTTGCCGCCGGCCAGGCCAGCGCCGCCTTCGCCGAGGCCGACGGCGGCGAGGGCAGCTTCGATTCTATCTTTACCGCCCTGCACCCGACCCTGCTGCCACAACCCCCTCCAGAAGAACCCCGCCCCGGATCCTGAAGCGCGCATCGAGGGGACGATCATCGTCGCGGAGAGGTGCCCGACGGTGTCGTGGAGAAAGAAATGCGCGCAACCGTGCGCACGCCACGGCGGGGCTCGACGACAGGGAAGGGCGGGCACGAAAATCAAAACGGTCGCGGTAGGAATGCGCATTGCTGCGCACACCCCGCACGGATCCGGATTTGGACGCTGTTCCATCCGGCTCCTACCTCGGGTGTTTGACGGCAAACCGCTGGTCCGGCCATGGGTGGCGGATCGTCGTGCGTGGCCAGAGTATCTCGGCCATACGCTCCAATCGCTTCCAACTGAAGCGGTGGCGCTGGGACCGGCGGCGCAGGCTGTGCATCCGCAGACGTTGCAGCCTGCGGCGGAACGTGCGGAGCCACCAGCCCGACCCGGGGCGGCGTAGTAGTTGAGCCAGCCTTGGCAGACCCGCCCAAGCCACGCGCCAACCTCCCAGATGTCGTGATGCCAACGTTTGCGGAGAACCTCCTCGATACGCGCCAGGGTCCTTGCGACCGGCTTGCGACCAAGCCTGAAGTTTCCTCTCCGGGTCTTCGTGCAGAAGTGCGTGAAGCCCGGAAAGTCGAACGTCTCCGGCCTGCCCGCCCCGCGATCCCGGCGGTTCGCCATGGCGAACCGGCCAAACTCGACGAGACGGGTCTTGTCCGGATGAAGGCTGAGACCAAAGCGATCCAGCCTCTCCCGAACGTCGCGAAGGTATTGCTCCGCATCCCGCTTGTACTGGAACCCGACCACAATATCGTCCGCATAGCGGACAATGATCGCTTGACCGTCCGGGACCTTCGGACGCCATGCCTTGTGGAACCACAGGTCGAGCACGTAGTGCAGAAACACGTTCGCCAGACAGGACCTGACAATCGCACCCTGAGGCGAGCCCACACCCGTGTCGCTCCATGATCCCTCGGTCATGACGCCAGCGTTCAGCCACTCGCGGATCTGTACAAGGTGCGGCAAGCGTCCGGCGATGCTGGAGCGGAAGTCCTGCGAGCCGTGCCTCGAAAAGCGGAACGACGTGCTTTGGCCGATGCCAAGTTCGGGCCAAGGACGGTGACGCTGAACACACAGGCACGGCGCGTCCTGGAACGCCAGCCGCGAGGAGAGAGCGTCTAAGTGTTCGCTTCTCCCCTCGACCCGGCGCGGCCGCGCGGCGGCGATCTCAATCTCTGGTATCGGGTCCGGAAGGAGGCGGGCATCGAGGATGTACGCCTTCACGATCTCCGCCATACGCACGCGAGCCACGCGGTGATGAACGGCGTGCCGGTCCCGTGGTCTCGCGGCTGCTCGGACATGCCGATGTCGGCATGACGCTCAGATACGCTCATCTGGGAGACCGAGACATCGAAAGGGCTGCAGAGAGAGTTGGACAGGCAGTCGCGGACTTGATGGGGCTGGTAGAACGCCCGTCCGCCAACGGGTTTCCCGATCGGCAGCGTGGATTGGAAACCCCAGCGGACGGAAGCGTCTCGACAGAACAAGGTCGCTGAGGCAAACGATTCCGAGCCCGACATCAGATCGACCGCGCGGCGGAGATGAGGTGGCCGGGAACGGTCGCTCCACCGTTGGCCCGAACCGGCGATCCGTAGTGATCGAGACTTCCGGTTTTCGTCATCCCGGCTACCCCGTGAGTCCGACGGGCGGTATGCTCGACCGATGGACACTCGGCCATCCGCGGGACGCGGGTCTGCTCAATACCAGCCCGATCTGTTCGACGGGCGCGGCCGAGACGATGTCTCGCGTCGTCCGCCGAAGCCTTCGCGGACCACCATGCCTCAGGTCGACACGCTCGACGACGAAACCCTGATCGCGCTGCTTGGAGAGGTCGGACCGTCGGAAGTGCGGGGCATCTGTTCGGAGATCGCCGCCCGGTCGCTCGAAGGGGCGGTGCTAGCGCTGGAGGCTCTGTGGCGACGATTCACGGGCTTCGGCATCGAGAAGCCGCTTGCCGAGCAGATCGCGGTCCTTGAGACGTTGGCGCAACTGGACAGCCCAGAGGCACGCGCCACCCTCCGTCGGATTCTGTTGCGGAACCTGCCCGCTTCAACCTTTCCGGTCGCGCTGCAGGCGGCTGCGCGCACGGGCCTTGCCCTGCCGACGTGGTTCGTGGCCCCGCTTCTGGACCACGCGGATGCGGCGGCGCGTTGCTCCGCCTTCGCCCTTGCGGACAAGGCCAGGATTCCCGCCGAGCGGCTGCGCATCGGACTCTTCCACCGAACGCCGGAAATCCGCCGCACGGCGGCGATCGTGCTGGCCCATCGCGGAAATCCGCCGCACGGCGGCGATCGTGCTGGCCCATCGCGGAGATCCGGAGGCAAGGAGGACGCTGCTCGAAGAACTCCAACGGTCTCCCGAGGAGGCGTTGATCCACGCCTTGGCGGCAATCCCGGATGAGGACACGATCGTCCATCTTGGGCGGTGTGCGGTCAAGAACCCGGCGCTCGTCGGCACCGTGATCGATGTCCTCCGCGACATGGAGAGCCCGAGGGCAGCGCGGCTTGCCCGGAGACTGGAGCGAGAGGTTTTCACCGGGACATGATGTCCGCAAGGATCGGCAACGGACCGGGCTCGACGACCGCGCGCTCCGATCTGTCGGTTCACGAGGCGGCTGGCCTCGGGGACGGGAGACCGCGTTCTGCGGCGACACACCCGGACGTCGCCGCGGCAAGTTGGGGCGCGGGCGGAGACAAGGCCGGGAGAATTCGTGCGCGCCTGGCTCGACTCGCGGAGGAAAAAGCCAGGCTCGAGAGGCAACTCGACGAGATCGAGAGCGCCATGGAGGCCGCGCCAGGGGGCGATCCGCCCGCCGGCCCGATAACCGGCAGCTCTCCGGCCGCGGACAAGATAACGCTGTTCCGCTCGCTCTTCCGCGGCCGCGACGGCGTGTTCGCGAATCGCTGGGAGAACCCCCGCACCCGCAAGGCGGGATACGCGCCGGTATGCGCCAACGAGTGGAAGCCCGACATCTGCGGCAAGCCGAAGATCGGGTGCGGCGCCTGTCCCAATCGGGATTTCTTCGCGCTGGGCGACGCGGCGATCGCCGATCACCTGCGCGGCCGCACGACCGTCGGGATCTACCCATTGCTGCTCGATGGCACCTGCC
>JAJDXM010000068.1 GCA_022823225.1 Gemmatimonadota bacterium
GTCACCTGAATCCCCCTCCGCTCGCCATCCCTGCACCGTCACCGGCACTCCTCGCTCTCTCGTCACACGGTCCAACGGCACAATCACCACCCAGATACCGCCCTCAGGTCGCTACCCTGGCTCCGTGTGAGAAATCCGGGGTAGCCCCTCACTGGTGTGAGCCCTGCTGATGTTCAATCCGCCTCAGTCGAGTACGGATGGCACCAGCTGGAGCGACCTCGGCCTGGATGGCGGCGATGGCAGCTGAGAGCCCATCAATCCCGCCGTCTAGATCGTTAAGGCGCTTCTCTAACGACCTCTCGATGTCGCTAAGGCGTTTCCCTAAAGACCCCTCGCCTTCGCCGGAAAGAGCATCAAGTCTCGTGATCACCGGCCCAGTGGCATTTGTTGCTTCCTTGGAGATGGCCGGGCCGATGAACCCCCGCCAAGCGAGCCCTAGCAACGCAACCGCCGTCACCATCGCACCTGCCGCAACGTAAATCTGCTCCATCATCGTTCTCTTCCTAAGTGTCTAATGGGTTGTCGTGATCCAAAAAGCGAATGAGATAAGGGATTCCTTGGTATGCATGGGTCTTGCCCTTTACCGCACCCTCATCCCATACCCCCCCGTCTCCCCCTCCTCGAAACTCGTGGCCACCACCAGGTAGTCCCCCGCATACGCCGCGCGGAACTCAACCCGCGCGTTTGATCCCGACCCTCCATCGTCGTCGGTCGCGACCGGTGTGCCGTCGTTGCGCAGGACTCTCAGGTAGGCGTCCACGTCGTCCGATTCCATATCTATGACTACACGCTGTCCCACCGCTTGAGCGGCGACGCGCCAGATGTCGTAGTGCGAGCCATCGCCCCAGACCGCGTCCGACGAGCTGAGAGTGCCGGTGAAGGTCCGTCCGGGTACCAGCGTTCCCTCCGGTACCGTGAGGCGCCAGTAGGCCTCGGTGCCGGCGATGTCCCAGGCGAGGTCCACGGGACGGTTGCCGTCTTCGTTTTCCGCCGTCAGGTCGGCACCCGCGGCGAGCAATGCGTCAATGATCGCGACATCGTCGGTCCAATCCGCCGCTAGGTGCAGGGGCGTGTTCCCTTGTTCGCTTCGCGCCAGCGGGTCGGCCCCGGCGTCCAGCAATGCCTGGATCACCGCAACGGTCATTTCGGAGTTCATCAGGGCCCGGTGCAACGGCCGGAGACCGTAGTTGTCGGCGCTTTCCCGGGAGGCACCCGGATCGGCACCTGCACGAAGCAGGGTGTTGATCACGCTCAATGCGCCCTCGGTTCGCTGAGTCGCGTAGGCAAGTGCGGTCCAGCCATGATCCGCTGTCTTCAGACTCGGGTCGGCGCCCGCACCCAGAAGGGCGGAGATCACCGGCAACGGTGACTGCTCCCCCGCCACATGAAGTGGAGTTGCCCCGCTGAGTGTACGGGCGTTCGGATCGGCTCCACCGGCAAGCAGTGCAGACACCACCGCCTGTCCGCCCAACGGAACCGCGAAGTGCAGCGGGCCCCAGCCGTACCGGTCCGTTTCGTTCGGATCGGCGCCCTCGGCGACCAGACGGCGGACCGGCATCGCCTCCCCCTCGAGCACCGCAAGCTGCAGCGGTGTCAGATGCTCGCCGCCGCCCGCTTCCAGCATCCTCGCGACCACGCTGGGGTCGGCCCGGTACCTCAACGCGGAATGCAGCGGCGTGCGTCCATCGTTGCTCTCGGCGAAGGGATCCGCGCCGCGGTCCAGCAGCACCTTCACGACGCGGTCGTTTCCGCTCTGCGCGGCGGCCCAGTGCAGCGCCGTGTAGCCTGCGTTGTCCCGGGCGTTCAGTTGTGCGCCGGCGTCCAGTAGATGGGACACGACCGTCGGGTTGTTGTTGTGGGCGCCCTCGTGGAGCGGCGTGAGCCCGTTGTCGTTCGGGGCGTTCGGGTCCGCGCCAGCCTGCAAGAGCAGTCGCACGATAGTCGGGTTGGTGGTCAGTCGCGCAGCCTGGTGGAGCACCCAGGGGCTCCACGCTTCCAGACCATGCTCCTCGATGCAGTCCCGGAACCGCTGGATGTCGTCCCAGTCACCTCTGCGCTGAGCCAGAGTGCAATCCTGGGTGGCGCTCGCGGGCGACGCGATCAGGGCGGCTGACAGGATAGCGAGTGCGGCGGGTGCCCATGGGGCCCAGCTCAGGCCGGAAAACAGGCAGCGCCGGATGGACCGCATTATCTCCCGCCTCCCCGCTGCGACTCCTCCTCATCCGAAACCCGGAACACGACCATCCCGGCGAAAGACGTGCCGCCTCCCTCCACCGACACCGCCGTCATCAAGGCCCTGTAGACGCCGTCCTTCTCCGCGACGAATCCCACGATCGGAAAGTTGTCCTCGTCGGTATCGCAGTCGATGTGATCGCCCTCGGGACCGTAGATGCAGATGTCGACGTCCGTTCCCTCCGAGTCCGATGCCCCGTCGACCTGGTACCACTCGCCCAGCTTCGCGGGGATCTCGATCTCTCTCGAGTCCCCCTTGGCGAACCGGGCGATCACGACGCTCCAGATTCCCGGGTGGCGGGCCACTTCGTCCCCGGACAGTTCCGGATTGTCTGCATTGAAGAAAAGGAGATCCACGACACTGCGGATCGACTCGCGGTCGGCGGTGGTCTGGGCCGCCAGGGCGGGCGGGTTCGCCGGGCAGACGAGCAGGAGGACGAAGAGCGCCAGCGTTCGGGTTCTTGGCATCATGCTGGTTCTAGTCAGATTCATGTAGGGGGCCAATAAAGAAAGAACAGTAGCCGTTAGCGGGCTCCGCCGCGTCCCCATTATTGATGATATTCGCGGTATGTCCGCGATAACGGGCCGGAAAACGGCCATCGGCCGAGCCAGCGAAAGGGAGAACGCCCCCACACGTTCCCAGGCCCCGGGGCCGGGAGTACCCGAGCTCCAGGCGTGCCGCCACGAGATCGGGTCCGAATCACCGGCTGCCACTCCCCGCCATCCACACCCGGGTACCTTCGCCGCGACCGGCCATGCGCACGCGGAAGCCTCCTGCCGCCCCATGGGGCTGACGTGCATTTGCTTCGGATTGCCGGGGCGCCTCAACTCCATATGATCCACCGGTGGTTTGACGGCCGAACAGAGGGCTGCCCCGTCCAGACCGGCTGAGCGCATTGCGAAACGCCGTTATATAATCACACGTTGTGGCCGCTATTACTCATTCTTCTCGGGGAGGGCATCATCGAGCAGCTCCGAGTCCACAAGCAACAACGGACGGAAGCGGTTTCCACGGCCCCGATTCGCTGGTCTTCAAGATGGAAGGCCATGGCCCAATTGCGCGAATGCGAGTGAGTGCGATCGTCGGCCACACGAAGCCCGAATCCGCGCGCCTGTGGTTCCGCACGGGGAGCCCTGGCCGGTTCACGCCTCAGCGGAGACGTGCACGTCTCCGCGGCGTTTAGCTATCGACGACGGGGAATGGGCACCGGGTTATGGCAGCTGACCTCAAGCGCTGTGACCCAGAACATCCCTCCGCTGCTTGGGATGGGAGCTGTGCAAGGGGGCCGCGGATGATGGGACGACCGGGAAAGGCCACCGCTTCCGCAGACTGGCCCTGTACACCGGCTTGTCGTACGCACTCGTCGAAGTTGATTGCCTAGTAGGGCCTCCCAATCTCGGCAAACCTGGCAGACTTGTTCTCTCTCGAAAGACTCATCCATCCGAATCGCCCTAACAGAGCGTTGTCGCGTCTACCCATTCTGGAAGGCGACGAGCCGGAAGTCGTTCAAGAATGTTGGGGATCAGACTATCCAGCGTGAAAACGAACATTGCATATGGCGGGAAATAACCTCCCCCGGGCCAGCGTTCGGCGACATGTCCTTCATCGTTCATCGTGATCCAGTCGGATACCCCCATGGTGTTCCCGATGTTGTCGATGAGGGATTCACGATCAAGAACCCCGTCTCCACGCACATGGTGAAGAACGAAGAGTTGCAGCAGGGATCCATAATGGTAGGCGTAAGCTGTCTTGAGGCCGTTTTCAGCCGCCATCGTTGGCGTCCAGCTTCGCAGGTGCTCCAGCTTTCGCTCTTCGGAATCCAGTTCATGCAGGGATTCGATGAACGGGAAATCTGACCGCTGGTACACTCTGCACTCTTCCTGGCCATCGACCACGGACGGGAGGAGCATCAGGGTGGAGATGAGCACGGCTGCACCGGAGGCACCTCTCTGCATCGACCGTCGTTTCTGTCGCACCTGTTGTTCTCCGTTCATCTTTGTCTCCCCTGCAAGCGTGAAGGCACTCTATTGAAGCTAAAGCCCGCAGGGCGCGCCCTACCAGTGCGCCGCGTACTCAAGGAGGGCAAGGCGCTGCCGAGGTGGGTTGAGCAACCACGGGCGACCGCGCTGATCGCCCATCTCAAGGGACACGAGAAGGCGCTGGGTGTCTTTGGGTGAAGGGGACGCCGGGCCGAGTGGATCGCCTTGGCATGTCTGCACGGCGGCGTCTTCACCCGGCGCAGTGGACGAGCTTCCTGGGTTGTCACCGGGAGAAGGTCCGAAGCGCCTCCTCGCGCTCGTTGCGCAGGGCCTGGCCATCGAAGATCCGGGTGACCCTCCACTCCTGACCGAGGCCCAGTACGGCATCCAGCCAGTTCCTCCCGGCCATGTCTGCGAGTTCCCATCCGTCTCATTGTGGACAGCTGCCGGGCGCGAGCGCTCCGCTGCTTGACCTCGCAATTCCTACGAGTTCTGCGATCCCGAAAGGGCAGCACGCCGTTCTCCTCGCAGTTCAGCTGCAGTGCCGGTGGCTTCCGCGCTCAACGAAGTCGTTGCACGTGAAGTCGTTCAGAGTCATCCCGGCGTAGGACATCCCGCCTCCCTCCACCGACGCCGCCGTCATCACGGCCCGATAGACGCCGTCCATCTCCGCGGTGAAACTCACGATCGGGACGTTGTCGTCCAGTGTGTCACAGTCGATCTGATCGCCTTCGGGGCCGTAGACGCAGATGTCGACATCCGTGCCTACCGCCTCGGACACGCCCTCGACCGAGTACCACTCACCAACCGTCGCGGGGAACACGATCTCTCGCGAATCGCCCTTGGCGAACCTGGCAATGGCGACGCTCCAGACACCCGGGAGCGGAGCGATTTCGTCCCCGAACTCCCCGGCAGTGTTGAACAGCAACTCGATCACCCTGTTGACCGACTCGCGGTCGGCCTTGGTCTGCGCCGTCAATTCCATCGGCACCGTCACGCAGATGAGCACAAGGACCCAGAGCAGCAGCCTTCGGGTTCGTGCCGTCATGCTGACTCTCGCCTGATTCACGTGATTCCCTGCCGTGTTACGTGGGGACCTACTGAAGCAGAAGCGTAGCCGTTAGGGGGCTCCGCCGCGTCCGCAGTATTGATGATATTCGCGGGGTTTCCGGAATAAACGGGCCGGAAAACAACCATCGACCGAGCCAGCGGAACGGAAAACGCCCCCCTCTGGTTCCCTGCTACCGCCGGGAGCGCCCGAGATCGAAAGTGCGAGCGGGTACGACGAACAGTGGCAACGACTGTCTTCTGCGTCACGCCACCGCTCAATGGGCGGCCCTCGGTATGCTCCGGGTCAGCGACGTCGCCGGGCGTATGCTACCAGATCCGGCGCAGCTTCCAGTTGCACGGCGCCGACGGACTCATCGAACGGCTTCCGGGAGCGAAGGGGCCGCACCCGAACCAAGGCCTGAGCCGGTCGAGAAGGCGATCCTTCGTGTGGGCCCGGCTCTACACGTCCAAGATGCCGGTGACCGCCGTTCAGATCCTGAACAACCACGCGCTGCCATTCTTCGAAGATCACGGCGTGAAGGTCCAGACGATCCTGAGCGACAACGGCCGCGAATACTGCGGCCGACCCGACAGGCACCCCTACGGGTACCGGGTATGCTGCTTACGTAGCGTAGGGGGCTAAGTATCCATGTCAAGCGGATGCTCTGTTTTCCCGAGGCGAGCCGTCTCACAGCGTCCGTCGCGACGCCTCGGCTTCGATGCTCGCTTTGGCCCGGCGCGATCATCCGTGAGCGCTCCCCGCGTGACAGGGCGTCGGGAAG
>JAJDXM010000085.1 GCA_022823225.1 Gemmatimonadota bacterium
TGACCCTCGCCCTCGGGAAACACGGGAACGAGGAGGGCTTTTCGCTCTCGGTCTCCCCGCGCTGGGGCGGCCCGGCCCGCGCCACCGGCCAACTCCTGCACGGCCCGCTCGGCGGAAGGCTCCGCCCCGGCGGGCCGGACCTGGGGCGCTGGACCCTCGACGCGCGCGCCAACTACGGCGTCCTTCTGCCCGGTGGCCTCAAGCTGGACGCGCAGGGCGGCTACGGCGGCGCTTCCGGCGGGCTCGGCCTGAGTCTGCGCGTCGGCATGCCCGACAACAGCCGCGGCGCCGCCGGTCGCCGGTAGGGAGGAAGTCAGCGCCCGAAGGCGTGCCCGGAAGATGATGGACGGCGGCCACCGACGCCTCGGCGCAAGCCCCGCATATTCCCGCAAAACAATCCGGGTTTTCCCGCTCGCGCGGCACGGTCCAGCAAGGTCCGGTACATCGGAGGGAAACGCAGATCGTGCAGTCCCGTATGACTTTAGAAGCTTCCCTGCCGTGATTCAGACTTCAGGCTATCCGCCCGTCCGGCAGGAAGTCCCAGAATACGGACAGTTCCGTCGAAACCGCTGCCCCTTCAAGTCTCTCGCGGGTGGCGGACCGTTGATCGGCAGATGCCCGGGAAACCGCCCGGTCGATCACCTGCTCGAGCGCTTCCGGGACCGACACGGGCTCCGTGGGCTCCCACGCGACTTCCCCGCTCGGCACACCAGCCGGCCCAACCCGGCGAATCAAGGGCTCGAGCGTATCGCCGAGGTAGAGACGGATTCCGTCCGAAGCGAACACGGACCGGGGGGACAGCGGCTCCGGACCGCCAAGGCCGGCCGCAACGTAGCGAACGATGCCACCGGCCGAGCCAAGGTCACCGAGGTGCGCGCCGTCCCGGTCGAAGTGATGAATCTCGACCCGGTCACGCTGGCCCGGCCCTCCGGCCGCGACACCACCCAGCGCCCACCCCCGGTCCAGTGGCCCCACGCCGAGACTCATATCGGGGAAGGGTCCACCGGGGACCTGGACGGTCGCCACCGGGCCGTCCGGCAGAAAGCGAGTCAACCGGCGAAGCTCGCCGTCGAACGCCTCGATCGTGTCTCCACGTGGCCAGGCCGCGGAAAGGGACAGGAACTCGCCGGGACCCTCGCCGGCCCCACCCAGCCGGTATGCGAAGTCCCCGTCCGCCGTGAACACCCGGATGTCGCGGCTTCCGCCCAGCGGCACGACAAGCCGCCCGTCAGGCAGGACGAACGAGGTCACGACCCGGTCGAAGATCTCGAGCGTGTCGCCCGCGACCACCCCCACGCTCAGCGCGGGCGCCGCATCGATTTCGAGTGGCGTTCCCGGCGGGGAAGCCGGCGCCGGTTCGGAGCCCGGCTCCTCGACGCAGCCCGACAGGGTGACCAGGACGCAGAGCGCGAAGAGAACAGGAAAGCGGCTCGGCATGCGACTGGATTCAGCCACCCGCCTTCCCCCCCGCCGGCAGGTGCTCCAGCAGATACCGCACCATCAGCATGCGAACGTGGAGCGCCGTCCCCTCCCCCTCCGACAGGCCGTGGTTCCGGTTGGGGTAGGTGAAGTAATCGAAAGTCTTCCTGAGCTCCACGAGTCGGTCCACCAGCCCCTCGACGATCTCGATGTGCGTGTTGGTCTCCCCTGTGCCGTGAATGATGAGCAGGTCCCCCTCCAGCCCTTCGGCGTAGTTGATGGGCGCGGAGACACGGTAGCCTTCCGGGTTCGTCTCCAAGGTCTCCATGTAGATCTCCTGGAACCACGCGTTGTAGAGGTGCGGCTGGGGCTTGGGGACCACGGCGATCCCCACGTGGTAGACGTCGGGCCTCCGGAAGAGCGAATTCAGCGTGTTCGATCCGCCGCCGCTCCACCCCCAGATCCCCACTCTGGACACATCCACGTAGGGGAGCATCCGGCCCAGTTCCCGGACTCCCGCCGCGTGTTCCTCCGTCGACTGCACGCCGATGGTCGGGAACGGCGCCCGCCGCCATTCGGCTCCTTTGGGCGCGGGCGTGCCCCGGTTCTCGATCGATACGACCAGGTATCCGAGGTCCGCGATCGCCCGATGGTAGTTGTTCCGCGTCGACCACCGGTCCAGAACGGTCTGGCCGTGCGGCTCGCCGTAGACGTAGATGAAGACCGGGTACTTCGCGCCCGCGTCGAAGTCCCGCGGCTTGATCATCCACGCGTCCATCACCACGCCGTCCCCGATGTCCAGCTCCAGGAACTCCGTGGGGTGGGAGGTGGTGGCCTCGGCACGGCGCCGGACCTCGTCGTTGTCCTCCAGGACCCGAACAACCCGGTGGTTCGGGAGGCTGACCAGCGCGGTCACCGGCGGGGTGTCGAAGGTGGAGTGGGTGTGAAAGGCCCACCGAAGGTCGGGAGAGAAGTCGTAGAAGTGGGTCCCCGGCTGGTCTTCGGGGGTGACCCGCTCGGGCGGTTCGGACCCGTCCAGCCGGACCCGGTAGAGGTAGCGCTGCGTCGCGTTGTCGGGAGAGGCGAAGAAGTAGAACCAGCCCTCATCGTCGCCGCCCCCGCGCTCATCGACCGGGCCCCGCTCCATGACGTCGAAGGGCCCCGGCGTCAGGAGGCGCTCCTCCCGCCCCTCGCGCGAGTGCACGTAGGAGTGACGCCACCCGTCCTTCTCGGTCAGCAAGAGGAAGGAATCGCCGCCCCGGATCCACTCGAGGCCGGCGTTCAGGCGATAGCTCGCGACCACCCAGGCCGGATCGGACTCGTGGTGGATCCGCCTCAACTCGCCCGTGGTCACGTTGGCGATGAAGAAGTCCCGCTCGTCGCGGAAGCGGCTGAACTGCTCCACCAGGAGCTCCTCGGAGTTGCCGGCCCAGCTCACCTGCCCGAGGTAGAAGCCCTCGGTCGGGGACGGAATCGAGATCCAGCGGACTGCCGTGCCCTCGGCGTCCACCACCCCCACCCGCAGCCTGGTGATGGTCTCGCCCACCCTCGCGAACCGGACCTCCCGCAGTTCGGGATAGGACGGATCGGTGGGGACGAGCATCGACCGCATCCGCACCCCGGAGGCGTCGGACTGGACGAACGCGACGCGGTTGCCGTCGGGACTCCAGGTGGCGCGGCCGTTGGAGACAGACTCGGCGGTGGTGTGGGTCAGGCGCGTGGTTTCGGTGGTTGCAACGTCATGGACGTGGAGGTCGCCGTCGCGGGTGAAGAGGATCCGGGTTCCGTCCGGGGAGATCGTGTTCCCCCCTCCCCCGTCCACCCTTTTCAGCGTGGACGTGGCCCATTCGAACATCCAGACGCCGTCCCCCCTGGTCTGGAGCAGCACCCGGCCGCCGTCCGGGGCGAACTGATAGCCGGAGAGGCGCATGGGCTCAGAAGCGCCCGCCGGCGTGAGGTGGGCGAGAGAGACGAGGACCGTCCGGTCTCCGCTGGCGGCGTCGTAGCGGACCAGCTCCCGCGCGGAAGCCCCCGGGGGGGACTCCAGGGTCGTGTATCCGGACCCGTCGGGCAGCCAGGTGGCCTGGAAGGAGCGGGCGTTGAAGTCCCCGGATTCGAAGATGGAGCGGAGGCGGGACTCGGTGGCCGGTGGAACCTGGGCGGAGGCGGGGTTTGGGGGGAGGGCGGGGATGGCGAGGATGGTGGCCAGGGAAAAGGTCAGTACAATCCGTCTCGCGATCATGGCTCTCTTCCTCAGGTCCGGCAGTCCCGCGGAGCTGCTTCCCAACTGCTGTTTTCGAGAGCATACGCGCGAGTCCGCGTGGCCGCAACGGGTGTGACGGCGTGTTCCCGAACTCCGCGCTACTCCCGCTCGATCCGGTACATCGCTACCCGCTGGACATCCATCTCGTCCGTCTCGCGCAGGAGCACGTGGTACTCGCCGAGTTCGAGGATGTCGTCGGAGCGGCCCGTCGCGATGCGCGCCAGCGGCAGCGCTTTCTCGTCGAAGACGGTCCACCAGGTCGTGTCGGGGACCAGGAGCAGTCGTGGCGGCACGTAGTCGGCAACCCACAGCCGCCCGGCATCGTCGAACCGCAGCTCGCCGAAGAAGGGGATCTGTCCGCCGGCGGGAACCTCGTCCAGATACATCAACGCCAGTTCCCTGGGGCTGATGCTGGCCGGCGTCCCCATGAGCGCCCGGATCGCGTCGAGATCCTGCGAAGTCACGAATTCCGGCTCCATGGCTACGCGCAGGATGCGCCGCAACGCCCCTTTGGAATCTCGGAACCTGATCTCGAAGCTGTCCGACTCGCCAAGCGCCACCGTTCGCGGACCGAAGGCCCAGTGCCCCTCCAGCGCGAAAACCTCCGGGACACTCCAAAGGGCCGGCACTCCACCGAGCGATTGCACGATTCTGGCCCGCCCGCCCGCGGGAATGGAATCGACCACGACAAGGCTGTCACCGGAACCGAGTCCAAGGTAGCGAATGCCGCCCGGGCTCCGTTGCACCGCCCTGGGGTTTGTCCCGGGTTGCGGTCCGGGAGAGCGGCGCGTTGCATACCAGAAGACTCCGTCGTCCCCGGTCAGACCGCCCATGTAACAGACGGCGACGCCGCGGAAGTACCAGCCAGCAACGCGACAGGAGGACGATCGCGTCGCCTCGACCGAGTTCTGGTCGTCGAAAAGGGTCGCCCTCCTCAACTCACCATCAGCCGCGGCCATGCCCCCTTCCAGGCGCTTCCGCACTGCCATCACTCCCCCGAACTCGCCCGGACCCTCGCCCCTTCCACCAAAGCTCGTGCGATACACGCCGTCTGGACCAAAGACCCGGAACTCGAAGTCGAAGCCTTCCACGACCACGATCTCATCGGAGGGAAGTCTGACCGCGGCGAGGACGCTCGCGAACAGATAGGGGTCTTCTCCAGACGTGTTACCGATCGTAAGGGTCGGCTCTGCGGAGAAGGTCCATTCCGGGAGACTGTCAAGCGCATCCGCACCGACTTCGACGAGTTCGATGTCCGCGGAGTCGATGACGGAGATGCCGGTGGCGCGAACGGTGGCATCCACGCCCTCGGATGCGGACTCCCCACACCCGGCCAGGAGAATCACGGCCGAGACGCCGACGTGGAGCCGGGGTGTTCGGGGCATCAGTGCGGCTCGAGACCGTCCGGCCTGGAATGGCACTCGACCTCGAACATCCCGGGACCTTCGTCTATGCATTCTTGCATCTCGGGCGCGATACAGTGTCCATGCCAGTTGCCCTCGGGGCACATGAAGTCGCATTCCTCCTCAAGGTCTTCCGAAGAGGAATCCGGGCAGTACCAGGAACAGAATTCACAGAATCCATCCGAAAGTCCCTGGACTGGCCCAGAGACTACGGGCAGCAACAGGATCACTGTTAGCGCGGCTATGCTCAGGGCTAAGGATCTGATCTGACGGTGCATTCTTACTTCCCTCCGATGAAAGGTTCGTAGTTTCGAAGTGTTAGCGGTATTCGCGCTATCGCCTCCCCGTGCTCAACGCGGCCTCAACGAGTGCTGTCAATGTTAGCGAATCCGCCGCCGAGCCCAGAAGTGTTTCGTTCACCAGGATTGTCGGGGTGCCATGCGCTTCGAGCTCTCTGGCCGCTTCGATGTCCCGCTCAATCGCCTCGACCGGGTCAAGGTCATCCAGGCAGGCTTCAAACCCCTCCAAGTCCGGCATGTTGATCTGGGTCGCGAAGGCCGCGAACCGCCCCCGAGGGTTCGCCATCCACTCGGTATCTCGGTAGAGCCATTCGTGGAACGCCTCGAACTTGCCCTGGATTCCCGAAGGTTCGAGTCTCCCAGAGTGTGGTGCCTCGTCGGCGAACTCCCTAACAGTTAATAGACACTTCTCGGACCGAAAACGTGCAATCGACGAGAATCTTCGCCCGGTGACCCCTGCCGCGGAACTGACCCGGGCCCGCCCGTTTCCGGGGAAAGAATCCGCTTCCAACGAGAGTCCAGGCGGCGTCCAGACTCATCCCCCACAACCCCTCCCCGTGCTCGGGGTGTCGGGCAACCCTGAGGATGTCCGCCCCCATCTCAACCGTCATCAGTCTGCGGCAGCAACCTCCTGCCGACGACATGGGGCCTGTCCATCGAATCCCACCAGATCCCCCACACGTGGGTCTCCGTGGCGTCGCTGACGCGGAGCCATTCGGGGAGCAGGACCCGGCGCGGCTCGTCCTCCACATTGCCTCTTCGCACCACGTAGTGGACCCTGAGGGTGTCCGAGAGTTCGGCGGTCCGAAGCCAGACTTCGCCCGAGGTCGTGAGAACGGGTGGTCCGGTCACAGCCGGCAGATGCTCCGGTCTGTAGAGCGCTGCGTCATACGCCGTCCGGACTTCGTCCATCGAGAATCCTGACGCACGTCGACGGTCGGCGACCAGGGCCACCCGCTCATCCACCCAAGCCTGAGCACGCTCCGATGTCAGCTTTCGAGGCTCAAACTGCAGGCGGCGGTGCCATACGGTATCGCCTCCGGCGCTCATCTCGATGAGCTCGACCGCACCGGGCTCGTCCCTCTGTCGCTTGACCAGGGCAACACCCGCCTCAAGGCGCACCTGATCACCGTCTCCAAACGGCTGTGTTCCATACACCCGGCTCCCGTCGGGCAATTCCGGGGCGTAGTACCGGTTCCGATAGTCCAGCCAAAGCAGTGGCTCAGGATCGTGCCACTGTCCCGTGTCGGCCCGGCGGACGCGCAGCAATGGTTGTATGTCGAACGGACGCCCGCCGAAGTGTCCCATCACAACGGAAAGCCCCACCGAGGGGACACCCAGGTACGAGCCGCCACGGGGCAAGGTGAGGGCCAGGCCGAAGCCCTAGTAGCTGAGACGCGAGTCCTCCCCCCGCACGGTCTCTACCAGGTCCCCTCCTGGCGTGAAATAGGTGAATCTGGCACCGCCGGATTCCAGAACCGTGAATGACCCGTCCTCCTCGACGAACAACGCCTCGGCCGAGACGAATTCGCCGGGGCCCTCCCCCCTGCGACCCACGGTAAAGAGGAGCACGCCTTCGCTGCTCCAGACGCTGACTTGCGAGTTGGGTCCGTCAAGGACCAACACACGGTTCCGCGCCGGATCGGCACGGACATAGGGGCGCGAAAAGAACATATTCCGATCGGGGGCGTCGCCAAACCGGGACTCCGCACCGGTGATCCAGGTGGGCTGCTCAAGGTCGCCATGCTCTCGCCCTGCGTCGTCGCATGCTACACACGCTACAAGCAGGAGCGCTGGGTGCCGGCCGACCCGAAAAAAGAGCTGGGCCGCCAACCGCGCCCACTCAATCCCTGCCAGCATCCGTCCATACTGTAATGTCCGGTTTACAAAATGTCATGTCCTCTTTACAACCATGTCTGCAGTTTCCACACTGTCCGCTTGATCTACCGGTGCTCGCTCACGGTCGCTCCGCCACCAGTGATACCACGCAACGATGGCGCCGCCGATCACCCCGAAGGCCACCGAATAGGGGTTCGGCGCGAAAATGCCTCCTCCACCGGTGGCCGCGAACGCAGCATACGCGCCCGCGCCAGCCAGAACGCCGGTGATGAGGAGGTCCAGCGGACCCGGGCGCCGGAGCAGCTTTGCGGCGCGGGCACGGACACGCGCCATCACACTCGCGTTCAGCTCCGCAGGCACCGGGATGTCGGGGTACAGGGCCCCGCGGACGGCTCGCGCGATCTCCCGGTCCAGGTCCCGCCTGCATTCGGGGCATTCCTCAAGGTGTCGCGACAGTGCCGGATCGGCCGTGCCGCCTCGAGCGACCCGGGTCAGTGTGGTCTCATTGGGACAACTCATTCCTCCTCCTTCAAGTAATCCCTGAGCTTTCGCTTGGCGTGCCGCACGAGGGATCTGATCGTGGAAGCCTTGCCACCCATGATCTCCGCCGCTTCCCGAGCTGAGTACCCTTCGATCTCGGTCAGAATGTAGGCATGCGCCAGACGCCCACCCAGCTGGTCGAGCGCCCGTTTGATGCGCTCCCTGGCTTCCACTCCGAGCATATGTTTCCATGGGTCGGCCGATACCCCGGAGGGTAGGACACCATTCGGGTTAGCGTCGGCGTACCGCTCGGTGGCGGCCTGCCTTGACTTCCGAGTCCTGATCAGGTTGCGGCAGCAACGGTCCGCAGTTCGGAAGATCCACACGTGAAGCGCACCATCCCGGAATGTCTCACGCCCTGCCCAGATGCGAAAGCAGGCTTCCTGGTAGAGATCCTTTTCCTCATCGCCGTCCTCCGCGTAACGGTGGGCCACGGAGTGGATCATTGGGCCGAACTTCGCCAGAACGGCTTCAAACCCCTCGCCCCTGCGGAAGGCGGCGAGGTCGATTTCCCGTTTTGGGCGGGCCGGCTCCGACCGGTCAAGCCCGTTCCCGGAGGTGGCGCCGGATGACTGCGACGGTTCGTCTGCGTCCTGCGCATCCGGCTGGGCATCATCCGGCTCGGTACCGCCGACGGGTGTGTGCGGGTCGCTCACGAGCGTTGCCTCCACACGAGATACCCCAGCACGAGCACCTCCGCCAGCGGCAACGCCAACGGGCCCCAGGCAGCCAGGACTCCCGATCCCATGGGATCGCCGCGGAGAAACGACTGGATCGGCGACCCCATCTCCTGCAGCGCAAAGAAGGCGATTGCACCTAAGACGCCAATCGCCAATCGTGCATTCCATTGGACGGGCCGGTTCAAGCCAACGGTCGCCTCCGCAGCCAGCATCCCGAGGAACAGGTTGATGATCCCGAACACAGCAAGGGCGATTGGACGATTCAACTCCCAATGAAGCACCTCCGGGGGGCGGTGCCGCCTCAGGTTCGAGCCGAGGCTGAACTCCGTCGGCGGATTCTGCTCCACGAAGATGAGATTACGGACCAGGCCGGTTGGTGTGCCGGGCCCGAAGGGCTGCACCTCTTCGATGTCCGGTAACTGTTCAGCCAGGGATCGATGGACCAGCATCGGTGTGAGGACCGCCGAACACCCGTAGGCCAGGGATGCCGAGAAGATGCCGAACACCACTGCGATTCCGACCAGCCGACGAGAGAACCCGACGACTCGGGCAAGAGCCGTTCCAGCAGAGAAAAGCAGGAAAGGCAGGAAAAGTCCAACGTCGCCGGCGACACCAGCGAACCACCTCGAAAGGGATCCTGTCCACTCGTACGGTGGCCATTCCGGGGTCAAGAACGGCCGAAGGAAGACGAGCAGGAGCAGCCAGGGAAGGAGCGCCCGCACCCCTGCCCCAACGCACCGTGCGGAACCACAGGTGCTGATTCCGCTGCCAGGGGCAATGTGCTGGGTCAAATGCAGTCCAGGTCGGAGTCGCAGTTCGGGTAGTAGCAGCAGCCCACACAGCAATAGGCGTCGACCCCCGTTCCTCGGCAACAGCTGAACATCGAGTCACCCGGATACGGGTGCGGACGACCCATCGCGCCCAGTGCGGCATTCAGGAGGATGAGGACCACGATCACAGTTCGCATCGTCTCGGGTTCTTCTCTTTTCTTCGGGGAACACGTCCCCTGGTTGCGAAGGTTGGTCGCCGTTCCTACCGACTGTCAAGGAGAAAACCAGCGACCTCGGTTAGCCTGCTCCCATGCGCTTCGTGGACGACCCGGCCATTCGAGTCGACCGCGACCACCCACGGGGTGCGTCTTGTACGGGATGTATTCCCGGCGGGTCCTCCGATCCGGTCGTGGCTGCCACCACGACCCCCCATCGCTGTGCCCGCGCGTATTCCGCAGCCGCAGCTACCGGCCCTGGTGCGACGGCCAGTACGGTAAGTCCCTCAATTGCACCTGAGGCCAACAACGACGACCACAGCGGTGCGATCCGGCTGGTGTGAACGCAATCCGGATCGAAGATCAGGAGGAGCATGGGATGAGTTGGGTCCAGGGCGGCGATGGTCCCGTCGCTGTACTCAAGTGACATCAGCGACAGATCATCACCGATCTCGACCGGATCACCGGGGGGAGGCTCATTGCGGCCTGAGACGATACCGACGATCTGAAGAATGGCAACCAGGGCAAGACCGATGGCCACCGGCACTGCCAGTTTCGATTGCCCTCGCCGCCTGGATCGTGACACGCTACTCTCAGCCTCGTCTTAGTCGTGTGGCTGCTAATCAGCTCATTCATCCACTCAAGCCCCTTTTAATAGACACATCTCAGAGCCAAATCGTGCAATTCGGTGGCGGCGGGAGTGACTGGACGGCGGCCAACACGGGGCTTATGGCGCACGCGGCAGATGGTTGTTCCCACCGCCGACTCGCGGTTGCCCGGAGGCTACTCGACCCGCGTGGACTCGTTCCCGCCCCCGGCCACGAGAACGCGTGACAGGAGTGTGAGGTTGTCGTAGGCAGGATTCGCTACCTTGCCACGAACGACCCCGTATCGATCTACTCCGATCGCGAAGGGTGTCAAGAAAACGCGCCACGATGCGGACGTGTCTCCGGTGGGATCCGCGATCACGGACACCTCCGGACCCAACTCCCCGGCGAATTCGCGCACGCGTTCGACGGGCCCGGAACAGCATACGACGGTCTCCAGAGCTTCCGCCTGGTCGGCCGCAAAATGAGAGATCTGAGGGCGGCGGCGCCAGCACGGATCGCACGTGACCGCCATGAACAGGACCACCCTTGGGCGTCCCGGAGTTGTAGCGGCGAGCCGGACTTCCTCACCCTTGAGACGGGGCACGGTCGTGCCCTCCGGAGGCCCGTGAAGGCGGGATCGGCCCTCGTGGGAGCCGAGCAGCAGATCGGCGTGCTCCCTCAGCATCACGATCATACCCGCTCCCAGAATGAGCACCACCACCCACAGGATGCCGTAGCTGGTCCAGAACAGCCAAGTCACGTTGCACGGCCTCCGGCTTGGTCCTCCGATCGTACAAAGGCCTCGACTTCCTCGCTCCGCAGGCGTGCCCCCGCAGTTCGCATTGCGACCACCGCGGCAATCATGCCGTACAAGAGAAGTACCCCCACCGTGGTCGCGGCGGCAAGAGCGATCGTCGCGGCGGGAAACGCCCACAGCGGCTGCACAGCCGTCGGAGATTGTGTGACGGCGAACGCAACAGCGATGAGCACAGCATTTCGAGCGAGGTCCAGGGAGCCAACAGGCCCTGTGTCGGTATGGTTTCCAAAGCAGGCGCAGCCCCCTTGGTAATCGCGTCGGCGAAGCACGAAGAGCGCGGCCGTGGCGGCACACAGAAACCCCACCGTGCCCCTAGCCGCCATGTCCGTATGGACACCCGCGACCAGCAGGCCGGCCAAGAGCACCTCGAAACCCACGATGCCAGCTGCCAGGAAAGCGATCGCTGCTGCGGGCGCCCGAGGCATCAGGAAGCGAAGCACACCGCGAAACCCACCCCAGTCGCGGAGCTTCGCCCACCCCGCGAAGCCGAGCACGACGGCGAGGAACGCTCGGCCCAAAGCGGCGATGTCGCCCGTTTCCGGAGCAAGAGACTGCGAGATCATGCGTTCAAGGTTCGCTGGGTGGGTTTGGGGCGGGCTGGAACCTGAGTCGCACCACCTGTTCCACGTCGAATTCCACCCTTCTTACGCCGACCGCCACGTCGCCGCTCAATCCGCCACGCCAGATTTCGATCCCCCTCGGCCACTCGGCCTCATGGAGAAACCGGCCCTCCGAGTCATACACGTGCGCCCGATGCATGGAGTCGGCTTCCGCCTGCCAAAAGCAGACCCACAGCCGACCGTCGTCGTCGTACCACATGCGGTTGATCACCGGCTTCCTCTCCGGGATCCGGTAATCCGTGTAGTCTACCAATTCAAGTGGTCCCCCGGACCGGAGCACGTCGCGGGTATTCGCCAGCTCTTCGTACCCTTCCCGCATCTCCCCTTCACTGACAAGAGGTCCTAGCCGGTCGCTCTGCACCCTGGCCGTTTGCGCGCCATCCGGTCCGTGAACGCGAATGTCGTAGACCGGAGAAAAGACCTGAGCGAACCCGCCGTCAGGCGCATGGGCCACGAGGACTCTGGCCGCGAACGGTGGAGGGAAGGCACCTGGATTGGTCCCCAGAGTCGGCGACCGAATTACCATGACAGGCCATTCCCATACGCCGAAATCCGGAGCTGAATGCACGTTAGGCACTCTGCCCCATACCTCCCCGCTCTCCGTCACCTGAACGTGCTCGTCCTTGGCTCCCTGATTACTTGGCCCCCTGCGCGGGACCGTGATTCCCGTCGGCCCAGCAAACATCGGGTTGCCGCAGAGCGCTCTTGTACTGGGGTCGCGGACAACGAAGGACTCCAGGTAGCGCACACCTCCGGGACCGACCGTAAAGATCTCGAAGGAAATCGTCTGATTCACCCAGAGTCGGCCGTCCGGATCGAACGCGAGGCCGCAAAGAAGCGGTGAGCTGAACTCGCCGGGGCCCTCGCCTCGTCCTCCAATGCTGACAACGTGTTTTCCGCGGTGATCGAATACGCGAACCGTGCGCGATCCGGAGTCGGCCGCGTATATGAGTCCCTCCGGATCCCGTGCAAGCGCCTGCACGTCGTGGAACAGGTATGCCGGATCGCCGTCCAGGATGGCCCCGATAGCCAGCTCAACCTCCCCCCGCAAGAGCGCCGCCTCCTGGGCAACCCCCTCGCCGGGGACGCGGCTGTGCCTGCGACTGCCGCCAACGATCCCGAGCTCATCGTCGAGAGACGTCATTTTCGTATTTCCCTGGCTCAGACCGTCATTATCATGTCACACTACTCTGTCGCACCCTGCGTAACCAAACGTCCAGCAAGTACAATACTCCCACCGTGTCCCGGGACAAAAACAGTCACATACGTGCGCCCAGGCCCCCCCACCCATTGCGTGACACCAGCAGTTGGCTCCGGCACCCGGCCATTGCTTGCTGTACCTGGTACAGGGTCCTGCACTCGGTTCGCAACCTCCGCTGCATTGTCCGACCTCGTCGCATTCGCAGACGCCGCTCGGAATGACGCGCGGGGACGCGGGCCGTGCGACACCACCGAACGTGACCAGCGCCAATGTGCGGGTGAAGGCGCGCCGGCTGAGCGCGAGGGCGCGGGGACGTTTCGGATCGTGAACCTTTTCGGTCACCCGAATCAAGCAGCGATACAGACTCGAAAGCATCGTGGCCTCCTGTTAGATTCCCAAGATTCGATTTACGACACTGCGCAACGTCATTCGAACGGTGCGAGATTCCAGTATTGAACCACGACGCCCACCAGGAACGACGTGACGAGCCGACCGAATAGGTCGGGCAGGGGTCTCGACCAGCCCAACCAGTCCAGGCAGTCGTGTGTTTGTGGTGGTCGCCGCGACAGACATCTGCCAACCACAATCAGCGGAACGGCGCGAGCCAGACCGAAGGCTCCGAAGAGACCGGCCGCCAGAAGCGGCATCTCCGCAGTGGCGACGAGCAACGCCAGAACGTACACGGTTCCTGTCGTGATCGGCGTCGCGAACCCCGTTCCCAACGCGGCCCCGAACAGCAGTGAATAGCCCGACCTCCCGAACCGGCTCCAACCTCGCGGAACCATCCAGCGACCGGAAGGCGGTCGAAGCGAGGTGAACAGAATCGGCCTCAGGAGTAGCGCGGCGGCGGCAACGAGGGCCGTTCCGTGAAGCGCGCCTACCTGCAGGAGTCCACCCAGCGACTGCAGCGCGACCCCGACAAGGGCACCCGCGGCGACGGCACCGAGCGCGAAGGCGCCCGAACCGGCAAGGAACTGTCGCAACCATGGTTTAGCGTCGTCACCCACCGGGGACGTGATCACGTGGATCGAGTTCGTTCCTCACGGCGAATACGTTGCAAGCCATCCGGAAAGGGCGGCCAGCAGGAATGAAGTCCACAGCAGCGCGGCAGGTCCGGCCAGAGCCCAGCCGGCCGCTACGGCGACCAACGGAAGCAGGTACAACCTGACGCCCTTCGCGACCCCGGAGAGCCGGTGGTCATACAGCCCGTCCAGAGGAACCGACGGGCCATGCGGCGCCTGGTCAGGGACGGCGGATGACATATCGAACCAGGTACGAGATGTCGAGTTCGTCACGCTCGACGAACCACAGCGATTCCGCATCCACCCACGCCATCCTGCCTTGCGGCGCATCGACACGCGCAAAGGCACGGCCGGATTGGTCCAGAACTTCCCACTCGAATGATTCGACGCCCGTGCGGAGGCGCAGCCAGGTCGAGCCGTCCGGCACGGCACGTACACCGCCGACAGGAGGGAAGAACTCCAACGCGCCATAGGCTCTCTCCAACTGCCGCCGAATGCGGCCCTCAGGAAACGTGGGTTCCTCGACGATGTCGCGGACCTGGCGCTCCACGTGCCGTGACCGCCACGCCGCGGGCACGCGGATCGGATCGTACGGGATCTCGCGCGCCCACGCGGTGTCCGCCAGGGCGTCGAACCGGATCACGCGAAACGTGTGGGGTTCGGCGCTCGTCGGGGCGGTGCGGTGCACCACGACGAATCCCGACCCGTCCGGCGCGACCGATAGCAGCGAGCGGTACGACACGGGAATGGTCGAAACCACCGTCCAGCCGATCCCAAGCAGTCGGACGACGTTGTTGCGCCCGACGATCATGGCCACCGTGTCCCGCAGCAGCCCATCGGGCCCGAATCGGAACACAGCCCCCGGCTTCCCGGCCTCCTCGTCCGCTGAAGTCAGGGCGTACCTGACGAGTCTGGAGCCATCCGGCAGAATCCCCCGCACGCTCAGCAGGCTGCTTGCCGGCATAGTCGGGTGGCCCTTGATCCGCGCCGACGACACGAAGCGGCCCTCGGCGTCAAAGTACTGGTGGCGCTGCAACTCGGGATCGCCGACCCATACCCGGCCCTCGTGCACGCCCATGCTGCCCACCCTCCGAAACTCCCCCGGTCCTTCTCCCCTGCGGCCGATGAACCCGAGGAAATCCCCGGTGAGGGAGAAGACCCGGAGGCGGTGCTCCAACGGTTGCGCCACGAGCATCCGGTCACCCTGTACAATCACGCGTCCCACCCGAGTGAGTCCCGTCTCCGGGTCGAACGCATCGCCAATCGTGACGGTGCGCTCCAACGTCCACCGTTCCAGCTGCGCCGAGGCCGGGAGGGGCGAAGCGGCGCAGAAGCTAGCCAGCGCGGCACCCATCAAGGCGCCGGCGGCTATCTCAGATCTTGACATGCCGGAGGCCCGAACGCAGTTCAGCGATTCTCGCCGGGGAGTAGCGTTGTCGAACGATCCCGCCGGTGCATCCGTGCCGGGCCACCTCCGGCAGGACGTTGGTGGCGGGCGCCGCCTCCTGCATCCGTCGGGGGAGCTCCGCCGAGTAGACGCGGCCGGCCTGATCGAGAACCATGAGGCAATTCGGGCTACCGCCCGGGCGGTTGCTGTGGCTGCATTGCCGCCCTCCCCTCAACAGCCTGCATGCTTCGAATGCCGTTTCCTCCGTCGCTCTGCAAGCAAAGTAATGCGGAGGAGGGTCTTCGTCCTCCTCCGGCGGAGGAGGGTCTTCGTCCTCCTCCTCCGGTTCCCACCGCTCGCACTCATAGCAGTAATCCTGGGCCGTGGCGCGCGCCGGCACGCCCAGGCATGCGATCGCGAGCAGGGATCGCGAGGGCGGGGAATAGGTAGTTGAAGTAATTGAATGGCTTGTTCATCGGAAAGCCCTCCCTTGGATGAATGGAAATGCATGAAGTTTCGTCGGGCCGAGTCGGGGCCTGCGACAGCTGCTCACGGGCGGCGAATGACATATCGAACCAAGTACGGGACATCGAGTTCGTCCTCTTCCACGAACCACAGCGAGTCGGTGCCCGCCCACATCATCCTGCCCTGCGGAGGAGGCTCGACGCGCGCAAGGGAACGGCCGAACGCGTCCAGCACCTCCCACTCGGAGGTATCCGCGCCCGTGCGGACGAGCAGCCAGGTACTGCCATCCGCGCCGGCCTGCACATCCCCCACGGGAGGAAAGAACTCCAGATTCCGATAGGCGCCCTCGAGCACGCGGAGCAGTGGCGCGCTCAAGTCGCTGCGCTCCTCAAGGTGCCGAGACCGCCACTCGGAAGAGACCGGGATCGGATCGTACGGGATGTCGCGCACCCACGCGGTGTCCGCCGTGGCGTCGAACCGAATCACACGAAAGGCGTGGGGCTCGGCGCTCATGGCGGCCTCCCGGTGCACGATGACGAATCCCGACCCGTCCGCACTCGGGGCGAACAGCGACCGGTAGGATTCGGGCAGCCAAGTAACCGTCCTCCCGAGCTTCAACGCGCCCGAACGGCCTGCGAGAACCGACACAGTGTCTCGGGGCGATCCCTGCGCATTGAGCCGTATCACGTGTTGCGGGCGATCGGGAAAGGCTGCGTCCTCGGTAGCGTACCGAAGGAACGTGACGAGCATGGACCCATCCGCGAGCACAGCGCGCACGCTCATGTCGCCCATGGAAAGCGTCGGATGGCCCCGGACCCGTATCGAGGAAGCGTAGCGGCCTTCCGGGTCGAAGTACTGCACGCGTCCCCTGAGCCGGTCGGAGACCCAGACCAGCCCATCGCGGACGCCTATCCCGTTCACCTCCCTGAACTCCCCCGGCCCCTCGCCCCGGCCGCCGAGGAAGCCCTGGAAGTCGCCCGCGAGGGAGAAGATCCGGAGGCGCTGCTCATGGTGTTGCATCACGAACAGGCGCTCGCCTACAACGATCACATCGCGCACCCAGGTCAATCCCCGTTCCGGGTCGTGGTGATGGCCGATCCTGATGGTGCGCTCCAAGGTCCACCTCTCACCCTGAGCGGAGCCGGAGCACGGTGAAGCCGCCCAAAGGCACGAGCAGCCGAGTGCCGCCACCGCCATGGTGGCCAACCGAGGACCCCCTCCGGGGACCTTTGCGTTAGATCGTGACACGTCGGAGTCCAGCACGTATTTCGGTGATGCGCGCCAGCGAGTAACGCCGTTGGACGATGGCACCGGTGCATGCTTGCCGCGCGACTGCCCAGGACTTTTCGGCGGCGGGCACGACGAGCTGCTGCCACCAGGGGATCTCCACCCCACCAACCGCGCCCGTCACCACCCCTGAAGCCCAATGCAAAGCCTCATGCATCGCCCTGCCGTCGAAACCAGGATCGGCGACGCAATCCGGCTCATCGCTGCTCATCGCGCAGTCCTGGTGCGGCTTCACGACCAAGCACGTGTCGTAGCCATCGCCTTCCAGTTTTGGCACGCACTCCGGCGGACCGTTGTCCTCCTTCACGCACTCGGTGCACCCCTCCTCTTGGGCGGCGACGCTTTCCGGCATCCCGGACACACCGAGTGCGAACAGCGCCGCGAGGACCGGGAGCAGGGAGCTTGTTGCATTACGCATCGGAGTTTCTCCTTTCGGGAAGTGACCCACTGCCTGCGGGGGCGCGGAGTCGCCACCGCCAGGAATACAACACGATTTCGCTCGCTTCGAACGTCCGTAACGCAGCAAGAATCCGGGCGTGGGAGGCCACGGCGACAAGACCGAAGGGGGCTTGCAAGACTCGACTAGACACGACATCACCCCTATCGTCGTACGTAACCAGCAGACGATCATCGCTCGTGACGTCCGCGATGACCTGGACCACGCCGGGTGCGACGGAGAGCGCACTCAAGCCCATCCATCTTGGAGGGGGGTCTCGTTCGGCGGTTCCATTCGACGGGGGACGGTCTGGCTGCATCCCCGCAACAACATCTCCGTCAACGCCGATCCTCCACACCAGGAAAGGTGAATCGCGAAGCGCGACCAGGGCGTCGGTGCCGGCGGTCGCCAGGAACGCTCGATCGGGCGAAGCGGCGAGCGGCATCACGTGCTTGGGACTCGACACTCCGTCGCCGGGCAGGAAATGTAGAGCTGCGTCTTCGCCCGTTCCCTCGGCCAGCAGCCACCAGCCACCGTCCCCCAAAGCAGCCGAACGGATGCCGGAAACCGGAATGACCCTTGACGTACGATGTTTCCAACTCCCCCACTCGACCGCCGACACCCTTCCTCCGGCGTGGATGATGCCGAGCGTGGAGTCGTCGAGAAATGCGACGCCCGCGATCTCCTCGGGTGGCAGGCGCTCACGGGGAACCGACCGGGCACCTCCAACACCGCGTTCGAAGTACAGGAAGCCCCTCGGCCGGGACCCCCAGACGACCACGCGGGCACCGCTCGGGGAAAGCGCTGCTCCCTCGACGGTCATCCCGAGCGGAAGAGTGTAAGTGGCTATTTCCGTAAGTTCAAGTGCGATATCCGATTGCGTGCGGACCGGGGGACGATTCGGATCGCTGGCGATCGCGTGCCTCGTGAGCGTGACCCGCATCGGGGCAGCATCTTTCGATTCATCCGCTGCGCGCTCCACCGCTTCGGCAGGCCTTCCGGCCTCCCGCGGCTCCTCGTCGAATCCTGCGCTTCCGTACTCCGAGACATTCAGTGCCTCCTCTCTCCTGCACCCCGGAAGGGTTGCTGAACTACTGTCCAGGGAAACCGGGGGCACTATCGTCTCGACCTCTGCCAGGATTTGATTCGCTGACGTGCGCAACGCAACGTGCCGATAGGCTACCCAAATGACCGTCAGAACGACAATCATTCCCGTTACCCAACGGCCAATACGATCAGTCGCCATGGTGGGCATCGTCCCGTGCGTCCTCTCGGCCAATCAGCACTAGTGGCGGCTCTTGCCACTCGACCTACTGGTTAATAGACACATCTCAGGACGAAAACGTGCAACGCGGTCCCCGAGAACGTTCCCCGCGCCCCCTCAGCAGCTCACGCAACGATGATTGTTCTTCGCCCCCAGCCGCTCCAGCAGCACCACCGTCTCGACGAATGGCTGGATCCGCTGGACCGGCCCGTTCGCCATGTCCACCGTCGTCTGCCCGCTCCGCGCCACCGCAGTAACGTCCGCCCCCTGCTCCACCAGGTACAGGATCATCTCGTTGTCGCCGCGGGCGGCGGCATGGTGGACCGGGGTGTAGCCGTTGTGGTCGCGGGTGTTGACGTCGGCGCCGAGTTCCTCCACCAGGAACCTCATGGTGGGCATCCAGCCGTCGGGGGCGTGGCGGTGCGAGTTGCCGGCGAACCCCTGGCCGTAGCCGACGCCGGCGGCTGCGTGGATGGGGTGCACGGCGGGGCCCCCGATGGGGACGGGGGGAAGGCCTGAGGGGTCCGTTTCGTCGCCGCCGCCGCCGAAGCTGCGCCGGGGGACCTTGATGGTGGGGAGATGGGCGTCGGCGCCGTACTCCAGGAGGAGCTTCATGGCGGGGACGTCGGTGGCGTGGGCGGCGCGCCAGAAGGGGGTCGCGCCGGTGCGGTCGACCCCTAGGAGGTCGCGGTTGTAGGTGGTGAACCAGAGGGTGCGGTTCAGGCGGGCGTTGACGTCGGCGCCGGCGTCGAGGAGCGCGCGCATCAGCTCCAGGTAGCCGGTCGTCTGCTGCTCGTAGGCGAGCGGCTGCGGGTGCCGGGCCTTGGGCGCCCAGTGCACGTTCAGCACCGCGTAGAGCGGGGTGGCGCCGGCGTCGCTGGCGAGTGTGGGATCGGCGCCGCGCTCGAGGAGTTCAAGGACGAGGTCGAAGTAGCCGTTGATGGCGGCGATCAGCATCGGCGTGGTGTTGTCGGCCGCGCTGGGGAGGTCGATGGGGACACCGCCGTCGAGGAGGGCCATGACGGTAAGGCTGTGGCCTTCCCGGGCGGCGAGGTGGATCGCCGAAAGGCCGCCGTGCCAGCTGACCAGGTCCGCGTAGTTGAGGGGGATGGGCTCGCCGGTGCGGCGGCGGGCCTCCAACGCCTCCTGCACGGCGTCCCGCGCCTGCGCCTCCCGGGAAGTTGCAGGCGCGGACGACCCCCGCGGCGTCGCCCCCGCGACCCCGGACTCGACCGGGTAGCTCTGCGCGTCCTGCCCGCCCCGCAACGCCGCAAGTTCGGTCCGGCGCCGCCGCTCGGACTCGCGGTCGAGGATGTCGCGCTCCACCAGGTCCATCACACGGGCCGTGACCCGCGCATCGGCCCCCGCCTCAAGCAGGGCGACCACCGCATTGGTGCGCCCCAGCGCCGAGGCGAACATCAGCGGTGTCTGCCCCCACTCGGGTTCCCGCGCGTCCACGACCGCGCCCCCGCGCACCAATGCCGTCACGGCCCCCACATCACCCGAGGCGGCGGCAAAGTGGAGCGGTGCGGCCCCCGTCTCCGTCACGGCAGCCACATCGGCGCCCGCCTCGACGAGCATCGCGACGACCTCCCCCCGCCCCGCCCTCCCCGCCACGTGGAGCGGCCGGTGCGCCCCCAATCGCGTCGCCGCCTCGAGGTCGGCCCCCGCATCGATCAGCATCCGCGCGATCTCTGCGTTCCCGTTCAGCGCCGCCCAGTGCAGCCCCGTCATCCCGTCGCCCCGGGGCGCGTCCACGTCCGCCCCCTCGGCGATCAGCGCCCGCACGGCCTCCGCGTCATCGCGCATCGCGGCATCGGCCACCGGCGAGTCGGACACGCGCTCACCCTCGGCGACAACCGGCGAGTCGAACGCGCGCACGCCCCCGGCGGCCACCGGCCAATCGGCCAGCCACACGCACCCGGCGGCCACCACCACCCCCACCAGATCCCTGCGCAGCCTGACCAGCCCGCCCATCGCTCCGCCCAGCCTGCCCATCACCCCGACAGCCCGAACGCGCCCGTGCTGTTCCCGAAGCTCGTCACGTCGTCCATCCCCAGCTTGTGCATGAGGCTGAGCATGACGTTCGCCATCGGCGTTCCGGGAGCGGCGCGCAGGTGGAGGTTGCCGTCGAGGCGGCCGTTCGCCCCTCCGACCACGAAGAGCGGACAGCGCTTGTGATTGTGGACGTTCGAGTCGCCCATCGGCGAGCCGTAGACGACCATGGTCTTGTCGAGCAGGCTGGCGTCCCCCTCCTGGGTGCTCGCGAGCCGCTCCAGGAAGTAGGGGACCAGCCCCACGTGGTACCGGTTGATCTCGGCGAACTCGAGCACGTTGTCGGGCCGGCCGCCGTGGTGCGACGACGGGTGGAAGCCCTTCTCCACCCCGCTCTCCGGGTAGACCCGGCTCGACGCGTCGCGTCCCATCTTGAAGGAGAAGATTCCCGTAACGTCGGACTCGAAGGCGAGCGCCTGCAGGTCGAACATCAGCTTGACGTGCTCGTCGAAGGAGTCGGGCACGCCGGCTGGCGCCCCGGGCAGCGCGCGCTCCTCCCCGCTTTCGTTCCGCGCCACCACGCGCGCGATCCGCCGTTCGATCTCGCGGATGTCGGTCAGGTAGCGGTCCACCCGCTGCCCGTCGACCGGATCGAGCTGCCGCTTGAGCGCGTTCACCTCGCCGACGATGAAGTCGAGCACGCTGCTGCTCGTCCGCCGCCTGGCCGCGCGGGCCTCGGGCGTGCCGCCGGCCCCGAAGAGCTGGTCGAAGGCGACGCGCGGGTCCCGCACCATCGGCAGCGGCTGGTCGGGCGCGGCCCACGAGATCGTGTCGGTGTAGACGCAGGCATACCCGTAGGCGCAGCCCCCCGCCTGGTCCACGTTCTCGATGCACAGCTGCATGGACGGTATCGGCGTGTCCTGGCCAAAGCGCTGGGCGTAGAGCTGGTCGAGCGAAGTGCCGACCCAGACGTCCGAACTCTCGGTCTGCTTGGGATGCGACTGCGTCAGGAAGGTCGCGCTGGAGCGGAAGTGGTCCCCGCCGATCTCCTTGGGCCTGGTGGCCTCCGCGCCCTCCACGTCGGTGTCGCTGATGATCGTGAGCTGGTCGCGCCAGGGCTCCAGCGAACTGAGCACACTCGGCCCGAAGTCGAAGTCGCGGCCCGTCTCCGGGGGCGACCAGAGGTGCTGGCTCGCGCCCCACGCGTTGCTCCCCGCCGACCCGTGCACCATCTCGATCGCGACCAGGCGGGTGCGGTCGAGCGAGGTGCGCGCCCGGGTCACGGCCCACCGTTCGCGCGCCGGGACCATCGCGTCCAGGAACGGAAGCGCCACGCTGGCACCGAGGCCGCGCAGGAAGGTTCGGCGCGCGAGGTGCCTTCCGGTGATCAGGTGCATTCCCGTCAGCCTCCGTTTCCGTTCGCCGGCCCGCCGTCGGCCGCGGCCGGGACAGCCTTCATCAGGAAGGCGTCGCTGCCGGCCACCCCGACGACGAACGCCGAAATCCGGTACTCCTCCTCCGCCGCCTGCCGCACGATCCGCCGCACGGCCGGCATGTCATAGTACTCCAGCCTCCGCCCGAGCGCATACGCCATCAGGTTCTCGGTGAAGGTGCGCAGCAGCGGCTCCGGGCGCTTCAGCAGCGCGGCCCTCAGCTCCGAGGGCGTCGAGATCGGCGTTCCGTCGTAGAAGTCGGACGCCGCGTCGATCGGCACTCCCCCGTCGCGGATCCGCCAGGCCCCGCTCACGTCGTAGTTCTCGAGCGCGAGGCCGATCGGGTCGATCATGCGGTGGCAGGCGTTGCAGGTGGGACTCGCCGCGTGCATCTCCAGCCGCTCGCGCACGGTCAGCAGACGCCCGTCCTCGACGGCCTCCTCCTCCAGCTCGGGCACGTCCGGCGGCGGGGGCGGGGGCGGCGTCCCGAGGAGCACCTCCATCACCCACTTGCCCCTCAGCACCGGCGACGTGCGCCCCGCATGCGACGTCAGCGTCAGCATGCTGCCGTGCCCGAGGATCCCCCGCCGTTCGGCGTCCACCTGGCGGACGCGCCGGAAGTGGTCCCCCGCCACGTCCGGGATCCCGTAGTGGCGGGCCAGCCGCTCGTTCACGAAGGTATAGTCGGCGGTGTAGAGATCGAGGACGGGGCGGTCTTCGCGGACGAGGTTCTCGAAGAAGACCTCCGTCTCCTTCAGCATCGCCCGCTTGAGGGGCTCGTCGAAGTCCGGGTTGACGCGGACGTCCGGCTGGATCTTCTCCAGGTCCTGAAGCCGGAACCACTGGCCGGCAAAGCGGGTGGACAGCGCTCTGGCTCGGGGGTCGCGAAGCATCCGGCGGACCTGCGCTTCGAGATCGGCCGGATCGGAGAGGCGGCCGGCCGCGGCGGCGGACATCAGCTGCCCGTCCGGCCCCGAGCCCCAGAGGAAGAAGGAAAGCCGCGCGGCAAGGTCGTAGTCGCCGAGGCGGTAGGATCCGTGGGCGTCGGTGGCTCCGCGGGCCTCGTCGCCGGCTCCTCGACCGCCGGCTCCGCCGTCTCCCGGCTCCTCGATCCGGAACACGAAGTGCGGACTCGCCAGAATCCCCTCAACCGCCGTCCGCACGCCCCCCTCGAACCCCTCCTCCGCCGCCCCCGCCTCGTACAGCCCCATCAGCCCGGCGACGTTCGCCTCGCTCAGCGGACGCCTGTACGCCCGCGTCCCCAGCCGCGTCACGATCTCGCGCGCACAGGCCCGCACCTCCGCCTCGTCCGCCTCGGGCCCGGGACGGCACGAGAAGACCGCCGCGCGGCTCGGCGTCTCGGAGACCCCCTGCGCGTCGTACGGCCCCCCGATCGCGAGGTCGCGCAGGTGCGGAAGCACGGTGAAGCCGTAGCTGCCCGCGATGCTGGTGCTGGCGAGCGACCAGTCGTGCGGCGAGATCAGGTCCTGCAGCGGCCCCTCGGTGCGGCGAATGAACGCCGCCGACACCTGGCGCGGCCCGGCCCGCACGAAGACCCGCCCGGAGCGGATGTTCAGCCCGTCCGGATCCGACGCGTGCATCCAGCGGTTGACCTCCAGGACCTCCGCCGGCCCGCCGTCGATCGATATCTCGAGCAGTTCGGGCTCGCCTTCGCGGGTGTGGAGCGCGTTGCGGCCGTTGCCGACGAGCGCGCCCGTGGTCTCGTGGTGGAACGATACGCGGAATTCGTAGTGGCCGTCGGCGGGGAAGTTGTGCAGGACGGAGACACCGCCCCGGGTGCCGTACGGCGCGCCCTCGACGCGCTCGGATTGCGAATCCCAGCGCGATACCCGGTAGGTGGCCTCGCTCGGAGTCACGTGGGGGTCGCCGATCGCGAGCCGGCTGATCTCGGCGGCGGCGCGCAGGTAGCCGTCGGTGAGGGTGGCGGACAGCAGCTGCGCGTCCGCGATGTTGTCGAAGTTGGCGCTCCTGGTGTCCAGCGGCAGGTACGCGCCCGCGTCGATCTCAAGGTCGAGCAGGTCGCGGATGGAGGCGCCGTACTCCGCGCGGTTGAGGCGCTGGAAGGTGCGGCGGCCGGGGTTGGGGTTCGCGGCGGCCGCTCGGTCCATCTGCCCCTCCAGCGATTCGACCAGCGCCAGCAGCGTCTCGTCGTCGGGCCGGCTGTTCCCCGGCGGCGGCATCAGCCCCGCGCGCAGCTTGCGGATCATCTTCTCGGTGAGCTCGCCGTTCGCGGGGGCGTTCGCCGCATCATACTCCTCGAGCGACATGTTGCCCAGCAGCCGCCGCTCGTTGTGGCAGCGCACGCAGTACTCCTCGATGACCTCGTTGTCGGTGGGGGTGGCGACGCCGGCGGCGGGGGGGGCTGCCATTCGCGCGGGCCCGGCCAGCCCGGCATCGGCGGCGCCTGCCCTCCCGGCCGGCACCGGCACCAGCGAGCGGTCCGGCCCCGCGGCGGGCGCAACCGCGAACCCGGCCACCAGAACGCCCGCCGCCGCAACCGGAATCGCGAACTTCAGCACGGCCCGCTTCCGCGTAGTATCATCGCGTCCGCCCAGGTAGTATCACCCATCAGCAGGACACGCAGTTGTTGTTGTTCACCGCACCCAGGCTCACCAGCAGCGCGACGGTTTCCGGGAAGGGCTGGATCCGCTGCACGGGCCCGTTCGCCATGTCGGCGGTCGTCTGTCCCCTGCGGCTGACGAAGGTCACATCCGCGCCGTGCTCCACGAGATAGCGGATGAGATCGTTGTCGCCGCGGGCCGCCGCGTGGTGCACGGGGCTGTAGCCCTCGTGGTCGCGGGCGTTGACGTCGGCGCCGAGTTCCTCCACCAGGTACTGCACTGCGGGCAGCCATCCGTCGGGGACGTGGCGGTGGGCGTTCGCCGCGAAGCCCTGGCCGTAGCCGACGCCGGAGGCCGCGTGGATGGGGTGCACGGCCGGACCGTCCACCGGGACGGGTGGGAGGCCGGAGGGATCGGGCTCGTCGTCCCCGCCGCGGCCGCCGAAACGCCGCGACGGGACCTTCGCGGTGGGGATGGCGGGGTCGGCGCCGTGCTCGACCAGCAGCTTCATGGCCTCCACATCGAGTGCGTAGGCCGCTCGCCAGAACGGGGTGGCGCCCCGGCTGTCGATCTGTAGCAGGTCGAAGTTGTAGGACATGAACCAGAGGTGCTTCGCGAGCCGCGCGTTCGGGTCCACGCCCGCTGCGAGCAGCTTCTCCATGACCTCCAGGTAGCTGTGGTCCTGCTGCATGTAGATGTGCTGCTGGGGGTAGCGCGACTTGGGCGCCCAGTGCGTGTTGATCGCGGCGAAGAGGGGGGTCGCGCCGGCATGGCTCGCGAGCGAGGGGTCGGCGCCGAGCTCCAGGAAGCGCATGGCGAGATCGTAGTGGCCGTTGATCGTGGCCATGAGGATGGGGGTGGTGCCGTCGCCCGCGCCGGCCTGGTCGATGTCGGCGCCGGCTTCGAGCAGCGCAAGGGCGGTGGCGGCGTGTCCCTCGCGTGAGGCGTGCAGGAGCGCGGTGAGGCCGCCGTGGCCACCGACCAGTTCGCCGTAGGAGAGCGGTTCGGGCTCCTCGATCATGCGGGTCTCGGCTTCCTCGGCCGACGCGGCCTCGGCGCGCTCCCGGCGGGACTCCTCCTCCTGCTCGCGGCGGACCTGTGCGGCCACCTCCGGCCCCCACGGCTCCCCGGCCGCGAGGCGGCGGTTGCGCTCCGAGCGCTCGATCCGGTCGTATACGGCCCGCGTGGCCACGTCCGTCACGCGCGTGTGCACGGCGGGATCGGCCCCGGCCTCCAGCAACGCGCGCACCGCGGCGGTCCGGCCCTTCGACGCGGCGAAGATCAGCGGCGTCTGCCCCCACGATTCCTCGGTGGCGTCGACGCCCGCCCCCGCGGCCACCAGCGCCGTGACGGCCCGCACGTCCCCCGACCCGGCCGCGAAGTGAAGCGGCCGCGCCCCGCCCCCCACCAGAATCGCGCGTTCCGGGTCGGCCCCCGCGCCCAGCAACAGTTCCACCACCTCCCCCGCCCCGGCCTCGGCGGCCATGTGGAGCGCGGTGTAGTGCCCGATGCGGGTCCCCGCGCCCACATCCGCTCCGGCCTCGATCAGCGTGCGCACCAGCCCCCCGTCCCGGTTGCGCGCCGCCCAGTGCAGCGCGGTCATGCCATCGCCCTGGGCCTCGTTCACGTCGGCCCCTTCGGCGATCAGGGCCTTGACGGCCTCCACGTCGCCGCGCATCGCCGCGTCCGCCACGGGGCTGTCGCGCGGGCCAAAGGCAGGGAGCGCAAGCAGCAGGACAAGCGCCGACGCCCATCCGCTGGCTCGCAAGACGATCGGCCTCATCGGCTTCCCTCCTACACCGTCAGGGAAAAGTCGCCGGTGCTGTTCCCGAAGCTCTTCATGTCGTCCAGCCCGAGCTTGTGCGCCATGCTCAGCATGACGTTCGCCATCGGGGTCCCCGGAGCCGCGCGCAGGTGCACGTTGCCCTCCAGGCCGCCGTTGGCGCCGCCGAGCAGGAAGAGCGGACAGCGCTTGTGGTTGTGAACGTTGGGATCGCCCATCGGCGAGCCGTAGATGATCATCGTGCGGTCCAGCAGGTGCGTGTCGCCCTCCATCGTGCTCTCGAGCTTGTCGAGGAAGTAGGGCAGCATGCCGACGTGGTACCGGTTGATCTGCGCGAAGTCGGTGATGTTGCCCTCGTTGCCCCCGTGGTGCGAGGCCGGATGGAAGGGCTTGTTGACGCCGCTCCCAGGGAAAATCCGCGCCGACGAGTCGCGGCCCATCTTGAAGGAGAAGACGCGCGTCACGTCCGACGCGAAGGCCAGCGCCTGCAGGTCGAACATGAGCTGGACGTGCTCCCGGAAGGAATCAGGCACGCCCGCGGGCGCCTCGGGCAACTCCCGCCGCTCGCCACTCGTGTTCTGGACCTCGACGCGCTCGATCCGGCGCTCCAGCTCGCGAACATGCTCGATGTAGCGGTCGAGCCGGATCAGGTCGGCGGGACCGAGTCGGCGCTTGAGGGTATCGACGCGTCCGGTGATGAAGTCGAGGATGCTCTTGTTCGTGCGGCGGCGGGCCGCGCGTTCCTCGGGGCTGCCGCCCGCGCCGAAGAGCTGGTCGAAGGCGACGCGCGGATCCCGCACCATCGGCAGCGGCTCGGTGGGCGATGCCCAGCTGATCGTGTCGGTGTAGACGCATGCGTAGCCGTACGCGCAGCCGCCCGACTGGTCCACGTTCTCGATGCAGAGCTGCATCGACGGGACCGGCGTATCCTGTCCGAAGCGCTTGGCGAACATCTGGTCGAGCGATTCGCCGACAAAGATGTCGGACCCCTCTGTCTGGCGCGGATGCGACTGCGTCAGGAAGGTCGCGCTGGAGCGGAAGTGGTCACCGCCGATCTCCTTGGGCTTCTTCGCCTCGGCGGGCTCGATGTCTGTGTCGCTGATGATCGTGAGGTGTTTGCGGTAGGGATCCAGCGGGCTGAGCGAGGTGGGTGTCAGATCGAAGTCGCGTCCGGTTTCGGCCGGCGACCAGTAGTTCTGCGTCCTGCCCCATTCGTTGCTGCCCGCGGCGCCGTGCACCATCTCGATCGCGACCAGGCGGGTCGGCCCCTCGGCCGCCACGGACCAGCCCCGGCCCGCCGGGACCATCGCATCGAGGAAGGGCAGCGACAGGGAAGCGCCCAGCCCCTGTAGGAAGGTTCGGCGCGGTATCGCGGTACCGGTGATGTATTTCATGTCGCTATGGTCTCCTCGGAATCCGGCGATCAGCGGCCCCGGGCTCCCGCTCGCCTGCGGGCTCCTCGACGGTGACGGCCTGCATCGCCATCCGGAATGGCTGGCTCCCAACGACCTCCTCGACGAAGGCGGAGAGCCGGTAGTCCTGCTGGGCGGCGGCCCCGGCGATGCGGCGCACGGCGGGCATGTCGTAGTACTCGACCCTGCGGCCGAGCGCGTAGGTAAGCAGATTCTCGGTGAAGCTCCTGGCCAGCGACTCCGGGCGCCGCAGCAGCGCGGCCCTCAGGTCGCCGGGCCCCTCAAGCGGCGTACCGTCGTACAGCTCGCCGAGCGTCTCGACCGGGGTGCCGGTGTCGCGAACCCGCCAGGTCCCCGTCACGTCAAAGTTCTCGAGCGCGAGCCCGATGGGGTCGATGAAGCGGTGGCAGGAGATGCAGTTCGGGTTGGAGGCGTGCTGTTCGAGACGTTCGCGCACCGTGAGGAAGCGGCCGTCGGCCGCCGCGTCGGTTTCCTCCAGCTCGGGGATGTCGGGCGGGGGCGGGGGCGGGGGCGTGCCCAGCAGGACCTCCATCACCCACTTGCCCCTGAGCACCGGCGAGGTGCGGTTGGCGTGCGAGGTCAGGGTGAGGAAGCTGGCGTGGCCAAGGATGCCCCGCCGGTCCCGGTCCGTGTATTCGACGCGGCGGAAGCGCTCTCCGGCGACGCCCGGGATCCCGTAGTGGCGGGCCAGCCGCTCGTTCATGTACGAAAAGTCCGCCGTGAGGAAGTCCCACAGCGAGCCGCCGTCGCGGACCAGCGCGTTGAAAAAGGTGACGGTCTCGAGCCGCATGTCGCGCGCGAGCTGCTCGTAGAAGTCGGGGTAGCGCAACGCGTCCGGGTGCACCTTGTCGAGGTCCTGAAGGCGAAGCCATTGCGCCGCGAAGCGCTCGCCCAGGGCGTCGGCACGGGGATGGGCCAGCATGCGGTCCACCTGTGCCTCGAATGTGCGCGGATCGGACAGCCCGCCGGCCGCCGCGACCTCGATCAGCTCCTGGTCCGGAGGTCCGCCCCACAGGAAGAACGACAGCCGCGACGCCAGTGCAGCGTCGCTGATGGGCCGCATGCCACCGGGTCCCGCGGTCTCCGTTCCCGTCGCCTCGAAACGGAAGACGAAGTCGGGACTGGCAAGGATCCCCTGCAGCGCGGTCCTCACACCGATATCGAAACCGCCCTCGGCGCGTCCCTCCTCGAAGAGCCCCATCAGCCCCTCGGTCTCGGCCGCGGTGACCGGACGGCGGAAGGCGTGCGTCCCCAGCTCTTCGATGATGCGGCGGGCGCAGGCCGGCTCTTCGTCGGCGCCCGCGGGGCGGCATGTCATGACCCGCTCCCAGGCCGGCGTGCGGGTCACGCCGGTGATGTCGTACGGCCCCCCGATCGTGAGGTCCCGGAGGTGCGGCACCCCGGTAATCCCGTAGGAGTACCCGATCTTCTTGTCGGCAAGCGACCACTCGTGCGGCGACGTCAGGTCCTCCACCGGTCCCTCGGTCACCTTGATGAACGCTGCCGAGACCCGGTGCGGGCCGGCCGTGACCGGTATTCGCTCCGTCACCACCTCCACACCGCCCGGATCCTGCCGGTGCATCCAGCGGTCGAGCGGGATGAGGGCCACGCGCACACCGTCGATCGAGACCTCGACCTCCTCGTCGAAGGGCGCGGTCTGGCCGAAGAAGTTCCCCGTCGATTCGTGCTGGAAGGCCAGCCGGAAGAAGTAGTCGCCGTCGGCGACGAAATTGTGCACCACCGAGATCCCGCCGCGGGTCCCGAATGGCGCCCCGGGCACGTGCTCGCGCTGCTCGGCGTAGCGCGACACCTCGTAGGTGGCCTCGGAAGGCGTCGCGTTGGCATCGCCCAGCGCGAGCCGGCTCACCTCGCTGGCTGCCGTCAGGTACGACTCGAGGAGCGTTGCGGACAGGTTCTGCACGTCGGCGATATTGTCGAAGCCCGCGCTCATCGTCTCGCCGGGAAGATACGCGGACGCATCGATCTCGATGCCGATCAGGTCCCGGACCGCAGCCGAGTACTCGGCGCGGTTGAGGCGCTGGAAGGAGCGTATTCCCGGGTTCGGATTCTGCGCCGCGGCCGCGTCCAGCTTCTCCTCGAGTCCGGTGACGAAGACGAGGAGTTCGTCGTCCGGCGGCCTCGTCTGGCCCGGCGGCGGCATCATCCCCGCGCGGAGCTTGCGGATCATCTTCTCCGCGATCGGCGCGTTGGCGGCCGGGTTCGCCGCGTCGAACTCCTCGAGCGACATGTTGCCGAGCAGGCGCCGCTCGTTGTGGCAGCGCACGCAGTATTGCTGGACGAGATCCTCGCTGGCCGCGGCCTGCTCGCGGCCGGCCGGCCCACCGTGGCTGGCGGCCTGCTTGCCGGCCGGAGACGGCTGGGTCCCGGAGGTCAGTGCAAGCGGCAACACGGCGGCAGCCGCCGTCAGGGCGGCAAGGGATTTCGTCATCGCGCGCAACTCGCTCGTTCGCGGAAGGTTCGGCGCTCCAATAGGAGTATAATAGGACCGGCGGCCCCTACGGGGCCAGTGGAGACAACCCGCCATGCCCGCGGGGGCGCGGACACAATGCGCGAGGCCCGGGCCGGGAGAAGCCCGGCGCCTTTCGGGCCGCCGTCAGGCGATGATCGCGAGGGGCAGCAGCACGACGTAGCCGAGGACAAGCAGCACGGGCGCAAGCGTGATCGACCCCTGCCCCAGCAGGTAGTAGCCGGCCACGATGGCCGCGAGCCCTCCCAGGGCGAACCACAGGTTGACCCTGGTGAACTTCAGCGTCGGTTCGGCGCCCCGTTTCCTGGCCTTCCTCATGACCGGACGCTACTCGGAAGACGGCTCGCGGTCAACCTCCCGGCCGGCACGCGGGAAGATCCAGAACGCCGGCGTGTCCGGCGGATCATCCGCGCGGAGCCTGGCCATCTGCTCACGCCGGTAGCGGCGCCGGACGAGGCACATGGCTCCCAGCGCCGCCACGAGCGCGATCCAGAACACGGTCGAGTGAGTGAGGAACAGCAGCCACCCGTAGCGGCGCTCGACCCACTTGCGCCAGACCGGCTCCAGCTGCTCGGGAGTCGCTCCATAGACCTCGCGCATTGCGTCGTCGAAGGAGCCGCTCGCGCGCCACCTGTCCAGGAAGAGTTCCAGTCCCCTGGTTCCGCTGGACTCCACCAGATACTGGATCACCGAGGCCGAAAGGAGGTACGCGACCTCGGCGGGCACCCGGTCGCGCGGCCATGCCAGCGTGATGGAATCCAGAGCGGGGGGATCACCGAAGGCAAGGGCGACGCTGAGCTTGAGGCCGCCGCCGCGCAGCCACCCCCCCGCGGCCCACTCCGCGTATCCTTCGTTGAACCACCGGGGGATCCTGAGCGGGGCCATCTCGGCGGCGAGCGCCAGATGCGCCCATTCGTGCCGCAGCGTGCGCACCTCCTCCTCGCGGGAACCCGGCCAGAAGCGGCCGCTCGGGACGATCATCTCCATCCGGTCCGGGATCGCGACGGCGCCCGCCCACTCGGGCACACGGCCGCCCAGAAGCGCGTCCATCGCTTCCCGGGTCGGGGCCACCGTGAGGGTCGCGCGAGGTGGCTCGCCCCGCAGTCCGGGGAGCGGCCCCACCGCGTTGAGCGTCGCGAGCGCGCGGGCCGCCCGCAGCGAGTCGCGGCCCTGGTAGCGAACAGTGAACGCGGGCGTCTCGATGTAACGCCACAGGGAGGTCGAGTCGGCGGGGATCTGAGCCGAGACGGGCGTCCATGCGAGCGCCAGCGCCGCCCCCACCGTGCAGACCCTCGCCAGTCGGGTTGCCGCGGTCCAGCACCTCGTCGCGCCCCAGCGCCTCATTTCGGCACGTCCCCGGCGCGCACCGCCCAGTCGTGCACCACCTTGAGGTCGGGCGGCAGCGGCGCCTCGAAGTCCATCGGCTCGCCGCTCAGCGGGTGTTCGAACGCGAGACGGCAGGCATGCAGGAACTGGCGCGCCACGCGCCTCGCAAGGGCGGCCGCCCACTGGCGCCGGGCACCCGCAAAACCGCGCTCCCGGCCGGCGCCGTAAAGGGAATCGCCCACCACCGGGTGCCCGGTCGCCGCCGCGTGCACGCGAATCTGGTGGGTGCGGCCGGTCTCCAGCCGCGCCTCGCACAGGAAGGCCGCGTCCCAGCGGTCAAGCACCCGGAAGCGCGTTCGTGAAGGCCGCCCATCCGGCACCACCGCCATTCGGGTGCGGTCGCGCGGGTGCCGCCCGATCGGCTCCTCGACAGTCACGCGCGATTCGCGCGGGGATCCCCAAAGCGCGGCCAGGTATGTGCGCTTCACCTCGCGCGCCTTGAGCGCCGCCGAGAGCGCCTGGTGCGCGAGGTCGCTCTTGGCCACAACCATCAGCCCCGAGGTGTCGCGGTCGAGGCGGTGTACGATCCCCGGCCGGAGCGTCCCGCCGATCCCCGAAAGGTCGCCCACATGATAGAGCAGCGCGTTGACCAGCGTGCCGTCGGGGTGGCCCGGCGCGGGGTGCACGACCAGCCCGGGCTGTTTGTTGACCACGGCAAGGTCCCGGTCCTGGAAGACGATGTCGAGCGGGATCTGCTGGGGCTCGGCTGCCGCGGGAACGGGGGGCGGAACGGTCGCCTCCACCTCCCGTCCCGGACTTGCCGGCTCGGATTTCTTCGCCGCGCGGCCGTCGACCAGGATGTGTCCTTCGGCCAGCAGCGACGCGACTCGGCTGCGCGACAGGCCGAGGCGGGCCGCGATGTAGGCATCGAGGCGGCCCCGGGCGCCTTCCTCGACGGTCCAGCGTTGCCGGGTCACCGCGTGGCCGAGGTGGAAAGCCCCAGGACCGCGGGCTCCCCGTCCAGCGCAGCTTCCCTGATGAAATCGAAGGATCCGTCGAGCCGTCCGCCCACCTCGACAGCCACGGCCAGGGTCTCGCGCGCGATCACCGCTTCATGCTCGCGCGCGGCGCTCAGCACCAGCTCGCCGCCGGCGACGCCCAGCCGGATCCTGTCGCTGACCGCCAGCCCCGAGTCGCGCCGCAGCCGCTGGATGCGATTCACCAGCTCCCGCGCCAGCCCCTCCAGGCGGAGAGGCCCGGTGACGGTGGGGTCGAGGCCGACGGTGCAGCGCCCCTCCGACCGCACCACCCAGTCCCCCCTGGCCTCTTCGACGATCTCCATCTCGTCCCCCCCGACCTCGTGCCATTCGCCGCCCACCTCGATCCGGGCCACCCCCCCCGCGCGCACGGCCCCGAGCGCTTCTCCGCCGAGCGCCCGGACGGCTGCGGCGGCCTCCTGGGTCAGCTTGCCGAAGCGGCGGCCCAGCGCCCGAAAACCGGGGCGCGCGGCCAGCGAGACGAGTCCCTCCGAGGAAGCCGCGAACTCCACCGTCTTCACGTTGAGCTCGTCGAGCAGCAGCGCCGTGACGCCGCCGGCCGGGACCTCGCCCGGCACGACCGCGAGGATGCGCCCCAGCGGCTGCCGCACCCGGATCCCCACCTCCTCGCGCGCGGCCCGGCCCAGCGTGCTCAGTGTCCGCACGTGGGCCATGTCGGCGTCGAGCCGGTCATCGATCATGCCGTCGTGGGCTTCGGGGAAGGACTCGGTGTGGCTGCACCGGCCGGTGAGCGCGCGGTGGAGCCAATCGGAGGTGAAGGGCGTCACCGGCGCAATCAGGAGCGCGGTCACCCGCAGCGCCTCATGCAGGGTGGCGAAGGCCGCCGCCGCATCGTCCGCCTCGGTGTTGCCCCAGAAGCGCGAGCGGGCGCGCCGCACGTACCAGTTGGACAGCTCGCCGTCGACGAACGCCGCCACCGCGCGATAGGCGCGGGTGGGATTGTAGGCGTCCAGTTCGGCCCGCACTGACAGTACCAGCCCGTTCAGCCGGGAAAGGAGCCAGCGATCCAGCGGAGGCCTCGACGCCGGCACCGGGGATTCGTCGTCCCGAGTCCACCCCTCCAGGTTCGCATACAGGGCGAAGAACCGGTACGTGTTGAAGAGCGTGTCGAAGAACCGCGACGCCGATTCCTTCACACCCTCCGGATCGAAGCGGGTGGGCAGCCACGGGTTGCTGACCGTGATCATGTACCAGCGGACTCCGTCGGCGCCGTGGTCCGCGACCGCGTCCCAGGGATCCACCACGTTGCCCCGCGACTTGGACATCTTTCGGCCCCGGGCGTCCAGAATCAGGTCGTTGACGATCACGTTGCGGAACGCCGGACCAAGGCCGAGCATCGTCGAGATGGCATGCAGCGAATAGAACCATCCGCGCGTCTGGTCGACCGCCTCGCAGATGAAGTCGGCCGGAAAGTGCCGCCTGTACTGCTCCCCGTTCTCGAACGGATAGTGCCACTGCGCCCAGGGCATGGCCCCGGAATCGAACCACACGTCGATCACCTCCGGCGCGCGGCGCATGACCGACCCCGTCTCCGTGCATTTCCAGGTCACTTCGTCGATGAAGGGGCGGTGCGGATCGAAGTCGTCGGGAAGGCCGCCGACCTGTTCGGCCAGCTCGGCGAAGCTCCCGATCCACTCAATGCGGTCGGGGTCGTCCTCCGAGATCCACACGGGCAGCGGCGTCCCCCAGTAGCGGTCGCGCGAAAGCGCCCAATCCACATTCCCCTTCAGCCACTCGCCGAACCGCCCCTCGCCCACCTGCTCCGGGTACCAGTTCACTTCGGCGTTGTTGTCGAGCAGTTCCTGCCGCAAATCGGAGGTGCGGGCGAACCAGCTGTGGCGCGCCATGTACACCAGGGGGGCGTCGCAGCGCCAGCAGTGGGGGTAGGAGTGCGACTTGCGTTCGAACGCGAAGACCAGACCCCGCTCGCTCAGGTCCTCGACCAGGCGGTCGTCAGCTTCCTTGAAGAAGACGCCGCCCACCAGGGGCAGCTCCCGGGCGAAGGTCCCGTCGGGCTGGACGGGCTCCAGCACCGCGAGCCCCAGTTCCTTGCCCGCCTGGTAGTCATCGGCGCCGTAGGCCGGTGCCAGGTGCACGATTCCGGACCCCTCCTCGTCGGACACGAAGTCGGCGGCGATGATCTCCCATGCGCGCCCCCGGGCGGAATCGGCGGGGATCAGTTCGAAGGGCCGGCGGTACTTCACGCCGACGAGATCCGAGACGTCCACGGGACCGCGGATCCGGCCCGCGTCGAAGATCGCCTCCGCGCGGCTTCGCGCCGCGATGACGAGCTTGTCTCCGGCGTCGACCTCGACGTATTCGATTGCCGGGTGCACGGCGAGTGCCACGTTCGAGACCAGCGTCCAGGGCGTGGTCGTCCACACCAGCAGGTGGCGTCCGGAGCCGTCGAGCAGCTCCAGGGTGACCCAGAGCGACGGATCCTCCACGTCGCGGTATCCGAGCGAGAGCTCGTGCGACGAGAGCACCGTCTGGTCCGAGGGGCACCACGGCACGACCTTGTGGCCCCGATAGAGAAGTCCCCGGTCGGCGAGCTGCTTGAGGATCCACCAGACCGACTCCACGTACTCCGAGTGAAAGGTCACGTACGGACGCGAGTAGTCCAGCCAGTACCCGATCCGCTCAGAGAAGCGCTCCCACTCGTCCTTGTAGGTGAACACCGACTCCTTGCAACGGGCATTGAACCACGCGATACCCCGCTCCTCGATCTCGCGCTTGTCCTCGATCCCCAGCCGCTTCTGTGCCTCGATCTCGACCGGCAGCCCGTGGGTGTCCCATCCGGCGATGCGCGTGACATGCCTGCCCAGCATCGTCTGGTAGCGGCACACGAGGTCCTTGATCGCACGGCTGATGATGTGGTGCAGCCCCGGCCGCCCGTTGGCGGTGGGCGGGCCCTCGAAGAAGACGAACTCCTCGGCCCCGCGCGTGGCGTCCAGCGACTGCCGGAAGGGATCCTCCGCGCGCCAGCGCGAAAGTACGGCCTCCTCAAGGTCGACCAGCGAGGGCGGCAGCGCCGGGTAGCGCATGATCAGGCGGGCGCGTCCGTGGGGGGCTCGGCGCCCAGCCCCTTCACCACGCCCGCCACAAGCCGGGTCAGCGCCGGTCCCGCCGCCATCGCGGTGGCGATGATCTTCTCCACGTCGACCTCCTCGAGCGCATCGGGGAGACACTGGTCCGTGATCACGGCTAGGGCCATCACCCGCATCCCCATGTGGCGCGCGGCGATCACCTCGGGCACCGTGGACATCCCCACCACGTCGGCGCCCATCGCGCGCAGCATGCGGTATTCGGCACGCGTCTCGAGCTGCGGGCCCGTCACCGCCGCATAGACGCCTTCGCGCAGCACGATCCGCTCCTCCATCGCCACGGCGGCGGCCGCCTCGCGCAGGCCGGGGTCGTACGGGGTGGACATGTCGGGGAAGCGGGGGCCCAGTTCGTCCAGGTTCTCGCCGACCAGGGGACTGTCCCCCATGAAGTTGATGTGGTCGTCGAGGAGGACCAGGTCGCCCGGTCCCCACAGCGGGTTCATTCCTCCGCACGCCGCCGAGACGATCAGGGTTCCGGCGCCGAGAAGGCGCATCACCCGGACGGGAAACGCGATCTCCTGCAGGCTGTATCCCTCGTAGCGGTGAAATCGGCCCTGCATCGCGACGAGCGGGACCCCGTTCAGGCTCGCGAGCAGGAGTCGTCCCTGGTGCGACTGCACCGTCGAGACGGGAAAGTGCGGGAGATCCGCGAACGGCACCGAGACCTCGGCGTCCATCGCGTCGGCCAGTCCCCCCAGCCCCGTCCCCAGGATGATCCCCACCCGGGGGGTGCCGCCCCCGAGGCGCCGCACCGCATCGGCCGCCTCGCGGATCCGCCCCATCTCGCTGCTGGCGCTCACGCGGGGCGCGCTCCGAACAGTGTCGTGCCGAGCCGCACCATCGTGCTTCCCTCCTCGATCGCAATCTCGAAGTCGTTCGACATCCCCATCGACAGCTCCCTCCCCTCGACGCCATCGATCCCGGCCGCCTGTTCCAGCACGAGGCGGGTCCTTCGGAAGGTATCGCGGAGCGCCGGCTCGCTGGAAGTGAAGGGCGCCATCGTCATGAGTCCGTCGACCCTCAGCCCCGGCAGCTCAGCCAACGTGCCGATCCCGTCCAGGGCATCCGCCGCCGGGAAGCCTCCCTTGGTGGCCTCGCCGGAGGCGTTGACCTGGACCAGCACGGGGATTCGACGTCCGTCCAACTCGCCCCGGCGCGAGAGTTTCGCGGCAAGACGGAGCGAATCCACGCTGTGGATCAGCGCGGCGAGGCGCGCCGCGCCGCCCGCCTTGCGGCTCTGAACGTGCCCGATCATGTGCCAGGCGATCCCGCGGCCCTCGAAACGGAGCGATTTCCGCGCCAGCTCCTCCACCCGGTTCTCGCCGAGATCGCGCAGCCCCGCGGCCAGCGCCGCCTCCACCACCCCGTGCGGGTGGCCTTTCGTGACGGCGACGACCCGCACCGCGTCCGGACCGCGGCCGCTGCGCGCGGCCGCCGCGCCGATCCTCTCGCGAACGCGCCGCAGCCGCTCCCGAACCGCGCGGTCGTAAGCCTCGTGGTCTGCCATCGTGTGATTTCCCGTTACGACATGGAAACGCCCCGCCGGCCACTCGGGCCGGCGGGGCGTTTTCCGCTCTCCCCAGGCCCGTGGGCCCTACGTGGCCTTGAATGTAATCGGCAGCTCGATCCAGAGCGCGACCGTCTTGTCGCGGTTCTTCGCCGGGCTGAACCTCGCCACCAGACCCACCTTGAGCGCGGCCTCATCAAGCCCCTTGTGAGGGGAGGGCACGCTGACCAGGGTCCTCTCCGGAATGCCCTGTTCATTGATGAAGAGGTGAATGACGGTCGTGCCGCCGATGCCTGCGTCCTTGAGGAGCGACGGGTACTCCCTTTCGGTGCTGCTGATCACCTCCCGCTCGTTCAGCAGCACGGGAGCCTGCGTATGCACGACGAACTGCGGAGCCACGGAGATGTCCACCGTCTTGGCCTGATCGGGCGGTGGTGGAAGATCGCCCGTGTCCCAGTTGGAGAAGTCGGTCACTTCGATGGTGATCTCCTCGCTAATGGTGGCCTCGGTGATCACCGGAGTCGCGGGGCGGCGGATCGCCTCGGGGGGAGGCGGAATCTCCACCTCCGGGATCGCGTCGAGGACCTCGATCTCCGTTTCACTGAAGGTCATGTCCTCCGCCTGCATCGAGGGCAACCACGCGAAGATCGCGAAGTGCAGCGCGGTGGCGCCGGTGATGGACCCCCAGAACCAGGAGGAGAACGAGCGCTTGAATCGCTCGTTGGCGGTGGCCGCGGTGTCGACGGCCTCAGTCGATTGGATGTCCTGTTCGTTCATCGTCTCTGCCTCGTCATGGATTTTTCGAGTTCAGTCGCAAACACGACTTTGAGCGCTCCGGCGGATACCAGCTCCTTCTGAAGCTGGTCGATATAGTTGTACGCGACGTTGCGGTCCGAGCGGATGGAGATCTTGAGGTTGGGGTTCCCGACGAAAATCGGGTACACCACGTCGCTGACCTCGTCCATCGTTCGTTCCAGGTCGTTGATGTAGACCGCGCCGTTCGATTCCACCCACACGTTGAGAATATCCTTCTGCTTCTCGTCCATCTTCTCGGTCGCTTCGGCGTTGGCCCACTCGATCTGACGGTTCTTGTCACTCTGGAAGACCGTGGAGACCATGAAGAAGATGAGGAGCAGGAACGCGATGTCGGCCATCGACGACGAAGGAATCTCCGTCGCCGCCTTCGATTTCCGCTCAAGACCGCCTGATTTCAAGCCCATGTCCCTAACCCTCCAGCAAGCCGAGTGAAATGCGGTTGGAGCCCGCCGCCTTCAAGGCGTCAAGCACATCGATCATGAAGCGGTAGGATGCGTCCGGATGCGTCTTGACCGACGCGATCAGATTCGGGTTCTCGCTCACGCCCTGGCGCCAGATGGATCTGAGGTTGTCCGCGGGCACCGTCTGCTCCTGGGGGCTGTCCCCGTACCTGACGACGACCCGCCCGTCGGGATTGACGATGATGTGGAGGATGTTCTTCTGGCTCACCTCGATCTGCTCGGACTCCTCGGGGAGAACGAGCGACAGCCCCTTGTCCTTGGGGAAGGTCGTGGTGACCAGGAAGAAGATGAGCAGCAGAAATGCGATGTCGGCCATCGACGAGGATGGGATCTCGTCCGACACCTTCGATTTCTTGTTTCCGAGAACAGCCATGAATTATCTCGCCTCCGTGCCGACTGGATATTCTGTTCTACTCCAAAAAGCCGCCGGGGTTCCCCTCTGTGCCGGCGGGGCCCCCGCGCCTCCCGCCATCTCCTCTATGCCACGATCGTCAGCCTGCCGTCACGCTCCAGATCCCATGCGAGATTGAGCACCTTCTGCGTGCTCTCCTCCATGTCGACGATCAGCTTGTCGATCCTGGTCACGAAATAATTGTAGCCGATATTGACCGGAATCGCGATAGTCAGCCCCGCCGCCGTGGTAAGGAGCGCCACCTTGATGCCCCCGGCGACGGTGGCGGGCTCGACGTCTCCGGACTGGTGAATCGCATCGAAGGCCAGGATCATCCCGGTCACCGTGCCCAGGAACCCCATGAGAGGAGCCACGTTGGCGATCGTCGCGAGGATCACGAGGCCGCGCTCCAGAAAGCTGAGTTCGATGGTGCCGGTGGTCGAGACCACCTGCTCGAGCTCGCCCTTGTGCAGGGTGAGGTGCCGGATGCGGCGAAGACCCGCCAGCAGAATCGCCGCGGCCGGCCCCGGGCTCGACGCCGCGATCTCGACCGCCTCGTCGAACGATCCCGTCCTGGCCGCCTCTTCAACGCCCTCCATCACCCTGACGGCGCTGCGGTGCGCCACCCACAAGGTCCACGTCTTGGCGATGATGACACCCAGGCCGATCAGAGAGCAGATGACGAGAGGATACATCATCGGCCCGCCATCCGAGAAGAGCTGCGAAAGATCGTAGCTGCTGTCCAAAGCTTGCTCCAGGTGAGCGGTTGCAGTTTGAATCGGGGACCGGCGCCAATGTAGGGGGCGGCGTTCCTGCCGTCAACGATAATGTGACCTGGCGTCCCGCGCCACGGGCCGCGCGGCGCGAGTCTCCCGCCCCTTCCGCCGCCTGTTATTGTTGAATGCATGAACGGTCTCCTTCCGCAGCTGCAGTTCCTCCGCCCGGGTTGGACCGACCTGGTCGAGATCGCCATCGTATTCCTGCTGATCTACCGGATCCTCCTTCTGATCCGGGAAACACGCGCGATGCAGATGCTGCTGGGTGTCCTGCTGCTCGCAGCCATGTACCTGATCGCGGTGATCGCGGACTTCTCACTGATCCGCGGCATCCTCGAAGCGCTCTTCGATTACGGCGTGATCGCCGCGCTGGTGGTCTTTCAGCCCGAGATGCGCGCGGCGCTGGCCCGGCTCGGCCAGACCCGGCTCATGCGGCTCCTGGGATCGGCCCGGGAGGCGCGCATCGTGGACCGGCTGGTCGAGGGAGTCGAACGGCTGAGCCGCCAGGGGGTGGGCGCGATCGTGGCCGTCCAGCGGGAGACCGGGCTGAAAGAATATGCCGACACTGGGCGCAGCGTCGAGGCGATGCTCTCGCCCGACCTGCTCGGCACGATCTTCGCGCCGCAGTCGCCGCTCCACGACGGCGCGGTGATCGTCGTCGGCGACACCATCAAGTCGGCGGGCGCCATCCTTCCGCTGACGCAGAACCCCGTCAGCGACCGCTCGCTCGGCACGCGCCACCGGGCGGCCATCGGTCTCAGCGAAGAGACCGACGCGGTGGTGATCGTGGTGAGCGAGGAGACATCCCGGATCTCGGTGGCGCACCGGGGACGCATCGAGGTCGGGATCAGCGGCGAGCAGCTGCGAGAGACGCTGGAGCGGTCCCTGCCGGAGGCCGACGGCCTTCCGGCCGCTCCGTCGTTTGCGGACGCGGGGTAGCGGTACGCTGCCGACCGGCCCCGGTGCCGGTCAGCCCGGCGACGGCAGCGGGTCGGCCCCGGGGATCGCCGGGTTCGGCTGCGGAGCGACCTTCACCTCGGCATCCGCGGGCGCCGACACCGGTTCCTCGGCGTCGAAGTCGTTCGCCAGCGGAGCCAGTTCCCTGCCCTCAACCAGCAGCTGGATCTCTTCGGCGTCCAGCGTTTCGCGATCGAGCAGCGCCCGCGCGACGCTCTCAAGCAGTGGGAGGTTCGCCTCGATGATCTCGCGGGCATGGGCGTGGGCCTCGTCGAGGATGCGCTTCACCTCCTCGTCGACCGCCTGCGCGGTGAAGTCGGAGACCTCGCGGCGCTGAACCAGCTCGCGGCCCAGAAAGACCTCCTGCTCGCTGTCCCCCACGGCCATGAGGCCGATCCGATCGGACATGCCGAAGCGCGTGACCATGCGCCGGGCCATCGTCGTCGCCCTCTCGATGTCGTTCCCGGCTCCGGTGGTGACCTTTTCGAGCCCGAAGGCGATTTCCTCGGCGACCCGGCCTCCGAAGAGCATCGCAAGCTGACCCTTCAGCCATTCGCGCGTATGGGAATGGCGGTCCTCCTCCGGGAGAGAGGCGGTCAGGCCCAGGGCGCGTCCGCGCGGCACGATCGTGACCTTGTGGACGGGGTCGAGCCCGGGAACCTTGACCCCGATCACGACGTGGCCGGCCTCATGGTACGCGGTCAGCTCGCGCTCCGCGTCGGTCAGGACCATGCTTCTGCGTTCCGTGCCCAGCATGACCTTGTCCTTGGCCTGTTCGAAGTCGACCATCGCCACCCGGTCCACACCGCGCCGCGCCGCGAAGAGGGCGGCCTCATTGCAGATGTTCGACAGGTCGGCGCCGCTCAGCCCCGGCGTCCCGCGCGCGACGAGGGACAGTTCGACGTCCTCGCCGAGCGGGAGCTTCTTGGCGTGGACCCGGAGGATTCCCTCGCGCCCCTTCACGTCCGGAAGGTCGACCACCACCTGCCGGTCGAAGCGCCCCGGACGGAGCAGCGCCGGATCCAGCACATCCGGGCGGTTGGTCGCCGCGAGGAGGATGACCCCCTCGTTGGCCTCGAATCCGTCCATCTCCACGAGAAGCGCGTTCAGGGTCTGTTCCCGCTCGTCGTGGCCGCCACCCAGTCCGGCGCCACGGTGCCGTCCCACGGCATCGATCTCGTCGACGAAGATGATGCACGGCGCGTGCGCCTTCCCCTGCTCGAAGAGGTCGCGCACGCGGGAGGCGCCCACGCCGACGAACATCTCTACGAAGTCTGAGCCGGACATCTGGAAGAAGGGGCGTCCCGCCTCCCCGGCGACCGCGCGGGCCAGCAGGGTCTTTCCGGTCCCGGGCGGACCGACCAGCAGCACACCCTTCGGCAGGCGCCCCCCGAGACGGGAGAACCTCGGCGGATCCTTGAGGAATTCTATGATCTCCTCGAGTTCCGCCTTGGCTTCCTCGGCGCCGGCGACATCCACGAAGGTGACCTGCGGCGTGTCGGGACTGATCATCCGGGCCCGCGACCGGCCGAACTGGAACGCGCGGTTGCCGCCGCTCTGCATGGCGCGCAGGAACCAGATCCAGAAGGCGATGAAGAGGAGGAAGGGGAAGATCGTGAAGACGTAGGTTCCCCACCCCGGGCCGCGCGGGACGGCGTTCACCTCCACACCCTGTTCCTGCATGCTCTTGAACAGGTCCTCGTTGAGGCCGGGCGTCAGCTTGGTGACGAACTCCACGACCTCGGCCTCGTCGAACGTGATCGTGTTCTTCAGCTGCCCCTCGACGCTCTGTTCGCCGTGGATGGTGGCTTCGAGGATGTTGTCGCTTTCCAGTTGCCGGTACAGCTCCGACAGGCTGATCTCGCCGACCACGCGATTGGACGAACTGATGAACTGGTAGCCGATTACGCCCATCAGAGCCACCACGAACCAGAAGGGCGCCGTCCGCGGCATCTTCTTCAGCTTCTGCGGATCCGTCTGCGGTGTCTTCTTCGGTTCGGACATCTACGGGTTCCCTGCTCTCAGATCGACCCAATATAGGGAAGGTGCCGAAAGTCCTCGGCATAGTCCAACCCGTAACCTACCAGAAACTCGGCGGGCGCGTCGAAGCCGACCCAGCGGACATTCCAATCCAGGCGGGCGATCCGCTTGTGGAGAAGGGTACAGATCTCGAGACTCGCCGGTCCTCGCTCCTGCAGCAGGGGCATGAGCCGGTTGATGGTTGTGCCGCTGTCCACGATATCCTCTACGAGGATCACGTGGCGGCCCTTCATCGAGGCCTCGGGATTGTACATCAGCCTCACCTTGCCGCTGCTGACCCTGTCGTTTCCGTAGCTCGACGCCAGCAGGAAGTCGACGTGAATCGGAAAGGGTATCCGGCGGACCAGATCCGCAACGAATATGAAGGACCCCTTGAGCATGCCCAGAACGAGGACGTCGGACCGAGGTCCGTACGCCTCGCCGATCTCCGTGCCCATCTCCGCCACCCGGTGCTGAATCTCGTCGGCGGAATACACGATGCGGCGCAGTTGCCGGGCGCCGAGCTGACCGTTCCAGATGTGTGCCAAGGGAGCCTCCTTCCGGTCGCTCGGCAACCCGGGAATCGATGGGTGGGACCGCCCCATGAGCGGGAACCCTACTTCACCGTGCGCGAAGAGCGCAACACTTGATTGCCACGATCCCGGAGCGGTTCTCCACCACGATCCCGCCACCGGCGTCGACCCGGCGCCCGCTCGGCAGGTCCCGAACGAGGCTGACCAGGGCGGCGGTCGCGGCGCGGCCGGGGTCCCCGCCGAGACGCTGGGCCGCGCGGCGCAGCACCAGGGTCAGCAGGGGCAGCGAAAGAGCGCCCAGCGCCCGGCGGTCGAGGAGAAAGCCACTCGCCGAGGTGGCGCCGTCCCGCGCGGACCTGGGCGTTCCGGAGGAGCCGGGACCGGGCCGGGACAGCGCCGCGATACGCTCGTCGAGGAGTTCGTCGAGGGCCGCTCCCTCGAGTCGGCTCGTGCCGGCGAGGGCCGCAAGCGCCGCGCTCGCTCCCGGGACCGCATCTTCGAGCGCCGGGAGGACGGTGTGCCGGATCCGGTTGCGGGTCCAGCGCGGATCGCGATTGGTAGGATCGTCGCGGAAGGGGATGCCGCGCTCCCCCGCGAAGGCCTCGATCTCCGCGCGCCGAAATGGCAGCAGGGGCCGCACGACGTGGGGAGACCTCTCCGCGCGGATGCCTCCGAGGCCGCGAGGACCGCTCCCCCGCGCGGCTCGGAAGAGCACGGTTTCCGCCTGGTCGTCCGCGGTGTGTGCGGTCATGGTGACCGCGCCGTCGCCCATCCGGCTCCGGGCCTGCTCGAAGAAGCGGTAGCGGAGGCGCCTCCCCTCGGCCTCGCTCGCCACCGGCGCGGCGGCGCGCTCAAGGTGGAAGGGCACGTCCCACTCGGCGCAGATTCCGGCCAGCCAGGCGGCGTCCTCTCCGCTTCCTTCCCGCATGCGGTGGTCGACATGGGCGGCGTGCAACCCGATCCGGGGCGGCCCTTCCCGGAAGCGCAACAGGTGCAGGAGCGTCATCGAATCAACGCCGCCCGAGACGCCCACGATCACGCTGCCGCCGTCCCTCAGCCACCCCGAGGCGGCGGCGTGCCTCGCGAAGCGGACGTCGAGGGCCTTCACGACGGCCTTCCGTTGCGGTCGGCGCCCGGCGGAAGCGGACGCCCCGCGACTTCGGAGAGCACGCGGGCGAGCAGGTCGGGCCGGTCGGTCATGATCCCGTCGGCGCCCCACCGTAGCAGGCGCCGCATGTCCTCGGTGTCGTTCACCGTCCACACGTAGACCGGCATGTTGGCCGCGCGGGACGCCCGCAGAAGCCGCGGGGTGACGACGCGCAGCCTTCCCGACCGTTCGGGGAGCTGGAATCCGTCGGCGGCGGGCGCGAACCACCGGCCCGCGAGGCCGATGTGGTGCAGAAACCAGAAGGGGGCGACCTGCCGCCGGGAGGCGCCCCACGGGCCGCGGTAACCGCGGGCTCCCACGCGCGTGGCCTCGAACTCGGCGCCCACGAGGACGCGGTCCTCGGCACCGGCGGCCCGGATCTCGCGCACCAGGGGGGCGGCTGCCTCGGCGGCCTTCGGCTCCACCACGATGCGCGTGTCCGGGAAGGCGTCGAGCACCTCCTCGAAGAGAGGCACGCGCACACCGCACCCGCGGAAGGACGCCTCGCCCGCGGGGTCGGCGAAACGGAAGCCCGCATCCAGTTCGCGGGCGCGCGCCCAGTTCATCTCGCTCACGCGCCCCGTCCCGTCGGTGGTGCGGTCCACGGCCTCGTCGTGGATGACGACCACGCGCCCGTCCGCGGTCACCCGCACGTCCATCTCCAGGATGTCCGCGTCCCACTCCTCGATCGCCTGCCGGAAGGCGGCCATGGTGTTCTCCGGCGCCAGACCCGCCCCGCCCCGGTGCGCAATCAACTGGGGCGCGCCGGCGAAGAAGGCGTGACCCGGCCGGTGGAAGCGCGACGGCACGGCCCGGCCTCAACGTCCTCCGGTCAGCTCCCGCACGATCCTGTCGGCGCCGTAGATCTCCTCGAGGGCCTCCAGGATGCCGCGGGCGTCCACCGCGACGGAGCGGTTCCGGTCCGGGATATAGATGTAGTCTCCCGGAAGGCTGTCGATGTTGCCGTCGAAGACCACGCCCACGACCTCCAGCTCGCGGTTCACGACCGGGGAGCCCGAGTTGCCGCCGATGATGTCCGCGGTGCTCACGAAGTTGAGCGGAGTGGAGAGGTCGAAGCCGGGCGGCGGGGCGGTCCAGCGCGCCGGCAGCGCCCACTCCTCCGCCAGGGGGTTCGAATGATGCCGGTCGTAGAGGCCGTAGAAGGTCGTGAAGGCCGGAGCAACCGTGCCGTTGTACGGAAATCCGCGCACGACGCCGTCGGCGAGCCGCAGCGAGAAGGTCGCGTCCGGGGGCACGGCGGTGCCGCTGACCTCGAAGCGCGCGCGGCCCAACAGGGCGGAGATCTCCACTTCGCGGGGCGCGACCGTCGCGGCGGTCTCCTGGAACGGGAAGTACTGCTGCAGCAGTCCCTGCAGGAACGCGAACGCACTTTCGGTGATGGGGTCGAGGGTGCCTCCGGTGAGCGCGCCGACCGCCGCCGCCGAGTCGGCCATGGCCGAGCTGGCCAGGAGCGCCCCCACCGTCTCGTCGACCGTGCGTCCCCGGAGAAGCGATGTCACGGATGGGTCCGCTTCGCCGTAGGCGTCGATCACGTCCCGGATGCGGGCGGCCAGGAGGGCCGCGTCGAGCTCCGCCGGCCGGTTTGCGACCGAGCGCATCTCGTCGACGACTTCCTCCAGCTCCTCGGGCGAAGCTCCGCTGGCCTGCGCGTTGAGGTAGCCGAATGCGGCCAGGGTCCGCTGGATCAGCGAAGACTCGTAATCGGCGTTCCCGAAGCCGATGAACGCGCGGAACCCGCTCGCCACCTCCGCCTTGCGCTCCTGCAGCGCCGCCATCCGGTCGAAGAGCGGAAGGTAAGCGTCGCGGAGCGCCGGATCGGACCCGATCGCCGCCTGGAAGTCCGCCTGGGCCGCAGCCCTGCGCGCGATCACGTACGGGTCGCGCAGTCCACCGAGCATGCCCGTGTAGGCCTTCTGCGCGTTGAGGAGGCTGAAGAGGGTGTTTCGGGCGTCGTCGATGCCCGGCTCGTCCTCGCGTCCCTCGAGGTACTGCTCCATCGCCCCGATCCTCGATTCGAGAAACGCCAGGAGCGCGGGCATCTCCACGTCGCGGCGGAATTCGAGTTCGGCGACCGTCTGGAGCCGTGAGGTGCTGCCCGGATTCCCGATGATGAAGACGAGGTCGCCTTCGCGCACGCCGTCGGGGCTCCACCGGAAATGATCAGGCGTGGCCAGCGGCTGCCCTCCGTCGTCCAGCAGGCGGAAGAAGGCGAAATCGAGGGAGTAGCGCGGATAGGTGAAGTTGTCCGGCTCGCCGCCGAAGAAGCCGAGGCCCAGCTCGGGGGCCATGACCAGCGCGGCCCGCGTGTAGCGCCTGAAGACGTACGCCGAATACAGTCCCCCGTTGTACAGCGAGACCACCTCGACCTCGATTCCGGCCTCCTCCCCGCCCCGCTCCTCCCGGATGCCGGCGGCGAGGGCTTCGGTCACGCTGTCGCGCACGGTGAGGCGCGCCGCCGGATCGGGTGCCGCGTCGACAATGGCGCGGACCTCCGCGGTCACGTCGACGATGTCGATGAGCTGGTCCGCCTCGAAGTCGCTCACCGCGCGCTCGTCGGTCCGCGCCGCCGCGTAGAAGCCTTCATCGAGGAGGTTTTCGCCCTCGGCGGAGACCTGCGTGACGAACTCCCGCGCACAGTGGTGGTTGGTGAGGACCAGTCCGCCGGGAGAGACCAGCGACGCCGAGCAGCCTGGAATCCTGAGCGCGCCGAGCCGGGCCCGCGCGTACCATTCGTTGCCGGGCGAAAAGCCGTAGGTGTCGCGCAGGTAGGATGTGGGCGGGGCGTCGAAGGTCCACATCTTCCCGTTGTCGAACTCCCCCGCCCGGACGGTGTCGTAGCCGGGCATGGGGGCGGGGGCGGCGGTGGGGCGGACGTCGGGGGTGAAGTCGTCGCCGTACTGGATGGCGGCCACTCCGACGGGCGCGTCCGGGTCGGTGGGCGCGGGGGCCGGCGCTGCCGGGGCGGGAATGGAGGGGGGCGGGGGGGCGGCACAGGCCGCCAGGGCCAGAATCAGAACGGAGGCCGGGGCGTTGCGCATAGGTTGGTCCCCTGGTCAGTCGCACGAGCGGTCGCCGGCCGCGGGGGCCGGCGGGTGTCCGCGGCCCGGCAATGCCCGGTCGCGGATGTCTCACCTTGCAAGATAAGGCTTGGGAGGCGAGATAGGATAATGTCATGTGAACATGACGAGTTGGGCGCTCACGTATCGGTCGCGGGGGGAATCGACCGGGGCCCGGCGCGGGCCGAGGAGATCGGAGCGGCCGTCTTTCAGATCTTCACCAAGCAGCCCAACCGCTGGGCCGAGCCCACCGTGGCCGATGCAACCGCGGACCGGTTTCGCGCCGAGTGCGCCCGTATCGGAGCAACCTTCACGGTGTCGCACGATTCCTACCTCATCAACCTGGCCAGCCCGGATCCGATGCTGTGGCGCCGTTCGGCCGAGTGTTTCCGGGGCGAAGTCCTGCGCGCCGGGCTCCTCGGGCTCGATGCCGTCGTCACGCATCCGGGCAACGCCACCGACGGGGACCGCGTGGGCGGCATCGAGCGCAATGCGGAAGCAATCACGGAGGCGCTCGTCGCCGTCCCCGGGCGGACCCGGATCCTGCTGGAACTGACCGCGGGCGCGGGCACCTCCATTGGCGGCACCTTCGAAGACCTGGCATCGATCATGGATGGAATCCCCGAACCGCACCGCTCGCGCCTGGGCGTCTGCTTCGACACCTGCCACGCCTGGGTCGCCGGCTACGACCTCGCAGGCGACTTCGAGGGCGTGTGGATCCGCGCGGACGACACCTTCGGTTCGCACCGCGTGGAGCTGTTTCACCTGAACGATGCCCGCACACCCTTCGGCTCACGGCTGGACCGCCACGCGAACATCGGCGAAGGCACGATCGGCATTGGGCCCTTCCGGCGCCTGATGAACCAGGGCCGCTTCACCTCCGTCCCCAAGATACTGGAGACGCCCAAGGGTGAAGACGCCGTGACCGCGGACCGTATGAACCTGCGGTTGCTTCGGCGCCTCAGGACGGAGGAACGTTAGCGGCCCCCGGTGTCCGCCGACCGGTCCCGTTCGGCCGTGTACCCGGAACGCGTCTCCACGGGCTCGCACAAGTCCTTCCACAATGATAGGTTACCGCATGTCGACGATCCCGATGAGACCACTCGGATTCGGCGAAATCCTGGACGGTGCCCTGCAGCTGTTCCGCCGCGATTTCGGTCTTTACTACCTGATCGTGCTGGTTTGCTCGCTGCCGGCCTACGTGTTTACGGTGGTGTGGAATCCGAACGAACTGCTGGAGGGCGCGGAAGCGGTCGACAGCGCCGCCGACCCCACGATCGCCCTGGAGCAACTCGGCACCCTGATGGGGCAGGCGGGCTTCCTCTTCCTCGTCCAACTGGTGGGCCTGGCGTTCTCGTTCTTCGCGTCGGTGGCCCTGGCCGTCGCGATGCACGACCGCATCGAGGATCGGCCGTCCTCGCTCGGATCCGCCTACAGGGGCGCGCTCCCTCACCTGGTCAGCGCGGCCGGCGCATCCATCGTGGCTTTCCTGATCTTTCTCGTGGTCTTCGTTCTGGTCTGGCTGCTCACGATGGTCAGCCTCGCCGCACTCCTCGTCGCCGCCGGAAGCCCATGGCTGTTGGTGGCCGGCGGCGTGGTCATGGGGGCCGTGCTGGTGGCGGTGGTGTGTCTCTGGCTGGCGGCCACCTTCGGGATCTTTCCGGCGGTCGTCGTTGAGGGGCGATCGGCAATGGATGCCCTGGGGCGGTCGGCTTCACTGTGCCGGGGTGCTTTGCTGAGGGTCATCGGCATCATGGTGGTGGCGGGGATCGTGAGTACGGCGCCAACGGTGGCCGTCACCTTCTTCACCGGAACCTGGGAGCTGTTCCTGCCCTCCGCGGAAGTGGCAACGATCAGCCCGACCCGCCAGTGGGTGCTGAACACCGCCGGTCTGGTCGTGACTCCGCTTGCGACGCCGTTCACGCTGGGTTGCATCATGATGCTCTTTCACGACCGCCGGGTCCGCAGTGAAGGCTACGATCTGGAAAGGCTCGCGGACGAGATGGACGTCGCCGCTCCGTGACCGGATCGGGAGTTCCCGAGCGTCTGCTCCCGCTGGGCCGGCTGCCCACACCCGAACAGCTTCCCGCCCCGGGGGCCTCCCCGGCATCCCAGGAGCTGCCCTCGCCCGAGGAGATCTCCGGGACGTTGCGCGACATCGTTGCGGGGCCGGACTTTGCGACCTTCGAGGCGCCGGTGGGCAATCCCCTGATGGATGCCGTAATCGATCGGTTCTTCCAGTTCGTGGAGTGGATCCTGGAGATGCTGGACCGCGCTCCGGCGGCGGTGTCCGTTCTGGCGATCATCATTCCCCTGCTGGCGCTGCTGGCCGCGGGCGTCATGGTCGTGCGGCGCAGGCGCGGGGCCGTGAAGCGGGCTGCTGACGGACACGCAACGACGGAGGAACCGACTCCCGTGACCCCGGCCGAGTGGCTCCGGCTGGCCAGCGACAGGGCCGGCAGAGGCAGGCTTCGTTCCGCGGCGACCGCGCTGTACCAGGGGTTCCTGCTGACACTGGACCAGCGTGGAACGGTCGCCTTCCATCCTTCCAAGACCCCCGGCGACTATTCGCTGGAGATCGCCCGCGGCTACTCCGCCGGAACGGATGTTGGCGCCGGCGGGCAATTTCTGAGTTCGTTTCAGGGCTTTTCCTTCGGGCAGGAGGACCCCTCCCAGGACGGATACGCCGACCTGACCCGTCTGGCGCGGGAGGCCGGATGCCCGGCCGACGGCTCTGCGGCCGCACGCGATGCCGGTTCGGTAGCCGCTGCGGATTCGGAGCCGGGGACGCCGGCAGGTACCGGGTGAGCCGCGTGCAAGCCCGGGGACGCAGAAGAACCGTTGCCTGGATCCTCGTGATCCTCGGGCTGGGTGCACTGGCAGGATACCTGACCCTTCCCCAGGGCCGCCGCTCGACCGAGGTGTTGCGCAGTTCGCTGCGGACCACGCCCGACGGTGTTGCAGCGCTCTCGCGCGGGATCGCCCGGCTCGGGCGGCACACCGAGCCCCGGCTGACCCCGATGGCGGACGCGGATCCGGTTCGGGGCACGATCGTCCTGCTTCAGCCGAGGCTGGTCATCCTGACCCCCGACGAAATGCAGGCGCTGCTGGATCATGTCAGGGACGGCGGCACGTTCATCTACGCACCGCCCGCGCGATCCGGTGTTCCGGGCAACACCCCGTTCATGGTGGTTCTCGGGGTGCACTTCCCAATGGGCTCGAGCCGCGTGCTGCCGGACTCGGCGGTCGGTCGCTGGGCCGCCCACCCCCTGACCGCCGGGCTTCCCGCCCCGGAATCCCCGCGGTTCGGCTTCCAGGTGTTGTTCGCGGAGGAGGCGGATTCGGCCGGGACGGAAGCGCGCCTGGCGGAAGCGGAGCCGGAGACCGACGAAACGGAGGCGGCACCGGACTCCGTCCAGGACTTCATCGACGGGCTGCGTCAAATGTCCGCCGGGTTCCCCGACGCCGGGGACGCGGGACCGCCCATACCGCTGCTGACCGCCCCCGATTCCAGCGGCAACGAGCTGATGGCGGCCGCGGAGATCCCGCTGGGCGAAGGGCGGATCGTGATCCTGGCGCACTCGGCGCCGCTCGCCAACCGGGCCGCGGCCGAGGATCCGCTGGCGGCGCTGGCCGTGCGGGCCGCGCTGGCCTACACCAGCGAGACGGACACGGTGTTCTTTGACGAGTTCCATCAGGGAATCACCGGATACGGAAGCCGGGCTCAGGTTCTCGCCAACTTCTTTCTGGCCAGCCCCGGCGGCCTGACCCTCCTGAGCATCATCGCGGTCAGCTTTCTCTACCTGGCCTGCAGGGGCCTGCGGTTTGGCGTGCCGAACACGGCCGTTGCACCGGCCGACCGGGAGCGGAGGTCCCCGCTGGAACACGTCTCGGCCCTTGGGGACCTCTACAGGAAGGCCGGCTCGGCCGACACGGCCGCGCTGCTCCTGCTCTCGCGGCTGGCGAGATCGATCCGCCGTCCCCCGCCCCGGGACCTGGACGAGGCCGGCGCGCTCCTGCGGGAACTCGAGGCGCGCAGCGGCAAGCACCCCTCCCTGGACCGTCTGCGGGCGGGGCTGCAGTCGGAGCCGGTGGACCTGACCATCGTCGCCGCCGGAGTGGATGAACACCTTGCAAGGAGATTCAGCAAATGACGACGCCGGATGCGGCGCTTCGCCTGCTCGGCGACCTCGAGCAGGTCGTGCTCGGCCAGCAGGTCGTGCTCAGACAACTGATGATCACCCTTCTCGCGCGGGGGCACGCCCTCGTGGAAGGGGTTCCCGGGACCGCAAAGACCCTGGCCGTGCGCGCCATGGCACGGGGACTCGGACTCGATTTCGGCCGGATTCAGTTCACGCCGGATTTGATGCCGACAGACCTGGTCGGCGTCAATGTGCTCGGCGACACCGGCTTCACCTATCGCGCCGGACCCGTCTTCACCGATCTGCTGCTGGCCGACGAGGTCAACCGGGCGCCGCCGAAGACGCAGGCGGCGCTCCTGGAGGCGATGGAGGAGCGGCAGGTCACGGTGGACGGCAAGACGCGCGCGCTGCCCGGGCCCTTCACCGTCTTCGCGACCCAGAATCCGGTCGAGTACGAGGGCACCTATCCGCTGCCCGAGGCGCAGGTGGACCGATTCCTGATGAAGATCGTGATCGACTATCCGCCGGAGGAGGCCGAGCGCGCCATCCTGGACCGCCACGAGAGCGGCTTCCGCGCCGACGACGAGCAGACGTACCCGATGGGCGAACCCACGACCCGCGATGAGCTGCTGGAGATGCGCGGGGAGGTCAACCGGGTCCACATGGACGAGCGGGTGCGGCGCTACGTGACCGACATCGTCCGGGCGACCCGAAACGACGCCGCCTTCGTGCTGGGGGCGAGCCCTCGCGCCGGGGTGGCGCTCTTCCAGGCCGCCCGGGCCGAGGCCTACCTGCAGGGGCGCGATTTCGTCACCCCGGACGACGTCAAGTCGCTCTCCTTCCCGGTGCTGCGCCACCGGGTGGTGCTGACGGCCGAGGCCGAGGTCGAGGGCCGCTCCTCCGACGACGAGCTTTCGTCCCTCCTGGAGACGCTGGAGGCCCCCCGATAGCCCGGCTGCCCCTCATGCCCACCGGGCGGACGCTCTCGCTTCTCGGGCTGGCGTCGTTCCTGTTCCTGGTCAGCACGCCCGCGGCCCTGGCGGCCGATGCCCTCATCGTGCTGCTCGCGCTGCTCGACGCACGGCGCACCTTCCCGCCGTCGGCGAGCCGCCAGGCGCCACGCATCTCATCGTTGGGTGCGGTTACCGACGTGACCATCAGCGTCACCAACGAATCGGTCCGCCCGCTGTCTCTCAGGCTCACCGACGACCTCGATCCCTCGCTGCGCCGGCTGCCCGGCTCCGGCGGCCGGGACGAGTGGGAGGAGGGCTTCCCGGTGGACGTTCCGGCGCGCTCGGTGCTGCGGTGCCACTACAACGTGCGCCCCCGTGCGCGGGGTTTCCTCTCGCTGGGGGCGATCCACCTTCGGACGCGTTCGCCGTGGGGGCTCGTCTGGCGCCGTTCCAGCGTGGAGGCGTCCGACATGCTGCAGGTACAGCCCGGAGTGCGCGACCTGCTGCGTGACCGCAGCCATGCGATCCACCGCCGGCTGCGCACCCCTGGCCCGCGCCGGAACCGGCAGTGGGGAGACGGGCGCGAATTCGAGAGCCTGCGGGATTACGTTCAGGGTGACGACCCCCGCACCATCGACTGGAAGGCTTCGGCCAAGCGCCGCAAGTACGTGGTCCGCAACTACGAGGCCGAACGCAGCCAGAACATCATTCTGGCGATCGACGCGGGGCGTCACATGCGTGAGCGGCTGCCCCCGGTGCGCGCAGGAGAGATGGCGGGGGCGGTTGGAGACGGTTGGCGGGAGGTCGTCCCGGGCGACGCGCAGGGCGGCCCGCTGGACCGCGAGCGGATGGACTATGCTCTGGGAGCCTGCATGATGCTCGCAAGCCGCGCCCAGAACTTCGGAGACAGGATCGGGGTGGTCGTCTTTGACGAGCGCATCCGGCACGTGTCGCCTCCCCGGCGCGCAGATCCCCCGTCCCTGGCACGCACGTTCGCGGAGGTGGAGACCCGGCTGGTCGAACCGAACTACCCGCTGGCCTTCGCCACCCTGGGCCGCTCGTTCCGCAAGCGGTCGCTGGTAGTCCTCTTCTGTGACATCATCGACGGGTCGGTGTCGCGGGCGCTGGTCCAGTCACTTACCCGGATCGGACGCGCCCACCTCCCGCTCGCGATCGCGATTCAGAACCCGGGGCTCGATGCGGCGGCCGTGCGGCCCGCGGGAAACGCGGCTGACGCCTACCACCGGGCCGCCGCCGAGGAGATGGTGCAGGCCCGGGCCGCCACCCTTCAGGTCATGCGCCAGGCCGGGATTCTGGTGGTGGACACCCCGCCCGGCGACACCCTGGTGCGGACGCTCGACAAGTACATGGAGATCAAGGAGCGCGGGCTGCTGTAGCCCGGGCGCTCGCAGTCCGTGCATCGCCGCCCGAATGCAGCGGGGACCTATTCCACGGGCTGCCAGCAGTCCATCCCGCAAAACCGAAGTACAGCACCAGTGCCAGCGCCGTTGCGCCTCCGAACGCGAACTTGGCAATGTCCGGGAGCGCGGAGGGCGAATAGAAGCCCTCGATGAGCCCTGCTACGACGAGCATCAGCACCGCGCCGGCCAGCAGCGTCAGGAAGGCCCGTCCGCGCTCCCGCAACGCATCCCGGCGGGTGCGCCGTCCCGGCATCAGCAGTGCCGAGCCCAGGCCCAGACCGGCCGCGCTGCCTATGCAGATGGCGGCGAGTTCAATGAAGCCGTGCGGAAACACGAACGACATGATGATCGGCAGCTTGTCGTCGCCGGCGTAAACGCCGAAGACCGCTCCGATCCGGACCCCGTTGTTGATGAGCACAAACAAGGTTCCGAGCCCCGCCAGCAGACCTCCGGCAAACGCAATCAGGGTCACCTGGATGTTGTTGGTCATGAGCCTGGCCGAGAGGGTCGGCATGGCCGCGCCCTCGACCACGTCGATGTAGCGGACATCGGGATCGTCCGCGTCGGTGGTCTCGGCCCGGGTCATCATGCCCTGCCCCGCCAGCGTGCGCCCCAGCACGGGCCGGTCCTTCACGGCTACCGCCGTCGCCAGCATGGGACCGAAGAGGAGGAGGGAGGCCAGCAGCACCTGGCGGTGGAACCGGCGCACCGCCCGCGGGAACTCGACGGCCACCCAGTGACCCAGCGAAACCGCGACCCGGCCGCTGGTGCGGTACAGGAGATTGTGCCCCGCTCCCGCCCAGCGCTGTACCGTTCCCATCAGCCCCGGGGAGGCGCCATAGGTGCGGGCGCGGGCAAGATCGGCGGTGACGCCGCGGTAGAGCTGCCCGAAGGCACGCACTTCCTCCTCGGTGAGGCTGGGCAGGCCGCGTTTTCTCCCCTTCTCCACCAGTTCGATGTAGCGTGCCCACTCCTCCCTCTGTTCCCGCGCCATCGCCGCTGCCTGCAGGCTGGCGCCTCCTCGCCTGGCGGCGTGCCGAGGGGCTTCCTCCTCGTACAGCCGTGCCAGGTTCTCGTCCGCGGTCCGGGTCCGGTGCCTGGGTTCCTGCTCGATCACCGCAGCCAGCGCGTCCCGCAACGACCGCGCCACGCGCCTTCGCACGTCCGCCTTGAGCCCGTCCCGCCGCGCCATGTATCCGGCCAGCAACTCGAACTGCTCGACCGAAAGCACCGGCCGGCCGACCCTGCCCGGCGGCAGCTCGTCCGCACCGAGCAGCGCGCTCCCTCCCGCGTCGTGCAGCACGACCGTTCCGCCCACCAGGTCTCCCAGGCGCTGGGCCCGCGAGCTCACAAGGATGAAGAGCACCCCTACGAGCCCGACCCCCAGGTCCACGATCCGGAGCAGATTGCGCAGCGCGGCTCCATGCGGCGACACCGGTTCGCCGCCGGTGTGGACGACCCGCAGCCCCAGGGCGCGCTTGCCGGGGGTGCGTCCGCCCCAGAGCGCCTCGAACAGGAAGAAGTAGCCCCATTGAGCCAGGAAGAGGAGGATGATGAACAACGGCCGAACGATGCTCCGCAGGGCGTCGTCCAGGAGGCCGAGCCGATCGGCGACAAAGCCCACCAGCGTCAGCGTCACGAACAGGATCGTGAAGTCGATCGCCAAAGCGGCCGCGCGCGAACCCACGTCGGCCAGCACGTAGTCCAGACGCACGTGCTCGGGGGTCTCCACCGCGAACTTGCGGTGCAGCGCGGAGGTGGGTTGCCGATCTTTCATGGGACCAGTGCCGGAGGAGGGACTTGAACCCCCGACACGCGGATTATGATTCCGCTGCTCTGACCAACTGAGCTACTCCGGCGAAGCGCTCGAAAGCTCCATGGGCGGCCACCCCTTGTCAAGCGCACGGGCGGACGGCTCTTTTGTGGGTCCGGGCGGTCCCCCGCGCGTCCGGGCCTTCCCCCGGGCGGGCTCGGATGGTCTCATTCGGAACCGGGCCGCACACCAGTTCGCCAATGGAGAAGTGCAACATGGATCCCGTCTTCTTCTGGATTCCAGCCGCCACCCTGGGCTTCGTGGGCCTGCTCAGCTCCCTGCGCATCCTCTTCGAGTACGAGCGCGGCGTCGTTTTTCGCCTCGGCAAGCTCACCCGCGCGAAGGGGCCGGGCATGATCTTCCTGATCCCGTACGGCATCGAGCGCATGCGCAGGATGGACCTCAGGATCATCGCGCTGGACATCGCGCCGCAGGACACGATCACGAAGGACAACGTGAGCTGCACCGTGAACGCGGTGGTCTACTTCCGTGTCGTGGACCCGTCGAAGGCGGTGGTCGAGGTGGAGGACTACTACTTCGCGACCAGCCAGATCGCACAGACGACACTGCGCAGCGTGGTGGGGCAGTCCGAGCTCGACGACCTCCTGGCCCAGCGGGAGCGCATCAACGAGATCGTGCGCCGGATCATCGACCTGGAAACGGATCCGTGGGGGATCGAGGTGACGGCCGTCGAGATCAAGGACATCGACCTGCCCAAGGAGATGAAGCGGGCGATGGCCAAGCAGGCCGAGGCCGAACGCGAACGCCGCGGCAAGGTGATCGCCGCCGAGGGCGAATTCCAGGCCTCGCAGAAGCTCTCGGCGGCGGCGCAGGTGATCTCGCAGCACCCGGTGGCGCTGCAGCTGCGGTTCCTGCAGACGGTGGTGGAGGTGGCCGCCGAGAACAACTCCACCACGCTCTTCCCCATCCCGGTGGACCTCTTTGCCCCGTTCATCGAGAAGGCCACCGGGGTGGCGGGGGGCGGGTTCCCGAAGAGCCTTTCACAGGAGGACGCGAAGGCGCTGGTCGCCGCAGCGGTCGAGGCGCTGGAATCAGGCCCGGACGAGAACATGGAGGCACTGGACTCGGGAGAAGCGCAGCGCCTGCTGGAGGGGGCGAAGAAGGCGCTCGGGATGGCGGAGGCCCGCAGCGGGGATAACCCCGGGGGCGGCGGGGACGCCGGGGATTCCTGACAGGGCGAGGACGCGGGGACCCTGTCCGCGGGCTGCTACCGGTTGCGCGGACGTTCGCGGGCCTGCGGTTCGGATACCCGGTAGAGGTACTCACCGTCGCGAATGAAGCCGTACCGCTCCCGCGCGAGCCGCTCCAGGGCCTCGTCGCTGTGCCTGAGTGAATCTGCGCGGGCGCGCAACGAGTCGATTTCGTGTCGGACGCGGCGGATTTCAGCCTGTCTGGCCTCCAGCCTGGCTTCGGCCTGGCGGGCCTCGAAGACGGAATAGTCGCCTCCGGCAACGGCAAAGTACGCCGCGACCGCCAGGAAACCGGAAAGGATCAGTCTCGGGGAGAGGATGCGCTTCACGGCAGCACCTCCTTGCCGGCGTACGCGGCGCGCGGCCCGAGATCCTCCTCGATCCGCAGCAGCTGATTGTACTTGGCCACGCGATCACTCCGCGAAGGCGCGCCGGTCTTGATGAGGCCCGCTCCGCACGCGACCGACAGATCGGAAATGAAGGTGTCCTCCGTCTCCCCGGAGCGGTGCGAAATGATCGTCCCGAATCCGGACTCCCTGGCCACACGCAGCGCGTCGAGCGCCTCCGTGAGGGTGCCGATCTGGTTGACCTTGACGAGGATGGCGTTCGCGGCGGCGGTGCCGATGCCGCGTCCCAGACGCGACAGGCTGGTCGCGAACAGATCGTCGCCCACGATCCGGCACCGGTCCCCGACCCGAGCCGTCAGGGCGCTCCACCCGCCCCAGTCGTCCTCGTCGAGCGGGTCTTCGACGCTGACCAGCGCGAAGCGGCCGATCATGTCCTCCCAGAAGTCGATCATGCCGTCGGTCGTGAGGGATCGGCCCGACGACTTGTGGAAGGTGTAAAGGCCGTCCGAGAAGAATTCGGAGGCGGCGGCGTCGACCGCGAGTACCACTTCCTCGCCGGGCCGGTATCCCGCGGCCTCGATCGCCTGCAAGACCGCCTCGGCCGCCTCCGCATCCGAGGACAGATCCGGGGCGAACCCACCCTCGTCTCCCACGGCGGTGCTCTTGCCCGCCCTGCCCAGCACGCCCTTGAGCGCGTGGAAAACCTCAGCGCCGACCCGCAGGCCCTCCGAGAAGTTGGGCGCCCCCACGGGCATCACCATGAATTCCTGGATGTCGACGTTGTTCGAGGCGTGCGCCCCCCCGTTGACGATGTTCATCATCGGGACGGGCAGCGTACAGGCGTCCTCTCCCCCGAGGTAGCGGTACAGGGGAAGTCCGGTCTCGGAGGCCGCCGCGCGAGCAGCCGCCAGCGAGACGGCCAACACCGCATTGGCCCCGAGGCGCCCCTTCCCCGGCGTGCCGTCGAGCTGGGCCATGGTGCAATCCAGGTCGCGCTGCTCGCGCGCCTCGAAGCCCCGCAGCGCGCCGAGAATCTCGGTTCGGATGTTGGACACCGCATTGCGCACCCCGCGGCCCAGATAGCGGCCGGGATCGCCGTCGCGGAGCTCGATCGCTTCGTGCCGCCCGGTGGACGCTCCACTCGGGACCGCCGCGCGGCCACGGTGCCCGGTCTCGAGGAAGACCTCCGCCTCGACCGTCGGATTGCCACGCGAGTCGAGGATCTCGCGGCCCCGAATGTCCACGATCGCAGACATGCCTACTCCTGCCTCCCGTTCATGAGCGCCACCACGGCTGCGCGGGCGTCGCGCGTCAGGCGGTTCCGGTCCCTCTGGGTCAGCCCCCGTGTGCTGATCGGGCTGCCGACCCGAATGGTCGCCGTGCCCGGCTCGATCACCCAGTCTCCCTTGCGCATGATCGTGCCGGTCCCGGACACCGCGACCGGCACGACCGGCACCTGACACTTGATGGCCATCACGAATGCCCCCTTCTTGAAACGCGCCAGCTCGCCGGTCGGCGAGCGCGTGCCCTCCGGGAACATGATGATCGTCCTGCCGGCCCGGAACTGCTCCTCCACCCGCTTGAGAGACTCGATCGCCGACTTTCGATCCGAGCGGTCGATCGCGACGTGGCCGACCTTCTCCCATGCCTGTCCCAGCACCGGTACGCGCGAGAGTTCCTTCTTGCCGACGAAGCTGAATTCGACCGGGAGCGAGGCGGAAAGGGCGAAGACGTCGAACCAGCTCTGGTGGTTGCAGACCAGAACCTGTCCCCGACCGTTGCCGAGGTGTTGGGCGTTCTCGAGGACCGTCCTGACGCCGGCGCCCCGAAGCACCGCGGAACTCCACTCGGCCGTGGCGCGGTTCGCGCGCCTCATCCAGCGCTCCGACCGGGAGAGCCGGGAGAGGATGACGGACATCCCGTAGTAGAAAGTCGATCCGGCAGCGATGAAATAGGTCCACATCGAGCGGGCCGCGGCGCGGGGGGGGACCCGCCGGACCGGTACGGCGTCGGTGGACCCGCGCGCTGCACCGGCTCCATCGGCTGCGCGGCCACCGGGGGGTGGTGTCGCCCCGGGGTTCACGGCGGATCGCCGGAGGGAACAGTGAAGTGATCGAATCCGCCGCGACCCGGTACGCGACGGCGGCCTTCCGCGTCCTCCAGGAGGACTCCCGCTTCCTCCCCGACGCTACCGATCCGTGTCAGCTGCACCGACAACTCCCGTCCAAGTGCCAGGATGTCCGATTTCGCACCCGGGTGCGCGGTAAACATCAGTTCATAATCTTCGCCCCCTTCCAGTGCATGATTCAAGTCCCCCCCCGCCGTCTCGTCGACCGGCACCCGGTGCTCAAGCACCCGGATGCCCGCCTCCGAGGCGCTGGCCAGCCGCCGCGCGTCGGCCAGGAGTCCGTCCGAGATGTCGATCATCGAGGTGGCCAGCCCCTGCGCGGCGAGCGCAGTGCCAAGACGCGCGCGGTCCGGTGGCCGGACGAACCGGGCCCGCGCCTCCGGTTCGGGACGTTCTCCGCGCGACCAGGCGGCGACAGCGGCGGCGGCTCCGCCGAGGGCGCCCGACACCCACAGGTCGTGGCCCGGGCGCGCCCCGCCGCGTTTCACAACATCGTGGGCCACCCGTCCCACGGCGACGACATCGATGACCACCGGGCCGGGCGAACGGCTTACGTCGCCACCCACGATCGGCGCGGCGGTCCGGTCCCCCGCCGCGCGCACTCCCCGCTGCAGCTCTTCGCCCAGCGCCGGGTCCTCCGCGGGGAGGGCGAGAGACACCAGCAGCGCCTCAGGCGCGGCGCCCATGGCCGCCATGTCGCTCAGCGCCGCCGCCGCCGCGCGGAACCCGGCTTCCGCGGGCGCGATCCATTCGAAGGAGAAATGGACGCCTTCGACCGTCATGTCCGTCGACACCACCAGCCCGCCGATCAGGACCGCCGCATCGTCGCCCGGACCGAGTTCCACGCTCGCGTCCCCCTTCCACCCGATGGCGGCGAGCCGTTCGACCAGCCTGGTTTCGTCCACCCGGTTCTACCCCGGACTTGCCTGGTCGAAGGTGACGAACGGAAACGGCAGATCCGTCGGGGCAGCCCCGTCCCGGCCGCCCAGTTGACGAACGGCCGCAGGAATCCCCTCCACCACGTCCGAGGGCATCAGCGACACCCCCAGACCCCCGGATGCGGCGGAGCGTCCGGTGACGTGCAGCGCCAGGCCGCACGCAACAGCGGGAGGGGCGCCCTGAGCGAGGTAGGAACCGATCGCTCCGGTAAGGACGTCCCCCATTCCCGCGACTGCGAGTGCGGAGGTGCTTTCCGTGGTGCTCACGAGCAGCCCGCCATCCGGACCCGCCACAAGCGACGGCGCCCCCTTGAGCAGCGTGACCACGCCCTGGCCGGCGGCGAAGGTTCGGGCCGTTCCGATCCGGTCCGCCTGTATCTCCGCCACCGGTGTACCGGTCAGCCGCGCCATTTCCCCCGGGTGGGGCGTCGCGACCGTGTCTGTGCCTGCAAACGCCCGCATTCCCCCGCAAACCCCCCGCGCGAGGAGGGTGAGGGCGTCGGCGTCGATCACGAGCGGACGCCCGCCGCGCGCGGCAAAGACTGCGTCCAGCTGCTGCGCGGCGGTCCTTCCGCGCCCGAGCCCGGGCCCGATGGCGACGGCGTCGCTGGCCTCGACGGCCTCGCGAAGCGCCCCGGGGTCTCCCGCGTCCGCGAAGATCGCTTCGGGCACCTCGCCGACCACCGCGCCGGCCTGCCGGGACGCACATACTCTCACCAGCCCGGCACCGGCCCGAAAGGCACTCCTCGCGGACAAGACGGCCGCCCCCGGCATATCCGTTCCCGCCACGATCGTGAGAGCACCCACGGCGTTCTTGTGCGCCGCCGGGTCGCGCCGGGGCATGTTCCGGGCGGCCCACCCGGCGGTTACCAGACGCGCCCATCCCTCCTGCTCTTCACCGCCCGGCGGAAACCCGATCTCGACGGCGACGATTCGTCCGCAAAATGCGCGGCCCGGGTACACGAGCGTACCCAGCTTGGGCCACCCGAACGCGACGGTAAGCTCGGCCCGCACCGCCGACCCGGCCACACCACCGGTCGCGCCGTTCACCCCGGAGGGCGTGTCGAGCGCCACCACCGGGGCTTCCGCCGCGTTCGCCGCCTCGATGGCCGCTGCGAATTGCGCCCGTGGAGCGTCCCTGATGCCCGTGCCCAGCAAACCGTCCACCACCACGCCCACGCCGTCGAACAGTCCCGTCATCGATCTGTCATCGCCCGCACGCGAATCGAATCGGACGGCGGGCAACCGCCAACCGTGCAGCACCGGATCCTCATCCGGCCGCCTGCCCACAACGATCGCCTCAACCGGCCGCCCCCACGCGGCGAGGGCGCGCAGACACACCAGGGCATCGCCACCGTTGTTGCCGGAGCCGACCAGCGCCGTCGCCTTCCCGCGCGGGAACAGATGCTGGATCAACAGCGCCGCCTGCCTGCCCGCATTCTCCATGAGGGCGGGTTCGGGCACGCCGCGCTCTCGAATCGCGAACCGGTCGAAGCGAGCGGCTTCAAGCGCGGTGGGAGCGGGCACTCCCCGTTTCCCGAACGGCCCGTGCAGGCTGCTCGGGGACATGGCTACTTGTAGCTCTGTCCGATCGACCGGCCGAAGGTGATTTCGCCGTTGTCTATGCGGATGTTGAATCCACAGTCGGGGTTGGAACAGACCCACGCCTTGTATCGGATGGGAGCCCCGTCCCGGCCGTAGTCCGACATCGGCAGGAGAAGTCCGTCATTACACTTCTTGCAATCGGCAAAGCCGTTCTCCGCCAACGTGTTCATCAGCCCCTCATCATTGCTTGGTCGATGGGCCTTCAGGCCCCGCCGTCATGCCGGTCGCTCGCGGACCGCCTATGGTCTTTCGTGCGTGATGCCGCACACTATCGCAGAAACTACAACGGATTCCGGGAGACTGCCAGCAAAACTCTCGGTTCCAAGCCTCGCGCGCCGCGGGAAAAGGGAAGTGCTATGTCGCGACGCTCCAGGGATAATCGTGGTCGAAAACCTGCTCGAAATCGAAGACATCCTCGAAGTCCTCGCGCCGGTCCTCGTCCCGCTTGACCAGCACGCCGATGTCCACGAGGGCGAAGACGAGCTCGCCCACATCGTCGGTCGAGTGGATGCCCCAGTACTCGAGGACGGTGCGCGCGAGGGGGCCGAAACGAGCGATCGCGAGGCCGCGAGCTCCCTCGGCGAGCTCCTGCCCGGATATGTGGCGCCGCTCCTCCTGCCGCGCGATGACATCATGCAGCGCATCCAGGAGAAACACGTAGGCGCCGCGGTGGTAGCGCGGATGCCGCTCCTGAAGCCGGGTCAGCACGTCGACGGATTCGCAGGCGTTCATGCAGCAAAGTTACATCTTCGAGCCGAGGTCGCCAATCAGGGCGCGTAAAGCGGGTAGGCGGACGAAAGCTCATTTGCACGGCCGCGAATCCGCGCGATCCGGTCCTCGTTCCCCGGCTGCTCGAGGATGTCGGCGATCCATCCCCCGATCGTCGCCATCTCCTCCGTGCCCATTCCGCGGGTGGTCAGGGCCGGCGTGCCGATGCGCAATCCGGAGGTGACGAAGGGTGATCGCCTTTCGCCGGGAACGGTATTCTTGTTCACCGTGATCCCGGCCCGCTCCAGCGCGTGTTCGGCATCCTTGCCCGTGAGTTCCCTTTCGCGCAGATCGACCAGGATCAGGTGGGTGTCGGTCCCCCCGGATACGAGGCGCACGCCGCGGTGTCTCAAGGTGCGGGCCAGAACCCTCGCATTCTCGATGACGCGGGCGCCATAGTCCCCGAACGCCGGGGCGAGCGCTTCGCCCAGAGCCACCGCCTTGGACGCAATGACATGCATCAGGGGTCCGCCCTGGATGAAGGGGAAGACCATCCTGTCGATGACGCGCGCGTGTTCGCCGCGGCACAGCACGAGGCCGCCGCGTGGGCCGCGCAGCGTCTTGTGGGTGGTCGTGGTGACGACATCCGCATGCGGCACAGGGCTGGGGTGATGTCCTCCGGCCACGAGCCCGGCGATGTGGGCGAGGTCCACCACGTGGACGGCGTCCACCTCGGCGGCGATCCGGCCGAACGCCTCGAAGTCGAGTGCGCGCGGATACGCCGACGCCCCCGACATGATCAGCCTGGGACGGCACCGGCGAGCGACTTCCAGGACGCTGTCGTAGTCGATGCGCCCGTCCTCCTCGCGCACGCCGTAGGCCTCCACCCTGAAGAGGCGCCCACTGAAGTTCACGGGGGATCCGTGGGTGAGGTGGCCTCCGTGGCTGAGGTTCATCCCGAGGATGGTGTCTCCGGGCTCGAGGAAGGCGAAGTACGCAGCCATGTTGGCCTGCGCGCCCGAATGGGGCTGCACGTTGGCGTGGTCGGCGCCAAAGAGCCTGGTGGCGCGCGACCGGGCCAGCTCCTCCACCTGGTCGGCGAATTCACAGCCGCCGTAGTAGCGCCGCCCCGGAAGCCCCTCGGCGTACTTGTGGGTGAAGACCGTTCCCAGCGCCTCCCTGACCGCGGGCGAGACAAAGTTCTCGCTGGCGATCATCTCGAGCTGGCCGAGTTGCCGCCCGGTCTCGTCCTCGACGGCGCGGAAGACTTTCTCGTCGGCCCTCCTGAGGTGTTGCAACGTGCCTCCAGCTACGCCTTAAGGGAACGTCCAATGACCAGCCTCAGGATCTCGCTGGTCCCTTCGTAGATCTCGGTGCCCTTCGCGTCCCGCATGAGTTTCTCCACCGGATACTCACGCATGAAGCCGTAGCCCCCGAAGATCCGCACCGCCTCCTCGGTCGCCCAGGTCGCCGTTTCACTCGCGATCAGCTTGGCCATCGCCGAAGACGCCCTCACCGGCGGGTCGCCATCCTGCAGCGCGTCGCGCGCCTCCCACACCCGGGCGCCCTCCATGACCAGGGCCCTGGACGCCGCAACTCTCGCAGCCATCCTCGCGAGCTTGCCGCGCACCGCCCCGAACGAGGCGATGGGACGGTCGAACTGTCGTCGCTCATGCGCGTAGCGGACCGCATGCTCCAGCGCCGCCTGGGCGATCCCGACGGCCTGCGCGCCGATTCCGAGCCGTCCGAGGTCGAGTGCCTCCAGCGCGTAGCGGAGCCCGGCGCGCGGATCACCCACCAGGCTTTCCTCGCCCACTTCGAGGGCGTCCAGTTCGACCGAAACGGTCTCGGAGGCCCGCAGACCCATCGTCTTTTCCCGGTCCCCGGCGCGGTATCCGGGAGCATCGGTGTCGACCAGGAAGGCCCCGGCGGCGACCCGCCCCGAGGCGTCTTCGCCGGTGCGCGCGAAGATCAGCATCAAGTCGGCGGAGGCCCCGTTGGTGACCCACTTCTTGGCGCCCGAGATCGTCCAGGAACCGTCCCGGGCCACGGCCGTCGTGGTCATCGCGGACGGGTCGCTTCCGGCCTGCGCTTCCGAGAGTGCGAAGCCGGCGATCCGGGCGCCCGAAGCGAGGTCGGGCAGCCAGGCTGCCTTCTGGGACTCGCTGCCGTGTGCAAGCAGCACCGCCGGGACCGGTCCGTTCTGGATGGCGACGGTGAGGGCGAGCGCGGCGTCGGCCCGCGCCAACTCCTCCAGGGCGACCAGGCAGGTGGGCAGATCGAGGCCGAGGCCGCCATACCGCTCCGGCACGAGCATTCCCAGGAACCCAAGCTCGCCGAGCTTGCGAAGGACGCCCCGGTCGAAGGCGCCGCGCCGGTCCCAGGCGGCTGCTTCCGGCAGGATTTCGCTTTCGGCAAAATCGCGCGCCAACTCCCTGATCGTCCTCTGGTCCGCAGTCAGCACGGCGCTATTCCGCGGGCTTCGGAGGATAGGCATGGAAGCCCCGGCCGGACTTCCGTCCAAGCCACCCGGCCGCGACGTACTGTCGCAGCAGGGGACAGGGGCGGTAGCGGTCGTCGCCCAGCTCCCGGTGCAACACCTCGAGGATGTTGAGGCAGGTGTCGAGGCCGATCAGGTCGGCCAGCGCCAGGGGGCCCATGGGGTGGTTCATTCCCAGCTTCATCACCGTGTCGATCCCCTCGGCCGAGGCCACTCCCTCCATCAGCGCGAAGACGGCCTCGTTGATCATCGGCATCAGGATCCGGTTCGACACGAACCCCGGGAAATCGCGCGCCTCCACGGGCGTCTTGCCGAGCGTGCGCGCCAGTTCCATGACGGCGGCGGCGGTGGCGTCATCGGTCCGCAGGCCACGGATGACCTCGACCAGCTTCATCACCGGCACCGGATTCATGAAGTGCATCCCGATGACCTTCTCGGGGCGCCCGGTGGCGGCAGCGATCTTCGTGATCGAGATCGAGGAGGTGTTCGACGCCAGGATCGCGCCGGCAGGCGCGATCCTGTCCAGCTCGGCGAAGATCTCGCGCTTGAGACCGGCGACCTCCGGCACGGCCTCGATCGCCAGATCGGCCTTCGCGACCACGTCCAGCGACGTTCCCGCTTCGATCTGGGCCAGCGTGGCGCTCAACCGTTCGCCGGAGATCCTGCCCTTCGCCAGCTGGCGCCCCAGATTGCGCCGGATCATCCCGAGACCCCGGTCCAGCGCCTCGCGGTCGGCATCGACCAGGGCGACCTGCAACCCGGCGAGCGCACACACATGTGCGATTCCGTTGCCCATCGTGCCCGCGCCGATCACGGAGACCTCCCGGATCTTCACGGCACGCCTTCCCCGGTGGCGGTGGTCCGGGCGGCGGCAGCCGCGGCGGGCGCGCCCGCCGCGGGAGTCCGCCACCGTCCCCTCCGCTCCCCACGCACCACGTGGGCCAGCGCCAGGGCAATCGCCAGCGTCGACCCCAGGCCACCTTCCAGGCCGGCGGCGCCCCCGGTCCACAGATCGCTGCCGGAACTCGTCACTTCAACCAGCGGAGCATCCACCAGCGACAATCCGCTCACCGGCAGATCCGCAAGAAAGCCCGTCGCGAAGTTCCACCCGAGGTGCACCCCGATGGCGTGCCAGAGGCTGCCCGTGACGATCCGGACCACCCCGAGCAGCACCCCGGCCATCGCGATGTTGAGGAGGGTCAGCGCATCCATGTTGGGGTTCCAGCCATGGAGAATCGAAAACGCAGCGGTGGTCAGCGCGAGCGCCGCGCCCGTGCCCCATCGCTCCGCGACAACGCTCAGCGGATAGCCGCGGAAGAGGAACTCCTCCGCGGCGGCGGCAAAGAGGAGAACCAGCGCGGTCCAGGCTCCCGTGGCCAGGTACTGGATCACCGTCCCGCCGTCCGGGCCGTAGCGCAGTCCGCCCGCCATCGCGACCGCGAGGGCCGGAAGGACGATCGCGATCCCGAACCCGAAGCTGCGTGCGAGGCTCCTGGCCGCGCCATCCCTGTGAAGGCCGATGTGAGAGAGCGGGCGCCGGCGGTCCATTCGAAGCACGATCGCGGTGGCCGCGAACGCGGCCACGCAGCCCGCAGTCCCCTGAATCAACAGGTTTTCGGCAGGATCCAGGATCGCCCCGAGAGCCGTCAGAAACAGGACGAAAACGACCGCGAAACCGCCCAGACGGAAAAGGACCTCGAGGACCTTGCGGAGCGCCCGCTCCGACGAAGGGCCGTCGTTCAAGTCCGCGCGCTCCGCCCCAGGATCAGCCGAGCGATCCCGACGCCGATGCCGATCTTGATCACCGCGCCCGGGAGGAAGGGCGCCACGGCGGCGGCGAACAGCGCGCCCGAATGCGGTTCGGACACAACCGACAGCCAGGCCGCGCCGAGCGCGAAGATCACCATCGTGCCGACGAGAAACGCCGCCGTGGTCCGCAGGAGCCGGCCTTCCCTCCCGGCGATCCATCCGCACAGCGCGGCGGCCATGGGGAACGCCATCAGGTATCCGCCCGTCGTGCCAAGAATCCAGGGAGCCCCGGCGCCGCCCATCGCGAAGACCGGCACACCCAGGGCACCCAGCGCCAGATACAGCAGCTGGGAGGTGGCACCCGCCACCGGGCCGAGCAGCGCGCCGGCGAGCAGGACGAAAAGCGTCTGCAGCGTCATTGGGACAGGGGTGACGCCGAGCGGCACCGCCACCTGGGCACCCAGCGCGGTGAGAAGAGAGAAGACCACGACGGCCACCGGCAGAGCCACGCGCCGGTTTCCGGGGAGCGCCGGAACGGAAAGCCAAACCTTCGCCCTGGATTCGATCATTCGGTTGCCTCGTCAGTTCTTTCGTACGGCCAGTGCGACGGCATTGCCTCCACCCAGGCACAGGGTCGCCAGGCCGGTCTCGGTATCGCGGTCTTCCATCGCGGCCAGGAGCGTGACCAGAATGCGGGCGCCGGAGGCACCGATCGGGTGTCCCAGCGCCACCGCGCCTCCGTTCACGTTCAAGCGCCCGGCGTCGATCCCCAGCGCCCGCATGTCCGCAATCGCCTGCACCGCGAAGGCTTCATTCATCTCGATCAGTCCGTAGTCCCCCACATTCGTTCCCGCGCGCCGCATCAGTTTGCGCACGGCGATGACCGGAGCGAAGAAAAGGTCCTCGGGCTCCGTTCCGCCCGCGGCGTATCCGGTGATCACGGCCTTGAAGGGCAGACCGTGCGCCTCGGCGAACTCCTGGCTGGCCACAACCAGCGCCGAGGCGCCATCGTTGAGTCCCGGGGCATTCCCGGCGGTCACGACCAGTTCCTCCAGCCCCTCGGGCGCATCGCGCGAAAACGCGGGACGCAGCCGGCCGAGTGCCTCCATGGAGGTGCCCCGCCTCGGCCCTTCGTCGGTTTCGACAACCTCCCGTTTCCCCCGCGTCCGCACCTCGACCGGGACGATCTCGGTGCCGAATCTCCCTCCGTCGATCGCGGCAACCGCCTTCCGGTGCGACGCCAGCGCGAAGGCATCGGCCTCGGCCCGGGTCACGCCCGCCTTCGCGGCCGTGTATTCGGCGTGCCCCCCCATGTGACAATTCCCGAAGGAGCACCACAGCCCGTCGTGAACCAGACCGTCCTGCAGTTCGCGGTCGCCGAGCTTCACCCCGCCCCGCAGCCCGCGCACATAGTACGGCACGTTGGACATGGACTCGAAACCGCCGGCCACCACCATCCGCGCGTCCCGCGCCCGAATGGCCTGGGCCGCGAGCATCACGGCCTTGAGGCCGGAGCCGCACACCTTGTTGACCGTCACGGCCGGCACCTTGGCCGGAATGCCCGCATTCACCGCGGCCTGGCGCGCGGGCGCCTGTCCCGCGCCGGCGCTGACCACGTTCCCCATGATGACCTCGTCGACATCGTCAACGTCGACATCGGCACGGGCAACAGCCTCGCGCACGGCAACGGCCCCGAGTTCCGGGCCCGACAGCGTGCTCAGTCCCCCCAGAAACCGCCCGATGGGAGTCCGCACGCCGTCCAGGATTACAGGTGTGGTGGCCAGGTCCGCCAAAGGATTCTCTCTCCTGTGGTTCCGGGCAGCCCGCGGACGAACTGCCGCTCGTTCGCCGGCGAACCGGCGATCACCAATCTACACGCGGGCGAATCCGGCGCGGTAGCCCGGTCTCCATGAACATGTCGCGCTGATTCCGATGCCGTCGCCTCGGGCGGTAGCGCCTGAGCGAATGGAGGTCGCCGATGCCAAGGCGTTCCGCCCGGTCCAGAAGACGGACGAGGATCCGGGCCGTAGCCGCGGCGTCTCCGTGGGCCCGGTGCCGCGGAAGGATCGGGATATCGAAGTGGTCCGCGAGTGCGTCGAGGTTCCGGTTGCGGAGTTCCGGCGCGAGCCGGCGCGCGAGCCTGATCGTGCACAGGCGCTGCACTTCGGGGACGTCGCCCAGCGCCTCCCGCAGCTGCGCCCGCACCCAGCCCCAGTCGAAGCCGGCGTTGTGCGCCACAAAGACCCGGCCCGCCAGGCGCCGGAAGACCTCTTCGGCCACTTCGTCGAAGGTGGGCGCCCCGGCAAGCATCGCGTCGGTGATGCCGGTGAGCCGCGCCGTGACGGGCGTCGTTCGCCGGCCCGGGTCGAGCAGGGTATGGAAGGTGTCGGTCACCACCCCGCCCCGCACCTCCACCACCGCGATCTCGGTCATGCGGTGTCCGCGGTCCCAGGTGCCCCCCGTCGTCTCCACGTCCACGACGGCGAAGGGCAGGCGCGACAGGCGCCTCCCCGGCGCGCGCGACGCCCGGCCGCGAATGCTCCACGTTCCCCCCCCGTCCACGACGAAGCGCTCATCGGAGCCCAGCAGCGCGAAGACGGCCGCGGAAGCGGCGCCGGGGTTGCCGTCGAGTCGGAGGACTTCCCGTGCGAGATCGGCGGTCGGCGCGGGCCCGCTGCGCAACATGGCCCAGGCCCGCTCAAGGAGCGATTCGCTCCCGGCCCCGCCCGTCACGGCCGGCGCCGAGCGAGCGAGTATGACAGGCTCTGGAGCTCCACCAGCATGCTCACGTTCCTGAGCGCCACATCGTCGGGGAGGCGCAGCTGCGTCGGGGCGTAGTTGAGAACGGCCCGGACGCCAGCGGCGACCACCCGGTCCACGAGCGACTGCGCGACCCCCGCCGGCACCGCCACAATCACCAGATCCGTTCGGTCATCGCGGAGCGCGCACTCGAGTTCGTCCTCCCCCCTGATCACGACATCGCCCAGCGGCGTGCCCACCTTGCAGGGGTCGTTGTCGATCACGGTGGTGATGTGGAAGCCGCGGTCGCGAAACGGCTGGTAGCGGAAGAGCGCAGTCCCGATCCGCCCGGCCCCCAGCAGGGCAACACGCCACTCCGAATCGAGGCCGAGCACGCTCCGGAGCACGCGGGTCAGCTCCTCCACGGAGTATCCCAGGCCGCGCTTTCCGAAGGAGCCCAGGTAGGACAGGTCCTTGCGCACCTGTGCCGCGGTGGTGCCCCCGCGCCGTGCCAGCCGATCACTGGCGACGCTCCTGACCCCCGAACGCTCGAAGTCCTCCAGGTAGCGAAGGTAGAGGGAGAACCGGCGGACGCTGGCGTCGGGGATCGTGTTTGTGAATCCGTTCACAAGTGGAAGGTGGCGCGCGTGGCGGCGAGCGTCAACCGATCAGTGCCGGCTACCGGCTCCCTTCCGTGAGCGCCCGGCTCAGCGCCACGAAGTCGTCGGGAGACAGGCGCTCCGGCCGCAGTGTGGCGGACAGCGACCGCTCGGCCAACGCCTCCTCCACCCACGCCGCCGAGCAGCGGAGATCGGGGTGGCGGCGCAGGATCGTGCCGAGCTGCTTGCGCCGCCAGGAGAAGGCCGCGCGGGTCAGCGCGCGCACCCGCCGGGACGCATCGGGGGTGAGAGGCGGGGGAGAGCGGGGCGTGATCCGCAACGCCACCGAGTCCACCTTCGGGACGGGACGGAAGGCGCCCCGTGGCACCTTGCACACCGCGGAGGCGTCGGCGTGCACCGCCACCCCCACGGTCAACGCCCCGTACGTGCGCGTGCCGGGCGGCGCCAGGATGCGCGCGGCAACCTCCGCCTGCACCGTGACGACGATGTCCGCCGGGCAGGGAAGCCGGAGCAGCCTGAAGACGATCGGTGTCGTGATGTTGTAGGGAATGTTCCCGACGACCCGCGTGGCGGCCCAGTCGGAGGTGAGGGCGCGGAGATCCAGCGACAGGATGTCGCCGTGCACGACCTCGACGCGCGGGTCGTGGCGGTAGCGCTCGGCCAGCGCCGGCGCGAGCCCGTCGTCGAGTTCCACGGCGGTCAGCGCGACGCCGGCGCGAACCAGGTGTTCGGTGAGCGCTCCCCTGCCCGGACCGATTTCCAGTACCGGGTCGCCGGGGCCGGCGCCCACCGCCCCCGCGATCTTGCGCTGCAGGTTGGGATCAATGAGAAAATTCTGGCCCAGCGACCGCTTGGGACGGCGGTGGGCCTCGAACCGCCCGCGGTCCGGCTCCGCACCTCGGGGCGCGGAGCGTTCGGGCCCCCGGGTCATCGGGTCCGCAGGACGATCGCGGTCCGGTCGTCCGAGGGGATGGAGGGAGTCGCACGGTCGCAGAGTTCGAATAGCCTGCCCAGGATTTCGCCGGACGGCCTCTGCCGGTTCTCTTCCACCGTTTTTAACACCTGCTGCTCGCCGCTCATCCTGCGAGTGCGTGCGAGCGTGTCCGACAGGCCGTCGGTGAAGAGCAGGAGCAGATCCTCTCCCGGCTTCCACCGGATTCGGGACTGCCCGTAGGGGGCGGCTCCGATCCCCATCGGCGGGTCGGTGGCCGGGAGGCGGCGATGCTCGCCCCCGGCGCCGATGACGAAGGCGTGGGGATGGCCCGCGTTCGCGTACGCGATGTCCGGGAACCCCGGCGAGAGCATGCAATAGCAGAGCGACAGGTACATCTCGGTGGACTCCAGTTCGTCGCCGATCGCCCGGTCCACGTACTCAAGCACCTTGGCGGGGGCCGCCCCCTGCTCGGCGTAGATCGCCGCCGCGCTCATGACCAGCGCCATGATGAGCGCAGCCGGAAACCCGTGACCCGAAACGTCGCCGATCATCACCCCCACCCGTCCGCCGGAAAGCTGAATCACCTGGTAGAAATCGCCGCCCACCGACTTTGCCGGAACCACCCGTGCCGCCGCGTCCACGCGGGCGAGCCGCGGGATCGGCGGCAGGAGCTTCATCTGCAGGTCGTGCGCAAGTTCCATCTCGCGTGACAGGCGCTCCCGGGCCATGTCCAGCCGGATGTGGCGGTTGGCTTCCAGCGCCGCCTCCAGCGCCGCGCGGTTCCGGTTCGCCTCACGCGCCAGCGAGGCCGACCGCTCCACCGCGGCCGCGAGCACGCGGGCCACGGGACTTTCCGCTGCGTGCCCCGCCACCTCCACCTCCACCGCGAGGCCGGCCCCGACGGGAACCCGGAACCGCCGTGTGCCGGCGATCCCGTGGGCGTCGGATCCCGGGCGGGGATCTTCCGGCGCGTCCGCCCCGCCGACCTTCCCACCGGGAAAGACCCTCACCCGCCGTTCCCCCGCGAGCGTCCACGCGACGAGCGTCAGTCCCAGTTGCGTGCGAAAATCCTCCAGCGTCGAGATCACCGCCTCGGGGATCTTCGCGCCGGCGGGCCCCGGTTCGCGCAGGATCAGGGTGACCGTGTTGCCCGCGCGGTTGAAGCGCACCTCGTCCATCAGTTCCCGCATGAGAAAGACCCCGCGCCCGTCGGGCAGCGTCAGATTCTCGGGCAGCCTTGGATCGGGGACCGACTCGGGATCGAATCCGCCGCCCTGGTCCGAGACGCGCACACGCACCTCACCGGGAACGGCGCGGAGCTCCAGCAGCACGCGCCTGTCCGGATCGCCCGCGTTTCCGTAGAGGATCGCGTTGGATATCGCCTCGGTCAGGCCGACCCGAAAGTTGAAGAGGAGGCGTCGGCGGTCGAGTCGCGCGGGAGCGCAGTGTTCGACCACATGGTCCACCACGCCCTCGATCGCCGCGAGATCGCCGGGCACCTCGAGCACGAGGATTCCGGGCTCATGGACGCCGGGGGGATGGGAGACGCTCACTCTACTCCGCCAGCGCCTCCTCCCGGCTGCTGCAGATCTCGAACAGGGTGTCGAGCTTGGTCAACTCGAAGAGCGTGCGAAGGTCCTCATTGAGCGAGGCCAGCCGCAGCCGTCCGCCCACCTCGCGGATCTTCTTGGAAAGGCTTACCAGGATGCCCAGCCCCGAGGAGTCGATGTAGCCGGTCAGCGCAAAGTCCACCACGAAGCGCCGGGTCCCCGCTTCGACTTCGGCCAGGATCATGCGCTTGAGCTCCTGCCGGTTGCCGACGATGAGCTGGCCCGCCACTTCGATCAGCGTGACCTCTCCGAACCTTCGCATGTTGAAGGACATCTGTCCGTTCCTGTTCGCTGGCTGTCCGATTCCGTCGGCCCCGGGACGCGGCGCCCGGCGGACCGTGAAAGCTGTAAGTGAAGATAATCGGGCCGGCGTGCGCATGAAGCAAAGCAGGGATGGCGGGGCCGGCCGAGGGCAGGCTGCTACCCGGGAGGGCGCCGGGCCCTGTCGGCCGCCATCAGTGCGGTGATCGCCGCCACATGCACGATATCCCCCACCGAGGCTCCTCTGGACAGGTCGTTGACAGGTGCTCTCAAGCCCTGGAGGATCGGACCCAGGGCGGTCGCCCCGGCCAGACGCTGGACAAGCTTGTAGGCGATGTTCGCGGCATCCAGGCTCGGAAAGACCAGTACGTTGGCGCCACCCGCGACCGGCGAGCCCGGGCACTTCACGCGCGCCACCTCGGGGACGAGCGCCGCGTCGCCCTGCAGTTCCCCGTCGGCGACGACGCCCGGGCACAGCTCGCGGAACCGCTCGAGCCCTTCGCGGACCTGCTCGACCGACCGTCCCCCGGCGCTGCCCCGTGTGGAATAGGACAGGAAGGCGACGCGGGGCTCGTCCCCCACGACCAGCCGCCGCACGCGGACCGCCTCGCTGGCGATCGCGGCGAGCTGCCTTGGCCGGGGGGCGGGCACCACCCCGGCATCGGTGAAGGTCAGAACCTCCGGCCCCCCGCCCCGAAACCCGGGCACCTCCATGAAGAACGACGACGAGAGCGTGCGCACGCCCGGACGGAGCCCGATGCCCTTCAGTCCCGCCCTGATCACGTCCGCGCTGGTGTGGACGGCCCCCGCGACCACGCCGTCCACCGCTCCGACCTTCAACATCGCAACCGCCCGCTGGAGGGGCGACAATGGTTCGCCGTCTCCATGTCCGGCGGTGCCGCGTGCGGGGTCCGCGCCGACGAGCACCGGCTCGGCCACGCCGCGGTCGGCGAGGATTCCCGCGGCCTCGGCGACCCGCGGATCGCCGCCCTCGGGAAGCGCGATTCTCCTTCCGAGTCGCTGCGCCCGCTCCACCAGCCGGGCGGCGAAGGTCACGAGAAGCGCCGCTGGAGGCGCTCCAGCACCGGGGCGGAGACGAAGCTGCTCACATCTCCTCCCAGCGACGCGACCTCGCGGACGAGGGAAGCCGAGAGGAAGGAATACCCGAGGTCGGGAACCAGGAAGAGCGTCTCGACGTCGCCGCGGAGCTCGCGGTTCATTTGGGCCATCTGGAATTCGTACTCGAAGTCGGCGACCGCCCTGAGTCCCCGCACGATGAAACGGGCACCCACGCGGGCCGCGAAGTCCACGAGGAGACCGGTGAAGGAGACACACTCGATGCGCCTTTCCCGGGCGAAGACTTCCGTCATGATTTCGAGTCGTTCGGGGACGCTGAACAGGTGGCTCTTGCTGTGGGAAGACGACTCGGCCACGGCGACCACGAGCCGGTCGCACACGCGAAGCGTGCGCCGGGCGACGTCTTCATGCCCCCGGGTCACGGGATCGAAGGACCCGGGGTAGACGGCCACGACCGGGCGGTGGGTCGACATCAGCGATTGTCTCCTGGCTGTTTCACTCTGGAAAGGGCGGTGCCGCCGTACCGGCGCTGCTCGGCGGCGGCCTCCGGGGGGAACTGCTCGCGCGCCGCGTGTTCCACCCACAGTTCCCGCGCGAACGGGCTGTCCGCGTAGCTCGTCACAAGCCGGGCGGTGTAACCACGGTCGTAGGGCGGGTCAGCGAAGGCAAGGTCGTAGTGAAACGGCTCCAGCGCACGCAGATGGGCCATCACGTCGGCACGAAGAAGCGTCGCGCGGGGTCCGGCGCCCAGCGCGGCGATGTTCCGCTGCAGAACGCGCGACGCCGTTCGACCGTGTTCCACGAAGGTGACGTGGGCCGCGCCGCGGCTGAGCGCCTCCAGCCCGAGCGCGCCCGACCCTGCGAAGAGATCGGCGACGCGGGCGCCCCGAATGCGGTCGCCCAGGATCGACATCCAGGCTTCGCGGATCCGGTCGCTGGTGGGACGGACCCCCCGTCCGCGGACCGGCCCGAGCCGGCGGCCCTTCCACTCTCCCGCGATGATCCGCAAGTGCGCTTCCACCTTGTCGGCTATGGCGGCGCGCCGACCCGGCGGCCGGGTCAGTGCGCCGGATGGATGTCGACGACCTTCGCCTCGATCGTGGTGCGTCCCCTGAAGCTACTCTCGATGAGGCTGAAGGCGACATCCACGGGTCCGCTTCCCAGCTCGTCCACTGGTGCCCGCTCGGCGAGGCGAAAGCCGATCGCCGGGAGCGAAGCGCCATCCTGGGCGAGGCGGAGCTTGACGTGGCCGCCCTTCAGCACCTTCGGGGGCGCCGCCAGACCGACCCCGCGGGCGACAAACAGCGGATCGGGGTTGCCCGGGCCGAACGGTCCCACATACCGGAGGTAGCGAAAGAAGTCGGGCCCCGCTTCGCCCAGCCCGATTTCGAGGTCGGCGCGGATCTCCGGGCGCGGGACGGCGTCCCCCATCGCGCCGCGCGCGGCCGCCTGGAATGCCTCGCGGAAGGCGGGCAGCCGCTCGCGGGAGATGTCCATGCCGGCGGCCTGGTGGTGCCCGCCGAAGCGGATCAGGTGCTGCGAGCACGACGAGATGGCCGCGTGCAGGTCGAAGGAAGGCACGGACCGGGCGCTTCCACGGCCGCGGTCTCCGTCGAAGGAGAGCACGACGACGGGGCGAAAGATGCGCTCGACCAGCCGCGACGCCACAATGCCGATCACGCCGTGGTGCCAGCCATCGCCCGACACGACGACCGCGCTGTCCCGCTCCGGGTCGTAGGCGCGCTCCAGCGCCTCCAGCGCCTGCTCGGTGGTCCGCTGCTCCAGTTCGCGGCGGCGGCGGTTGTCTCCCTCCAGCATCTCCGCGAGCCGCCGCGCCTCGGTCGCCTCCCCGGCCATGAGCAGCCGGAGCGCATCGCTCGCGTCCCCGACCCGCCCCGCCGCGTTGATGCGCGGACCCAGCGAGAAGGCCACCGCCGCCGAATCGACCGGCCGGTCCGCACCCACGCCGGCGCGGGCCATCAGCGCCATCAGCCCGGGACGCGCGCTGTGCGTGAAGGCGCGCAGGCCGTAGCGGGCCAGAACCCGGTTCTCCCCCGTCAGGGTCATCTGGTCGGCGATGGTCGCGAGGGCCACCAGGTCGAGGTATTCCCAGCTCTCGTCCGCGGGGCGCCCCAACTCCTCCGCGACGAGCTGCCCGACCTTGAAGGCGACCGCCGCCCCGCAGAGGTCCTTGTTGGGGTAGGCGCAGCCGGGGCGGTTCGGGTTGACGACAGCGAACGCCGGGGGCAGTGTCGAACCGGGACGGTGGTGGTCGGTGACGATCACGTCCATTCCCGCCCGCGCCGCGCGCCGTACGGGCCCGTGGGCCACGATCCCGCAGTCGACGGTGACGAGCACGGCCGCTCCACGCGCCGCCGCGCGGTCCACACCCGCGTCGGAGAGGTCGTAGCCGTGCCGGAGCCGGTCGGGCACGATCGCATCCGCACGGCCGCCCAGCGCACGGATCCAGGAGGCGAGCAGCGCGGCGGCGGCGATACCGTCCACATCGAAATCACCGTGGACCACGACCTGTTCGCGCTCCGAAACCGCTCGCGCCAGCCGCCGCGCCGCCTTCGTCGCGTCGAGGAGGCCGGCGGGCGCGTGGAGCGTGCCGAGCAGCGGGCGCAGAAAGGACCGGGCGGCCCGGGGGGTGAGGTGTCCCCGGGCGGCGAGGAGGCGGCAGAGCGCGTCGGGGAGCTTGAGGCCCCGGCGAAGGGCCCGCACGGCGGCGGGGTCGGGGTGGGGCGGAATCTTCCAGTTCGGGCGCGGCGTCATCCGGGCCGAGGACACCCGCGGACCGGGACTCACGCTTCGGTCACGAAGACGGCGCGGTGACGATCACCCCGCACGCCTCGCAACGCACCAGCGGCGCCGTGGAGCGGATCTCGTTCTGGAGCTGCAGCGGAATGAGCGAGAAGCACGACCCGCAGGCACCGTCATCGGTCATGGGCGCCACGGCAACCTTCCGCCCGCTCAGCATCAGGTTCTCGTAGACGTGGAGATACCCGGGTTCGATTTCGCCAGCGACCACGTCCCGTTGCGCTTTCAACCGCGCTGCCTCGGACTGTACCTGCTCGCGCCGGGCGATCAGCTCCTCCCTTCCCGGAGCAACCGACTCGCGGGCTTCGTCCAGCGCGGCCCGCTGCCGGTCGAGCCGTTCTTCGAACCGGCCGATCTGGTCCAGCAGGCTGACGACCTCCTGTTCCTCCTGGTCCAGGGCCCGGCGCACCAGCCCCAGTTCGGCCTGCACCGCCGCCTCTTCACGTACGGTCCTGACCATGTTCAGCCGGTCCTCCAGCCGGTTCTGGCGCAATCGCTTCTCTTCGGCGGCAAGGCTGAGCCGACGCTCTTCGAGACGCAGATCGCGCACCTTTGTCTCCGTGGCGGCCACCTCCTCCTCCAGCAGCCGAGCCGGCTCTTCCACCGCGTCGAGCTGCGGTCCAAAGGATTCGATCCGGTCACGGACCGCGCGTATCTCCTGATCCATGTTCTGCAGTTCCAGCAGCGCTCTGGATACCTGGCCGGTTTCGACCGTCACGGTGCAAGTTCTCCCATTTGTCGGCTGGTTCCCGCAAACCACCTGGCCGACCGTCTCCAGTCCGTGCCCAAGGCCCGTTCTTCCCTGTTCAGTGCCTGTATATCCTTCACCAGCCTGTGTTTTTCCTCCTGCTCCCGGGCACCGCGCAACTCCCGGTGCAGGGCCACCCTGCGGCGGTCGCGGGTCCTGTTCTCGATCCGCAGAACGACATCCCCGAAGACCCCGTCGGGCGGGACCTCCCGTTCCCCCATGAGGTCTTCGAAGGACCGATGGGCTTCCGGCGCGGCCCCCTCCGGCAAAGCCGTCAATTCCGGGTTGTCGATCAGCTCTTCGAAGATGACACGGTACGACCCTTCCTCCAAGTCCGACGGGCCCAGACGCTCCCCCGCCCGCTCGACCCAGTCCCGGTGCTTGAGGAGGAAGAGGATCAGCGCCCGGTCGGGGCCGAGCCCGTGAAAACGCGGGGCAGGCCGCCGCGTCCGTGCGGGGGTTGCGGCACCCGGGATCCGCGCGGGCGCCGACGAGTCGCGCAGGTCGGCCTCGAGCGTCTCCCGCTGAACGCCGGTGTGCCGGGCGACACGGGACAGATAGATGTCGCGCAGACTCGGATCGGTGACGGCCCTCAGCGTGGGAAGAAGCCGGTCCAGCGCCTTGCGCGTCCGTTCGATGGAGGAGAAGTAGTCGTGCTCCTCAAGGATCGCGATCTTGCGGTCGAGGACGTCGACAGCGTCTCGCACCAGCGCCCTGATCGCATCGGCGCCGCCGGAAAGTGCCACGGAATCGGGGTCCTCACCCTCGGGGAGGGTGACGACGGAGGCGTGCACGCCCTGTGCAAGGAGCACGTCCGCGGCCCGGAAGGTCGCCCGCTGGCCGGCCGGGTCGTTGTCGAAGAGTATGCGCACCTGTTTGGTGTAGCGCTCGAGCAGCCGCGCGTGCGCGTCCGTCAGGGCGGTTCCCAGCGGCGCCACGGCGTGTCGGATTCCGACGGCGGCAAGGGAGAGCGCGTCCATGAAGCCCTCGACCAGCAGGGCGGCACCCTGCCTGCGGATGTGGTTGCCGGCCCAGCTGAGGCCGTACAGGATCTCGCCCTTGTGGAAGATCGGACTCTCGGGCGAGTTCAGGTACTTGGGCGCTCCCTTGCCCTCGGGACCGAGCAGGCGGCCGCCAAAGGCGAGGACGCGTCGGGAGACCGACTCGATCGGGAAGATGATCCGGTTGCGAAAGGCGTCGTAGGGGCGGTCCCGGCGTTCGCTCTTCTTCAGGAGCCCGAGTTCGAGGAGGATCCCCTCGCTGATCCCCCGCGCGGAAGCGGCGTCCCGCAGGGCGCCCCAGTCGTCGGGAGCGTAGCCCAGTCCGAAGCGCTCGCCGATTTCGCGATCGATTCCACGTCCCTTCAGGTACTCGCGCGCCGCCGCGCCGCCCTCCCAATCCCACAGGCGCTCGCGGAAAAACGCGCCGGCGTGGGCCGAAGCCTCGTAGTACGGACGGCGGGGATCTTCGCCCTTCCGGCCGCGCCTCACTTCGCGCACTTCGATGCCGCTGCGGGCTCCCACGTACTTCACCGCGTCGACGAAGCTCATGCCCTGATGCTTCATCAGGAACGAGAAGACGTCACCGGATTCGCCCGACGAGAAGTCGTGGAAGAAGGCCTTGGCGGGAATCACGAAGAAGGACGGCGTCTTTTCCTGCTTGAACGGACTCAGTCCGCGGAAGTCCTTCCCCGCCCTCTTCAGCTGCACGAACTCGCCGATGATCCCGACGATATCGGCCCGGGCGCGAACCTCCTCCACCACGTTGTCCGGAATCATCTACCTGAACCTCGCCACAGTGACGCCGTGCCCGCCCTCGCCCGGACGGCCGGCACGGAAACCCTCCACCCGCGCGTCGCCGTCCAGAACGGCGGACACCCGCTTCCGCAGCGCCCCCGTACCCTTCCCGTGAATGATGCGCAGTTCACGCAGATCGGCGACGGCGGCCTCGTCCAGGGCGCGGGACAGCGCCAGCTCGGCCTCGTCGGCGCGCTGCCCGCGAAGATCCACTTCGGTGGCGGCGTCGGGGATGTCGCCGCTCCAGGCGGGGGGCCGGGGCGGGGTCTCCGGGCCGGACGCGGGGGAGGCTTCCCCTTCATCGGCCCGTGCCAGCCGAGTGCTCGGGACCCGCATGCGCACCCCCCGCACGACGACCACCACGCGGTCTCCTTCCACGGAACTCACGGTTCCGCGCGCACCGGTATCGGTCATGCGGACGGACGCGCCGGGTTCAAGCCGGACCCCGGGTCGCTGCTCCGCCGGCGCTTCCGGGTGTCCCGCGGCGGGCTCCTCCAGGGCCCGAGCCGCGTCCTCGACCGACCGGCGGGCCTTCGTGGCCGCCCGTTCGAGGGACGGTACGCCCCGGGCGCCATCCCGGAGTCCGTCGATGGCGGCCTCCACTTCGCGCCGCGCCTCCAGAAGCATCCTGCGCGCCTCCTTCCGCGCCCGGTCCGCGTGTTCCCGCTCGGAGCGCCTCACCGCCGCCTCGCGCGCCTTCAGTCCTCCCTCCATCGCCGCCACCCGGCGCCGCTCCGACTCGAGGGCGGCGAGCAGCCTGGACACCTTGCGCTCCTTTCGCTCCAGGGCCTCGAGGAGTCCGTCGAGCCGGGCTTCCGCTCGGTCCCGGTAGCCGTCCGCGAGGTCAAGGACCTCCTTCGGGAAACCGAGCCCGCGGGCGATCGCCAGTCCGTAGCTTCGCCCGGGGCGCCCCTTGGCGAACCGGTACGTCGGGGCCAGGCGGTCCCCGTCGAACTCCAGCGATGCATTCACGATGGCGTTCCCCGGGGCCGCGAGGCGCTTCAGCGCCCCCATGTGAGAGGTGACCACGGCGATGCAACCGCGCCGGGCGAGCGTCTCGACCAGGGCACGCGCGAGCGCCTCCCCCTCCTTGGGGTCGGTGCCGACGCCGGGTTCGTCGACCAGCACCAGAGAACGGGGCCCCGCGGACCCGAGCACCTCCTGGAGGTTGCGCAGGTGGGCCGAAAAGGTCGAGAGCGAGTCGGCGATGGATTGTTCGTCTCCCACATCGGCGAAGATGGCGTCGAAGACGGGGAGGCGGGTGCCGCGGCCAGCCGGGGGAAGCACGCCGGACTGCGCCAGAGCCGCGACCAGTCCGACCGATTTCAGGAAGACCGTCTTGCCTCCGGTGTTGGGGCCCGTCACGACCACCACCCGCTCGTGGGAATCCAGGTCGATGTCGAAGGGCACGGCGGAGGTTCCGCCGGCCGCCAGAAGTGGATGCCGTCCGTTCGCGATCCGGAACTCGCCGCCTGCAATCTCCGGGAGTTCCCCCTTCCATCGCTCCGCCGCCCGCGCCCGGGCCACCCGGGTGTCCATGGCGGTGAGCGCCGACACGGATTCGGCAAGGTCGCCGGCAAGGGGTCGGCACCGGTCGGTGAGCCGGCGCAGCACTCGCTCCACCTCGCGACCCTCGGCCCGCTCCAGTTCCCGCACCCGGTTCATCCTCTCGATCGCCGATGGGGGCTCCACGAAGACGGTCGCCCCGGACGACGACTCGTCGTGAACATATCCGCCGACCGCGCGCTTGCCCTCCCGGCGAAGCGGGATCACGTAGCGCCCCTCGCGGATCGTGACCGACGCTTCGGCGACCCGGTAGCGCTCGTCGACCCCGTCCAGGAGCTTCTCCAGGTGCTGCACGACGCGGTTGTGGGCTCCGCGAAGGCGGCTTCGCAAACGACGCAGTTCGCTGCTTGCCCCGTCCAGGACCTCCCCCCCCCCGTCCACGGAACGCTCGATGGCGGCCTGGAGGGGCGGGTCGGACAGGACCCGGGCCGCCAGAGCCTCGAGCGCGGGAAGGCCTTCGGCCCCCTCGGCCAGTGCACGACGGACCATGGCGCCCGCCGCCAGGACCCCGCCCAGCCGGGCCAGACCCGCCGCGGACAGTACGGATCCGTCCCGGGACAGGCGCCCGAGGGGGACCCGGACATCCGGAACGACGGGGAAGCCCCAGTCGCTGCGGGTCTCAAGAAACCGCGCAGTCTCCGCGACCGCGGCCAGGCGCGTGCGCACCGCATGCTCGTCGGTGGCCGGCCGCAGCGCCCGCACCGCCTCTTTTCCGGCCACCGTGGCGGCGAAGCCGGCAACGTACTCCAGGACCCGGTCGAACTCGAGGACCTGGAGACTGCGCCCGACAGCGATGGTCAACCCAGCTCCTCCCGCACGATCGCCGACGCCGCGCGGCCGTCGAAGCGGCCCCGGATGCGGGGCATGAGCCCGGACATCACGGCACCGATGTGGTTCGCTCCTCCGGCGATCAGTTCGCAAACGATCTCCCGCACCTCGTCGGCCCCGAGTTCGGACGGCAGGTAGGCCTGAAGCACCCGGGCCTGCTCTCTCTCTCGGGCCGCCAGCTCGGGGCGTCCCCCCGCCTCCATCTGTGCGGCAGCGTCATGACGCTGCCTGATCGCCCGGGCAAGCACGATGCGCACGCCGTCGTCGTCGAGGGCGCCGCCTGCCTGGATCTCGCGGTTTCGGACCTCGGCCAGTGTGGTCGAGAGCACCAGCGTGCGGACCCTGTCCCGGGCGCGGCGCGCCTCGTTCAAATCCGACCTCAGCGTATCCTTCAAAGACGCGTTCAAAGAGCCGCCCCCTCCCACGTTCCGGATCGTCGTGACACTCCCTCAAGATACGGGCGAGGAAGGCTCCGGGGGACCCGCGGGCGGCTGCGGCGGCCATGCTGTCCCATCCAGCCATACAAACACCCGCGGAGCGGCGATAGCATACATGTCCTCGCCAACCCAACAAAACGCGGAGCACCATGGTCTGGACAACGGAGTGTGTGGTGGACATCCTGCGCCGAACCGGTCCGGGCGCCCTGCCGACGGACCGGTTGAAGGCGGAACTGCGACTGGCGCGACCCCCCATCTTCCTTACCCGCGGGCGGCTCGATCAGCTCGTCGGAGAGTCCGAGGGACGGATCGCGCTACTGGAAGTGAAGATTGACGACGCTGAACGAACGGCGCTGGAGAGCTGGGTCGTGCTCACCGATCCCGGCGACCGCCCCACCGGATCGGCACTGGCCGGAGAACTCTGGCGCAGCCTCTCGGCGCTCGCGGCCGAACTGAACCCCGCCTCGCGGGTCGAGGTGAGCCGCTGGATACTGCAGGCGAGCCTGGCCGAGCGCTCCTGTTCCGCGGCCCTCGGATCCCGGCCCGCCTACTACCGTCCCGCGAGATACCGGTAGCCGCGCGGCCGCGGGCCGCTCGAAACGGCGGCGGGATTACCCGACACGGGCGTCAGCCAAGCGCTTCCCTGACCCGCGACCAGAATCCGCGCCGCTGCCCGCGCTCGATCTTCTCGGGGGGCGCATCCTCGATCCTGCGGAGCTTGTGCACGAGCCGCTCCTGCTCCGAACTGAGCCGCGTTGGAACCCAGACGGCGAACCGGACCAGCAGGTCGCCGTGGCCGCGGCCGTTGAGGTCGGGCACTCCCTCGCCGTCGATCCGGATCACTTCGCCGCTCTGGATCCCTGCCGGAACATCCACCCAGGTGCTCCCCTCCACGGTCGGGACGGTGATCCGGGCGCCGAGCGCGGCCTGGCTGAAGGTTAGCGGAACCTCGATCATCAGGTCGGTGCCGTCGCGGCGGAAGCGCTCGTGCTCGGCCACTTCCAGCAGCACGACGATGTCGCCCCGGGGGCCGCCCCGGGGACCCACGTTGCCCTCCCCCCGCAGAGTGATGTAGTTCTCCGACGACACCCCCGCCGGCACGTCGACCTGGATCTGGCGCTCGGCGCGGACACGCCCCTCGCCGCGGCACCGGACACAGCTCTCGGAGATGATCGATCCCTCGCCCGCGCAGCGGCGGCACGGAGTGACGCTCACGAACTGCCCGAACACCGAGCGCTCGACACGCCGTTCCTCGCCCCCCCCGTTGCAGTTGGGGCAGGTCAGGGGACGGGCCCCGTCCTTGACCCCGGTGCCATTGCAGGCGCCACAGCTGTCAAGGACCGACACGCGAACCTTGCGGCTCGCTCCGGTGCGCACGTCCTGGAGCGTCAGCGGCAGCCTGAGGCGAAGCGCCTTTCCCTTGACGGGACGGTTGCCGCGGGCGCGCCCTCCGAACAGACCCTCCAGGCCGGCAAAGCCGCCGAAGTCCCGCATGAAGACTTCCAGCGCATCGGAGAAGTCGAGTCCGCCTCCGAAGCCGCCCGGCCCCTTCAGACCCTCCTTGCCGTAGCGGTCGTAGCGGGCGCGCTTCTGCGGGTCTCTGAGGACCTCGTAGGCCTCGGTGACCTCCTTGAACCGTTCCTCCGCCTCCGTGGAGCCCTTGTTGCGATCGGGATGATACTCCAGCGCCACCTTGCGGTACGCCTTCTTTATTTCGTCCTGGCTGGCGGTGCGCGGGATGCGCAAGAGCTTGTAGTAGTCGGCCATTTCCATCCGTCGGATGCCGTTCAGGGCTCCAGCATCCGGGTGACTAGGGACGATGTGTAATCGACGATGGCGATCACCTTCTCGTACGGCATCCGCGTCGGCCCGATGACGCCGAGGATCCCGCGCAGCCGGCCGAATCGATACCCCGAGGTGACCAGGGTGAAGCCGGCAAGTTCGGGCGCGTGCTCGGATCCGATCGTGACGAACGGTCCTCCGCGGGCCACTCGGGTGCCCAGGACCTTCGCGAGAAGCTCTTTCTGTTCGGTGAGCACAATCAGTTCCTCAAGGCGCTCGCGGGACGAGAATTCGGGTTGCGCGGCAATGGAAGAGGTACGCCCCAATACCACCTGATCCTCGCCGGCGGTTTCAGCCTCGAAGACCTCTCCCCCCGATTCGACGAAGATGTTCAGGATGTCGCGGGCGGCGGGATCTTCGACCGCGTCCCGCAGACGAGCTCCGAGGGAACGGCGGATTTCACTGAAGGTGAGACCGCCCAGACGCTCGTTGAGCACCTGCCGAATCACCTCGAGAATGTCGGCGGGGGCTTCGCCCGGCAGATCCACGTAGACCGTCCTCACGATCCCGGACTGCACGGTGACGACCATCAGGACCTTCTGTGAGGACACCTGGATGAGGTCGATCTTCTCCAGACGCGCGGCGTCGAGCTGAGGCACGGAGCCGACGCCGAGTTCGTTGACCAGAATCCCGAGCGCACGCACGGAATTCTGCAGAACCCGTTCCAGCGTGGACTCGCCCGTGCGCAGCTCGCGCTCGATGCGAGACTTCTCGGCCGCGGTCAGAACCTCGGGCTGCACGACACTGTCCACGAAGAACCGATAGGCCAGATCGGTGGGCACGCGCCCCGCCGAGGTGTGGGGATGCGTGAGGTAGCCGTCCTCCTCGAGGTCGGCCATGGTGTTGCGGATCGTGGCCGCCGAGACCCCGAAGCCGTACCTGCGGGTCAGCGTGCGGCTTCCGGCCGGTTCCGCCGTCTCCACGTAGGTGCGCACCACCGCCTCGAGCACCGAACGCTCCCGATCCGAGAGCGGCCTCCGTCCTTTTCGGTGGCGCAGGTCCATGATCCCTTCGACTCCGTTGCAAATCCCGTCCGCTACTTGAAAATCTCCCGTGCTCCGCCCCCGTCAACCGCCCGCGGGCTCAAGGCAGGCACTGCTCAAGCTCGACGGCAAGGTCATCCAAAACAAGCCAGCCCTCGGGAGTCAGGCGAATGGCGCCATCCTCGAGCCGCGCAAGGCCTCCGGCTTCCCAACTGAGGACGCGGCCCGCGGCGCCGTCACCCAGCCGGGCGTGGCGGAGGCCCTCCCCGGTGCGCAGCGCCAGCCACACGGCCTCCAGGCGAGACTGCTCCCCGGTGAGGACTTCGCTGTCCGCACGCGCCGTGCCCGAGGCCCGCACCCCATCCCGGTACGCCGGCCAGTCGCGTTCGTTCCACCAGCGACGTCCGTTCGCGTAGCTGTGGGCCCCGTTGCCGAGCCCGAGGTAGGGCGCGCCGCGCCAGCAGGCCAGATTGTGCCGGGAGGGGAAGCCCGGACGCGCGAAGTTCGACACCTCATAGTGCTCGTAGCCGGCACGCGCGAGGGTCTCAGCCGCGAAGAGGTACTCGTCCCGATACCGCGCTTCGCCGGCGGGCGCCGTCGTTCCCTGCTGCACGGCGCGGGCGAGCGGCGTCCCCTTCTCCACTGCCAGGCCGTAGAGCGAGATGTGCGGCACATCGAGACGAAGTGCGCGCTCCAGGTCATCCTTCCAATTGCGCGCAACCGTCGCCGGCAGCCCGAAGATGAGATCGACGGACAGGTTCGCCAACCCGCCGGCCGTCGCCCTGGCGACCGCCTCCTCGGCGTCGGCGGCCGAATGCAGACGCCCCATCCATCGCAGGGCCTCCCGGCTGAAGCTCTGGACGCCGAACGACACGCGGTTCACACCTCCGCGCGCCCAGCACCCGGCAACCGGTTCGGTGAAGGACTCGGGATTCGCCTCAACCGTCCACTCGAAGTCGTCACCGCGCGTTCGCATGCGCCCGATGACCTCGGCCAGGGCCACGATCCTGCCGGGATCGAGGATGGAGGGTGTCCCACCCCCCACATACAGAGTGTCCAGGGTCGAAGCCAGACGGACTTCGCCCGACGCCTCCAGTGTCTCCAGCTCGGTCCGGATCGCCCCCAGCCAGCCGGCACCATCGGGCCGCCGGTTCACCTCAACCGCGAAGTCGCAATAGCAACAGCGGCGTGCGCAGAACGGCGCGTGCACATACACGTTCCGGATCGAATGCCTCGGAGATCCAAAACGTAATGCCGACATTACATTTGGTAAAGTTTGCTTGACATTGCGAATACGTGGGCACCGCAGTCCAGCCTGGATGCATCGCCGCTCGAATGCCGGGGGGGGTCCGTCCACGGGCTGCCAGCGCCCTCCCTGACCATCGTGGCGTGGCCACCCGGCGTCCTCATCACGCGGCCGTCCCGGGTGGATGTCACGTAACCCCGAATCTCCAGTATGATGAGATCGGCCCCCACTTCCTCCGGCGGCCGTCCGGTGGTCCGGGCCACCTCGTCGACGGCCGCGGGACCGGCCGGCAGCGCGGCGAGCAGTTCACGCAGTCCGGGCTCCGGGGGCGGGGCGCACACGGGCGCGAAGGCGTCGTTCAGGCCGGTGTCGACCACAATCGCCGCCCCGTCGGCGATCAGGCGGTTCGTGCCCTCGCTGGTTGCCCGGTCGATCGGCCCCGGCACCGCATGCACCTCGCGCCCCAGGTCGAGCGCGAACTCCGCGGTGATCAGCGCGCCGCTGCGCCTCGACGCCTCGACGATCACAACGTCGCTCGCCAGCGCGGCGATGATCCGATTGCGCCGGGGGAAGTGATGCGGTTCCGCCCGCGTTCCCGGCGGGAACTCCGACACGACCACGCCATGCTGGAGGATCGCGCGATACAGCGCCGCATTTCGGGGTGGCGAGACCACATCCACCCCGGATCCGAGCACGGCGGCCGTCCTGCCCGGCAGCGCGCCCCGGTGCGCTTCGGCATCGACCCCCATCGCCATGCCGGAAACCACGCAGCGTCCTCGCCCCGCGAGCCCGGCACCCAGCGCGCGCGCCACCCGGCGACCGTACGCGGTCGCGCGGCGCGATCCCACGACGGCCACGCACTCCTTCTGCAGCAGATCGGTCCTGCCCAGCGTGAAGAGGACCGGGGGAGGGTCGCCGAGGTCGCGGAGCCGCCGCGGATACCCCGGCTCCCCGTAGGCCAGCACCGCGGCGCCTGCCGCGGCGCAGCGCCGCGCCAGCTCCCGCGCGTCCCGGGCCGCTGCGCCGGCTCGCCGCGCCGTCTCGGCCTGCGGGCCGGCGATCTCCGAGAAGGTGGCGCGGTCCGCCTCCAACGCCTCGGCGGGGGACCCGCAGCGGTCGACCAGCTCCCGGAACCGCTTGGGCCCGACGCCGGGCAGCCCCTGCAGCGTCAGGGCCTCGATCACAGGTCGCCCGGGGGTTCGCGCCCCGGCCCCTCTCGCTGGGCCGCCAACTGGCGCCAGCATCCCTCAAGCATCTCGGTGACGCCCCGGCCCGTGACTGCACTCACGTGGTAGGTGGCCCAGGCGCCGGGCGCCGCCACAGCCGGGAGGGCGCTCCCACCGTCCCCACCACCTCCTCCGGCGACGAGATCCATCTTGGAGAACACCACCGCCCAGGGAAGTTCCGCAAGGCGTGGCGAGTACCTCTCGATCTCGCTGCGCAGCCCGGCCAGCGTCCGCGCGGGGTCCGGAACGTCCACGGGGAGAAGCATCGCCAGGGCGCGCGTCCTCTCGATGTGGCGGAGGAAGCGGTGTCCGAGACCCTTCCCCTTGTGGGCGCCCTCGATGATCCCGGGGATATCGGCCACGACGAAGGAGCGAAAGTCCGGGAGATCCACCACGCCCAGGTTTGGCGTAAGCGTGGTGAAGGGGTAGTCGGCGATCCTGGGTCGCGCCGCGCTGATCCGTGCCAGGAGCGTCGACTTCCCGGCGTTCGGTTCTCCGACCAGACCGACATCGGCCAGAAGCTTGAGTTCGAGCCGGATCCTCCTCTGGTCACCCGCGCCCCCGGGTTCCCAGCGCCGGGGCGCCTGCCGCGTTGCCGAGGTGAAGCGGACGTTGCCGCGTCCGCCCCGCCCCCCACGCGCTACGAGAAGCGTATCGTCCGGATCGAGCAGCTCACCCAATGCCTCTCCGGTCTCGTCGTCGACCGCGATCGTGCCGGGCGGCACCCTGAGCACCAGATCGCGGCCGCTCCGGCCGGTGCGATTGGATCCTTCGCCGTGCCTGCCGCGCTCCGCAGCGTGGTGCCGCCTGTAGCGATAGTCGGCCAGGGTCGTCAGCGAGGGATCGGCCTCCAGACGCACGTCGCCCCCCTTCCCCCCGTCCCCACCCGCGGGACCCCCGCGCGGGACGCCTTTTTCCCGCCGGAACGCCTCCGCGCCGGATCCGCCGCGCCCGCCGCGCACCTCGATCGTCACCGAATCCAGGAACACGAAACCCTCACTCCACTACGACCAGCCGGCCCACTCCCTCGCCCCTCGTATTGACGAGCTGCGGCGCCGAAAACCGCGCCAGCGCCCGCATGGTCCCCCGTGACAGGATTCCGGTCCGCTCCAGGACCGCCAGCAGCGCCGGAGGACCCGCCCGCCGCGCCCCGTCCTCGACCTTCAGCGCCACCCCCAACCTTCTCCCCAGATCGGCCGCCACGTAGACGCCCTCGGCGCCCACCTTGGCGAGCAGGCGGTCCCGCTCCTCGCGCATCAGGCATGTGCACAGCCGCTCGCTCCCCGCCACCATGAACGGGTAGCGGACCATGGCCCCCACCACCCTCCCCGGCGTTCCGCCGTCGCGGGCCGCGGAAGCCAGGCGCGCCATCGCGCCCGCGGCAGCCGCGAGCGGGACCGCGAAGGTGGGGACCCCGCACCCGTCCACCCCCTCCCGAATCGAACCGGGGTCGCACTGCGTCCAGTCGAGCACTTCGCGCCGGATCCTGCACTGAACCGGGTGATCGGGGCGTTCGTACCCCTCCAGCGGCCATCCGTGGAAGGCGGCCAGGGCCAGCATTCCGGCGTGCTTGCCCGAGCAGTTGCTCATGATCGGTGTGAGCGGGATACCCGCGTCCGCCAACTCCCGCTCGCGCTTCCGCAGCAGGGGCGCGTGAGGACCGCAGACCAGTTGCGACTCGGATATGCCGGCCTTCGCCAACATCGCGCGCACGGTTCGCAAATGCTCCTCTTCCGAATTGTGTGACCCGCAGCAAAGTGCAATCTCCTCAACCGAAAACCCGAAGTGGTCCGCGGCACCGTCCGCCACCAGCGGAAGCGTCTGCAACGGCTTCGCCGCCGAACGCAGCACCGTGAGCCAGCCGGTGTCGCCCCAGCTTCGGACCACATCCCCTTCGGCGTCGACGACGAGCGCATGCACCCTGTGCGTCGACTCGACCACGGACCCCCTGCGCGCCGACACACTGAGCGGCTGGCCGATCAACGATAGGGTCGCCCGGCGGGCGGTTCCATGGTCAGATCGGCCCAAAACCGGCGGTCCGTCAGCGCTGGCCATCCCCCGCGGCGGATCCTCCGGCCCCTGACGCCTCGGCCGCCAGGGGAGATCCCGCAAGGGCAAAGAGCTGGGTGGGGTTCTCCGCCATGGCAAGGAGTTCGACCGCACGCTGAAGCTGGGCGTCACTGCCTGCGCCGCGCCGAAAACTCCCCAGTTCCTGCCACGCGAGCAGCGCGACGTGGCTGCCCATCCGGTAAACCAGCGGTCTCCTGGCCTGCAGAACGGTCTCCACCGAAAGCTCGGCACCCCGTTCCAGCAGAGAGGCGTGAAAGTCGGCGAGGTCGGCGTCCCCGATGTGGAAGCCCGGCTCCAGACCCGGGTTTTCCTGGACGTAGCCGACGGCCCAGTTCTGCAGCGCTGCGAAGAATCCGTTGGCGGCACGCGCCACCTCCTCCAGCGCCCTCTCCTCGTCGGCAGAGAGTGTGTCCTGCAGGACCCAGAGGTCGGGGACGATCCCGCCGCCTCCGCGCAGCGCGCGGCCTCCAGCCGAGGCGAACCGCGGTCTGTCCGCAAGATCCGGTCGCTGCACCCGCTCACCCTGAACGCTTAGCGGTGGCTCGCCCGCACCACCATCCGGATCCGGGCGGTCTCTCTCGATGGAACGCCCCACGGGAGTGAACCAGCGCGCCGTGGTCAGCTTGAGAACATTGCCTCCGGGAAGGGGAAAGAGCGATTGGACGGAGCCCTTGCCGAAGCTGGGGCTGCCGATCAGCAGGGCGCGGTCGTGGTCCTGAAGGGCGCCCGCCAGGATCTCGGAAGCCGACGCGCTGGAGCCTGTAACGAGCACGGCGACGGGAAGCTCAGGGTACGCCTGCGCCGTCTCGGCCCGGTATTCCTCGGGCGGCGTCGAACGCGCGCGGATCTCCACGATCGACTGGCCGCGGTCGAGGAAGAGGTCGGTAAGCGCGACGCCTTCGGTCAGCAGGCCTCCGCGGTTGCCACGGAGGTCAAGGATCAGCGACGCCATCCCCTCCGCTGCCAGCGAATCGATGGCGGCGCGAACCTCCTCGGTGGTCGTGCGACTGAAGACCGCGAGCGGCACGTACCCGACCCCGCCCTCGAGCATCGTGGCAAAGGGAACCGACCGCACCCCCACGACCGCGCGCTCGATGTCGAAGGTGATGATCCCCTCCGTGCCGGGACGCCGGATGCCGATTCTCACCCCTCGTCCCGGCTCGCCCCGGAGCAGATCAACGGCCCGGCCAGATGCGGGCCCCACCACGGTTTCGCCGTCCACCTCGACGATCCGGTCGCCCGCAAGCAGCCCCGCGGCGGCGGCGGGCGATCCGGGGATCGGCGCCATAACGGTGAGGAATCCGTCAAGGTTGTTCACTTCCACGCCGATCCCCGAGTAGTCGCCCTGGGTCCGGATGCGCTCGTTCTCCCAGTCCCCGGCGGTCAGGAACCGCGAATTGGGGTCATCCAGCCCGCCGACCATGCTCGTGATGGCGGCCTGGTAGAGATCGTCCACATCCACTTCCTCGACGAAGTCGTCCTTGATGTGCCGCATGACTTCGTCGATCGCGCGGGCGTGGATATAGATGTTGGCGCCCGCACCGACATCCTTCTGGAGGAACCAGCCGCCGCAGACGACCGCGAGCAGGAAGACCAGACCGGGCGGCAGCAGGGCGCTACGCTTCTTCATCCGGTCTCTCCGCGCTGCTCGTCCTCATCCTCGGCCCCCGGGTCCCGCCAGCGGCGGCTTCAGGTAACCTCGACGTGACCTCGCTGCGGATTCGTGCCGCCACCTCCTCCACACTGCCGGATGCGGGAATCAGCACGGCGCTGTCCGTCGTTCGTGCCAGTTCAACATATCCCCGCCGGACCCTGCGGTGGAAGTCGGTCCCCGCTGACTCGAAGCGGTCTCCACCCTTGCCCTGGAGTTTCTGGCGGGCCAGGCCCTCCTCGGCGGGCAGGTCCAGCACGATCTGCAGATCGGGGGCCAGCCCGGCCGTGGCATGGCGGTTGAGCGGTTCGATGCGCCGGGGATCGATCCCCCGGCCGTAGCCCTGGTAGGCGAAGGTGCTGAGGTCGAACCGGTCCGAGACGACCCACCTTCCGCGGGCCAGCGCGGGCTGCACCACCTCGCGCACGAAAGCGGAGCGGGCAGCCAGGATCAGAAGCAGTTCGGTCGCGGGCGGGATGGGAACCTCGCGATCGTGCAGGAGCAGGTCCCGTATCCGCTCGCCCACCCGCGTGCCACCCGGCTCGCGGGTCGCCTCGACGCGCAGCCCCGCCTCGCGCAGGAACGTCCGCAGCCGCTCGGCCTGGGTGGTCTTCCCCGATCCCTCGGCTCCTTCGACCACGATGAAGCGGCCGCGCGGCCCCTCCCCGGCGCCCTGGCCCACGCTCATGGCACCGCGGGCCTCAGGAGGTGAGGATGATGGGGGAAGCCGCCCCGGACCGCATCCCCTCCTGGATCGCCCCGTCGACCCTTTGCATGATGCGGTCGAAGTTGGCCTGCGCGGCGACAAGGCTCTGGTACACACTCAGCGCCTGCAGCTCTCCCATGGCGGCCTCGTACCGCTCCATGTCCTCGCTGGCGGGCTGCTCCCCGCGTTGCAGCGCCGCTTGCACCGACTCCTCGATCTCCATGAACCGGTTTCTGAGCCGCGTCATCTCGCGGTCGTCGTCCGCGCACTCCTTTGCCCTGGCCAGAGTCCGGTACTCCGGAGTGCCGCCCAGGGCCCTCCCGAGCGACTGCGCCAACTCCTCGATTCGTGACATTCTCTTAATCTCCTTCGGCGTTCCGGGCCAATCCGCGGCAGGACTCGCCGCCCTGGGGGACGCCTCGCTTCGTTGCCGGACCCCGGCCCGGCGCGAGGTTCATTCACGCGTCGCCACAACATAGCGCCGCCGTCCAGCAAGGTCCCTGTGAATCGACACACCTGCAATCCCGGGCCGCTCGCGCAGCAGCCCGGCAACCGTGTCCGCCTGCGACCTTCCGATCTCCAGTCCCACCCAGCCGCCGGGGCGCACGACCGCCTCCAGCCCCTCGACCAGACCGCGGATCACGGCCAGCCCACCCTCGTCGGCCACCATCGCCAGGCGAGGCTCCCATTCCCGCACCTCGGGCTGCGCGCTGCGCCACTCCTCTGCGGTGAGATACGGCGGGTTCGAGATCACCAGGTCGAAGGTCAGGCCGCGCACGGGATCCAGCATCGGGCCGGACCTGAATTCGATCTCCGGGTGCCCCGAGGCAGCCGCATTTCGCCGTGCGAGTTCGAGTGCGTCCTGCGAGACATCGGTAGCCGTCACCGCCCGCGCGAGCCCCTCGTCCGCGAGCGCGATGGCGATGCAGCCCGAGCCGGTGCCGACATCCAGCGCCGCGGCGAAGACCCGTTCCCGCCCGGCGGCGGCGCTGACGACATCGATCAGAAACTCGGTCTCCGGGCGCGGAATGGCGACTCCGGGACCCACCTCGAGTTCCAGGTTCCGGAACGCGGCCGACCCCATCAGGTACTGCAGCGGTTCGCGGGCGGCACGGCGACGCAACAGAGCCTTCAGGCGCGACAGTTCGCCGGCGACGAGGGGCCGGTCGAAGTGCAGGTAGAGTTGCAGCCGGTCCACGCCGAGGACGAAGGCGAGCAGATGTTCGGCATTCAGCCGCCCGCTCTCGACGCCCCGGTCCTCCAGGTAGCGGCCGCTGACGCCGATCACCTCGAGCACCTTCCAGACACGGGCGGGCGGGACGCCGCGCGAGGCAGGCTGCTCCGGCTCGCTCCCGGTGGCCGCCAGCCGGTCGCGCGGGGCCTGGAACGGGCGCGTCTTCAAGTCGCCCCGTCTCCAGCGAGCCGCTCTTCGTCCCGGGCCAGCGTCAGCGCGGCAACCAGCTCGTCGAGATCGCCGTCGAGGATGTCGCCCAACCTGTGGAGGCTCAGCCCGATCCGGTGATCGGTCACGCGGTTCTGGGGGAAGTTGTAGGTGCGAATCTTGGCGGAGCGGTCGCCGGATCCGATCTGTGATCGCCGCTCCGCGGCCCGGGACGCCTCGCGCGCGGCGATCTCGCGGTCGAGCAGCCGGGAGCGCAGCACCCTCATCGCCTTGGCCTTGTTCTTGTGCTGCGACTTCTCGTCCTGGCAGGTCACAACGAGTTGGGTGGGGAGATGGGTGATCCGAACCGCCGAATCGGTGGTGTTGACCGACTGGCCTCCAGGGCCCGACGAGCGGAAGACGTCGATCCGGAGGTCCGCCGGGTCGATCTGCACATCCACCTCTTCCGCCTCGGGGAGGACCGCAACCGACGCCGCGGAGGTGTGGATCCGGCCCTGGCTCTCGGTCTCGGGGACCCGCTGGACCCGGTGCACGCCGGACTCGTAGCGCAGGCACCCGTAGGCCCCCCGTCCCCGCACCGTGAAGACCGCCTCCCGGATGGCCCCCGGAATCCCTTCCGAACGGCTGAGCAACTCCACCGTCCACCCCCGCCGCTCGGCGAGTCTCCGGTACATGCGCATCAGGTCCGCGCCGAAGAGTCCCGCCTCGTCGCCTCCGGTGCCTGCGCGGATCTCGACCACCGCGGGACGGTCCTCCATCGGGTCGGGCGGCACCAGCGCGACGCGGAGCCTCGCTGCGGCCTCCTCCAGGCGGCCCTCCAGCTCCGCTACCTCGGCCCCGGCAAGCGCGCGCATCTCGGGGTCGTCCGAGTCCGCGGCAAGCTCCCTCGCGCCGGCCATCTCCGCTTCGAGCGCGGCCAGCCTGCGCCCGGCTTCGACCGCACCCGACAAGGCCGCGCGCTCCTGTCCAAGGTCACGCAGCCGAGCCGGATTCCGCACCACCTCCGGGTCCGCGAGCCTGCGCTCGATCGCCTGGAATCGTTCCTCCGCAGCGGCGAGACGTTTCGCTAGACGTGACTCGATCGGGGATCTCCCTTGGGCGCGGTGACAATGGCGAAATATGACAAGGGCAGGTGCGGGGTTCAACGGCCGGAGCGAAGCGGCCCGGCACCGGCCACCACTGCCAGGGCAAGAACCGCCACGCAAGCCGGCCCCAGCAGATCCCCGGTGCGGGTGAACACGGTGACATTTCTTCGGCCGCGGGCGGTCAGCACGGCCACGCCCGGCGCCCCCGGCGTCAGCGCCCAGGGCTCGGCGACGCCGCTCGGCGGAACGGCGAATGTGTAGCCGGTGGCGGCGACCTGCAGGAGCGAGATGCGGTTCTCGATCGCCCGCAGGCGGCCGTGCGTCGCGTGCTGCCAGTACGCCCACGTGACGCGAAAGGGCGCGGCGGGATCGAGCCAGTCGTCGTTGGTGAGCACCACCAGCCACTCCGCGCCACCCCGCACCAGGGCGCGGGCGGTCTCGCCGAAGGCCGAATCGTAGCATACCAGGGCGCCGATCTTCTCCCGGCCGAAGTCGAGGGGACCGGTGGTCCGGCCGGGCGCGTATCCCCGGCTCCCGAAGCGTGGAGCGAAACGTGGCCACCACCCCGACCCCTCCAGCCCGGGAACCAGACGGGTCTTGCGGTAGGGCCGCGACAGGCTGCCGTCCGGAAATTGCAGAAACGCGGCGTTGTACCACAGGGTGTCGCCGGGGGCCCGCGCGACATCCAGGGCGCCGGTCAGAACAGGAAAGTCCAGCGTTTCGGCAAAGGCGGCCGCCCGCTCCCCCGCCAGGGTGGCTTCCGCACCGCCGAGTGCCCGCAGCGGGGCGGCGATGAAACGCTCCGGAAAGACGGCGAGCGCCGGGGATGCATCGCGGGACGCCGCGCGTATCGGTTCCAGCCAGCGCTCCAGGCCGCCGTCCGGGGCCGGTTCGGCCGGGTTGCCGCCCGGCTGCACCGCAGCAATCCGCATCTCGGGTCCCTCGTCGCCAAGCGTCGCGTGGCGGACGCCGCCGCCCACCGCCGGAAGCACCGCCAGACCAAGCGCCAGCGCCCCGCGGTGGCCGATGCGGCGGAGGCCGCCCCGACCATCGACCCACGGGGCAGCGACAGCGCCCATCCACACTCCCACCCCGACCGTCCAGGCAGTGAGAAAACGGGCTCCCAACACCTCGCTTCCGGCAGCGAGCGCGGGGTGCCACGCCAGTGACCCCCCGGCGTTGAGCCAGGCGTAGGAGAAGCCGGGGATGTGCGCGGCCGCCCATTCCGACCCGGTCCAGCACGCCGCCAGCGCAAGGGGAAGCGGCCAGCCCCAACGGCGATGCAACACGACAGCGCCCCGGCAGGCGACCCCCGCGAGCATTCCGATGAGCGACAGCACCAGCAGGTACAGCGGAACCGCAAGCGACGTCCTCCAGGCGAGCGCCGGGATCATCCAGTAGAGGCCGATGCCGTGCGCGACGAACGCGGCCGTGAACCCCAGGGTGACAGGGCTGGATGCGCGAATGCCGGGGGGACTCTGTCCACAGGCTGCCAGCGCGGCTCCGAGCGGCGCAAAGGCCAGAAACGGAAGAACGGCTCCCCCGTACGGGGAAAACGTCGCCCCGATCGCCACACCCGATGCAGCCGCCAGCAACAACCGACCCGACACCCGAGGGAGACGGATCCAGGACTTCACGGCTGGTTCGCCGTGGACATCAGGACACCGCGGTCTCGCGGCCTTCCCGCGCCGAATCGTAGGCCGCCTCCACCAGACTCATGAGGATGGTCTGCTCCACCGGCGGCTCGGCGGCGGCCTGCCCGGCCACGACCCGCACGAACTTGTCCAGGAGGCGGCGGTATCCGTTGGTGAACAGGTCCTCGCCGCCGCGGGGGATCGGTTGCCGGGGGGTCACATCCACCGTGCGCCCCCCGACCTGCTGGTAGATCGTCAGCGGCGTGAGGCGCGCGCCACCCTCCGAACCGGCGATCCACAGCCCGTGCCGGTCCCCGGGCGCGTGGAGGCGCCAGCTGGCCGCCATCGACAGGACCACGCCGTCGCCGGTGATCGCATGCAGGTGGGCCTCTTCCTCCACATCGAACCCGTCGCCCGGGGTGGTCGCCGATACCCGGCTCAGCGCGGGATAGCCCAGGACCCAGAGAGCGAGATCCAGCGCTGGCACGCCGAGGTCCATCAGCGCGCCGCCGCCGGACTCCAGTGCGCGCCGGCGCCATCCCGTGCGGGGGCGGCGCACCGCCCGGTTCATCCAATCCACGCGTGCCGCGCTGACTTCTCCCAGCGTGCCGTCGGCAATCGCGGAGCGGAGCGCGCGCACATTGGGCTGATAACGGTGCGACATCCCCAGCACCACTCCCTTCCCCGTCGCCTCCGAGATCTCGAGCAGGTGCCGCACGCCTCCGGCCGACAGGGCCAAAGGGCGCTCCACCAGCACATGCTTGCCGGCCTCAAGACAGGCGGCCGCGATGCCTTCGTGCAGGAAGCTGGGAGCGCAGATCACGACCCCCTCGATGTCCTCGTCCGCGAGCAGCGCACCGTCGTCGACGACCCGGGGGATACCGAACCGGTGGGCCAGGGCCTTCGCCTTCGCCTCATCCAGGTCGGCAACGGCCGACAGTTTGACGTCGGAGCGCTCGGCAAGGATCGGGATGTGCATGAGCTGACTGATCACGCCGGTGCCCACGATCCCGATCCGAACCCTGCGGCCCCCGGTCTCACGCATGGATGAGCCTCCCCGTCAGGTCATGGTCGTCGGCCTCGACGATCTCCACCTCCACGATATCGCCGGCCCGCACGGCGCGCGCCCCGGTCACGAAGGTCCGCCCATCCACCTCCGGCGCCTGTCCCTGGGTGCGCCCGACCGCGTCGTGCCCGGGCAGGCCGGGAGTCAGTTCGTCCACCAGGAGCTTCACCCGGGTGCCGACCCGGTCCAGATTCGCCTCCAGCGACAGGTCACGCTGGTGCTGCATGACCCGGTCCAGCCGCTCCACCTTGACCTCCTCGGGCACCTGGCCGGACATGACGGCGGCGGCGGTCCCTTCCTCGACCGAGTAGGCAAAGGCGCCGACGCGGTCGAAGCGAATCTCTTCGAGGAACTCCATCATCACTTCGACATCTTCTTCGGTTTCCCCGGGGAAGCCCACGATCACGGTCGTGCGCAGGGTGAGGTCGTCGATTTCGCCGCGCAGCCATCCCACCCGCTCCCGGACCGTCGCCTGGCGCTCGGGACGCCGCATGCGGGCCAGCACCCGGTCGCTTCCGTGCTGCAGCGGCATATCGAGGTAGGGAAGCAGACGCGGCTCGCGCGCAATCAGCCGGACCAGAGCCGGCGTGATCCCGGAGGGGTACATGTACAGCAGCCGGTACCAGTCCACATCCGTCCCGTCCAGCAGTGCCGCGAGAAGATCCTGCAGGAGCGGGGCGTTCCGATCACGGCGCCTGAGGTCGCGCCCGTACCAGGTGGTGTCCTGCGAGACCAGGTTCAGCTCCCTGACGCCCTGCTCCCCCAGCGCCCGCGCCTCCGCGACCAGGCCCTCCGGATCGGCGCTGCGGTGGAGCCCGCGCATGTGCGGGATGGCGCAGAAGGCACAGCGGTGGTCGCATCCCTCGCTCACCTTGAGGAAGGAAACGTGGCGCGTCTTCGTACTGAGGATGCGGAGCGGCTTCTCCATGTTCGGCACGAACCCGGACTCGATGTAGCCTCGCGCCCGCAGCTCCGGCACCAGTCGCGCCATCTCCGCGATGCCCAGGAAGAGGTCGACCTCGGGGATTTCCTGCTGCAGTTCCTCGCGGTAACGCTGCACCATGCACCCCACCGCCGCCACCGCCCTCACCCGGCCGCGCGCCTTGAGCTCGCAGGCATCGAGGATCTTGTCGATCGACTGCTCCCTGGCCTCGTCGATGAATCCACAGGTGTTGACCACCACGACATCGGCATTGTCCACGTCGCTGGTCACGTGCGCCCCCGCACCCACGAGAGCGGCCATCATGTGCTCCGAATCGACGGTGTTCTTGTCGCAGCCGAGGGTGACCAGTCCGAGGCGTGGGCCATCCGATGGTCCGATCGCGAAGGAACGGGGATCCACGGCCTTCACCCGCGGGTCGACCTCCGCGCGAACAGGCTCCGCAGTCACGGGAAAGACGGGAAGCTCCCGCGTACGCAGCCTCATGGCGCGGGCCCGCGGCTTCCGCGTCCGCCGGGACCTCTCACCCTGGCCCCTTCGGGGACCACGAATACGAAGAGCGCGGGGTCGGGCGCCGCGTCGAGATTCACGTTGCTCAGCGTGAGGGTGCGCACATTGCCGCTCTGCTCGTGGAGCTCGATCCTGCGTATCACGTGTCTCTCCGTGTCGAGCCAGAGGCGCGCGAGGCGATAGGATGCGCCGGCTCGGGGCGTCAGCGTGACAACGCGGCAATCCAGGCCGCCCACCGCTTCGATCCCGCCCTCCTCCGCTTCGTATTTGGAGCCTGGATCCTCCAGGAATTCGCGGTAGAAGTCCTCACGGCCGGGTGAATCCGCCACCGTGCCGCGCATCACCTGGCTCCTGTTCGAGCTCGGGTAGTACAGCCACACGTACTGCCCGTCCGAAATCACCATGTCGCCATCCGGATCGGTGAAACGCATCGAAAACAGGTTCGGGCGCTGTTGGCAGATCCGCCCGGCACTCTCGATCGTGCGCCGCATCACCGGGTTTTCGAGCACCTGCGCAAAGTCCGCGCAGATCGCCCGTACCTCTCGATACCGCAGAGCGGCCTGCTCGATGGCGCTGGAGGGCTCCTGGGCCGCGAGGGTCCAAGGCGGCAGCGGCGGGAACAGCGGCCCCGCCAGAGTGCCGGCAGCGAGCCAGAGCATCGGAGCGACGGCAAGCATCGGACGCGGGGGGGGGCGCCGCCACCCTTCAATCATCCGGGACATATCTCCTCCAGCGTGTCGTGGGTAACCAGAACCTCCCGCGGCCGCGACCCGTCGGGCGGGCCCAGGACACCGGCATCGTGCAGCTGGTCGACGATCCGGGCCGCGCGCCCGTAGCCGATCCGCAGCTTGCGCTGCAGCAGGGATGTCGATCCCGACCCCTGTCTGATGCATGCATCCGCAGCCTCGCGGAAAAGGTCGTCCCAGTCCGCGGCGAAGACCCCGTCCTCGCCGTCGCCGTCCGCTTCGACGGCCTTCACCTCCTCGAGGATGTCTCCCTCGCGCGTCTTCACCCGGGCCTTCAGCCCTTCCATGGTGTCCGCCTGGTCCCGATACCACCCCATCAGCGCTTCGGTCTCCTCCGTCGAAATGTAGGCGCCCTGCATTCGCACCGGCTCGCTGTGCCCCGGCGGCAGGAAGAGCATGTCACCCTGCCCGAGAAGCGAGTCCGCGCCGTTCTGGTCCAGGATCGTCCTTGAATCCGTCTTCGACGCGACGCGGAAAGCTATTCTGCATGGGAAGTTGGCCTTGATCAGCCCAGTGATCACATTAACGCTCGGGCGCTGGGTAGCGACCAGAAGGTGGATGCCGATCGCGCGCGCTTTCTGGGCGAGCTGGGCCAGCGGTTTCTCCACCTCGGCCTGCACCGTCATCATCAGGTCGGCCAGCTCGTCGACGACCACGACGATCCACGGCAGCACTCCGCCGGTGTACGTCCAGCTCGCCGGATCCTCTTCCGGGCCGTCTGCCACCGGCAGCCTGAGCTCGGTCCCCTGCTCCAGGCGGGCGTTGAACTCGAGGATCGAACGCACGCCATTGGCACCGAGAAGGGTGTAGCGGCGCTCCATCTCCATCACCGCCCACTTCAGTACGCTGGCGGCCTCCCTGGGGTCCGTCACGACCGGGTGGCGCAGGTGCGGCAGGTCCGTGTACGCCGAGAGCTCCACCATCTTCGGGTCGATCAGAAGCATCCTGAGCCGGTCGGGGCCGTGCCGGTAGACCAGGCTGGTGATGATCGTGTTGAGACACACCGACTTTCCCGACCCGGTGGCGCCGGCAATGAGGGCATGCGGCATGGCGGCCAGATCGGTGACGTAGGGCCGTCCGGCAAGGTCCTTGCCCATCGCGAGCGGCAGCGCCCCGCGGGACTGCGCGAAGGCCGGCGCGTCGAGGATCTCCCGAAGCCGCACGATCTCGGGACGCGGATTCGGGATCTCCACTCCCACCGCGCCCTTGCCCGGGATGGGGGCGACGATGCGCACGCTCCTCGCCTTCATGGCCAACGCGAGATCGGCGTCCAGATTCGCGATCCTGTTGACCTTGACCCCTGCCGCGGGAACGACCTCGTACTGGGTCACCACCGGCCCGGTCGTCCTCCCCGCGATCTCGCAGTCGATGTTGAACGTGGCGAGCGTATTGACGAGAACCCCGGCCAGCCGGTCCAGATCGCGCTCCATCCCGTACCGGTTGGCGAGCCGCGGTGCGATCAGCAGATCGAGCCCCGGGCGGGGGTGGTAGCCCTGAGGCGGTTCGGCGGGAAGAAGCGTGTCGTCGCCCGGGAAGACCGGGCCGGACCCCGGCGGGCCCCCGGCCGTCGACTCCGGCGACGTGGAGTCCGCGAACATCGCGCCGTCGGCCGCCTCGTCCACGGCGATCGGGTCCGCGGTGCCCGCGTCGCCGAAACCCGGGTCTTCGGGGCCGGGGTCCGCTTCCGCCTGCCCCGGCGCGGTCTCCGGGCGGACTTCGGCGGGACTGGCGGGGCGCCGCTTCCACCAGGCGCTCGCGGCCGACCCGGCCCGGCGCATCCCGCTCACCGTCGCTCGGCCCGCGCTGGCCGCCATCGCGGCGGGAGTCCGCAGCGGATCGAAGCGGAACGCCGCGATCGAAGTGACAATGAGCGCGGACGCGACGACCACCCAGGCACCGAACCATCCCAGCGAGCGCCTGAGGGGCTCTCCGATCCAACTGCCGAGGTGGCCGTGCACCACCGCTTCGCCGCCGGCCAGAAACCCGAAGACGGGAAGGATCAGGAGCAGCGCCGCCGACACGACCCAGAGCGCCTTGCGCGCAGCCGGTCCCCACCAGCTGCCGGTCTGGGCCGCTCCGGCGAAGAGGCCGAGCGGAACGGCGGCGCACCCGAGCCCCAGCCATGTGACCAGCAGACCCTTCAGCGCGTCTCCAGCGGCCCCCACCGGGTTGCCGTCGGGAAAGACCCCGGCCCGGGCGCCCAGCAGTTGCAGCGGGAAGAGAGCCGCCGCGACGAGCACCGCAAGCACGGCCGCCAGCACCGCGATCGTGGCTCGGGGATCGGGGTCCCTTCCGGTGCGCCTTTTCCCCCGCCCGGGGGCTTTTCGCACACGGCGCTTCGAGGCTCCACCACTTCGCCGGCCCGCCGAACGGGCACTGCCAGCCTTGCCTCCGAAGAACTTCGCCACTGTCGCCTCAGCCGCGCGGAACCGTGATCACGCAATCGTGGGCCATATCTACAATCTTATCAGATGCCCGCAGACATGCGAACCCCGGTGGAAGCTCACGACATCCGGTCCTGGAACGCCTCCACGAACCCCGTGTCGATGTCGCCGGTCCGAAACGCATCGTCCCGCGTGATGCCGGCCAGATAGTCGATTGTGGTCGAGATCCCCTCGACGACGAAAGACTCGAGCGCTTCACGGCCCCTCACCACCGCCTCGCGGCGGGTGTTGCCCCACACGATCAGCTTCGCGATGAGCGAATCGTAGAACGGGGGAACGCGGTAGCCCGAGTACACATGCGTGTCCACGCGAACGCCGGGGCCGCCCGGCTGGTGAAAGGTGGTGATGAGCCCCGGCGAGGGTGCGAATCCGCGCCCGGGATCCTCCGCGTTGACACGAAACTCGATCGCGTGGCCCCGGTGGGGTTGCTCACCCGGAGGGAAGGAGAGCGGCTCGCCCGCCGCCACCCTGATCTGCTCCTTGACCAGGTCCAGACCGGTCGTGGCTTCGGTGACCGGGTGCTCGACCTGAATCCGCGTGTTCATTTCGATGAAGTGGAATTCGCCCGAGGAATCGAGGAGGAATTCGACGGTTCCCGCGCCCACGTAGCCGATCGCCTCGGCCGCCCTGACCGCCGCCGCGCCCATGCGTGCCCGCAGCTCCGGCGTGAGCGCAGGCGAAGGAGATTCCTCGACCAGCTTCTGGTGCCGACGCTGGATCGAGCAATCCCGCTCGCCGAGGTGGAGAAGGCGCCCCTGCGTATCGCCGAAGACCTGGAACTCGATGTGCCGAGGCCGTTCCAGGCACCGCTCCAGATAGACCCCGCCGTCCCCGAAGGCGGCTTCCGCTTCGGCCCGGGCCGCGGTGAAGTGCCGGAGGAAGGAGCCCTCGTACCCCGCGATCCGCATCCCCTTCCCTCCTCCTCCCGCGGTGGCCTTGATCATGATCGGGTAGCCGATTTCGCGCGCCAGCCGCTGCGCCTCGGCCTCGTCCGACACCGTCCCCCCCGAACCCGGCACGACCGGGACACCCGCGGCGCGCATCGTCTCGCGGGCCACCGCCTTGTCGCCCATGGCCCGAATCTGGTCCGGCGTCGGCCCCACGAACACGAGGTCGGAGCTCTGGCAGATCTCCGCGAACTCCGAGTTCTCGGCGAGGAAGCCGTACCCGGGGTGGACGGCCTCCGCCCCCGTGATCTCGGCTGCGGCGATGATCCGCGACACCTTGAGGTACGACTGCGCGGCGCGGGCCGCGCCGATGCAGACGGCCTCGTCGGCGAATCGCACATGCAGCGCTTCCTGATCCGCCTCCGAGTACACCGCGACCGTCTCGATGTCCAGCTCGCGGCAGGCACGGACGATCCGAAGCGCGATCTCCCCCCGGTTCGCAATCAGGAGCTTCCTGAACATCAGGCGGTCGCCGTCCTCGATGTCACTCTCGGCTCCAGCCGTCAGGCCGGATCGACGCGGAAGAGGAGTTGGCCGTAGTCGACGGGTTCGGCGTTGTCGGCGCAGATCTCCACGATCCGTCCCGAGACCTCGCATTCGAGCTCGTTCATCAGCTTCATGGCCTCGATGACGCACAGCACGTCGCCGGCGGCCACCTTCGCGCCCACGTCGACGTAGGGGGGCGCTTCCGGCGAAGGGGCCCGGTAGAAGGTTCCCACCATCGGCGACGTGACGTCCACCAGATCCGCTGAAGGGGACTCCGCGGCATCCGCGGCCGGCGCGGGCGCTTCGGCCTGTGCGGGGCCGGGCGGCACCTGTGCGGGAGCCGCGGCCGGTGCCGGAGCCGCTGGCGGTGCCGCCGCCGGGGCGCCAGCGACCACGGTGCCGCTCGGGGACTTCGCCAGCCGTATGCGGGTACCCCCCCGGGCGATCTCCACGCTGTCCAGCGAGGACTCGTCCATCAGCCGGACCAGGGCCTCCAGAAACTCGAGATCGATCATGCGCTCACCCTGGTGAGGTACTTGTCTTCACGCCGGTCGACCCTGAGGACGTCGCCGACCTCGACGAACAGCGGCACGTTCACCACCGCGCCCGTCTCCAGCGTGGCGGGTTTGGTGGCTCCCTGGGCGGTATCGCCCTTGAAACCGGGATCGGTGTCGGTTACGGCGAGCTCGACGAAGTCCGGCAGTTCCACGCTGATCACGTTTCCGTCGTGCACCAGTCCATGGCACTCCATGTTCTCCTTGAGATACTTCAACTGGCTCCGGCCCAGCATGTCCCCACTGACCGGGATCAGGTCCCAGGTCTCCTGGTCCATGAAGTGGAACAATTCGCCGTCGGTGTAGGAGTAGCTGACCGGCCGCCGCTCCAGCCGAACGCTGGTGACGCGCTCGCCGGCCCGGAAAGTCCGGTCCACAACCGCGCCCGAGAGCACGTTCTTGAGCTTGGTGCGCACGAAAGCGCCGCCCTTGCCGGGCTTCACATGCTGGAAATAGGTGATCGTCCAGAGGGTTCTGTCGATCTCCAATACCATGCCGTTACGGAAATCCGCGGTGGTTGCCATGACGTCGGCCTCGGTTCCCCTTGTTCTCAGCGGCGCGCCGGGGGGTCGCCGGAGTCCGCCTCCCCACACCGCGCCAGATGATTGACCAGACAGCGGAACCCTGAAAGGTAGCTGTCCACCCCGAAGCCTGCGACCACCCCCACCGCCGCCGGCGCAAGGAAGGAGTGCCGTCGAAAGCGCTCCCGGCTCGCGGGGTTGCTCAGGTGAACCTCGACGAACGGCTTGCCGGTTGCGAGCAATCCGTCGAGCAGCGCGACCGATGTGTGGCCCAGGCCGGCAGGGTTGATCAGCACGCCGTCGATTCGGTCGCGCGCATTTGCCAGATAGTCCAGGATCGCCCCCTGGCTGTTGGACTGGAAGGCTTCCGCCACCGCCCCGGCTTCCTCCGCGAGTTCCGCGAGCGCGGCGTCGATGTCGGCCAGGGTCGCCGTGCCGTACACCTCCGGTTCCCGGACTCCCAGCAGGTTCAGATTGGGCCCGTGGACGACGGCAATCCTCACAGACGTTCCTTTCGCAACCTGGCAGCCCGTGGACAAAACCCCCGCGGCATTCGAGCGGCGATGCATCCGCGCTGGCCGCGGTGCTCGCGTATTCGCGATGTCAAGTGGAGGTTACCAAATGTCATGTCTTCATTACCTGTCAGGCTCCTGTAGCTCCGCTCTGCGTTGCTCCCTGGACCAATGGCTCTGCCATTCGCCCTTCGTCGCGCCTTGCCAGCGCGGCGCCTCGCCGCTCTCGTTGCTCACGCGGGTTTGTCCACGGACTGCTTGAAGCTACCCGTTTCCCTCACGGACGCCCTCGGGAGTCCCTCCCTCGGCAGCGCCGGCCTGCGAAGGAAAGGTATTTCACGCTACCGGGGTGTCAACGCGTTCGGTGGGAGGGGCGCGGCACCCCGCGGATCGAGCGGGGTCTTTGCCACGGGGTGCAAACGATTAACTTTCGAACAAGGAGGTGACGTCTGCCATGATGCAGCAGCTCAGAAACAGCACGAAGTGGATCATGATCCTCACGTTCCTCGCATTCGTGGCGCTCATGGTCTTCGAATGGGGCGCGGACATTTCCGGGCGCACGTCCGGCGGATTCGGAGAGATCGGGCGGGTCAACGGGACACCGGTTGCCCACGACAACTACATGAGGGCGTATCGGAGCCTCTACGACCAGGCCCAGGCCGCTCAGGAAGATCCCATCACGAACGCCCAGGTCACCGAACTCGAGAACCAGGCCTGGGACGAAACCGTGGCCAACATTCTGATCCAGCAGGAGTTGGAACGCAGGGGAATCGTGGTCACCGACGAGGAGATCCGGAACGCGGCGCTCTTCAGTCCCCCTCCCGATGCGTACACGAACCCGGCCTTCCAGACGGACGGACAGTTCGACCTGTCGCGGTACCAGCAGTTCGTGTCGGTCTCGGATCCGATGGTGCGGATGGAGCTCGAACTCTTCTACCGGTCCATAATCCCGCGGGGTAAGCTGCTCCGGCAGGTCAGCTCGGGAATCCATGTCTCGGACCGTGAACTCTGGGACATGTACCGGGAACAGAACGAGACCGCCAGCGTGAGCTACATCTCCTTCGAACCGCAGTTCCGGGTTTCCGACGACGCGATCGAGATCACGGCGAGAGAGGTCTCCGACTACTACGACGACAATCGCGAGGACTACTACATTCCGGCCAGCGCCAACGTGGTGTCGGTCGCGATCACCAAGGCCCCGACGCCCGCGGACACCGCGGCCGTGATCGCGCGGGCCGAGGAGATCCGGCAGTCGGTCCTGGGGGGCGAGGATTTCGCCGGGGTCGCGGCTCGCGAGTCGCAGGGACCCACGGCAGCCGACGGGGGAGACGTGGGCATCGTGCTCAAGGACGATCTCGTACCCTCGATGGACTCCGTCGTCTTCAGCGCCCGGCTGAACCGCATCACCGAACCGGTCACGGCGTCCTCCGGGGTGCACCTCCTCGAGGTGACCGACCGCTGGGGCGAGGACTCCGCGCGGGTGCGCCACATCGTGCTCAACCTCGAACGCACCGACGACTCCGAGATCGCGCTTTTCACGCTGGCGGATTCGCTGGAGGAACTCGGCCAATCCATGTCGCTGGCCGAAGCCGCAGCGATCCTCGGCCTGGAGGCCGATACGCTCGACATCATCGAAACCCGGCCGATCGTTCCGGGGGCCGGCGACGTGGGTGAAGGCGGCGACTGGGTTTTCGAACCGGAAACAGTGATCGGCGAGGTCAGCCCCGTCTTTGAGAACTCGGTTTCCTTCTATTCCATGGAACTGGTGTCGTTCGACGCGGCACGCTACCTGACCGAGGCGGAGGCCGAATCGGCCATTCGCGCCAGCATCGGCGTCGACAAGAAGGTCGCGCTTGCCTTCGACGAGGCCGAAGAGGTGCTGGACGAGATTCGCACCGGGCGTTCACTGTCGGAGGTGGCGCCCGAATTCGGCCTTGAGATCCGCGATGCCGGACCGTTCACGCGCACCCAGTTCGCGTTCGGCCTGGGGCGCTTCAATGCAGCGACCGGAACTGCATTCGGGCTCGAGGTCGGCGAGGTGTCGGAGGCTGTGGAGGCGAACGGCAATGTGTTCGTGCTCGAACGGACGGCCTCGGAGCCCGCGGACAGTCTGGCATGGGTGGAACAGTTGGAGACGCAACACCAACTGGAGTTCGCCCGGATCCGCCAGGCCAGACTCACGCTCTGGATCGAGGCGCTTCGCGAAGCGGCGGACATTGTGGACCGCCGTGAACAGGTGCTAAGCAGCTCCGACGAACAGGCGGCGGCGCCTCCGATCTAACTGATGGCGCACTGAGCCCGAGCGAGCGTCGCACCACGGATGCGTCGCCGACCGGGCTGCCATGGGGAGTTGTTCCGCGGACGGCCGGTCGCTAACTCGTCGTCAAGCGGCGGGGAGCACCTTCCTCCTGCCCCTCCGATTCCCGGGACAGGGGTTTTTCCTCGCGGCGCGGCGCGATTTCCGTTTCGGCCCGCACCGAAGACTCCACCTCGCGGATGGACGTCTTGAATTCCCTGATTCCCTTGCCGAGAGACGTTCCGATCTCTGGCAGCCGCTTCGCGCCGAAAAGGAGCAGACAGAGCAGCAGGATCGCCATCATCTCCCAAATACCAAGACCAAAAGGCATTGTCGTCTCACCTCCAGCTGCCCGAGGGTTCCGGCGCGGCCTTCTCCAGGCGGCCCGGCTCGTCCCGGTATGGAGGGACAAGCTAACGCAAATGCGTGTTCGCTGCTACAGCCAGGAGCGCACGATCACGGCGACGATCACGATCCCGACCAGGGTAAGGACGTTGAGAACGAAGGAAACCGGCCCGATGGTGAAGGCAACGGCCACGAGGTCCACGTAGAACGGACCGATCATCGCAGTGACCGAGCTGGTCAGAAAGGACCGGGCCGCGCTGGCCGGCAGGAAGCTCTCCGCAAGCCGGGTCAGCAGCCCCCCCAGGAACATCCCGATCGCCAGCGTGCAGATGGCGCGAAGAACCTCCCGTTTCCTGATCGGCCGCATACCTGCCTACCTTGATCGGTCCATGACGTAGAGGACGGCGTCCCGGAGCGCCCGGAGCGCAGGTCCCGGAGGAAGTCCGCGAATCGCCGCTTCGGCGGCGTTCGCATGCTCCGTCGCCTTCAAGCGGGCGTAGTCGAGCCCGCCATTTCGCCTTACTAGCTCGATCACGGCTTCCACCTCGTCGTCTCCGGGCTCGACCAGCGTGAAGACGTGCCTGACCCGGTCCATGTCGGCGGACCCCATCTCCCTGAGCGCGCCGATCAGCGGCAGCGTCACCTTCCGGCCGCGCAGATCGAGTCCCGCCGGCTTCCCGGTCACGCTCTCGCTCCCCTCGTAGTCGAGCATGTCGTCCGTGATCTGGAAGGCCATTCCGAGCGCGTGTCCGTATCGCGCGAGCGCCGCGCGGTGGACGGGGTTCCCAGCCAGGGCACCCAGTTCGCACGCGGCGGACATCAGTGACGCCGTCTTCGCGGAGATGAGCCGGAAGTACTCGGCCTCGGAGTAGGTGATGTCGTCGTAAGCGAGCAGCTGGCGCATTTCGCCGACGCTCATCCGGTTGGCCGCGGCGGCGAGGACCCTGACCGCCTCGAGATCTCCGAGCCGGGCCAGTTCCGTAACCGACCGGCTGTACAGGTAGTCTCCCAGAATGATCGCGACCTGGTGCGACCAGACGGCGTTGACCGTCGGCATCCCCCGGCGCAGCACCGAATGGTCCACCGCATCGTCGTGCACCAGGGTCGCGATGTGGACCAGTTCGACGACGGCGGCCAGCGTGAGCGCCGAGCGGGGAGATCTGCCTTCAAGTTCGCTGGCCAGGAGGACCAGGGTTGGCCGGAACAGCTTCCCGGGAACCTTGAGCAGATAGTCGTTGATCTCGTTGACCATGGAGTAGTCGGCCACGGCGATGCGGCTCAACTCCTCCGCGACCTGTTCCAGCCGGTCCTGCACGGGAACTCTGATCTCGTGGAGATCGACGGTGGCCCTTTGCGCGGCTGTCGTATGGTTCGTCATCTGGCAGGCCGTGGAATCGAACGTCATGTGCCTGCGCGGCGGCCCGCTCACTGCCCCGCAGCCGCCAACGCCAACAATGAAAGTAGCGACACAGCACCGCAACGACACAATCGGACCGGCACAAACGGCTCCGTTGCTTCCCTGCGGGGGTTATCCGCGCGCCCGGCGCCGCGACGCCACGTGGGCGGACACCCGGCGGCTCAGTATCCGCGCCTCGGACCAGTCCCGCAGTCGCATCGAACGGGCGGCGCACGGGGTGTCGATCGCGTCGGGGAGCATCCCGACGACTTCGGTTCCCGCCACCCTGCCGCCCAGACGCGACACCTTCCGCTCGATCGCGCGGAAGACCTCGCCGGGATCGGTCGCCGCGGGGTCCTCCAGGTTCATCGCAATCTGGAGCCGATCCTGGCTGCGCAGTCGGAGCGCGAGCGTCCTCAGCCCGGCAAAGCCCCCGCCGGTCTCGCGGAGTTCCGCCGCGACGCGCTTCGCCACTTCGTGGTCCATTCCCTCGATGTCCACGTTCCACGCGAGCAGGACTTCCCGCGCGCCGACGCAGACCGCACCGGCGGCAGGATGCGCCCAACCGTGGAGCACCCGCCCATGCGAGTCCCGGCCCGGCAGGTCGGCGACAGCCCGGTCCCTTCCGGGCGCCTGACCGAGCGCCTCGAAACCGCCCCGTCGCAAGGCAGCCAGCGTCTGGCCGGGCGGGTGCGAAGCCTGGGCGTAGAAGTAGACCGGCACCCCGATCTCGGCGATGCGGAAACCGACGCGGTGCGCGGCCTCGACCGCGTCCCGCATCCGCATTCCCTTCAGCGGCACGAAGGGCAGCACGTCCAGGGCGCCCACCCGCGGGTGGACGCCCTGGTGTTCGCGCAGGTCGATGTTGTCCAGCGCCAGCCGGGCGGCCGCCACGGCTCCGTTCTCCACCGCGCGGGGGGGACCGATCACCGTGACCACCGAGCGATGGTGATCCGGATCCATCGTCGTATGGAGGACCTCGCATCCGGCCCGCCCGAACGCGTCGGCCACGGCTTCGACGAACCCGGCGTCCCTCCCCTGGCTGAAATTGGGGACCGCCTCCAGGACGCGGATTCCCCAGGTCAACGGCCCGGCGTCCCCCTGGCGACGCTCATGCCGGGGTTGCCCGGTTGCGTCTGGTAGGCCCAATCGAAAACGACAACCTCGCTGCCCTCCTGGTCGTAGCCGCTGACGCTGGCGCGAATCGCCCCGAAACGCACCTCTCCGTCGTCTCCCGGCACCCGGAGCATGTAGGTATGGCCGGTCACGAGCGACATCTGTTCGCTGCTGTAGCCGGTGACCGGCGCCGTCTCCCACGAAACGCAGTCCACGTCGGAGGCCGGTCCGCACTTCAGGCTGGAGGTCCAGCGCGTCTCCGGGTGAATCCGCACCCTGGGACCCGGCGCAATCCGGACCCCGTCCGCGTCCGACTCGATCCGGAAATGGCGGTCGCCGCTGTCCCCCGAAATCACGGCCTCGTTGTGTTCGGATTCCTGGAACCGGAACCCGGAAAGGTCCGGCCTGTCGCGGTAGGAGTAGATGACCTCGCCGGTATAGTCGGGCCTCGGCGTGCACCTCGCCAGCGCACTCGCGCCGCTCTCGTGCCCCTGGTCGTCCACCGAGGTGATGAAGTAGGTCACGGTCTGTCCGTTTTCAGCCAGCATGTCGATGAAGCCCGGGGAATCCGTCTCCCCGAGGAACTGGTCGCCATCGGCGTCGGCGAGGTACACCCGGTACACCGAGAAATCCGCCTCGTGCGCAGCATCGTTTTCCCAATGGATGTACGCGGAATTGTCCAGGGCCACCGCCACCACCACCTCCGGAATCGCGGGCGGTACGGGATCCGGCACGTAGACGGCCACCGCCTCCGGGGTCGCCGTTTCCAGTCCCGTGTCCGCGTCGAACGCCGAAACGTAGTACTCATAGGTGACGCGGGGCACCACGTTGACGTCGCGGTAGACGCACCCGCCGTCGATGCAGCTGGTCACCTCGGCAATGAAGAAATACTCGGGGTCGCTCTCGCGCTTGCCGTAGACACGGAAGCCCTCGCCGTCCCAGCCGGATCCGGTCCGCCAATGGAGATCCACCCCGTGAGCGTAGTAGTACGCCTCCAGGTTCCCTGGTCCGTCGGGCGCGTCCTCCACCACCAGCCAGTCGTCGTCACAGCCCGACAGAATCAGCGACGCCGCCGCCAGCAGCGGCACGAGTACGGTATCGGTTCGCATGGCATTCCTCCATGTTCGATTGGTCACGACCTGAGGAATCCCCTCGATGCACCTTCCGTACCACAACTCCATCGTGTTGCAGCGCAGCCATTTGCCGGAAAGCCCGGGCTCGCCGGTTGTCCCACGGTGGGGACGGATGCGCCCCGGCTCAGCGACGCCGGCCCTGCCCGCCTCGGCCGGTGGCCCGCTGCTCGTAGTCGAAGTGGAGGTCGCGGTTGTCCCTCAGGGCGACCTCAAAGACGAAGCTCCAGTTCCCGCTGGGGGTCTGCCGGAAGGAGAAGTCGGCTTCCCAGCGGTGCAGGTTCCGCTGGAGCGTGATCGTGTGGTCATTGAAGACTCCGGCTTCGATGTCGTACGAACTGCGTGCGCGCACGGACCAATTCTCGGTCGGATTGAAGTTCAGCGACGCCTGCAGCATTTGACTGCCCCCGAAATCGACTCCCCGGGCGCGCGTGAGCGAATAGGACAGGGAGGTGTTCCAATCCCCGACGCCGCCGCGACGCCCGCCGCCACCGCCGGTGCCGCGACGACCGCGGCCGCCCGGCACGACCGTCGCTTCACCCAGGTCCTCGGACTCGAACCCGCTGGGATCCTCGAACGCCGGATCCTCGCCGAACGGGTCAGCCGGGCCGGGGTCACCGAATCCGGCCCCGGTCTCCTCTTCGCCGGCAGTCTCGCCGGCGGGCTCGGGATCGTCGCCGGCAGCGTCCGCTTCGTCGCTCTCCGCCGCGACGCGCGCTCCCCCTCTGCCGGGCAGGAGAGAGCCGAGCCAGCCGAACACGGGGGTTCGGTTGCTCAGCGAAAAGGACAGGTTCATGCTGGAGAGGACGGGAGCGAACACCCTGCTTCCACCCGTGGCGGAAACCCCCGAGTCGTCGAACAGGTCGTGTTCGATAGATACGGTGAAGCCGCGGAGCATGTCCGAGCTGAGCTGGTTCTGAAGCTTCAGGTTGTCAGCGAACCCGCGGGTGAGGTCACCGAGTTCGCTGGCCTGCTCGAAGTCGTAGGTCACGGCGCTGGTGCGCCACGCCAGAACGCTGAGCTTGCGTGACTGGGGCAGCCGCCTGGGACCGGCGGTTCGATCGATCGGGGCATCCGCGGCCGCCGAATCCTCCACCTCCCCGCCGACTCGCATCTCGATGGTCTGGTTCAGGCCGATCACGATTTCGTTCCTGGGCTGTGCTCCCGTGGGGCCGAAAACCGCGGTCTGGACCTCCGACGGCTCCGTCCTGGGGGTATAGGCGTAGTCGAAGGTGGGCGAGAACTTGTGCCGGACGCGCCCACCCGCGTAGAAGCCGTAGACATCGGACTTGAGCTGTGCCCCGAAGGCGATGCGATTGGGGGCGGCGGTGTAGCCGCTGCCCACCGAGCTGGTGTCCGACCGGATGGACCTGCCCGAGAGCGACAGCCGCGGCGTGATCGTGGTGGACCCCACGAGGTTGCGCTGGTAGTTGATGGTCGTCGACCAGGTGACCTCGTCGGCCTGGTAGTCTCCGGTTTCTTCGGCCAGCCGGGGAAAGAACGCCGGCCGCTGCAGATCCGCCACGCTGCCGATTCCCCCCATGGATGGGGGAGGGCCCGGGGTGAAGAACCCGTCCGGGATCCCCAGGGTGACGTTCCGGTTGAAGTTCATGGTCTGCGACACTGAAAGGGCTCCGGCGGCCAGGGAGGCCGAAAAACCTCCCCGCCACGCTTCCGTGTCGGCCAGGCCGAAGTTGAAGCCGTTCTCGCCGAGGACCTGCTGCGGGAGGTCGCGCACCGATCGGTTGAGGCGGCCCGAGGCGGAGAACGTGGTGTTGTTGTAGAACCGCGCGCGGCTCACCGGCGCCGGAAGGAGCGTGATCGTGGAGAGCGAAACGGACGCTGAGGGCAGCGTCAGCTCCTTGCGGTCGTCGGAAAGGTAGTGCTTGCGGACGGCGTTCAGGGCGACATTCCCCCAGTCGAAGCGCCGGCTGTACCCGCCTTCGGAGTCGATTGACTGGGTCACCTCGCGGGGATCGAAGGAGTTCTGCCGCACGAACGAACTGCTTGAGGCGTAGCGGGCCGAAAGCCGCAGCTGGGTCCGCTCCGACATCTGCCAGTTGTATCTGGCGTTGAAGGCCAGCTCGGACCCTCCGTTTTCCCGCCAGAACTGGCGAAAATCGGCGCGGCCGTCCTGAAACTGCCGCTGCCAGCGATACTGGAGTCCACCGGTGAGGGCCGTATAGTTGCCGCTCCACCAGTCGAGGCCGACCTGGGCGTCGGCGTAGTCGTTGATCGCCCAGTAGTAGCCGATGTTCGAGACCCGGCGCGAATAGCTCTCCGAGGTGCGCACGATGTCGTTGACCGAGAACCGCACCGGCAGGAGTCCGGTGCGGCGCCCCTGCTCGGTGCTCTGCGACAGGAAGGGAAGCCAGAAGACTGGCACGTCCCCGAAGTAGAGCACGACGTTTCTGGCCACCATCCAGCCGCTGGGCGTCAGCTTCGTCCTCCTCGCGACGAAGTGATAGTGCGGATGTTCCTTGTCGCAGGTCGTGAACAGCAGGTCGTGACCGTAGGAGATGGTCTCCGACACCGACGGAAAGTCCCCGGAAACACGCCAATTGCCGGCCATCGCACCCATCTCCGTACTGGCGCCCAGCGCCGTGCCCCTCTGTTCGCGGAGATCGTAGATGAATCGGTCGGCCTTGAGGTCGTTCCCGTCCTGGGCCTTGTAGTTGGCCACCTCCCCGAAGGTCACCAGGCGGCCCGCCGCCTCGTCGAAGAACAGCGAGTCCCCCGAGAGCTCACGGCCGTCGCGGGTCAGGACCGAATTGCCGCCGCTGCCCAGAAGCATCAGGATGCTGTTCAGCGGGTCGTAGCTCGCCCCTTCGCTCCGGTACTCGACCAGCCCGTAGTCCTCCAGCTCGAGGAGCGCCAGCAGCGTCGAGTCCCGGGAGGGGTCCTCCTCCGCCTCCTCGAGCGAGTCGGGGAGGAGGCCGGTCGAATCGCCGACGCGCCGGTCGAGCCGCTCCAGCCGTTCCTGCATGGCCGCGCGAAGAGAATCGCTCACCTGCGCCGCGAGGGGGGACGGGCCGCCCGGCAGCGCGCACGCCCCGGCCAGGATCGCCCAATACAGGATCCGCCGGAATCCGCACAACGGGGGGCGCGCGCTACGCCGCTCATCCGCGCGCCGGGTGTGCGCCGCCTTGCACGCCGCCACCCGGCCTACTCCTCCGCGTCCGGGCCGGAGGGGCCGGTCGGCGCCGCCGGGTCACCGTGGTCGTAGGGCGTGGCATCCGGACTCACCGTCCCGGGCGCATCCACAGCCACCGAATCAGATGGCGGTGCGGCCTCCTCGACGGAGCCCTCCTTATCCTCGCGCTTCCGCCAAACCAGCACGGAAAGCAGGATGCCGAACTCGTAGAGTGCAACCATGGGAACCATCATCAGCAATGTCAGCAGCAGCAGGTCACCTGGTGAAATGATGCTGGCGACCACGAGGATCGCGACGATCGCGTGGCGCCGTTTGCTCCGCAGAAAGGCCGGCGTAATGACACGAAGCGCGCTCAGGACCAGAACCACCACCGGCAGTTCGAAGATGGCCCCGAACCCTATGTGGAGTCTGACGACGTAACCGTAGTAGAGGTTTGCCGTGTAGTCCGACTCCATGGTGGTTTGCATGAAGTTTCCGAAGAACTGCAGGGACACCGGCAGGGCGATGTAATAGGCCATGGCCACGCCCGCAAGAAAGAGCACGAGACCCAGCCACAGCGCGGGTACGATAGCCCTTTTTTCGCGCTTTTCGAGCGCGGGCGCCAGAAACACCCAGGTCTGATAGAAGATGATGGGAGACGAGAGCACGAGCCCGATCGAGAACGACAGGTACAGGAAGACGTAGAACGAGTGCAGGGGCGCCAGGTTGCTGAGCATGTAGTCCGGGCCGTGCACCTCCCGAAGGGGCTGCACGAGGAGAACGTCGATCTGGTATCGCTGGACCAGCAGCATCCCGATCGCGGTGCCGATCAGCAGCGCCAGCAGGCTCCACAGGATCCTCCAGCGCAGCTCTTCCAGGTGGTCCAGGAAGGGCATTTCGGCCTTGGGGTTGTTCCGCAACCGCGAAAGGAGGCCGTCCCGCAGTCGATCCATCAGTCTCCCCCGCTCCCCCGTTCGGCGGCGAGCGGCAATTCGCGCTGGACCCTTTCGCGCGCCTCTCGCCGCTCCCGGATGATCAATTCGTCCACAGCTTCCTGAAACTCGTCAATGTGCTCGAAATTCCGGTATACGGACGCATAGCGGATGTAGGCCACGCGGTCCAGAGGCTTGAGCTCCTCCATGACCGCTTCGCCGATCGACGACGACGGAATCTCGACCCTCGCGGACCCGGTGAGCGCGTCCTCGACCCGGTCGACCAGGGCCTCGATCTCGGCAGGCGACACCGGGCGCTTCGCGCAGGCCGTGGCGATCCCGGCCCGCATCTTGTTCCGCTTGAAGGCCTCGGCGCTCCCGTCCCGCTTTGCCACCTGAAGGGGCCGCCGCTCCACGTGCTCGTAGGTGGTGAAGCGCTGGCCGCAAACGAGGCACTCGCGCCGCCGGCGCACCGCCCTCCCGCCTCGGGCGGACCGGGTATCGACCACCCGGGTCGAACTGGAGTCACAGTGTGGGCAACACATCGGCGGACGGCCTCAGGACCCCGTGGTGGTCAGGGAATCTCGTCGAGCCTGGCGCGTGCCTGCTCCGCGACGCTGTGGTCCGGGAACGAATCGATCACCTGCAGCAGGAGCGCCCGGGCCTGCTCGAACTCCTCCAGGCTGATATACACCACGGCTGCGCGGTAGAGCGCGTTCGGGACCTGTTCCGATTCCGGGTAGCGTTCGGGAATGCTGAGGTAGGTGTCAATGGCCTCCCGCGGCTCTTCCTCCCTGATGCTCACCTGGCCGAGATACAGCAGCGCCCGCGGAGCGTTGTCGCTGTTCGGATAGAACTCCATGAACTGCTCGAAGGCCATGCGCGCGACCTGGCTCTCGGATTCGAAGAGCCGCACGGCCGCGTCGAACTCCTCCGCCTCGAAGCTGGCCGCGTCCGTCGCCGGCATCGGCCCGTCCGCCACGACAAGCCCGAGCGAGTCGACTCCGAGCCGGTCGACCTTGTCGCTCAGCGCCTGGAAGTCGCCGCGCAGATCTCCGAAGCCCCTCTGGAGTTCGGTCAGGGTGTACTGATTCTGACCGACGATCTCGCCAAACTGCAATATGGCCGCCTCAATGCGGGCGAGGTCCCGGCTGAGCGTGCCCCTGACGTCCAGAACGGATTCGGAGGCGGCCGCCACCGAGTCGAGGGCCTGGCGGTTGCCGCGCTGCACGGCGAGGCTCAGGTCCTCGAAGGCGGCGCTCTGGGCCTCGTCCATCCTGCGGATCTCGTCCCGGAGATCGACGAGATCGCGCTTGGTGGCACAGGCCGCCGTGGCGCCCGCGAGGGCGAGCATCCCGACGGCCAGTCGGCAGTAGCCCCGGGAACGGGATGCCACCGGGCTGGCGGTCCGCCGGGTCATGGGGCGGCGCGGAGCCTGCTAGCCCCCGACGATGGCGTCGCCGCCCGCCGTGATGACGAACTCGACCCGCCGGTTGAGCGCCCAGGCGTCCTCGTTGGAGCCCTGCATCGCCGGCTGCTCTTCGCCGTAGGACACGGAGGTGAAGCGATCGGCGCTGATCCCGAATCCGGTCAGGAACTGGATCACCGATTCGGCACGCTCGTTTCCGAGTGCGATGTTGTACTCGGAGGTGCCGCGCTCGTCGGCGTGGCCTTCCATGCGCAGCATCACTCCGGGGTTGGCGCGCAGAATCTCCATCTTGGCGCGCAGGGCGGTCTCGGTGTCGGTCCGGATGTTCGACTCGTCGTAGTCGAAGTAGACGGCCTGCATCAGGGTGTTGCGCGCGGCGGCGGCTCGCCTCGCGGTCTCCCTTGCCTCCGCCTCCCGCTCCGCCTGCAGCCGAGCCTGCTCCGCATTGTAGGCCCGGATCGAGTCCTCTATCCTCTGCGCCTCAGCGAGTTCCTCGGGCGTCGGACCGGTCGGCGCCGGGTCCTCCATGACCTGCTCCTGTCCTCCACCGCAACCGATGACCAGCAGCGAAACCGCAAGGGCGACGAGAACGAAACGAGGATTAGACATGCCTGCTCCCAGTGGTACAAGTGAGAAATCCGGTGCGGACCCAAAAGGGTCTCCGACACGTGTTATATAGGCGATTCGCCATGAGTATGCAAGAGAACCCGGGGCGCATCGTCAGCGGATCCCTCCCTGCGGCCCGCCGCGGGTCGACCGGGACGCTCCATCGGCTCCGAGGGACGGGGACCAGTCGGTGTCCTCGGCGTCCACATTCGCCACCAGAACCCGGGTCCGCCCGGTAACCGAGTCGACGACGAACACGCCGGTACCGTTGCTCCGCTCACCGATGAAGACGATGTGCCGCCCGTCGGGGGCCCAGCTCGGATCCTCGTTGTTGCCTTCCCGGGTCAGCTGTGTGAGGCGGCTGCCGCCCTCGTCGAGGTCGGCGATGAAGATGTGGTAGCGCGCGTACGTCCCGCGCCCCTGGATCCGCCCGGCGAAGGCGACCTGATCGGCCAGGGGCGACCAGTCGGGGTCGGTGAAAAACCCTCCCTGGCCGTACCTGTAGGGGGACAGAGTCTGCGGGCGCCCGCCCTCCGACGGCATGATCAATACCTGCGGCGTGTGGGAGCCGAAACGGAGGGAGACGAACACGATCGAACGGCCATCCCGGGAATAGCTGGGCTGGACGTTCTCCGAGAGCCCCGAGACCAGCTGACGCAGACAGCAGTCGTCACGGATGTTGTAGCTGAACAGGCCATCGACGCTGCGGCTCATCAGCCTGAAGACGATCTCGCCGCCGTGCGGATGGTACGCGGGCATGTGATGTTGGCCTTCATTTGCCGGCCCGATGCTGCGCTCGGTGTTCCGGGCCAGGTCCAGCTCGAAGATCCTGGGCACCCCCGTCTTGTAGGAGGTATACGCGATCCGGGCGCCGTCGGGCGACCACGCGGGCGAAATCGCGAGGTCACTGTCCCAGGTCAGGCGTCTCAGGTTCGCTCCGTCGGAGTCGACCATGTAGAGTTCCTTGCTGTCCGGGTCCCCGAAGGGGCGCATCCGGAAGACGATCCTGCTGGCCGCCATTCCCTGCTCGCCCGTGACCCACATTACCACCTGGTCGGAGACCCTGTGGACCGCCATTCGGAAGTCCGGATGGTCCGGCGCGGGCAGGGGAACCCGGGTGCGGGCGCGCAGGTCGGCCGTGACGATGTCGTGCAGTTCGACCGAAAGGAACCGCGAGCCGGCAACGCGCTCCACCCTGCCGGTCAGCAGCCAGTCGACGCCGTACTGGTCCCAGAATCCGTACTCCACGCCTTCATCGCTGAACACCGCGGGAAGGGAGTCGACGATGACGAAACGGTCGCTGTAGTCCAGATCGCGGGCCAGGATGGCGCCCACCCTCTCGCCCACCTCGGGGCTGTCGCCGGTCGTGGCGATCGGCAGGATGGCGATGGGGGGCACGTAGCGGTTTTCGTAGAGCAGCGTCAGGGCCACTCCCGGTATCACGCCTTCCTCCTGGGCGGCGAGCAGTGCCGGCGCGACTGCCACGGCGGCTGTCGCCAGCGCCGGAATCCCGGCTCGCCGGCCGTGCGCGACGATGCTCGCAAGGAATGCCGTCCGTGGCGGCCGACGGGACTGCGTCAGTGTGCGCACTGCGGTTTCCATCATCGTTCACCCTCCTCCCCGGACGGTTCGAATTGCCCGCCCCTGGGGCGCAGCTCGAGTATGATCGGCAGTACATCGAAAGGGTAGTCTTCGGGCAGTGGCCCGAGCCGGTTCTGCTTGCCCGCGCATTCGATCGCCTCAAGGGCCTGCCAATCGAAGGTCGTGCGCCCGGAACTCCGTACGACGTCGAAGCCCGTGGTTCGGCCGTCCCTTTCGATTTCGAACTGGACCGTTGCCACGCGGTCCTCCGTCGTGCGGAGGCACCGCTCTATCTGCCGCAGGATGTTGGCGAAGTACTCCGGATGCTCGGCCTTGAAGCCTTCCTGCCGGACCTGGAGCTGCTCGAAGCTGAGCTGCTCTTCTTCCTCCTCCTCCACCTCCTCGGTTTCGACCGGGACCGGGGTTTCGTCTGCGGGTGGGGGTTCCTCGGGCTCGGGCTCGGGAGGGGTCTCCGTGGAGTCGGGCTCCGGCTCGGGTTCCGGCTCGGGCTCCTCGTCCTCGAGCAGGGGGAGCGGGTCTTCCTCCTCCCGGACCGTCGGTTCGGGTTCCTCGGGCGTCTCCACCACCAGCTCGTCCTCTGCCGCCGGCGGCTCCGGCTCTTCGGGCGGGGGCGTACGGGGCGGAGGAGTACGCATGATTTCGAGTTCCATGACCCGGTAGTAGAGCCGGTCCGGCTGGAGCGCCGGAACCACCCAGAAGACCGCCACCAGGGCGATCAGGTGAATCAGGAGCGACATCCCCAGGGAGCGGGCGCCCAGCGGCCTGCGCGCGCCGCCGAAGAACGGAGAATGCCCGGAGGAGGAACTCATCGGATGACCTCTTCCAGGATCAGGACGGGCGTCGCCCCTTCGGAATCCACGACATCCAGCAATGTCGCCATGATTCCGTAGTGGGCCAGCGAATCCCCCCTCAGCACCACCAACTCCAGTTCGCCCGCCCGGATCAACTGGCGCAGCGCAGCGGGCGCCTCGTCGCGCGGCACCGGCAACTCGCCGAAGAAGATCGAGTCGGGAGGGCGCACCGAGACGGTAAGCTGATTCTCGTTCGCCTCGATGTAGCCCGGGTCGCCGCGCGGCAGGTTCAGCTCGATCCCTCCCTGCATCACGGGCGCGGTGATGATGAAGATGACGAGCAGGGTGAAGGCCACGTCGACCAGGCTGGTCACGTTGATCTCGGCGCGCACCGGGAGGGGGGAGCGCTCCACGCCGCGCTTCCTCATGCCGGTCCGTTCCCTGCCGTCATACGAAGCCGTCCTTGGCCAGACTCCCGATGAACTCGCTGGCGAACCCCTCGAACTCTCCCAACACGAGATTCAGGCGCGCCGCGAAATGGTTGTAGGCGATCACCGAGGGGATGGCCACGGCAAGGCCGATCACGGTCGTGACAAGGGCCTCGGCCACCCCGGGCGCGACCGCCCCGATGTTCGCCGAACCCGCCTGCGTGATCCCGATGAAGGTGTTCATGACGCCGATCACCGTCCCCATGAGTCCGAGCAGCGGCGAGACCGAGCCGATGACCGCGAGCCAGTTGAGCCCGTGCCCAAGATCGTCGATCTCCTCCGCCTCGATCTTTTCGATCACCATGCGGAGCGCCTCGAGCTGCGTGAGCGAGAGTCCGGCGGCATGACCTTTCCCGCCGAGCGCACCCGGCCGCAGGTCGTCGAAGAAGCCGAGTCCGCCCTGAAAGAGGCGCGTATAGGGAGACGGCGGAAGCTTCTGAACCGCCTGGTACGCTTCGCCCAGGTTCGTCACGGACCCGAGGTGCGCCAGGAACCGGTCCCCCTCGGCGCGCACGCTGCGGAAGTGCCGGACCTTGGCGATGATCACCCAGAGGGAAACAACCGAGAAGAGACCCAGCACACCCAGCACGACGTGGGTCGGCGGGCTCGCCCCCACGATCATGTCGAGCATGCTGCGGGGCGTATCGGGCTGCATGAGCGTACCCTTCACCCGGTTGGCGCCGCGGCCCGCGACGACGCGATATCACAGAAGGTGCGCGCCAGGCCGTCGGCGAGCGAGTGCCTGGGCGACCATCCCATCGCCCGGAGCCGCCCCGTCGCCAGCACACTCCGCCTGAGCTCCCCGGGCCGGGCCGCCCGGTGCGCGCGCCCGGGCCGCACACCGGCGGCCTCCTCAAGGATGGCCGCCAGCGTGTTGACGCTGGTCGCGACCTCCGTGCCCACGTTGTAGGCTCTCGCGTCCAGCCCTTCCCCGTCCTCGAGCGGCATGTCCGCCGCCACCAGGTTGGCGCGCGCCACGTCCTCGACATGGATGTAGTCCCGCGTCTGTTCGCCGTCGCCGTAAATGATCAGGGGCTCCCTCTCGATCAGGCGGTTGGAGAATATGGCCACCACGCCGGCCTCCCCACTGGGATCCTGCCGCGGGCCATAAACGTTGCCGTAGCGCAGCGCTACGTACTCGAGGCCATGCACCGCACGGTAGTAGCCGAGGTAGTATTCCCCGGCGAGCTTCGACACTCCGTAGGGGGACAGCGGACGCTTGGCCGCACTCTCCGGGGTGGGATTCGCATCCGGTTCGCCGTAGACCACCCCCCCGCTGGAAACGAAGACCACGCGGCGCGTTCCGGCCGCGCGCGCGCCCTCCAGGATATTGAGGAGCCCGGCGATGTTCACGGCGGCGTCCGCGACGGGATCGGCGACCGAAACGCGTACATCGATCTGGGCCGCGTGGTGGTTGATCAGGTCGAAGCCGACATCGCGAATCAGCTCCCTGGCGCGCGGATCGGCGATGTCCATCCGGACGAACTCGGCGTCGGCCGGCACGTTGGACAATCGCCCCGAAGAGAGGTCGTCGATCACCCAGACGCGATCGCCCCGCGCGATATGGGCGTCCGCCGTGTGACTCCCAACGAAGCCCGCACCGCCAGTGACCAGGACCCTCCGACTCGAACCGGAAATCGTCTCCAGACTCCTCCCCTTTCGCTGTGGTCGGACCGGCCGCCAGCGCAACAGATCCCGTCCGCGGACGGCTGCCGCGTTTGTATACGCTAATCAAAACCGGGATGGTTGGTAACGGACGCTCCCCTTGGTGGTGCAAAGCGGCCGTCCATGACGTATTATGTCACCGTGCCCAGCCGGAACTGGAACCGCGGGGATTCAGCCAACGCAACATGATCGCCAGGAATCGCAGCCATTTGGCCTCCATCATGGATGGCCACATGAACCGCGTGCGCAACAGTGGCCCCGGCACGCCGGACGGCCGCAACGCCGCGCCGATCAAGACCTACCTGATCGAGGGATGCGGGCCCCTGCCCGACCCCGATGACGTGGTGGGGCCCTTCGGCACGCTGCGCTTGATCACGCAGGACCCGGTCCTAAGCGATCGATTCCCCGTGAGGATGCATCCCTCCAGCGATCCCTGCCTGGCAACGATCAGGGGGCTCCGCGCGAACCATGCCCCCATCTCCTTTTACGTGGACTACACGGATCCGCGCTTCTGGCTGTTATACGGCTTCGCGCCCAGCAGAATAGCGGACAGGTTCATCTCCACGCTTGTCGCAACCCACCGGGACGTGGGCCGCACAACGTTCTGCAGCGAGTTTCTGTCGGCAGCAACCGACATCGGGTCCGCCGTCGCCCTTTCTCTCGACCACGAGGGCGTAATGGACGAGGAGGAAAAGGACGTGGCCCGTGTTCCCGAATCCGTGAAGGCACGCCTGTGGGGCACCCAGGCGGAGCGGCTGACGAACCTGATGCGCCAGCTCGGCTCGCTGTCGGACGGCATCGCGCTGTCGCAGGTCCGGTTGAGACACAGTCCCGGGAATCACGACTCCGAACGGTTCTCCCTGAACGATGTGAGGTTCGACGGCAGGATGATCACGCGCGGCACATCCTTCAGCGCGCACCGGTCGCTGGCGGAGGCCCTGCGGACACGATACGCCCGGCAGGTTGCGGACATCGAGTCCGGATACCAGGTGCGCCTCGAGGACTCGGGCGGAGTCCTTCTGGGGAAGTCGCTGGCCCTGCACCTGGCACGTCCCGTCCGGAACCTCCAACGGCTTTGCGAGAGGATCTTTTCGTCCGCCAGCCCCTTTCTGCTCTGGGGACTCCCGGTGCAACGCGGCCCCGGCAGTGTGTGCGTGAAGGCCGTCGACCTCGACCTGGGCCAACGCATGGACCTCGAATTCACACCGGATTTCATCCGGCTGTTCGTTCCGAAGGAAACATCGGGGAGCGCCGTTCTGCGCTTCTACACCAACGTTCAGCACCGTCTCGATCCTCGTGTGCGGATGCTGGACCAGGACGAGAATGAAATACTGCAGCCATAAGCTCTCTGTTCAGAACCTCCTGATCGGGATGTGCCGGGGATCGCCCGGAGTTCCCCGAACGATCAGGCGGATGGGGTACCGGGACCGCTGGATTGCGGGCAACCTGCTCGGAAGGACCGGGACGGCGGCGGATCCGGTGCTGGTGCTGGCATCCGCCCAATCGCGCCACTCCTTCTTTGTCGAGGCGTGCGAAGAGCCGGAGATGGATCCCGGGCGCCTCGACAGGTATGCGTCGGTGACGGCCGTGGACCTGCGCGAAAGGACCCCGCTGTCCCAGGATCAGACCGAGCTCTACGGCGTCGCGGTCTTCGGGCTGGAAGAACACCGCGACACTCTGCGAAGCAGCATTCGGGACAGCAAGCTGAAACCCACCCTGCTGCTGCGCACCGGGGACGGGCTGGTCATCGACGCCAACCCGTTTCCCAAGGTTGCGCTGGCCAACCTCTTCCGTCCGGTTCTGTCCCTGGATTGGGAATCCGCCCCCCTGGGCTGGATCGCCTATGACCACGAATCCAATCTTGCGGAGGTGGCGCAGGCCGTGATCCCGCAGGTCATCGCCTATGCGGCCGGAAGAGTGAACCGGGTGAAGATCGGCCGTGTCTGCGAGGATCACCTGCTTTGGGACCTCTCCACCCGGGCGGCCCGCAGGCAAATGCGCGCAAAGGTCAACGCCGCGCTTTCCTCCGCGGCCAGGCACGAATTCAGCGAGTTCTTCACCCTGCGCTCCGGAGCCCTGACGTTCTCCGGCACCGCGCAGGCGGCGATCCGGGCCCCGGGTTCGCCGACTCTGAAGAGGATGGCGCGCCACCACGCGGCCCTCCTGGAGCGGTTGGCCGGCTAGTAGCGGCCCGAAGCGGGTATCGCCCCGGCAGTCGAGCGGGTCTCCGTCCACGGGCCTTCGGGAGATGGGGGCGGGCCGGCCACCTACATTCCCGGTGGCGTGAATCTCCCGTCGATCGCGGTCCAGCCGCCGTCCGCAAAGAGGACCGTCCCGGTCACATAGCTCGCGGCATCCGAAGCGAGGAACACCGTCGGTCCAATCATTTCGCTCGCGCTTCCCCACCGGTTCAGGATGTTGCGACCGGCGTAGGCCGCGTACCAGCCGGGACTGTCCCTGATCGGCGCAGTGAGCGGCGTATCGATCACGCCGGGCGCGATGGCGTTGACCCGTACGCCGCAGGGCCCGAGCTCGGCCGCCGCGGCGCGCACCAGCTGGACGATCCCCGCCTTGGTGGCGGCGTACATGCTCTGACCCGGCTCCACGACAACGGAGCGGATCGAACTGAAGAGTACGATCGATCCCGATCCCTGTGCCCTCATGATGCGTCCGGCCGACTGCAGGACGTGCGCACTCCCCTTGAGGTTGAGGCCGAGGACGCGGTCGATCTCCTCGTCGGTGTAGTCCAGGAGCGGTTTGCGCACATTGACTCCCGGCGTGCAGACCACGACGTCCAGGGTGCCTCGTTCGGCGACAACGGCCTGGAAGGCGCCGGTCACGGCCGGGCCGTCCAGAATGTCGAGTGGGGCCGCGGCCGCCTCCCCGCCGGCCGCGCGGACGATCGCGGCCGTGCGCGCCGCCGCGGCCCCGTCGATGTCGAAACACGACAGGTGCGCTCCCGCCTCCGCGCACCCGATCGCGACGGCCTCGCCGATGCCGGAGCCGCCGCCGACCACCACGGCCGTCCGGCCTGACAGGCTGAAAGTGTTGCTCACTGGGGCTCTCCTCGCATTGTCCGGTTTGTCCACGGGGTGTCACGACGCCACAATGTAAGGGCCCCGCCCGCGGGGCAAACCGTGCAGGAGAGCCCACCGCCCGCGCGGACCCCCGGGATCGCCGGACATCCAACGGATCAAGCCCATGCCCCCGACGACCCAGGTCCGCCGCGAGGGTCGCGTCCTTGACGAGGTCGAAGCCGCCCGCGACGAACTCGTGGCCTTTACCTCGGAGATGATCCGGATTCCGACGGTCAACCCGCCCGGCGAGCGCTATCGCGATTGCGCGGAGCTCATCGGGCGGCGGCTCGCCGCGGGCGGGTTCGCCGTGCACTACGTGGAGGCCGAGGGGCGGCCCGAGCACACGGCCGCACACCCGCGCGTCAATGTGGTGGCCCGGCGGGCCGCTGCCGGCAAGGGTCCGAGGCTGCACCTGAACGGTCATTTCGACGTGGTCCCGCCGGGTGAGGGATGGTCGGTCGACCCGTTTGCCGGACTGGTGCGCGACGGGCGCATTTACGGCCGCGGGGCGTCGGACATGAAGTCCGGCATTGCCGCCGCGCTGTTTGCGGTCGAGGCCGTTCGCCGCGCCGGGATCGAGCTTGCCGGGACCGTGGACTTCAGTGCCACGGTCGATGAGGAAAGCGGCGGCTTCGCGGGAGTGGCCCACCTTTGCGAGGCGGGGATCATCTCGGGTGCGGATACCGACTACGCGATCATCCCCGAGCCGTTTGGGCCCACCCGCGTCTGTGTGGGACACCGGGGCGTCTACTGGTTCGACGCGATCGCTCACGGCCGCGCCGCCCATGGCAGCATGAGCCACCTCGGGCACAGCGCCATCGACGACATCGGCGCGCTGCTGGAAGCGTTGCGAACAGGGCTGGGGCCGCAGCTCGCACGGCGCCTCTCCGCGCTGCCCGTCGTGCCGGAGCCTTCGCGCCGCCCCTCGCTCAACGTCAACGCGCTGACGGGCGGCCAGGCCGGCGAGCCCTCCCAGTCGCCGTGCGTGGCCGACCGCGCCGTGGCGACCTTCGACCGGCGCTTCATCCCCGAAGAGCCCCTTGACGAGGTCCGCGCCGAGATCGGGCGGGTCGTGGCCGCGCTGGAACGGGAAGACCCCGCGCGCCGCTTCACGATCGAGGATCGCATGGTGGTGCTGCCGACCTCCGCGCCGTCGGGATCGCCTCTCGTGGCCACCCTGTCGGATGCGGTGCGCGACGTGTGCGGCGAGGATGCCGAACTCGTGGCGAGCCCCGGCACCTACGACCAGAAGCATTTCGCCCGGATCGCCGGCATCGAGCACTGCGTCGCATACGGCCCCGGCCCCCTCGAGGAGGCGCACCAGAGCGACGAGTCCTGTGCGGTGGACGATCTGGTCGCCGCAACCGGGGTGCTGGCGCTTACGGTGTTGCGATTGCTGAGGCGGGCCTGACGGCTGCCGCCACCATCACAGCTCGAGCGCCAGGACCAGCGCATCCTCCCGGGGCCGGGCGTAGTATCCCGCGTGCGTGCCGATTTCCCGAAAGCCGTGTCGCCGGTACAGTCTGGCGGCCCGTTCGTTGCTGGCGCGCACAGCGAGGTAGGCGCAGCTCGCGCCCCGGTCGCGGAGCACCTCCAGCGTGCCCCCAAGCAGCGCCTCGCCGATGCCGCGGCCCCGGCGCGCGGCGCTCACGGCCAGATTCGCCAGTTCGGCCTCCCCGTCCCCGATGACGACCACGGCGTACCCGGCCACCACCTCCCCCTCGGTCGCGACCAGCACCACCATGTCATCGCGTTGAAGCCCCGACGCGAACGTCTCGGGCGTCCACGCCTCCGAGAATGTCGCCTCCTCGATCTCGACGATTGCCGGGAGGTCCTCCCGGCGGGCCCGCCGCACCTGGGCCGCCGCGCTCATCCCGGCTTCCACTCCCGCACGTACTCCGGCTCCCAGGTCTCGGGATCGACCGGGATCCAATCGCAACAGGCAAGCAGCCCGCCCGCCGTGGGGATCCCCGCCGGCGGAGGCCGCACGTTGAACCCCGCCCCGCCAAGGAGAGCCTCGTGCAGGGCCGCGCCCTCGCCCATGAAGATCGTGCCCACGGGAGGCCGGCCGTTGATCACATCGACGATCGAGCCGCCGTGGGGCCCACTCACCTCCCGAACCCCTGCCGCGCCGACATCGTAGCAGGCGCCGTACACGCGGCCGCGCCTCGCGTCGAAGAGCACGTAGCGATGTTCAGGCCTCCGGTCCGGCACGATCGGTCCACCGGCCGCCGCGGCCGCCCGGAGACTCGACGGCGCGTACAGCGGAACCTCCAGGCTGGACGCCAGCGCCTTGGCCGCCGCCCCGGCGATGCGCACGCCCGTGAACGACCCGGGACCGGCGCCAACCACGACGGCCGCGATCCGGTCCACCGCGACGTCCGTTTCAGCGAGCACCGACCGAATCGCCGGAATCAGCGCCTCCGCGTGCCCCGGATGCCCGTCCAGGGTTGCCGTGGCGGTCTCGGCGCCCCCGACGGCGAGCGCCACGGAGCCAACCCGGCCCGATGTCTCGATCGCCAGCACGGGTCCCGCCGGCGCGGGGTCCGGCTCGACCTTCACAGCACGCGCACCGGAAACCCGGGCAGCGTCGGCGGATCCCCGCACGACCTGACCTCGACCCGCCGCAGGCCGGGGCCGCGGCGCGGGAAACCCAGACTCACCTCCCATCGGTCGGCCGGGAGCTCCCTGCCTGCGCGCTCCGGCCATTCCACCAACACGAGCGCCACCTCGTCGCCCACCACATCCTCCCATCCGATCCCGCCGAGCTCGTCCGCCGAACGCAGTCGGTACAGGTCCGCGTGGACCAGCGTCCCACCGTCCGCGGTCCGGTAGCGAAAAAGGATGTTGAAGGTGGGAGACGGCATGGGTTCGAGCACGCCCGCACCCTCTCCGACCGCCCTGGCGAGCACGGATTTCCCCGCCCCGAGCGGCCCGCTGAGACCGATGAACACGGGCACTCGGACGTCGCTCCCGATGCGCCGCCCCCACGCGGCCAGCTCCCCCTCCGTGAGCGTCACGTCCGCCGGCCCCGCGGTCCGGCGCTCACCGCGCGCCCTTCAACTCGAAAAGCTGGTCGCGCAGCGCTGCCGCCCGCTCGAAGTCGAGCGCCTCGGCCGCCTTCGCCATCTCCTCCTCGACAATCTTGATGAACTCCTCGGCGTTGACCTCGTCGGCATACTCCCGCCCGGGCTCCGCCACCTTCGCCACCGGCTTCACGCGCGCGTCGGCCACGCGGGTGGAGAACTCGATCTCCTCGACGCTCTTGCGGATGGTGCGCGGCTCGATACCGTGGCGCTCGTTGTGCGCGAGCTGGACCGTGCGGCGGCGCTCCGTCTCGTCGAGGCACACCCGCATCGATTCGGTGATCCGGTCCGCGTACAGGATCGCCTTGCCGTTCACGTTGCGGGCCGCGCGCCCCACCGTCTGGATGAGGGAGCGGGCGTTGCGCAGAAACCCCTCCTTGTCGGCGTCGAGGATCGCGACCAGCGACACCTCGGGCAGATCGAGCCCCTCGCGCAGCAGGTTGATCCCCACCAGGACATCGATTCGGCCCAGCCGCAGCGTGCGCAGGATCTCCATCCGCTCGATCGCGTCGATGTCGGCGTGCATGTAGCGCACGCGGATCCCGATCGACTGGAAGTACTCCGACAGGTCCTCCGCCATGCGCTTGGTGAGCGTCGTCACCAGCACCCGCTCGTCGCGCGCGGCCCGCTCGTGGATCTCGGCGAGCAGGTCGTCCACCTGGCCGCGCACCGGCCGCACGTCGATCGATGGGTCGACCAGCCCGGTCGGGCGGATGATCTGCTCGGTGATCACGCCGCCGGAGCGCTCCAGCTCGTAGTCGCCCGGAGTCGCCGAGACGAAGACGACCTGGGGCAGCAGCTCCTCCCACTCGTCGAAGCGGAGCGGGCGGTTGTCGATCGCCGAAGGCAGCCGGAAGCCGTGCGCCACCAGCGTCTCCTTGCGCGACCGGTCGCCCCGCGACATCCCGTGGATCTGCGGAACCGAAACGTGCGACTCGTCCACGATCAGCAGGAAGTCCTCGGGGAAGTAGTCGAGCAGACAGGCGGGCCGCTCCCCCTCCCGGCGGCCGCTCGTGTAGCGGCTGTAGTTCTCGATGCCGGGGCAGGTCCCCATCTCCAGCATCATCTCCAGGTCGAAGTTCGTGCGCGACTCGATCCGCTGCGCCTCCAGGAGCATCCCCGCGTCCCTGAACCGGGCCACCTGCGCAGCGAGTTCGTCGCGCACGAGCGGCTCCATTTCCTCGATGGTGCGGCGGCGGGTGACGTAGTGCGACGCCGGGTAGATGGCGGCGCGCTCCAGCGTGGCGATCGTCTCGCCGGTGAGGGGATCGAACCGGGTGATGCGCTCGATCTCGTCGCCCCACAGCTCGATCCGCACGGCCTGTTCCTCATAGGCGGGAAAGATCTCGACGGTGTCGCCGCGGACGCGAAAGGTGCCGCGTTCGAAGGAGATGTCGTTGCGCCTGTAGAGGATCTCCACCAGCCCGCGCAGGATCTCCTGGCGGGGGACTTCCTCGCCGGCCGCCAGGTGCAGCATCAGGCCGCGGTAGTCGGCCGGGTTGCCCAGCCCGTAGATGCACGACACCGAAGCCACCACCACTACGTCGCGCCGCTCGATCAGCGAGGAGGTGGCGCGGAGCCGAAGCCGTTCGATGTCCTCGTTGATCGACGCGTCCTTCTCGATGTAGGTGTCGGTCGCGGGGACGTAGGCCTCGGGCTGGTAGTAGTCGTAGTAGGAGATGAAGTACTCGACGGCGTTGGCCGGCAGGAGCGACTTGAGCTCGCCGTAGAGCTGTGCCGCCAGCGTCTTGTTGTGCGACATGACCAGCGCGGGCCGCCCGCACTGCGCAATGACGTGCGCCATGGTGAGGGTCTTGCCGGTCCCGGTGGCGCCGAGGAGGGTCTGGAAGCGCGCGCCGCTGCGGACCCCGCGCACCAGCTCCCCGATCGCCCCGGGCTGGTCGCCCTTCGGCTCGAAGGGGGCCTGGATCTCGAAGTCAGGCATCGGGGCCGAAGAGGTCGCTCTCGCCGAAGCTCTCGCGCCGCACCACCGACATCACCCCCTTCACCCGCTGTACGGCCTCCATGACCCGCTTGAGGTGGCTGAGATCCTGCACCTCCACGACGAAGGCCGCCGTCATCCCGCCGTCGGTCGCGCGCATGTCGGCGTGCTGGATGTCGGTGGCGGTCTCGCTGATGGTGCGGGCCACGTCGCCGAGGAGTCCGCGCCGGTCCGTGCCCTCCATGTGGAGGTGGACGAAGAAGCGGTCGTCCCGTTCCGCGCGCCATTCGATGTCGACGCGGCGCCCGGGATCGTTGTCCAGGTTGAGGACGTTGGGGCAGTCGGTCCTGTGGATCGAAATGCCGCGCCCGCGCGTGATGTAGCCGATCACCTTGTCGCCCGGCACCGGCTGGCAGCACTGCGAGTACCGCACCATCATGTTGTCCACGCCCCCGATCGTCACCCCCTTGTTCGACTTGCGGATCTTTTCGGCGATCCGCTCCAGCGCCGACGGGCTGCGCTTCACGACGTCCGAGGGATCCTCGTCCGGGTAGAGGCTGCGGATTACCGCCGACGGGCCGATGTCGCCCCGGGCCAGCGCGGCGAGCACCTCGTCGAAGGTCCTGTAGCCGAGCCGGCGCGCCCCGGTCCGCATCTCTTCGTTCCCCGGCTTCGGCCGGCGCGCCTTGCGCAGCTCGCGCTGGAAGAACTCCTGTCCCAGGCGCAGCGCGCGATCGTATTCCTCGCGGCGAATCCACTGGCGGATCCGTGTGCGCGCCCGCGATGTCTTGACGAAGCCGAGCCAGTCCCGGTTGGGCCACTGGCGCGGGTTGGTGATGATCTCGACCGAGTCCCCGCTCTTCAGCTGCCGCGACAGCGGGGCGATGCGCCCGTTCACCTTGGCGCCCGCGCAGTGGAGGCCCACCTCCGTGTGGACGGAGAAGGCAAAGTCGATCGGCGAGGCGCCCACCGGCAGCTGCTTGACCTCGCCCTTCGGGGTGAAGACGAAGATCTCGCCCTGGAAGAGGTCCATGCGGAGGAACTCCATGAACTCCTCCGGTTCGCTGGCCTCCTTCTGCCACTCGAGCACTTGGCGGAACCAGGTCAGCGCGTCGTCGACCCCGCTGTCCCTCCCCTCGTCCTTGTAGCGCCAGTGCGCGGCGATCCCGAACTCCGCCGTCCGGTGCATCTCCTCCGTGCGGATCTGCACCTCGTAGCGACGGCCGCCCGGCCCGTATACGGTCGTGTGAATCGACTGGTACATGTTGGACTTCGGCGTCGCCACATAGTCGTGGAAGCGCTCCTGGATCGGGGTCCAGCGCCCGTGGATGATGCCCAGCGCCGCGTAGCAGTCCTGTACCGACGCCGTAATCACGCGCAGCGCCATAAGGTCGTAGATGTCGTCGTAGCTCCGGTCCTGCGTGACCATCTTGCGGTGGATCGACCACAGGTGTTTCGGGCGACCGGTGACCTCGGCCGCGACATCGGCGGCCTCGAGCGCCTCTTCGAGCGGCCGCTGCATCTCCTGGACGTGCCGTTCACGGGCCCGGCGGCGCTGGCGCACCAGCTTGCGTAGCTCGTCGTACGCCCTCTTGTCCAGGAACTTGAAGGCCAGGTCCTCCAGCTCCCACTTGATCGCCGCCATTCCGAGCCGGTGGGCCAGCGGCGCGTAGATCTCACGCGTCTCCTGCGCGATCGGCCGCTGCTTGCCCGGCGGCAGATGCTCCAGCGTGCGCATGTTGTGGAGCCGGTCGGCGAGCTTGACCAGGATGACCCGCGCGTCGTGGGCCATCGAGAGGAGGAGCTTGCGGTAGTTCTCGACCTGGCGCTCGGTGCTGGAGCGGAAGCGCACCCGCCCGATCTTGGTCACCCCGTCGACGATCGCGCCGACCTCGTCCCCGAAGATCTCGCGGATGCCCTGCAGCGACACGACCGTGTCCTCGACCACGTCGTGGACCAGCGCCGCCACCACCGAAGCCGTGTCCAGCTGCAGCGAGGTGACGATCGTCGCCACCTCCACCGCGTGGTTGATGAACGGCTCCCCCGACGCTCGCCGCTGGTCGGAATGCGCCTCGGCGGCAAGCTCGTAGGCCGCGCGAATCGCGTCGACATCGAGACGTTCCGCGTACGCCTCCATGGCCCGCGCGAGGGGCCTCGGAAACCCGCGGATCGTCGTAACCCGTTCTGCCGTCGCCGTCGTCGCCATACTTGTAATCTAGCAGTCCGTGGATGGAGCCGCCGGAGCACGGACGGGCTGCCCGGGGGTTGGCGGGCGGGATGCCGCATTGACAGCCGCCGTCACCCGAGGAATCCTTGAGTTCTCGCAGATGTCGCAGTGCTGCCAACCGCTCCACCACCGGGCCGACGCGTGCACGAACCCGTGACCACTGAATCCGGACCCACGCCCCGGCGGTCCCGCGGCGGCACCGCCGGCGACCGTCTCGCAGCCCTGACCCGCGACGACAAATGGTGCCTGGGAGGCCTGGACGGCGTGGTCTGGGCGCCGCCCTTCCCCAGGTGGCTGGACCGCCCCGGATTCTGGGATCCGGCGCACCTGCTGAATGTGGCCGTCGGGCCGGGATTTTCGGTCGCGCTGCTCGATGGGGACGGCGCCGAGGTCGTCCTGCGGCGGGGCGGCGGCGCAGGGGACGGGGCGGCCGGATGGGAGTGGCGGCCGGGCAGGCTCAGGGTTCGCTGGGAAGCGCGGGCACGGTCCGCGTCCGGGGGGCGGCGGGACGGCGCGCGAACGGAAGCGGTGGAAACGCGGCGCGTGCTCGCAGGGGGGTTGTTGCAATCGTCCTGGTCGTTCGCCGGGACAGCCGGGAGCGGGAGTTCCGGAGGGACGGCCGCTCGGCCCGGGAAGTCGCCGGGCAGCCACCTCGTCGCCTTCACCGCGCAGCCGGCCGGGGATCCGTCCGGTCTCCGCCTTCCCGGCCGCCTGGCCGGCGCCCGTGGCGTCAGCTGGGTCCGGTCGGTCACCGATCGTGCGGGGAAGGCGCTCCCGGTCAGGATGGAGATTTCGGGTACGGCCGACCCCGTCTGGTGCCGGGTGGTGTCCTCCGAGGGGTCGGCGTGGCCGAAGTGGCGCGACTCGCCCTTCGCGGAGGGGCCGGGCAGCGCGGGCTGGAGCCCCGGCCCGGTGGACACCGAAACCCCCGGATGGGTCTGGATCGCCGTGGCGTTTCCCGTTCCTCCGGCGGGTGGCGGTCCGGTCGCCCTTCGCATGCGCATCGAACCCGTGCTCGCCGATGCCGCCCGTCCGCCGTCCTCGGCCACCAACGCCCCCGACTGGGAGTCCTTCTTCGACGGCTTCCCGTCCCTTCGCTGCGGCGATGTCCACCTGGACCGCTACTTCGACTACCGCATCCAGGGGCTCGGGCTCAACCGCATCGGCGGGTCCTGGGGAAACGTTCAGCGCCCGTGCATCGCCGAAGGCCCCGCATACTTCCACGTCCCGATCACCTACAGCGCGCAGTGCCACATGATGGAGATGCGCTGGCGGGCAGGCGGACGGGAGGCGTGGGGATCGCTCCTCAACTTCCTGGACCACCAGAAGGAGGACGGTTCCCTGCATGGGCGCCTCTATCCCCATCATCTGGAGAACACCGACTTCTACCACGCGAACTGGGGAGACGCAGTGCTCGCGGTGAGCCGGATGCACCCGGACGACCGCGCGCTCCGCCGCTGCTACGAAGGCCTTTCGCGCTACGCCCGCTGGCTGAGCGCCGAGCGCGACCCGGAGGGCTCGGGGATGTTCACCGTCGTCAACCACTTCGAGACCGGGCAGGAGTACATGTCGCGCTACATGGCCGTCGACGGGGAGGCCGACGTGGCCGGCTGGAGTCCCCGCCTGCACCTGAAGGGGATCGACGTGACCGTGTACGCGCACCAGCTCTTCCGGGCGCTCGCCGAAATCGCCGGACGGCTGGCGCTGAGGGGGGACGCGGAGGAGTGGCGGGTTGCGCAGGATTGTTGCGCATGTGCAATCAACCGGCACATGTGGTGTCCGGATGCACAACTCTTCACCGATGTGGACGGGCGCACCGGTGAACGCACCGGGGTCAAGGCCGCGGTCGGATTCTACCCGCTCCTTACCGGCCTCGTCGGCGGGGCGCGGCTGGAGGCCCTGCTCGACCACCTGGAGGATCCGCGCACCTTCGGCACACCCTTCCCGCTACCGTCGTCCAGCGTGGACGACCCGCGCTTCTCGGCCGAGGGGATCTGGAGAGGCAAGCGGCGCAACTGCCCATGGAACGGGCGGGTGTGGCCGATGACGACGAGCCATGTGATCGAGGGGCTGCTGCGGTGCCGGCGGGGCGGCAGCGCACGGGCCGGCCGGCTGGCGGCGGACATGCTGCTTCGCTTCGTGCGCATGATGTTCAACGGGGGTGACGCAGCGCGCCCGAACTGCTTCGAGCACTACAACCCGTACACCGGACGCGCATGCCACTTCCGCGGGATCGACGACTACCAGCACTCGTGGGTGCTCGACCTGCTGGCGCGGGGAGTGGCCGGGCTCGAGGTGGATGAAGAGGGATGGGAAGTGTGGCCGTTGGAGCATGGGCTCGCCCATGTGTCGCTGGGGCCGGTGCGGACCCGCGGCCACACGGTCGAGGTCGTGCTCACCGAGTCCCGGGTATCGCTGGCGGTGGACGGGAAGCGGTATGACGGTGAGCGCGGACGGGCGCTGCGGGTGGGCCGGGCGGAGGTGGGGGACGGAACCGGGCGCGAAGGCGGACGCGGTCGCGGGGCGGGATCGTGAGCGCTGGCGGACAACCTGGCGGGGGGGCCTCGGCCGCGCCGCAGGGCGTCTCATTGCGGGGCGTCGAGAAGCGCTTCGGCGACGTGACCGCCGTGGCCGCGATGGACCTGGAGATCCGCCCCGGGGAGTTGATGGTGCTGGTGGGGCCGTCCGGCTGCGGCAAGAGCACGCTCCTGCGCCTCATTGCGGGTCTCGAGGAGCCGAGCGCGGGGGAGGTGTGGATCGGCGGCCGGTGCGTGAACGAGGTCGCGCCGGGCGACCGCGACGTCGCCATGGTGTTCCAGAGCTACGCGCTCTACCCGCACATGACGGTCGCGCGCAATCTGGGGTTCGGCCTCCAGGTGCGGGGCGCCAGCCGCGTGGAGATCGAGGAGCGCGTGCGGCGCGCGGCCGAGGCGCTGGGACTCGGCGACCTCCTCACCCGCCGTCCCGGTCAGCTTTCCGGCGGCCAGCAGCAGCGCGTCGCCCTGGGGCGCGCGATCGTGCGCGATCCGGGCGTGTTTCTCTTCGACGAGCCTCTCTCCAACCTGGACGCGGGCCTGCGCATGCGGACCCGGGACGAGATCGCCGCCCTGCACGACCGCCTCGGCACGACGATGATCTTCGTCACCCACGACCAGATGGAGGCCCTCTCGCTGGGCCAGCGCGTCGCGGTCATGGACCGGGGCCGGCTGCAACAGGCCGGGACCCCGCACGAGATCTACGAGCGGCCCCGCAACCTCTTCGTTGCGAGCTTCGTGGGGTCGCCCCCCATCAACCGGCTTCGCCTGGTGCGCGAAGACGGCGGCGGGCGCCTGGCCGGCGGACCCTTCGTGTTCCCGGGCCGCCCGCCCTTCGCCCATGCCACCCTGGCGGTGCGCCCCGAGGACCTGGTCGTAACGCCCGCGGACGGGCGCGCCGAAGCCACCGCAACCGCACCGGAGGCCACTGCCGCGCCGCGGGCCACACCGTCTCCGCTGGCCGACTTCACCGCCACCGTCCTGCGCGCCGAGGCCCTCGGCAGCGAGCAGCGCCTCCACCTGGACGGCCCCGGGACGGCGGCCTGGGTCGCGCGCGCCAACCCGGCTCCCGCCCTCGAGCCCGGCACGGCCGTCCACGTCTCGGTCGACTGGGCGCGCAGCCACCTCTTCGGCCCCGATGGCGTGCGAACCGGCCCGGCCCCCCGCCCCGCCCCGGCCAGCGGTCCACGCCCATGACCCGCCGCCCGGCGCGCGACATCCGACGGCTGGCCGTCTTCACCCTCGCCCTCCTCCTCCCCGCCGCCTGCGCCCCCGCCCCCCCCGACGCCGTCACCCTGCGCGTCGCGCTGTGGGCGGGCGGTCATGAGCTCGAGATGGAGCGGCGCGTCGCCGACCGCTACGAGGCCATCCGCCCCGGCGTGCGCGTCATTCTGGAGTCGGCGCCGAACGGGTACGAGGAGCGGCTGTTGACCTCGATCGCCGCGGGGCACCCGCCCGACGTGTACCTGCTCGACTCGCCGGACATTCCCACCTTCGTCGAGCGCGGGCTGGCGACGGACCTGGCGCCCTACGCAGCGGCGCTCGGATTCGCCGGGGACCGGATCTTCCCGTCCGTGCTCGACGGCTTTCGGCGCGGCGAGTCGCTCTTTGCGCTGCCGAAGGATTTCACGCCCATGGTCATCTACGCCAACCGCGCGGTTCTCGACGGCGCCGGGGTGGCCCCGCCCGGCTCCGGCGGCTGGACCTGGGACGAATTCCGCGGCGCCGCCCGGGCCGTAACCCGGGACACCGACGGTGACGGGCGGCCGGATGTCTTCGGGTTCGACTTTCCGCGCAACCTCTACCAGTGGGTTCCCTTCGTCTGGTCGGCCGGGGGAGACATCCTGGCGCCCGACGGCTCCATCGCCTCGGGGTTCATGGACGGTCCCGGGGCGCTGGACGCATACGCCTTCCTGACCGGCCTGGCGATCGACGGGTACACGCCCGGCGCCCAGTTCGTGCAGCAGGGAGATCCGGCCCGGGAGGCCCGGTTCGCATCGGGCGGACAGGCGTTCCTGCTCTCCGGACACTGGACGCTGCGGGTCTTCCGCGACCTCGTGGACGAGGGCGGACTGGAGCTGGAGATCCTGCCGGTCCCGCATCACCCGTCCCGGTCGGCCGCGACCAGCGTGCTGTACGCATCCGGGTGGGCCGTCCCGCCCAACGCGGCCAATCCGCGCCAGGCGATCGACCTGGCGGGCTTCCTCGCTTCGCCCGAGGCGCAGCGGATCCGGGCTCGCTCCGGCCTCGCGATCCCGTCGCGCATCGACGTCGCGGCCGAGATCGCCGCGGCGGACACCACCGGGATCGAGGCCGCGTTCATCGCGCTGACCGAGGGGGCCCGGGTCACGTGGGGCGCGTTCGTAAGGGACTTCTCCCGCATCGAGGCGCTCGCCGTCGAGATCATGGACCGGCACCTGCTGAACGGAGAGCCCCTCGCCGAGAGCGCGGCGGAGGTGGCGCGGCGCGTGGACGCGGAGCTGGGGCGGTGAGCGGGTCGCGCAACCCGGTGGCCGGCACGGTCCCGGCCATCGCGGCCGCGGCGGCGGCGGCCGGGCTCGCGCTTCTGCTTGCGATCGCCGGCAGCGCCGTGCGCGAGGCCCGCCACGACGCCGCGGGCGACCTTGCGCGCATGGCGGCCGCGTTGTGGGAGCTCCCGGGCGGAGGGGACGCGGCCGTCGCCGCCTTCCTGCCGGAGCGGGCCCGGATCGAAGCCGTGGCGGAGGGCGGCACCGGAGCCCCCGCCGACCCGGGCGCGTGGGCCTACCGCGCCGGAACGCTGGAACCCGGCGCCCGGATCGGGGTCGCGGCGGCGGGCGACACCTCCCCCCTCCCCCGCACCGCCACCCTCATCGCACTGCTCGGCCTGTCGCTTCTGGCCGCGTGGGCGTGGAAGCGGCGGCGATCTTCCCCACCGTCCCGCTACCCCGCCGCCCCCGCCCTGCTCGCGGTGGGGCTGCTGGCGGCGGTGGCCGGCGCGGGGAAGGCGTGGGCGGACCGCGAACTCCACCTCGTCAGCGCCGGCCAGGCCGCCCATGCGGCCCGCGCCGTGGGGGTCGCGCTTGCCACCGGGGCCGCGCCGGAGATCGCGCCGCGGGTCGCCGGCCTCCCGTGGGCGACCGCCGCCGCGCTGGAGAGCCCCGGCGAGCTGTGGACGATGCCGCGTGAGGTGGCCGTCGCCCTCGCGGCCTCGCCATCGTCCCCGCCGGGAGAGCTCGCCTACACCGTCCGGGTCCGCGGCGCCACCTATCACGGTGCCGCCGTCGCCCTTCGGCCGGCACCTAGCGCGGACACCCCCGGCCGCGCTCCCGACACCCTCCACCTCGCCCTTCTCGGCTACGAGGAGACCCGTTCGCCCGCGGTTCCCCTCGCCGCGGCCGCGCTCGGATCGGCGCTCCTCGTCTCCCTGATCCTCTTCCTCCTCCCCCTCTCCGCCCGGCCCCGCGCGCTGCGGCGCACGCTGGCCGCATGGGGCTTCCTCGCTCCCGCCGGCGCGCTCCTCCTCGTCTTCACCTTCGGGCCCCTGCTCTTCTCCCTGTGGATCTCGCTGCACGAGTGGCACCTCGTCGACCCCGCGCACCCCTTCACCGGACTCGACAACTACCGCGCCCTCCTAGCCGACGGCTCCTGGTGGTCCGCGATCCGCAACACGGCGGTCTTCACCCTGCACGTGCCGCTCGCGATGGCCGTCGCGCTGGCGCTGGCCATCCTCACGCGGGGATCCCGGCGCGCCGTTCGCTGGGCCCGCCTGGCGCTGTTCCTCCCGAGCATCACCAGCGTGGTCGCGATCGCGGTGGTGTGGAAATGGCTGCTGAACGACGGCTACGGGCTCGTGAACCGGACCCTGGAAGCGATGGGGCCCGGTTCGGCGGCGTGGCTGACATCGCCGGACATCGCACTCGCGACGCTGATGGCGATCAGCGTCTGGATGGTGGTCGGCTACCAGATGGTGGTCTTCCAGGCCGGGCTGGCGTCGATCCCCCGGGACTTCTACGACGCGGCCCGCGTGGACGGGGCGGGCCCGCTGCAGCGCTTCCGCCACATCACGCTTCCGGGTCTGCGGCACACGCTCTTCTTCGTGCTGGTCACCTCGGTGATCGGGTCCTTCCAGGTCTTCGGGCTCGTCTACGTCATGACCGAGGGCGGCCCGCTGGGCGCCACCGACGTGGCCGTCTACCACATCTACCGCGAGGCCTGGGAGTTCCTGCGCTTCGGAAACGCCGCCGCAATGAGCTGGATTCTCTTCGCCGTCGTCTTCGCCGCCACCTGGCTCCACTTCCGCTTCCTGGAGAGAAGGGGGGCACGTGCCTGACCGGGCCGCGGGGACCCCCACCGGCCGTCCGACCGCCGGAGAATCCCGGCGCCCCGGCCTGCGCGCGCCCGTCCGCCTGGCCGCCAGCGCCCGCGCCGTTCTCCTCGGGGCGGCCTGCCTGCTCATGGCGGCACCCTTCCTGTGGATGGCGGTCACGAGCCTGATGGGCCAGCTGGAGGTCTTCTCCTCCGGCCGACTGCTGCCGGAGACGCCGCTCTGGTCGAACTACCCCGACGCGCTCACTGCCCAGCCCTTCGCCCGCTACTTCCTGAATTCGCTCATCTTCGCCGCGGCGGTCGTGACAGGCCAGGTCGCGACCGCGACCACCGCCGGCTACGCGTTCGCCCGCTTCGACTTCCCCGGACGGGACAAGGTGTTCATGCTCTTCCTGGCCACGATGATGGTGCCCGCCGTCATCGTCCTGATCCCCCGCTTCCTGATGATCGACGCGCTCGGCTGGATCGACAGCTACCAGGGACTGATCTCGACCGAACTCGTCTCGGTATGGGGCATCTTCCTGATGCGGCAGTACTTCCGGACCCTGCCGCGCGAGCTGGAGGACGCCGCCAGGGTCGACGGCGCGGGTCGCGCGCGAATCTTCTGGAGCGTCGGCCTGCCGCTGGCGAAGCCCGCCGTGGCCACCCTCGCCCTCTTCGCCTTCATCGACGCCTGGAAGAACTTCCTCTGGCCGCTCCTGGTCACCCGCTCCATGGAGATGCGGGTCGTCGAAGTCGGGATCGCCGCCTTCCACTCCACCTACGAGATCAACTGGCCGTACCAGATGGCGGCCGGCGTGGTGGCGGTGCTGCCGATCGCGCTCCTCTTCCTCTTCACCCAGCGGTACTTCGTGCGGGGGATCCAGCTGGAGGGGATTCGGTAGCACGGGGGCATCCCGCGGGGGGGCTTCCCGGATGTTCCGGATCCGGTTGCACCACCGCGCGCGGGCCCTCTACACTCTACCCATGACCATTCGTCCTGTCGCCCCGGCGCTGCTGGCGCCGCTGCTCGGGTTTGCCCTCGGCGCCCTGCCGGCGCCCGGCGCGCCCGTGCACGCCCAATCCCGGATGGTGCCCGGGCAGGTTGCGCGCTTCCTGGATGGGGATTCGGTGCTCGTCGCGGTCGCGGTGGATCTCGACGCGGCTTCCTTTGCCGTCGTGGAAACCGGTCTGTTTGCGTTCTCCGGGCCGAATGATCCGGTCTTCGCCCGCACTTTCGGAAACGAGGTGCTTCAGCCGGTCATCTCGGAAAGGTTCGCGATTGCGCCGCGGTTCGTGGCCATCCACGCACACGGCGAGCGCGGTCATGAAGGCCGGATCTTTGGACAGGAGGTGACGCCGCTGGCGAGAAACGATCTGGTCGTCTCCGACCCGCTTCTGCTCGCTCCCGGGCTCGCGGCGCTCCCGGGAACCCGGCAGGAAGCACTGGATGGAATGCTGCCTCGGCTCCGGATCGGGGCCGAGAGCGAGATGGCCGCGTACTGGGAGGTCTACGGGCTGGAAGCGGGGGCGACGATGGAGATCTCCGTCTCGCTGGAACGGCAACGGGCGGGGGTGCTCACGCGCATCGTTCGCTCGATGAGGGGCAGGCAGGTCCCCCCGGCGCCGGTGGTCTCGTGGACGGAGCCGGCGTCGGGCCCGGTACACGGGATGGCCCTCGCCGTGGGCGTGGCCGAACTGACGAACGGGAACTACGACCTGAAGATCATGGTGGCGGGGCCGGATGGATCGGTGGCCACGGCCATTCGGCGCTTCAGCGTGCGCGGGCGGTGAGGGATCCAACCAGAGGGAATTCGGTAGGATAAGGAGGCGCTCCGCAGCACCGCTCCGCGTTGTCCCCGGGCGGATGGCGCCGCGAATCGCCCCTCGTCGCGGCTTGCCGGCCCGGCAGAGCACCTGAAGCCAGAATCCCGGCAGGGAATCATCTAAGTCAAACTGGGACTGCACGATCTGCCATTCCTGCCGTACAGTTCGCGTCTGGTCGCATCGTATGGGAAAGCCGGGATAGTCGTGTCGATTGGCGGGAATTCGTCCAAGCACGACCATTTGGTTGGAGACCTGTTTTGGCGCATGCCGATTACGGGAGCCCATGACTTCACTCCTCTGGCCGCAAGAGCCCGCTGTCGAGGGCGAAGCGCACGATGTCGCGCCGGCTGTCGAGGCCCACCTTGGACTTGGCGCGGGCGATGTAGCCCTCGACGGTCTTGGGACTGACGAGCATCTCGCGTGCGGCCTCCCGCGCCGAGAAGCCTCTGGCGTACAATTCGATGGCGGTGCGTTCGCGCTCCGACAGCGCCTCGATCCCCCGGCTGTCGCCGGATGTGGCCACGGTCTTGCGCCGCGCGATCAGGGCGGCGGCGCGTCGGGGCAGGTAGGAGTGACCGCGCGCGACGGCCTCCAGCGCGCCCAGGAGGTCGGTGTCGGCTGCCGACTTGTTCAGAAAACCCGCCGCTCCGGCCTCCATGGCCGGCAAGAGGAACTCGTCTTCGTCGTGGATCGTGAGCACCAGCACCTTCGTGCCAAGGTCGAGCGCGGCGATGCGCCGGGTGGCTTGGACCCCGTCCATGCCGGGCATCGCCAAGTCCATGACCACGATGTCCGGCTCAAGGGATCGGGTCTTCCTCACCCCCTCCTCGCCCGACGAGGCTTCGCCCACGACCTCGACCCGTCCGCTTGCTTCCAGCAGCGCCCTGAGCCCGGCGCGCACGACCGCGTGGTCATCGACCAGGAGCACTCTCGTCAACGCTGGTGCCCTCCCTCGTCGTCCCGGTCAGGATTGTTCGCTGGCACGGAGGCCCGAATGGTTGTTCCCTTGCCGGGAGCGCTTCGCACGGCGACGGTTCCGCCCACGAGGGCGGCGCGCTCGCGCATTCCGGTCAGGCCGATGTGGCCGTCGCCGTCCAGCGCGTTTGCCTCCCTCCAAGCGAATCCTCGTCCGTCGTCGCGGATGGTGGCTGCGACGCTTCCGTCGGCGGCTCCGAGCGTCACCACGGCTTCACTCGCTCCCGAGTGCCGCACCGCGTTGGTCACGGCCTCCTGCACGATCCGGTAGAGCGCAAGAGCACCAATCGCGTCCAGTTTGCCGTCCACCGGTTCCAGCTTGGCGTCGATCCTGAACCCGTATACGTCCTCGACATCGCGGAACATCGAGTGCAGCGCGGAAGCGAGCCCCTGGTGGTCCAGCGCCGGGGGAAGGAGGCCGCGGATCATCCGCTTGACGCCGCCGATTGCGTCTCCGATCTCCTCGGCGATCCGCTCGCGCGCCCGCTCCCGCTCGACATCGTCTCGCTCGTCGGCGAGCAGCTTGACCCGGATCTTCAGCGCAACCAGCGTCTGAAGGAACTCGTCGTGCAGTTCGTGCGACAGGTGCTTCCGCTCGTTCTCGGCCGCCGCGATCATCATGCTCGACAGCTTGCGTATCCGCCGCCAGGCGGAGATGTCGCGGACTGCGCAGATGACGTGTGCCGGTCCCGCGGCCAGATCCGAGGGGGCCAGGCTGATCTCGACCGGAATCGTCGTGCCGTCCTTGCGAACGGCTTCGAGTTCCAGTCCCCGGCCCATCGGGCGGGGCCTCGGGGCCTCGGCGTAGCGCTGGCGGTGACGCCGGTGCAGATCCCGGCTGGCTGGCGGGACCAGTCTTTCCACCGGAGAACCCTCGATCTCCTCACGGCTCCACCCGAACAGCGCGACGGCTTGCCGGTTGAGATCTCGGATCATCCCCTCTGAGTCCACAACCAACATCGCGTCCGGCGATGCCTCGAACACTGCGGTGTAGTCGCTTGGCTTGAGCAGATCCGGCTCCGTTCCGTCGGTCGGGCCGGCCGGGGTCCCGTGAGCACGGGAGTATCCCGGTGTCGGCCTTTGCTCACCCACAAGATGCGCGCCGTCCGAAACTGTCAAGTGATCCCGCCAAGTCAACTGTGGTTGCGATTCCGTCAGCGTCCGGGTCCGGGACCATCAGGCACCCCCAAGGCCACGCGCCCTTCCCGAGCGGCGCCCCCGGCCGGGCGGCGCATACCTCTCGTGGGGCGGCGAAGAGACTGCGGGAGCGGAATGGTCGCGACCCGCTGCAAGTCCATGTCGTCCGTCACGACGCCCAGAAGGTGCGAGTCCGACACCCTGAATGCCACAGGGGAAACCACCCATCGCGGTGCGCCAACGGGGGTGCGAGCGGGCACCTCATCGGGTCCGCGTCCCCCCCCTTCCGGTTGCTGGAGGGGGGGACGCGGACCGAGGCAGTTACTTGGCCGCGCGGTAGATTGCGACCTTCGGGACCATCTGATCCGTGTATTCCAAGACGCTGACGGCCGGTTCTCCACCGAGGGTCAGCAGACGCACGCCAGCCGAATCCCACGTCCGGAAGCCGACGTGAACGCGACCCTCAAGGTCGAATACGTCAAGACGCGTATCACGGTAGCCGTCCGCTTGGTGCTGTTCGATCACCACTTCCTGGCCGAGGGTCGTCAATTCCGCTTCCCGCCAACCCGGATCCGCAATGCTCGTCAACATCCACAGATGCCCGGACGAAGTCACGGCGAGCGAGCGAAGCAGTGTCGGCGGTCGTTCTTTCCCAATTTCCGGATACCTCGTCACCGGTGGGAACCACGGGAGTTCTCCGGCAATGCTCTGGACGAGTTCCCCGTCCACCGACCATTCTGCGATCGTCGGCCGCGCGGCCTTCCCCACCCATACGGTGCCGGTGGCGCTCACGCCACTCGCCGCCACCGAACCGGCATAGGGATCGGTGACGGCCCAGTTGGAACCGACCGCTCCAAAGTGACGCTGCGGCTCACCAGTCGCCACATTGACGACATGCAGCGGTTGAGCCACGAAGTCCGGTCGGCGGTCAATTGCAGCCATCACGATGTGGTCCCCATCCAAGGGCATGAAGTCGCCGGTTCCCACCATCGGGTGCCGGGCTTCTCCAAGGGTTTGCCCGGATCCGTCGAACGACAGCCAGGAGCGCCTTCGCCAGTCAAGCACGACGATCCGGTCGCCCACGAAGTTCACATCCACGATCCCGCCGATCTCGCCCGGCCCCTCGCCGGATCGACCCACGAGATGTAGGAACTGGCCGCTGTGATCGAAGACCTTGACTGGTCCGGCGCTGGGCTTGATGAACACCACAAAACCATGCTGCTCATGCCAACGCACGAACACGTCCCCGCCTTCGATGATCCCCTGTCCCTCGGCGTCGCCAAGGCGAACCACCAAGTCCAGGTCCACGTCGCATTGCCGGCAAGGGACGACCTCGTCCCAATGGTTGATCGCCTGACCATGGAGCAAGACAGGCCAACCTCCCGCAGCAAGCCCAGCAAGGAACGTCCCGGTGACTACGGAAGCTCGACCCAACATTATTCGATACCCAGTTCACGCTGTTGGTCTGGAGTCAGTTCTACCGAGGCCAGGACCAAGCCCTCGCACCCCATGATCTGAACGGCCCGCCTGTCCTGATTCAGGAGCAGGTTGGCCTCCGCTCGACCAATGGAGGCCAAGGTATTCGCCGGAATCGACGGGATCATCTGGATCAGGGTTCGCAGATCATCGGGAGCCAGCGTGTAGGTGGGGTCGCACTGGTGCGGATAACAACCCGAGCCCCCCACACACGCATGGATCTCGCCGCCGTCGTTTCCGAACGGGGTCGACTCGTTTAGGTGTGCGCCCGCTCCGGTACACGGGGACAACTCGCAGTTGGTGCTGCAGGACGAGGCGTCGTAGTCCAGGAGGGTGAGGACCATGGTTTCCGTGTCCGGGTCGTCCGGACTGCCCGTGGTGCCGGTCCACGCTACGGAAAGCGTGTTTGCCGCCACCAGCACTGCGCCGACGGACGGAATCACCGCGGCGAAGGCGGGAACGATGTGAGTCAGCCACTTGTTCATGAGAAGTCTCCTTTCAGATTGATGTGATCGGCGCCCCCAAGCGGCTCCATGAAGGGCGGCCGAATACGCAACTCCAAGATGGGCAGTGCTTCTGGACGCTCCTAGAGGGAAATCCCGGAAGTTTTGACGGGAGAAACCAGCAGCGTCGTTGACGGGAGATTCCCCCCAAACCGGGGCTGGACGTTCCGGACAATCGCCTTGACGCGCTTTCCGCGTTGTCGTTTTCTTCTTCTGACGGGCGGACGACCAGGTGTTCGGAATCCCGCCCAGCCCACCGAAACACGCCGACGCACTCGACCGCATCCCTGTGGTATGCAAGCAATCCAGACCTTCGATCTGACCAAGCGCTACGGGACGCGCGCCGCGAAGTCGGTGCTGGCCGTGGACCGAATCTCCTTCGCAGTCGAGCGGGGCCAGGTGTTCGGCTTCCTCGGCCCCAACGGAAGCGGCAAGACGACCACCATCGGGATGCTCGTGGGCACCATCAAGCCCACGGGCGGCAGCTTCAACCTGTTCGGCGCGTCCGGTCCGAAGGACCTCATGACCGTCCGCACCCGCGTCGGCGCCACGCTGGAGACACCCAACTTCTATCCGTACATGAGCGGTCGCGACAACCTGCGCATTGCCGCCGGGGTCAAGGGGGTGGGCCGTCCACGCATCGAGGAGTGCTTGGAACTGGTCGGCCTGTCGGATCGCGCGAAGCACCGCTTCAAGACCTATTCGCTGGGCATGAAGCAGCGGCTGGCGCTCGCGGCCACCATGCTGAGCGATCCCGAACTGATCATCCTCGACGAGCCCGCGAACGGGCTCGACCCACAGGGCATCCGGGAGATCCGCGAGATCATCGGCATCCTAGCGGAACGGGGCAAGACGATCTTCCTGTCGAGCCACCTGCTCGCGGAAGTCGAGCGCACCTGCTCCCACGTCGCGATCATTCGCAAGGGGCGGATCGTCACATCCGGCGCGGTGGCTGAGGTGGTGGGCGAAGGGAGTGCGGTGCTGCTGCGCGCGGAGGACACCGACGCGCTCGCGGGCGCGATGGAAGCCTATCCGGGCGCATCATCGGTGCGCCGGACCGACGAGGGCGTCATCGCCGCGCTGGAGTCGAACGACCTGGGCAGCGTAACACGCTACCTGGCGGGACAGGGGGTCTACCTGTCCCATCTGGCTCCGTACCGGCCGAGCCTGGAAGAAGTCTTCATCGACATCACCGGCGGTGCGGTGGATTCGATGACGGAGATCGCATCGTGAAGATCCTGGGCGTCCTTCTGCGGATCGAATGGCTCAAGGCGGTAAAGCGGCGAGCCTTCTGGGTGGCCGTGGCCGCATTCGCCGCGTTCACCGCGCTTCCCGCCGTCGAAAGGGTCCGCAACGCCCGAAGCGACCCGAGCTCGGTCTACGCCCTTCCGGAAAGCTGGCCGGACATTCTGGGCACCGCCACCGGGGTGGGACCGTTGTTCGTCGGCGTACTGATGATCCTGCTCTTCGCACCCGAATTCACTTGGCGCACGGCGCGCCAGAACGTGATCGACGGACTCAGCAAGGAGCGGTTCTACGCCGGGAAGGCCGTCGTGCTCGCCGGACTGATCCTGCTCTTCATGGGAACGACTGTGCTCATCGGGGTCGGCAGTACGATGCTCAGCCCCGGCGGGGGCGGCCCCGGTTTCATCCGGTCAAGCGATCTCAGCTACATGAGCGGCCTCGCCGTGGGCATGCTCGTCTTCGGCAGCGCGGGGATGATGCTCTCCGCACACCTCCGCTCTTCGGGATCCGCGTTGGCCATTCTGCTGCTGTACCTCTTCGTCGAAGAGGCCGTCACGAGGCTGATGTTGGGGGCGGAGATCAATGCCCTTAGCGCCGCGGCGGAGTTTCTTCCGTTCAATCTGGTCGAGGACCTCGGGGACGATCTGGCCCACTATCCCGATGTGCTGGTCGACGTGAACGCGGATCGTGCGGAGCGGGGACTCGCACCCCTTGTGTTTCTGAAGGTCGGGATGCTCGCCGCCGCGGCTCTGGCCTATAGCGCATCCTTTCTCGGCCGGGCGCTACTGAGCATGCGCAGGCGCGACCTGTAGGGCATGTCCGAGGGTCCAGTCAAGGTCGACCTGCCCACGGCCGTCATTGTCAACCGTGTTAAGGGCGGGGCTGTAACCCCGTATCGGGGAGTCGGACGGGCTGGGCAGTGTGTCGCCGGGCGTGCTGGTGGATGTCGGCCGAGCATCGCACCGGGAAGGGCGAGGAAGTGCTCGGGTCAACGGTCGCACCAACCTCGCCCAGGGGTGCGAAGGGGAGCAGAGCATCCCCTCCGCGACCACCGCCGGGGTTCGAAGGGGCGGAGTCCCTCGTCAGCCTCCTTGTGGCCACAAGGAGTATGCTGGCTGAACGACCTAACAGTCGCTCAGCCAGCCCCACGGCGGCCCGCAGAACCCTCCCCGCGCGCCGCCCGAGACGGCGTTGGCCGGGCCGTCCCGGGCAAGCGGCTTGGCCTCTTGGTTGCCAGCCTCACGGACGGCGAGGGCGAACTGGCCGACCCGTCACTGCTTGGCGTCGGCGGCGCGCTCATGCGCCGCCCGGTTTCCGGTCTCCCCGTACCCCTCGGGGACCGGCGATCGTCGCTCAGACGGCACCACGGCCCGTATTTTCCCCCAATGCTCCGGTTCCACCCGAAAAACGGCCCCGGAGGCAAGGTCCGGGGTCTCTCCGGCATGGCCCGCCACCCGATGCACGGCGAGCAGGGCGCCCTTCCCGACGTGGCGGCGGAACATCCACAAGTCCTGCGGCGTTGCGGCCGATCCGAAACCGGAGCGTGGCGGATGGCGTAGAGGCTGACGGCGGCCTCGTCCACGAGCCGGATTTCCGCCCGTTCGGAAGGCGGAACGACACAGGGCTCGCCGGTGCCCCCGGCGCTCCCCACTTACGACCGTACTGGAGCGCGCATTCGACACGGGGTGCCGATGCGCACTTCGACTCCCCGGCGATGCGCACCACACTCGCTGCTTGTCGGCAGGCGCGGCAGAGTCTTCAGGATCTACCGCGCGCCCGACCGTGGCACACAGACCACTCGGGGCGTGACCGCGACCCACCTCGCCGAGGGCTCGGTGCGGGTTCGGGGCCGGGTTGGCTTGCGCACCCCCGCCCCCGAGCCCTTGGGGTACTACGGTCCAACGATCCGTCCCGGAAGGGGGCTGAGCGCCGCCTCGCAGCGGCGGAGCATTCGTTGGAGGACCGGCTGGCCGACGTTGGGCAGTTCGACATCGCCGACCGAGACCGGGACGAACCGAACCGGCTCGCCCGTTGGCCTTCCCGCAAGGGATCGCTGCTTCGGAGCGACCCCCGCGGAGGGTGGGATGGAGTGCACATCCCAACCTCCGCAGATGCCACGGCAGGCATCGAAAAATGGGGGTCGCTCCAGCCACGGCCTCCGTTTCCGGCGCGGCACAGCCGCCCCGCAGGCCGTGGCACAACCGCAATCCAGACAAAGACTTGCGTAGACGAAGCCTTGCACGTCCAAACGACGATTCCGTGCACATCGGGTCTGTTGCACATGTGCGGCTCCATCCGGGCGCCGACCCATCCATTTCGGGTCTTGGATCGACCTCCCGTCGATGCCGGGGAACTCGATCCCGCGCTCGCACTGGCGGAGAAGCCCTCTCTCCGCGATACTTCGTTCGCGCAGATCGTGCAGTCCATCTATCGAGAGGAATCGAACGATGGCACGCACGAAACGAAGTCGGCGCTCGTACGGCGCCGGCGAATGGGGCCGGAACCGGGTCAGGATCTTCCCGGACCCGAAGACCGGCATGTTCCAGATCGAGTGGCGAGAGAACGGGCGAAGGCTCACCCGGTCCCTCAAGCACCGTGACTGGCGGCGCGCGAAGCGGCAGGCGGAC
>JAJDXM010000011.1 GCA_022823225.1 Gemmatimonadota bacterium
TGGTGATGCCGGGGGACAACGTGCAGATGGAAGTGGAGCTGATTACGCCGATCGCGATGGACGAGGAGCTCCGCTTCGCGATCCGCGAGGGCGGCCGCACCGTGGGCGCCGGCGTCGTCACCGAAATCATCGAGTAGGAGAACCATGGCCCAAGCGACCAGCCCGACTACCCCTGCCAGGAGACAAAAGGGGATGGCGAACAGGATCAGGATACGCCTGAAGGCCTTCGACCACTGGGTCGTGGACCAGACGGCGGCGGACATCGTGCGCACGGCGCAGAAGACCGGCGCCACGATCCGCGGACCCATCCCGCTTCCGACCCGCCGTCAGCGCTGGACCGTCCTGCGCTCGCCGCACATCGACAAGAAGAGCCGGGAGCAGTTCGAACTCAGGACGCACAAGCGCCTGATCGACATCGTCGACAGCCGCCCCCAGACCATTGACGCGCTGACCAAGCTGGATCTCCCCGCCGGGGTCGACGTCGAGATCAAGGTGGACTGACGATGCCGGGATTGATTGGCAGGAAGGTCGGAATGACCCGGGTCTTCACCGAAGAGGGCCGCTCGATCGCGTGCACCGTGCTTGAGGCGGGGCCGTGCCCGGTGGTTCAGGTCAAGAGCGAGGACACGGACGGGTATGCCGCCGTTCAGGTCGGATTCGGCGCCAGGAAGCCGAAGCGCAGCAGCAAGGCGGAACTCGGCCACGCGGCCAGGGCGGGGCTGGAAGCCGCGCCGCGCCTCATACGGGAATTCCGGGCCGCCGACGGCGATGCCTACGAGCCGGGCCAGGAGCTCACGGTCGAGATGTTCGAGGCAGGGCAGCGGGTTCGCGTTACCGGGATGAGCAAGGGGCGCGGGTTCCAGGGTGTGGTCAAGCGCCACGGCTTCACCGGTCGTCCCGCGTCGCACGGCCATCCGATGTCACGCAACCCGGGCTCGATGGGACCGGGTACCGACCCGTCCAGGGTCATCAAGGGGAAAAAGCTGCCCGGACGCATGGGAGGCAAGCGCAGGACGATCCGGAACCTCGAGGTCGTGCACGTCGATTCGCACCGGAACCTGCTCTTTGTCGGAGGCGGGGTTCCGGGGAGCAGGAACAGCTACGTTCTGATCCGGAAGTAGAGCATGTACCAGGCCCGCTACATCAATACGGACGGTTCCGCCGGCGCGGAAGTCACCCTTCCGACCGCCCTGTTCGACGGGGTGATCCACGAGGGTGCGCTCCACCAGTCGGTTACCACCTATCTGGCCAACCGGCGCCAGGGCACCGTTCAGAGAAAGAACCGGAGCGCGGCCGCCGGTGGCAGCCGCAAGCCGTGGCGCCAGAAGGGGACCGGCCGGGCCCGTCAGGGAACCATCCGCGCGGCCCAGTGGCGCGGCGGAGGGATGGCGTTTCCACCCCAGGCCCACTCCTGGAACAAGCGCCTGCCCAGGCGCATTCGCGCGCTTGCCCGCCGATCCGCATTCAACAGCCGCGCGGCCGACGGCCGTGTTGCTGTGATCGAGGGGTTCGACTTCGAGGCCCCGAAGACCCGCCGGCTGACTCAGCTCCTGGACAGGATCGAGGCGGAGGGGAAGATCCTTTTTCTTACGCACGGCGTGAACCGTGAACTCTACCTGTCGGGCCGAAACCTCGCCGGGGTGCGGGTGCTGCCCTTCGGCCAGGAATCGTCCTTCGACATCGTGTGGGCCGGTACCGTCATCATTGAAGAGGCGGCCCTCGCCGGAATGGGCGACGCACCGGCGCCGGAGGACCGCGCTCGTCGCCGGCCACTCGGAGGCGCGCCGGCTGCCGCCGAGGCAAACGGAGAGGGGGCCTGATGCGCGAGTCCTGGGATGTCCTCGTTTCGCCGGTCATCACCGAGAAGACCACCGAGCAGATGGCTGCGAACCTGTACACCTTCATCGTCAACAAGAAGGCGAACAAGCATGACATAACCCGGGCGGTCGAGGCCCTCTGGGACGTCACTGTGCAGGATGTGCGCACGATGCGGTATCCCGGCAAGGCCAAGCGCGCGCTCCTCAGCCGCATGGCGAAGAACTGGAACCTCGGCCGCAGGCCGTCCTTCAAGAAGGCGGTCGTCCAGCTGGCCGAGGGTGACGAGATCGAATTCTACGAGATGGGTTGATCCATGGCGCTGAAGAAATTCAAGCCCGTGACACCGGGCACGCGGTTCCGGTCGACCACGGCCAAGGACGTCGTCACGCGCAAGGGACCCGAAAAGGCCCTTACCGAGCCCCTCAAGCGCTCGGGCGGGCGTAACCACCACGGCCGCATCACGATGAGGCGGCGCGGCGGGGGCAACAAGCGGCGCTACCGCGTGATCGATTTCAAGCGTGACAAGATTGGCGTCAACGGAAGGATCGCGGAGATCGAGTACGATCCCAACCGGTCGGCCTTCATCTCGCTGGTACACTACGAGGACGGCGAAAAGCGGTACAACCTCTACGTGCGGGGAACGTCGGTCGGCGACGTGGTCTCTTCGGGTCCGGACGCGGATGTCCGCCCCGGCAACGCCCTGCCGCTGGAACGCATCCCGCTCGGCACGCTGGTGCACAACGTCGAGTTGAAGCCGGAAAAGGGAGGCCAGCTGGCCCGTTCCGCGGGCGCGGGCGTGCAGGTCGTCGCCAAGGAGGGAGACTACGTTACCGTGCGGCTGCCCTCGACCGAGGTCCGGCGGATCCACAAGCGCTGCATGGCGACCGTCGGCCAGGTCGGGAACGCCGATCACAACCTGCAGTCGCTCGGCAAGGCGGGCGCCACGCGGTGGAGGGGGCGCCGACCCAAGGTGCGCGGCGTGGCCATGAACCCCGTCGATCACCCGCTGGGCGGCGGCGAGGGCAAGGCTTCCGGCGGACGTCCCCCCGTCACCCCGTGGGGCAAGCCGGAGGGGACCAAGACCCGCAAGCGCAAGAAGGCATCGAACAAATACATCGTCCGCGGGCGCAAGCGCGGCAAGGCGACCCGCTGACCGGAGAGCCGGAGGAGACTGGGAGCAGAAGCAATGGCGCGGAGTGTGAAGAAGGGCCCGTTCATCGACGAGAAGCTGCTGAGCAAGGTCGAGTCGATGAACGCCAGAAACGAAAGGACGGTGATCCGCACCTGGTCACGAGCGTCCACGATATCGCCGGAGTTCGTCGGCCATACGGTCGCGGTGCACAACGGCAACAAGTTCATCCCCGTGTACATCACCGAGAACATGGTCGGCCACAAGCTCGGCGAGTTCTCGCCCACGCGGCTCTTCCGGGGGCACGGGGGCAAGCTGGCCGACAAGCGGTCGAAGAGGTAGGGAGCCGGTCATGGAAGCGCGTGCCATCGCCAAGCACATAAGGATGAGCCCGAGAAAGGTTCGCCTGGTGGTCGACCTGATCCGCGGCCGGTCCGTGAACGAGGCCATCGCGGTATTGCGGTTCTCGAAGAAGGCCGCTGCCGTTCCGGTAACCAAGACGCTGCAGTCGGCCGTCGCGAACGTGCAGGACCTGGCGGACCGGGACGGCGAATCGGTGGATGTGGACGAACTGGTGGTCAGCCGGGCCTTCGTGGATGAAGGCCCCACGCTCAAGCGGTGGAAGGCCCGTGCCATGGGGCGCGCCACGCCGCGTCGGCGCCGGACCAGCCACATAACGGTCGCAGTGAAAGCGAAGGAGAATTAGCGGATGGGTCAGAAAACCCACCCACGCGGGTTCAGACTCGGAATCGTCGCGGACTGGCGCTCGAAGTGGTACGCCGAGCGGGACTTCCCGAAGCTCCTGAAGGAGGACCACACGATCCGCACCTACCTGCACCGGCGGCTCCATCACGCGGCGGTGGCCAAGGTGGAGATCGCGCGCAAGCCGGCCAAGCTCGTGGTCACCATCCACACCGGGCGCCCCGGCGTCGTGATCGGCAAGCGGGGCGCGGAGGTTGACAAGCTCCGCGACGAACTGGCGGTGCTGACCAACAGCGAGGTCTCGGTCAATGTCGAGGAGATCAAGCGTCCCGAGCTGAGCGCCCGCCTGGTTGCGGACAACGTCGCGCACCAGATCCGCCAGCGCATCTCCTTCCGCAGGGCCATGAAGAAGGCCGTGCAGTCCGCAATGCGCGCGGGGGCGGAGGGGATCCGCATCCAGTGCGCCGGCCGGCTGGGCGGTGCTGAAATTGCGCGCACGGAGGGGTACAGCGAGGGCCGCGTGCCCCTGCACACGCTGCGCGCCGACATCGACTATTCGCATGTGGAGGCCGCGACAACGTACGGCGTCGTCGGCGTCAAGTGCTGGGTTTTCAAGGGCGAGGTGGTCGAGGACCGATTCGGCCGGACCTATTCGGCCGGTCCGAGCTCGCAGGGTCCGAGGAGCTGACATGCTGGCACCGAAACGAATCAGGCGCAGAAAGACCCACAAGGGGAAGATGCGCGGGAAGGCCTACCGGGGCAGCAAGGTCTCCTTCGGCGAGTACGGCCTGCAGTCGCTCGAGGCCAGCTGGATCACGAATCGGCAGATCGAGTCGGCGCGTGTCGCGATCACCCGTCATGTCAAAAGGGGCGGGAAGGTCTGGATCCGCATCTTCCCGGACAAGCCGATCACGAAGAAGCCGGCCGAGACGCGCATGGGCAAGGGCAAGGGCAATCCCGAGGAGTGGGTCGCCGTGGTCAAGCCGGGCCGCATCATGTTCGAACTCGAGGGCGTGCCGATCGAGATCGCGCGCAGGGCGATGGAGCTCGCTTCCTTCAAGCTGCCGGTCAAGACCCGCTTCGTGGTCCGGGAGGCCCAACTGTGAACCATTCGACCAGCACTGGAGCGATATCGTGAAGGCGGAAGACGTTCGCGAACTGGACAGCGCCGAACTGGGGCATCGCCTCGGGGAGCTGAAGATGGAGCAGTTCCGTCTGCGGTTCCGGAGCGCCACGATGCAGCTGGAGAACCCGAAGCTGCTGCGCGAAATCCGGCGGGACATCGCACGCATCAAGACCATCCTGCATGAGCGCCGGAGCGAAGAGCAATGAGCGGCAACAGCGTCAGAAACCGGCGCAAGGTGCGCCTGGGCGTGGTGGTCGGGGACCGTGCCGACAAGACCGTTACGGTCCTCGTCGAGCGGCGGTTCGCCCATCCGCTCTACGGCAAGCAGATCACGCGCAGCAGGAGATACCAGGCACACGACGAGAAGAACGAGTGCCGGGTGGGCGACAAGGTCTCGATCATGGAAACCCGCCCCCTCTCGAAGACCAAGAGGTGGCGGGTGGTTGAACTCATAGAGCGGCCAGCCTGACGGCCGGTGGCGAAGAACTGGATGAGGGTCAGATGATCCAACAGGAGTCGATGCTCAAGATCGCCGACAATACCGGCGCGAAGCGGGCGTTGTGCATCCGGGTGCTGGGTGGTTCGGGGCGGCGCTATGCGCGGATCGGCGATCGGGTCATTGTCACGATCAAGGACGCCGTCCCCAACGCGCCGGTCAAGAAGGGCGAGGTCATGGAGGCGGTGATCGTGCGCACGGCCAAGGAAACGCGCCGGCGCGACGGCACGTACATCCGGTTCGACGACAACGCGGCCGTGCTGATCAACGCGCAGAAGGAGCCGAGAGGAACCCGGATCTTCGGCCCGGTGGGGCGCGAACTGCGGGAAAAGCGCTACATGAGGATCGTATCCCTCGCACCGGAGGTGCTCTAGCCATGGCCAGAGGTGTTACGAAGATCGTCAAGGGAGATCGGGTGCGGGTCATTCGCGGCAACCACCGCGATGCGGAGGGTACCGTGCTGCGGGTCCTGCGCGGTTCGAACCGGGTCGTGGTCCAGGGCGTGAACATGCGGAAGCGGCACGTCCGTCCGACCCAGCAGAACCCGGAGGGAGGCATCATCACCTCCGAGGGGCCGATCCATCTCTCCAACGTCATGCTTGTCGAGCCGTCGAGCGGCGAGGCCAGCCGCATACGGATGCGGGTGGAGCCCGATGGCTTCAAGGAACGGATCGCCGTCAGGAGCGGCAACCCGGTGCCCAGGCCGGGTTGACGAAAGACCAATGGAACCAAGACTACTGACTCACTACAGGGAAGTGGCGAGGCCGGCGCTCACGGAGCAGTTCGGCTTCACCAACCCGCATGAGATCCCGCGCGTCCTCAAGGTCACGCTCAACGTGGGCGTCGGCGAAGGCAGCCGGGAACGCAAGCTGATCGACTCGGTCACCGAGGAACTGGCGGTGATCTCGGGCCAGAAGGCGGTCATCACGCGCGCGCGCAAGTCAATTTCCAACTTCCGCCTGCGGGAGGGCATGCCGGTCGGCGCTTCCGTGACCCTCAGGCGTAGCGGAATGTGGGAATTCCTGGACCGTTTCGTTTCGATCGCGATTCCGCGTATCCGGGACTTCCGCGGCCTCAAGACCCGCTCCTTCGACGGGCGTGGCAACTACACAATAGGCATCCGGGAACAGATCATCTTCCCGGAGGTCGACTACGACAAGGTCAATCGGATCCACGGCATGGACGTTTCCGTGGTGACGTCGACGAACAAGGACGACCAGGCGTACGCGCTGCTCAGGCAGCTGGGCTTCCCCTTCCGCGGCGAAATCCCCGTGATCATCGGGGCGGCGGCCTGACAAGGAGAGAACAGAGGAACGAATCATGATGACCGATCCCATCGCCGACATGCTCACCCGCATCCGCAACGCGGGCAGCGCGGGGCACCGGTGGGCCGATGTGCCCCTTTCCAAGCTGAAGGTGCAGCTTGCCCGTCTGTTGAAGGAGCACGCCTTCGTTCACGACTACAAGATACTGAACGACGGGCGGCACGGGCTTGTCCGCATCTATCTCAAGTACCATGAGGGAGAGCCCGTGATTCGCCGGATCGCCCGGGTTTCCCGTCCCGGCCGGCGCAGATACGTGAAGGTCGATGAGATCCCCAGGGTGCGCAACGGACTGGGAATGGCCGTGCTGTCGACGTCGCGGGGGCTCCTTTCGGACCGCGCGGCACGCGCGGCGAACGTGGGTGGCGAAGTTCTGGCCGAGGTCTGGTAGGGGGCGCTCATGTCACGTATCGGGAAGAAGCCGGTGCCGGTCCCGGCCGGAGTCACGGTCAGGCTGGACGGCCAGCACTTCGAGGCCAGGGGCCCCAAGGGGGAGTTGTCGATGGAGGTGAGCGCACCGATCACGGTGGGCTGGGAAGGCGAGGCCGGCGGCACGCTGATCGTCAGGCGGCCGACCGACCAGAAGCATCACCGGGCGCTGCACGGCCTCACTCGGGCGCTGATCGCCAACATCGTCCAGGGGGTCAGCGAGGGATTCAGCAAGACGCTCGAGATCGTCGGAGTCGGCTACCGGGCGGAGGCCAGGGGCAATGGACTTCACCTGCGGCTCGGTTTCTCGCACGCGATCGACTTCCCCGCGCCGGACGGGATCACATTGGAAACCCCGAACCTGACGACCATCGTCGTCACGGGGGCGGACAAGCAGCAGGTGGGGCACACGGCGGCCGTGATTCGATCATTCCGCCCCCCGGAGCCGTACAAGGGCAAGGGAATCAGGTACCTGGGCGAACACGTCCGGCGCAAGGCCGGCAAGACGGCCGGAAAGTGACGGGCCGGTAGACGATGATCAAGGCAAGCAGACTGAGGAAGAGCCGGCGGCTCCAGCGACTGCGCCGCCACGGGCGCATCCGCAAGAGGGTGCACGGCACGGCCAGCCGGCCGAGACTGGCCGTATACCGCTCGTTGCGCAACATCGAGGGACAGGTGATCGACGACGACCGCCAGCACACCCTGGCGGGACTCTCCACGCTGGCTCCGGAGTTGCGCAATGCGGCGCCCGCCGAGGCGGGCGGAAAGATTGCCGCGGCCCGGAGAGCCGGGAAGCTGTTGGCGGCGCGGGCCTCGGAGCGGGGCATCACCAAGGTGGTGTTCGACCGCGGAGGCTATCGCTATCACGGCCGTGTGAAGGCCTTTGCCGAAGGTGCTCGTGAAGGAGGATTGATCTTCTGATGGCTATGGACAAGAGGCCGCCGCGCGAAGGCGCCGAGCAGGTCGAGAACCTGATCCACATCAACCGCGTCGCCAAGGTCGTCAAGGGTGGGCGCCGATTCTCGTTCACGGCGCTCGTGGCCGTCGGCACGCAGTCGGGCCGGGTCGGAATCGCCCACGCCAAGGCCAATGAGGTCGCCGAGGCGATCCGCAAGGCATTCGAACAGGCGCGGCGCGAAATGGTCGACGTGCCCGTCGTGAACGGCACGATCCCGCACGAGACCATCGGTCGCTGGGGCGCGGGCCGTGTGCTGCTGCGCCCGGCCGCGCCCGGAACCGGCGTGATTGCGGGCGGCCCCGTCCGTGCCGTTCTCGAGGCCGCGGGCTACACCGATGTCCTGACCAAGAGCCTTGGCACGAACAACCCCATCAACGTGGTGCGCGCGACGCTGACCGGCCTCGAAGGCCTGGACACCGCATACGACGTGGCCGCCCGCAGGGGCGTGTCGCTTCACGAGCTGGGAGTGGCGGATCGTGGCTAGGCGGATCAGGATCACCCAGGTCCGGAGCGCCGTTGGACGCCAGAAGATCCAGCGCCGCACCCTCGAGGCTCTCGGAATCCGGCGCCACCAGCAGTCCGTAGTGCATGACGACACGCCAGCGATCCGCGGGATGATCGCGAGGATCGACTACCTGTTAGAGGTGACGGAGGTGGATTGACCGATGATTGAACTGCACAGTCTCCGTCCGCCGAAGGGGTCCCGCCGGGGGCGCAAGCGCGTCGGGCGGGGACCGGGGTCGGGCAAGGGGAAGACGGCGGGCAGGGGTGAAAAGGGGCAGAATTCCCGGTCGGGCGGAGGCGTTCCCGCGTGGTTCGAGGGCGGGCAGATGCCCCTCCAGCGCCGCATCCCGAAACGGGGTTTCAAGAACCGCAACCGCGTCGTGTACCAGGTGGTGAACGTCTGCGACCTACACGTGGCGGGCGACGAGGCCTCGCTGCAGTCGCTGCGTGACGCGGGGCTCGTCAGATCGCTGCGCCGGCCGGTGAAGATACTCGGCAACGGCGAAGTCAGGACCGCGGTCAACTGCTCCGTGCACGCCGTGAGCGCCACGGCCCGGGCCAAGATCGAGGCCGCCGGGGGTTCGGTCACCCTGCTGCCGCTGAACGAGTAGCCCCACATGGCCAACCCGATCCCGAACCTCTTCCGGGCCCCGGAACTCAAGCAGAAGATCCTGTTCACCCTGCTCATCATGCTCGTGTACCGGATCGGATCGCAGATCACGGTGCCGGGTGTCGACGTGGTTCAACTGCAGGCGGCCGCCGCCCAGTTCGATCAGACGTTCCTGGGCGTCTTCGACCTCTTTGTCGGCGGCGGCATCAGCAGGGCGACGATCTTCGCGCTGGGCATTATGCCCTACATCTCCGCCAGCATCATGTTCCAGCTGCTCTCCGCCGTCTTCCCCACGGTCCAGAAGCTGCAGAAGGAAGGGGAGCAGGGGCGCAAGAAGCTGACCCAGTGGACCCGCTACACGACCGTGGTCCTCTGCATGGCCCAGGGATTCGGGTATGCGTCCTTCCTGCAGGGCATGCCGAATGTCGTCAATGCGCCCGGAATGGGGTTCACCGTCAACACGGTGCTCGTCCTGACGGTCGGCGGGGTCTTCGTGATGTGGATGGGTGAACAGATCACGGAACGCGGCGTGGGCAACGGCATGTCGCTGATGATCTTCTTCTCGATCATCCAGAGCTTCCCGGCTGCGGTGTACCAGACATGGGAGGCGCTGACCACGGACCAGATGGAGATCTTCGAGCTGATCGTGCTCCTTGCGGTCATGGTGGGCATCACGGCGGGTGTCGTGGCGATGACCATGGCCGCCCGCAAGATCCCCATCCAGATCCCGCGCAAGGTGGTCGGCCGCGGCCGCATCCGCGAAGGCCAGAAGAGCCATATCCCGCTGCGCATCAACTCCGCCGGCGTGATGCCCATCATCTTCGCGCTGTCCTTCATGGCGATGCCGGCCACGCTGGCGGCGTTCAGCTCCGTCGGCTTCCTCCAGGACCTCACGAACTTCTTCCAGCCGCAGAGCTGGCCGTACTACATCACCTACGCCCTCCTGATCATCTTCTTCACCTATTTCTACACGGCGATCATCTTCAATCCGGTCGACCTGGCCGAGAACCTGAAGAAGCAGGGCGCCTTCATCCCCGGGGTGAAGCCCGGCGCGCGCACCGCCCAGTACATCGAGCGCATTCTCACACGCGTCACCCTGCCGGGATCGGTCTACCTGGCGTTGATCGCCCTGGTCCCGTCGTTCATGCTCGACGCCACCGGCATGCAGTACTTCGCCTTCGGCGGCACGAGCCTCCTGATCGTCGTCGGGGTGGGCCTCGATACGGTGCAGCAGGCCCAGCAACATCTCCTTCTGCGCCACTACGACGGGTTCATGAAGAAGGGCCGGGTGAAGATGCGCGGCCGGCAGCGGTACATGTAGGTGAGGTCCATGCGGCACCGGGACAACACCCGCCATTCCCGGCCGGCGATGCGCCCGTGGTGAACTCCGCGGGCACGGTCGTGGTCCTTCTGGGTTCGCCGGGGGTGGGCAAGGGGACGCAGGGAGTGCGGCTCGGTCGCGAACTCGGGTGGGCGCATGTCTCTACCGGGGACCTGCTGCGCGCCGCCCGCCGCGCGGGGACACCGCTGGGCCATGAGGCCCAAAGGTACATGGACGCGGGCGAACTCGTTCCCGACGACGTCATCATCGACCTCGTGCGCGAGCATCTGGGCGGCATGGATCCGGGAAGGGGCGTGGTCTTCGACGGCTTTCCGCGGACCGTCGCGCAGGCCGAGGCGCTGGATGGCGTGCTCGCCGGCGAGGGACGCGCCGTCAACGCCACCGCGCTCCTGGAGGCGCCCGAGCCGGTGCTCTTCCGGCGCATTTCGGGACGGCGGTCCTCTCCCGGCGGACGTGTCTACAACGTCTACTTCGACCCCCCCGAGCGGGACGGATTCTGCGACGACACCGGCGAGCCGCTTATCCACCGGGCCGACGACCAGCCGGAAACGGTGCGCACGCGGCTCGCGGTATTCCGGGAGGCCACGGCCCCGCTCATCGGGTACTATGAGTCGAGGGGGCTGCTGGTGCGAGTCGCCGCGGAGGGGCACATCGACCAGGTATATGCGGCGCTCCTGGCGGCGGTCGGCGAGTAGGCGGCCGATGCCCCGGAAACGCGCAGGCGCGGTCCACCTGAAATCGAAGGCCGAGATCGAGGCCATCGGGCGCTGCGGCGCCATCATCGGCGCGCTCTTCGCCGAGATCGCGCCGCGCATCGTTCCGGGCGTCACAACCGCGGAGCTGGACCGCTTCGTCGACACCTTCATCCGCTCCCACAAGGGCGCGGTGCCGGCTTTCAAGGGACTGTACGGCTTCCCCGGCAGCGCATGCATCAGCATCAACGAGGAGGTGGTGCACGGAATTCCGTCGCGTCGCGCCCTGCATGAGGGCGACATCGTCTCCGTCGACGTAGGCGTGAAGCGGCGGGGATGGTGCGCCGATTCAGCCTTCACCTTCCCGGTGGGCGAGATCCGCGACGAGGCCCGGCACATCCTGGCCGTGACGAGAGACGCGCTCGACATGGCGGTGGCGGCCGCGCGTCCGGGCAACCATGTGGGTGACATCGGGGCTGCCGTTGTGGAGACGGTGCGCGACACCGGCCTCGCGATCATCCGGGACCTGGTAGGACATGGGGTGGGGCGCGAGATTCATGAAGAGCCCCAGGTGTCCAACATCGGCGAACCGGGGTTCGGAGTGCCGCTGCGCGAGGGAATGGTGCTGGCGATCGAGCCGATGCTGGCCCGAGGCACCGAGCGGATCGCGACCCTGGAGGACCGCTGGACCGTCATCAGTGCAGACCGGTCCCTGTCGGCGCACTTCGAGCATACGGTGGCGGTCACCGCCTCGGGACCCGCCGTCCTGACAGCTGGCGGTATCTGGGACGCAGCCGGGCCCGGGCCGGGCACCGGCGAAGACCCGGACCGTTCGGGCTTCCCGCTGGACAACGCTGGAGCTACCGCCCGATACCCATGATCGTTATCTTAATAAGCTGTGCCCCAAACGGGGATTGAAGCAGATCACGAACGAGGGAAGACCGCGTGAAAGTGCGTACCAGCGTCAAGCCGATGTGTGAATACTGCCGCGTCATCCGCCGCAAGGGAGTCGTGCGGGTGATCTGCAGCAGAAACCCGAGACACAAGCAGCGTCAGGGCTAGCATGGCGCGTATCGCGGGGATCGACCTGCCCAGGGGCAAGCGCATCGAAGTGGCACTCACGTACCTGTATGGAGTGGGTGCCACCCGCTCCAGGCAGATACTCGACGCGACGGGCATCGACCCGGATCTCCGGACGCACCAGCTCAGCGACGAAGACGCGAGCCTGCTGCGCCGCGAGATCGAGGTCAACCACAAGGTCGAGGGTGCGCTCCGCACCGAAGTGTCCATGAACATCAAGCGGCTCATGGACATCGGCTGCTACCGGGGTCTTCGGCACCGCCGGGGCCTGCCGGTCCGGGGCCAGCGCACACACACCAACGCCCGCACCAAGAAGGGACCGCGGCGCGCGATCGCGGGCAAGAAGAAGGCACCCAAGAAGTAGTGGGCAGCATCGGGAACTCGTAACGCACGGATCCGCCCTGAGGGCAGTCCCACGGAGGCAGCTTTTCGTTGGCCAAACCCAGAACGACCAGAACCAGGAAGACCAGAAAGATCGTCGCGGCGGACGGCGTCGCCCACATCAAGGCGACGTTCAACAACACGCTGATCACGATCGCCGACAAGGGAGGCGACGTGCTCGTGTGGGCCTCGGCCGGGACCGCCGGGTTCAAGGGGTCCAAGAAGTCCACGCCCTTCGCGGCCACGCTGGCCGCCGAGCAGGCGGGCCGCGAAGCATACGCGCTGGGGGTACGCAACGTCGTGGTGCGGGTCCAGGGCCCGGGGTCGGGCAGGGAATCCGCCATCCAGGCGCTCGCCGCCGCGGGTCTGAACATCCAGTCGATTCACGATGTGACGCCACTGCCGCACAACGGTTGCCGGCCACCCAAGAAACGCCGCGTCTGACGGAAGAAGAAGCGTATTTCATGGCACGATACACAGGTCCGGTCTGCAAGCAATGCCGCAGAGAGGGGCAGAAACTCTTCCTGAAGGGCACCAAGTGCTACACGGAAAAGTGTCCCGTCGACAGGCGCCAGTACCCTCCGGGACAGCACGGCCCCGCGTCGGTCCGGCGGCGCAAGCGGTCGGACTACGCGATCCAGCTGCGGGAAAAGCAGAAGGTGAAGCGGATCTACGGACTCCACGAGAAGCAGTTCCGCAATCTGTTCGAGTACGCCGCGGGCCGTCCGGGAGTGACCGGCGAGAACTTGATCGTCGCGCTCGAGAGCCGTCTGGACAACGTCGTTTTCCGCATGGGACTGACGACCAGCCGGCGCCAGGCGAGGCAGCTGGTGCGCCACCGTCACGTCGAGGTAAACGGCAGGGTCGTAAACATCCCGAGCTTCCGGCTCTCGGCCGGCGACGAGGTGGCGCTTCGTTCCGGTTCCCGCGAGCTGGAACTCGTCGACGCCAGCCTCGGCGCCCGGTCCCGGCCGCAGTTGATGGACTGGCTCGCACTCGACGAAAAGAAGCGGGTCGGCCGGGTGGTCAGGGAGCCGACGCGGGGCGACATCCCGCTGGCGGCGCAGGAGCAGCTGATCGTCGAACTCTATTCGAAGTAGTCCCAGGACCGGGGCGCACGGCGGGGGCGCCGTGGGACCCGAACGGATTCAAATCAGGATGAGGGGGAAAAAGAGGTGAATCTGGACATCGATCTTGCCGGTCTCGTACTCCCGGAGCGCATCGAGATCACCGGTGTCTCCGAGGACGGCCGCTCCGCCGACTTCGTCCTGGAGCCGCTCGAGCGCGGATACGGGCATACGCTGGGCAATTCGGTTCGCCGGGTGCTGCTTTCCTCGCTGCGCGGGTCCGCAGTGTGGGCATTCCGGATCAGCAGCGTCGTGCACGAACACCAGACAATTCCTTCGGTGGTCGAAGACGTCCACCAGGTCATCCAGAACCTGAAATACCTGGTCCTGAGCCTGGACGACGATGTAAGCGAAGCTGTGCTCGAGATCCGCGCGGAAAAGGCCGGGCCGGTCACCGCCGCGGAGATCAGGGGGCCCGGTTCGGTGACGATCCACAATCCGGATCATCATATCCTCACGCTGGAAGATGATCTTGAGTTGAACATCGAGCTCTATGTCAACAAGGGCCGCGGGTTCGTACTGGCCGACCAGCACCCCGTATCGAAGGAAGCGCCGGTGGACCAGGTGCGCATCGACGCGATCTACAACCCGGTTCTGCGGTCCAACTTCACGGTGGAGGAGACCCGCGTCGGACAGCGTACGGACTTCGACCGGCTCACGATTCACGTCGAGACCGACGGGTCGGTGGACCCCGAGAGCGCGATCGAGTACGCTGCCGAGCTGGTGCGCAGGCATCTGGAATACATGCTCTACTTCGCCGAGGGAGGGCTGCCCGAGGTCGAGTCCACCGAGCCCGATCCGATGTCCGAAAAGATGGAGGTGCTCCTGGAGACCTCGATCGACGACCTGGTCGAACTCAGCTCCAGGTCCCGCAACTCCCTGCGAAAGGAAGCGATACACAACTTGCGCGACCTCATCGCTCGCACGGAGGCCGAGATGCTGAAGATCGACAACTTCGGCCAGAAGTCGCTGAGCGAGATGAACGGATTCCTGTCCCCGCACGGCCTGAACTTCGGCACGGAGACCCGGCGCCGCAGAGACGGCCGCCTCTTCTTCGTCGAGGAGGAGGCTCCCGCCGGGGCGGGCGAGTAGCAGCCGGAACCGCCGGAAGGAACGATCGGAAGATGCGTCACAGAAAGAAGGGAAGAAGCCTTTCCCGCTCGCCGAGCCACAGACGGGCCCTGCTCCGCAACATGGCCACCTCCCTGTTCCGTCACGAGCGGATCACCACGACCACGGCCAGGGCCAAGGAGCTGCGGCCCTACGCCGAACGGCTGGTCACCCTGGCCCGCCGGGGCGACCTTCACGCCCGCCGCCTTGCGGCGCGCCGAATCGCCGACCGGGAAATCCTCGGCAAGCTCTTCGACGAAATCGGTCCCCGCTACGCCGAGCGGCCGGGCGGATACACCCGAATCCTGAAGCTCGGGACCCGCAAGGGCGACGCCGCGGATATGGCGCTCATCGAGTTGGTATGATAGAATCGGGCCGCAGGGGTACGAACCCGGGGCCCAGTGTCCCGGTCCTCGACGCGATCAACCTCCAAACCGGCCAAAGGAAGTGCAGATGCAGATGTTCCTGAAGTCCCGCGCGGGCGCGGTCAGACTCGCCACACCGTTGATGATCCTCTGCTTTCTGGCGATGGGCGGCTTCCTCTACTGGCTGTCCACTTACGCCCCGCCGGAGCCGCAGGACATCCTGACAGGCGATGGCGAAGTCCTGAACGAGGTCGACTTCGCGGATTTCTCCGTGGCGACGCAGGTCTACATGGAGCAGGAGATCACCCTGCGCAACGTGGGGGTGACCGCGATGATCGGCGAGCGGCTCTTCTGGACGAACATCGTGAACGACGACCTGTATCTGCTGTTCATCTCGGAATCCGCGGCAGCCGATTCGGTCGACGTGGCGGGACTTCCGCGGGTGGACATCACCGGGTCGGTCATGCCCCTGACGGACTCGGTGATCGACGCCTGGTTCGAAGCCGGGGTCTTTGCGAACGAAGGCGACCGCTTCCAGGCGGAGTTCGCTCTGGACAAGGGAGACTACTTCGAGGTCTGGCGGTTCGAGATCGAGGACGGGGAAGAAGACGAATCCGACGAGTCCGGTGAATCGGATGACGAAGATCCGGCGGAGTCCGGCGATCCCCCTGTCTGACCGCACGAAGGCGACGCTCGCCCGGCAGTCCAGTGATTGAGTCCCCGGCCGCTCCCGAGGGGGCCGCGCGCTCACTGCCGGATTCGGTGGCGTCCCGGCTTTCCTCGGGCAAGGCGGCCTTAGGGGTTGTGGGCCTGGGCTACGTGGGACTGCCGCTTGCAGTGCGGGCGGCGGGGCGCGGGGTCTCCGTCCTGGGCTTCGACATCGACCCGGGCGTCGTGGATGGCGTCAACCGGGGGCGCAGCCATATTTCGGACCTGACGGACGAGGAGGTGGCGGACGCCCGGGGCAGCGGGGGGCTTGAGGCGACAGCGGAGATGGCGCGGCTGGGCGAGTGCGACGCCATCTCGATCTGTGTGCCAACCCCTCTGTCCCGCACCCGGGACCCCGATATCGCGCACATCCTGGCAGCGTCCGAGGCCGTTGCGGCCTCGCTCGGGACGGAGCAGCTGATCGTACTGGAGTCCACCACCTACCCGGGCACGACCCGCGAGGTGGTGCTGCCGATTCTGCGACGGGGAGGACTCGAGCCCGGCCGCGACTTCTTCCTCTGCTTCTCGCCCGAGCGCGTCGACCCGGGCAATCGAACCTGGAAGATCGGGAACACGCCGAAACTCATCGGTGGCGTGACGGAAGCCTGCACCGCCGTCGGCGCGGCGTTCTACTCCAGATTCGTCGACGAGATGGTGACCGTTTCATCGGCGGAGGCGGCCGAACTCGCCAAGATTCTGGAGAACGCCTTTCGGGCGGTGAACATCGGCCTCGTCAACGAGATGGCACTGATCGCCGACCGTCTGGGGCTGAACATCTGGGAGGTGATCGATGCCGCGGCTACCAAGCCTTTCGGCTTCATGAAGTTCTCCCCCGGGCCCGGGTTGGGAGGGCACTGTCTGCCGGTCGATCCGCACTATCTCGCCTGGAAGATGCGGACGATGGACTACCGCACCCGTTTCATCGACATGGCGTCGGAAATCAACGCGGAGATGCCCGCCTTCGTTGCAGGCAAGGTCAGGGAGGCGCTCAACGGGGCCGGCCGGCCGGTCAAGGGCTCACGCGTCCTGATCCTCGGCGTGGCCTACAAGAAGGACGTGGGCGACGTGAGGGAGTCGCCGGCCACGGCGATTCTGGAGCTGCTCGCGAAGGACGGGGCCGAGGTGCTGTACCATGACCCGTACGTCCCCGAGTGGGCGGCGCGGGACGATCTCACGCTGCGCTCCTCACCGCTCTCCGACGACCTCTTCGCCACCACCGACGTGGCTGTGATCGTCACCGATCACACGAGCTTCGATTTCGAACGGATCTACCGTGAGTCGCGGGTGCTGGTGGACGCCCGCAACGCGACGGCCCGGGTCACGGCCGGCATGGCGGGCGAGCCACCCCGGCGATGGATCGTGAAGTCGTGAGGCGAACACGCGGGCACCGGGCAGCCCTTGCCGGCCCGGCGCCTCGGTGCTCGCGGCAGCAAGGGGAGGCGCGATGAAGATTGCGGTCGTGGGAACGGGGTACGTCGGGCTGACCACGGGGGCCTGCCTCGCCGATACGGGCAACGACGTGATCTGCGCCGACATCGTGGAAGCGAAGATCGAGGCGCTGCAGCGCGGGGAGGTCCCCTTCTACGAGCCCGGACTCGAGTCGCTGATGAAACGGAACGTGGCCGAAGGGCGCCTTTCCTTCACGACCGACGTGGCCGGGGCAGTGCGCGCGTCGTACCTCATCTTCATCGCCGTGGGGACTCCTCCCGACGAGGACGGGTCCGCCGACCTTACCGCCGTGGTGACGGCTGCCGCCGACATCGGGCGCGCGATGAACGAGGAGAAGATCGTCATCACCAAGAGCACGGTGCCGGTGGGGACCGCGCGGCTCGTCCGCGAGGCGATCGAGGCCGTCACGGACCACAGGGTTCGCGTTTGCGCCAACCCGGAGTTTCTCAAGGAGGGGGCCGCCCTGAGCGATTTCCGGAAGCCGGACCGGGTGGTTCTGGGCGTGGACGATCCGGTGGCCGGAGAGGTGCTCCGGGCGCTGCACGCCCCGTTCGTGCGCACCGGCAACGAGATCCTCACGATGGACACGGCGTCGGCGGAGATCACGAAATACGCAGCCAACGCTATGCTCGCCACGCGCATCAGTCTAATGAACACGATCGCACGGCTGTGCGAGCGAACCGGCGCCGACGTCGACATGGTCCGCCTCGGGGTGGGCACCGACCGGCGCATCGGCCCCACCTTCCTGTTTCCGGGCGCGGGGTACGGCGGTTCCTGCTTTCCCAAGGACGTGAAGGCGCTCGCGGGCACGATGAAGGAACTGGGAATGGACTCTTCCATTCTCGACGCGGTCGAGAGCGTGAACGACAACCAGAAGGGCCGGCTGCTCGAGTTGGCGACGGAGCGTTTCGGGGAAGAGCTGCAGGGCAGGACCTTTGCCATATGGGGGCTTGCATTCAAACCCAACACGGACGACATGCGCGAGGCACCCAGCCTGGTCACCATGCGGGGGCTCCTGGAGCGCGGGGCCAGGGTGGTGGCGCACGACCCCGTGGCCATGGGGGAGGCGCGGAGGATCTTCGGCGAGGCGATCGAGTACGGCGAGACGAACTACGACGTACTCGCGGGCGCCGACGCGCTGATCATCCACACCGAGTGGCACCCCTACCGCCACCCGGATTTTGCGCGCATGCGGGAACTCCTCGGCGGGGCGGTGATCCTCGACGGCCGCAACCTGTACGCCCCGGAGATGATGCGCGACCTCGGCTTCGAGTACCACTCGGTGGGACGCCGCCCGGTTCTGCCCGGAGGGGCCGGCTGAACCGTGCGCCTGGTGATTACCGGAGCCGGGGGGTTTCTGGGCTCCCACCTCGTGGACCGGTTCCTGGCCGAGGGGTGCCAGGTCATCGGCGTGGACAACTTCATCACAGGGTCTCCCCGCAACCTGGCCCATCTCGAGGGACACCCCCGCTTCCGACTGATCGAGCACGACGTGTCGAAGCCGCTCTACCTGGACTCGAGGCTGGACGGTGTGCTGCACTTCGCCTCTCCGGCGAGTCCGGTCGACTACCTGGAACTGCCGATCCAGACCCTCAAGGTCGGCAGCCTCGGGACGCACAACACGCTGGGACTGGCCCGGAGGCACGGCGCCCGCTACCTGCTGGCCTCGACGTCCGAGGTGTACGGGGACCCCCAGATCCATCCGCAGCCCGAAAGCTACTGGGGCTACGTGAACCCGGTCGGACCGCGCGGGGTATACGACGAGGCAAAGCGCTTCGCGGAGGCCATGACCATGGCGTACCACCGTTCACACGGGCTCGACACCAGGATCGTGAGAATCTTCAACACCTACGGGACGCGGATGCGGCCGGGCGACGGCCGGGTCGTGTCGAATTTCATCGTTCAGGGGCTTCGCGGCGAGGCGATGACCGTGTATGGCGACGGCTCGCAAACACGGTCGTTCTGCTTCGTGGACGACAGTGTCGAGGGGATCTTCCGACTCTTCCAGTCCGCCTGCTTCGACCCGATCAACGTCGGGAATCCGGACGAGTTCACGATTGCGGAACTGGCCGCGCTGGTCATGAAGGAGACGGGAAGCCCGGTCGCCCCGGTGTTCCGGCCACTGCCGGTGGACGATCCGGCGGTCCGGCGCCCCGACATCTCCCTTGCCAGCCGCGAATTGGGCTGGGCCCCGGCCGTGGGGCTCCGGGAGGGGCTCGGCAGGACCGTTCCGTACTTTCGCGACCTGGTGGAAACGGAAGACGTGAGATCGCGAAGCATGGGCGGGACTTGACTATGGTCACCGCCTTTGTGGAACGTCAGGGGGTGGACGAAGTACGACGCAAACCAGCGCCGGTGACCGCCGGCGAAAGCTGCGGCAGTCGCCGATCGACGGTGTGCCGGGCCAATCGGCTCCGGCCGTTGCGCGCGGCGCTCCCGCTGCTGATGCTCGCTCTCCTCTCCGGTGGATGCTCGTCGGATCCTTCGGACGAGACCGCGAGACTCCGCGGCGACCGTGCGTTCGCGCGCAGCGACTTCGCGGAAGCGCTGGCCGAGTATCGGCTGTCGCTGCAGCAGGAGGACCCCGGCACCGAGGGCCTAGTGCGGGCCGCGCACGCGTATGTGACACTGGGACGGATCGACGAGGCGCGCGCCCTCTACGACCAGGCCGCGCGCGAGGACAGTATTCATGCCGACCAGGCCGTCTCCGACTTCGCGGCGCGGGCCAGGCAGGCGCTCGCCGATGGGGACAGCTACGGCGCGGCCTCGGCGATGGAGGCGGCGGCCCACTTCCGGCCCGGCGTGGTCGTCGAAGGGATTTCGCTGCTCCTGGCGCGCCACTACAGCAACACCGGCGAGCATCTGCGGGCACAACCCTTCTTTCTCAGGGCACGTGAGGAGCACCCGGGAGATCCGGATGTCGTCTTCGAGACGGCCAGCGCCCACCTGGAGATCGGAGACTGCGAACGCGCCCTCGGGTTTTTCGAGGAGTTCCGCGAACTCGCGCCGCGGCGCGGACAGGAGGCCAGCTGGCCCATCGGGACCTGCTCCTTCCGTCTGGCGGAGGAGATCGGCCGGTCGCTCACGGAGGAGGAGGCGGTCGAGAAAGCGCTCGATTACCTGAATGTGGTCATCGACCTCGGAGAGCCCAGGACGCTTCTCTCCCAGGCCTGGTTTCACAAGGCGGAGATTCTGGCGGGCATCGGCGAGTGCGCCGCGGCGATCGAGGCATACCGCATGGTGCCGACCTCCGACCCGGCCGGGTCGGGCCCGCTGGCGCGCACGGCCATGGACCGCGTGGACGAAATCCGGTTCGGCGAAGGTGAGGGACCGTGCTGACGCGCCCTCCCGCCCACGGCGGTCGCGCCGGCCGTGGCAGGCATCCGCGCGGAGTCGTCCACGGACTGCTCGTCGGCCTTCTCGGGGCCGCATGTTCATCCGCACCTCCCTATTCGGGCTGGACGCCCGAGCAGCTCTACGAGCACGGCCAGCGGGCCTTCGACGAAGGGGACTGGGGCGAGGCCCGCCGCGCATTCGAACGGCTGGTGCTGACCTTCCCCGGCTTCGATCAGGCCGTTGACGCGCGCTACATGATGGCGGAAGCCACCTATCGGGACAGCGACTACCTCGGTGCGATCAGCGAGTTCCGGCGCCTTGTGGACCTCTACCCCGACCACGCGCGGGCGGACCAGGCCTGGATGGGGCTGTGCCGCGCCAACGCATCCCTGTCTCCGCATTCGCAGCGCGACCAGACGCCCACGATGCAGGCGCAGAGGATCTGCGCGAATGTCGGCGGCGACTTCGCCGGCACGGAAATCGGCGATTCGGCCGCCGTGATCGCCGGCCGCATGACCGACCAGCTGGCCGAGCGCGCCTACGATGTCGCGCTCTTCTATTTCCGCAGGAAGCTGTTCGACTCGGCCGAAATCGCATTTCTCGATCTCCTGTGCCTCTATCCGGCCAGCACGTCGGCTCCCGAGGCGCTGGAACGATTGATCGACACGTACGAGGAATGGGACTACGACGAGCCGGTGGAGCAGATCCGCGCCCGGCTCCAGCGCACCTGTCCGAGCCCTCCGGAGGCCAGGGGACTTGTCCTTCCGGCCCCCGGGGACACGCTGTCGCTGGTCAGGAGCCGCGCTCCTCCCCTTCGCTAGCCCACCGTGGCGAGTTCGAGTGGTGAGTCGAAGACCGGCCTGGCCGGAGTCGGACCGCGTCCGGAGTCCGGTGCGGGTCCCCGCGTTGGCATCTTCGGCGGCACCTTCGATCCGCCGCATGTCGGTCACGCGATCGTGGCCCGTGAGGTTGTCGAGTTTCTTGGGCTGAACCGCCTGCTGTGGGTGCCCGCGGCGACGCCACCGCACAAGACCGGCCGGGCCCTCACGCCGCCCGGCGTGAGGCGGCGGCTCGTCGAGGCCGCGATCGAAAGTGACCCGAGATTCGAGCTGTGTGACCTGGAGCTGGAGCGCGGAGGCGTGTCGTACACCATTGATACCCTGCGGAGATTGCGGGCGGACCACCCCCGGTGGTCGCTTTACCTTGTCGTGGGGATGGATCTGCTGGCCGGATTCGCCCGCTGGAAGGAGTCGGCGGCAATTCCGGAGCTGGCCGAGGTGGTGGTGATCGCCCGGGCGGGAGTGCCGGAGGAAGTGGCGCTTGCGGCCGTGCGGGACCCGGCGCTTCCGGATGGCCGCGTGCGCTTCGTCCAGGTGACACCGGTCGACATCTCTTCGGCGCGGGTTCGCGCCCGATTGGCAGGGAATCTGGCCGTTCGCGGCATGGTGACGCCCGCGGTCCGGGCCGTTATTGAAAGGGAAGACCTCTACCGGGTCTGACCGCCCCCTCCGGAGCGGAGCGGCGCGGAGCAAGATGAGGAAATGGAATGATCAAAGGGATCTTCAAGAAGATTGCCGGGTCCAGATACGCGCGCGAAGTCAAGCGCCTTGCGCCGCTCGTCGACGAGATCAACGAGAGGTGCGCCGGACTCGAGGGAATCTCCGACGATGAACTGAAGGAAAAGACACGGGAATTCAGGGACCGGATCGCCGGGCACACCGAGAGTGTGACGCGAGAGATCGAGGACCTTCGCCAGCGCAAGCACGACGCGGCGGACCCCGACGAGCGCGAGGCCCTCGGCCTCGATATCGGCAAGCTCGAAGAGGAGTACCGCGACAGTCTGGCGGAGGTGCTGGAAGAGATCCTCCCCGACGCGTTCGCCGTCGTCAAGGAGGCGTGCCGGCGGCTGATGGGACAGGAAGTCCAGGTCACGGGCCAGAAACTCGAGTGGGACATGATCCCCTACGACGTGCAGCTGATCGGCGCCACGCAGCTGCACCGCGGCAGGGTAGCGGAGATGGCCACCGGCGAGGGTAAGACCCTTGTCGCCACAATGCCCCTGTACCTGAACGCGCTCGCCGGGCGCGGGGCCCACCTGGTCACCGTGAACAGCTACCTGGCCCAGCGCGACGCCGAATGGATGGGAGCGATCTACGGCTTCCTCGGCCTGAGCGTGGACTGCATCGATCTGCACGATCCGGGCACGCCGGAGCGCCGCGAGGCCTACAACGCGGACATCACCTACGGCACCAACAACGAATTCGGCTTCGACTACCTGCGCGACAACATGGTGCATACGCTGGAACAGCGCGTACAGCGCGCGCACCACTACGCGATCATCGACGAGGTCGACTCGATCCTGATCGACGAGGCCAGGACCCCGCTCATCATCTCCGGGCCGGTCACGCGCGACACCTCCACCCCGTTCAAGCAGATGGCCCCGGTGGTGGGCGCGCTCTACCGCAAGCAGACCCGGACGGTCAACCGGCTCGTCGCCGAGGCGGTGCGCGGCCTCGACGCGGAGGACACCGAGTACGAGGCCGGCGAGAAGCTCCTGGCTGCGAAGCGGGGCGCGCCGAAGAACAAGCGCCTCATGAAGCTGTTCGCCGATCAGCCTTCCGTCGTCAAGCTCGTGCAAAGGGTCGAGGGCGACTACATGCGCGACAAGCGTCTCCACGAAGTCGACGAGCTGCTGCTCTTCGCGATGGACGAAAAGGGCAGCAACGTCCACCTCTCCGATGCCGGGCTGGACGAGCTCTCGCCGGGAGACCCCGCCGCCTTCGTGGTGCCCGATCTCTCCGAGGTGGTGGGCGAGATCCAGGAGGACGAGGCCCTGGCGATCGACGAGAAGCGGGAGAAGATCGAGGAGCTGGAGGAGGAGTACGCCGACAAGTCCCAGAGAATCCACGTGATCCACCAGCTGCTGAAGGCCTACACCCTCTTCCACAAGGACGAGCGGTACATCATCGGCGAAAACGGCGCCATCGTCATCGTGGACGAATTCACCGGGCGGCAGATGCCCGGCCGCCGGTGGAGCGACGGGCTGCACCAGGCGGTCGAGGCCAAGGAAGGCGTGGAGATCCGCGGCGAGACGCAGACCCTGGCCACGATCACTATCCAGAACTACTTCCGGATGTACGACAAGCTCGCGGGGATGACCGGGACCGCAGAGACCGAGGAGACCGAGTTCCACCAGATCTACAACCTCGATGTCTCGGTGATCCCGACCAACCGCCCCATCGCGCGGGACGATCGCGACGATCTCATCTTCCGCACCAAGCGCGAGAAATATCTCGCTCTCATGGACGAGATCGAGCGCCTCAACCGCCTCGAGCTGCCCGTGCTCGTGGGAACGACGAATGTGGAGGTCTCGGAAACGATCTCCCGCATGCTGAAGCGGCGGGGGGTGCCGCACAACGTCCTCAACGCGAAGCAGCACAAGCGCGAGTCGGTGATCGTGGCCGAAGCCGGGCAGCCGGGCGCGGTGACGATCGCGACGAACATGGCGGGCCGCGGAACCGACATCAAGCTCGGCGCCGGAGTGACCGAGGCGCGCACGGTGGAGTGGGCCGAAGGTCGGGGTCTCGATCCCGGTGACGTCGTCTCCACCGACCCGACCCGCTACGAGGACCTGGAGGGCAAGCCGGACGATCACCTCATCGAGACCGGCGGTCTTCACATCCTCGGATCGGAGCGACACGAGGCCAGGCGGATCGACCGGCAGCTGCGTGGGCGCGCGGGCCGGCAGGGCGACCCCGGCGCGTCGCAGTTCTTCCTTTCGCTCGAGGACGATCTGATGCGCCTCTTCGGGGGCATGGAGCGGATCGCCCGAGCCATGGACAAGATGGGCGCGGAAGAGGGCGAGGTAATCATCCACCCCCTCGTGACCAGCTCGATCGGCAGGGCCCAGAAGCGGGTCGAGGGCAACAACTTCGAGGCGCGCAAGCGGCTGCTGGACTACGACGACGTGATGAACCAGCAGCGGGAGGTCATCTACGACCTGAGGCTCTTCGCGCTCGAGGGCGGCGAGGACCTCAAGGGCGAGATCCGGGACATGGTGCGCCATGTCATGGAGGACGTCTTCGACGACCACCTCCCCGCGTCGGGACTCAGCGAGGGAGTCGACGTGGGCGGGCTCAGGCAGCGCATGCTCCTCGACCTCCACACCGTGCTGCCACGCGTCGATGAAGAGGAGGACCCGGAGGACGTCGGTCGCGAGGACGTGCTTACGGCGGCCGAGGAAGCGGTGGACGAGTCCTTCGAGCGCAAGATCGAATCGCTCGGCGAGCACGGCGAACGGGTGATGAGCTTCGTGATGCTGTCGACGATCGACACCAAGTGGAAGGATCACCTCTACGATCTCGACCACCTCAAGGCGTCGATCGGCTTCCGCGGATGGGGACAGAAGGACCCGCTGGTCGAGTACAAGAAGGAGGCCTACGAGATGTTCGTCGGGCTCATGGACGACATCCGCCGCACGGTCACTCAGCAGTTCTTCCGGGTGCGCCTTGAGCAGCGGCCGCCGATGCGCTTCCAGAGCCAGCGGCGCCTGTCCTATTCGGGGCCCTCGGAGACGCAGGGGAGCGGCGTGCCGACCCGTCCAGGGGGCGGCGCGGCCGAGGCCCGTCACGGCCCCGGAGGGACGGGAGAGGTGGACTCGATGGGGATGGCGGCCAGCGCCCGCCGCGGGACAGGGCCGGGTTCGGCGGGCCGGCCCACGGATGTCCGCGCCCTGGCGACCAACCGGGGAGAGGCGCGGCAGGCGAAGCCGGTCACAGGCACCAGGGCACCGCGGCGAAACGAGCCGTGTCCCTGCGGCAGCGGGAAGAAATACAAGAAATGCTGCGGGGCCGCCGGCCGTGCGTGAGTACGCGTCCGGGACGTCCGTGGCACACCCCCCGGAGGCCCGGCCACGGGAGCGCCTGCAGCGGCATGGGCCCGGACCGCTCTCCGAGCACGAACTGCTGGCGCTGCTGATCGGCGCGGGAACCAGAACGACGCCCGCCCACCGCCTTGCCGAGCGCGTCCTGGATCTCTCGGGCGGGCGGCTGCGCGAGCTGGCCCGGGTCGACCCCGGCCGTCTCATGGCCATCCCGGGGATCGGTCCCGCGATGGCGGCCCGGATCGTCGCGGGAATCGAGCTGGGCCGGCGCGTGGGGTCGGCCCGGGCGGAGGCCGCGGAGCCGATCACGGGGCCGGGCGACGTCCACGACATCTTCGCGCCGACGCTGGGGCACCTCGCCCACGAGGAGTTCCACGTCCTTCTCCTCAACTCCCAGAACTGCCCGATCTGCCAGCGCCAGGTCACGCGGGGCATCCTCGACGCGTCGCTCATCCATCCGCGTGAGGTCTTCCGCGACGCGATCGTGCTCCGGGCCGCGGCGCTCATCCTGGTCCACAACCACCCGTCCGGGAACCCCGAGCCATCCCCGGAAGACCTCAAGGTGACGCGCCAGCTCAGCGCCGCGGGCGAACAGCTGGGCATCCCCGTGCTCGATCACATCATCGTGGCGGGCAGAACCTTCGCGTCGTTGGCCGGACGCGGGTGCCTGCGGGGCGGCGCGTCGCGGGCGGCCGAGGTGCTCGCGGGGCCGCACTGAGGGGATTTCGGGCGCGACCGGCCCGCCACATTGAAGGAATCGCAAGCCTCGGACGTATTCCGAATATGTACCTTGCCCATCTCCCATTTATCTTTAGGGACGACGGAGCACCTGCGGCCAGGCCGCATTTCGCGGTCTTCACAGGCAGTTTCAGCCAACCCGGCACCAACCTCAGGGAAGAAGGACGATGAAGAGACACTTGACTCCCGCAGCCGCGTTCATCTGCGCCCTGGCGCTCGCCACGCCATGCGTCCGCCCGGCATCCGCCCAGCAGTACAACCCGGGCGACCCCATCCCCCCCGACCCCGAGGTGACCACCGGCACCCTGGCGAACGGCCTCACCTACTTCATCCACGAGAACGACGAGCCCGAGAACCGCGCCGAACTGCGCCTGGTCGTCAACGCCGGCTCGATCCTGGAGGACGAGGACCAGCTCGGGCTGGCCCACTTCGTGGAGCACATGGCCTTCAACGGCACGGAGAACTTCGAGAAGCAGGCGCTGGTGGACTACCTCGAGTCGATCGGGATGCAGTTCGGCCCCGACGTGAACGCCTACACCAGCTTCGACGAGACGGTGTACATGCTGCAGGTCCCGATGGACGACCCCGAGGTGCTTGCGACCGCCTTCCAGATCCTCGTGGACTGGGCGGGCGGCGTCCTCTTCGACCCGGAGGAGGTCGACAAGGAGCGGGGCGTGGTGATCGAGGAGTGGCGGGGACGGCGGGGCGGGGCGGCGCGGATCCAGGATGAGCAGATCCCGTTCCTCTTCCACCGATCGCGCTATGCGGAGCGGCTTCCGATCGGGGACACCGACATCCTCGCGAACGCGCCCGCCGATCGGCTGCGCAGCTACTACGAGGACTGGTACAGGCCGGACCTGATGGCGGTCATCGCGGTGGGCGACTTCGACGGTGACGCCATCGAGACGATGATCCGGGAGAACTTCGGCGGCCTCAAGGGACCGGACAACCCGCGCCCCAGGGGCGAGACGGAGGTCCCGGTCGACCATCCGCCGCTGGTTTCGATCGCAACCGATCCCGAAATGCCGCAGACCCAGGTCAGCGTTCTGTACAAACAGTCCGCGAGTCCTCGTGGTACGGTGGCCGATTTCCGCCGTGACCGGGTGCGGTCGCTCTATTCGCGGATGCTCAACGAGCGGCTTGACGAACTCGGTGTCCAGGCCGACCCCCCCTTCATCTTCGCGTCCGTGGGCGGGGGCGGTTTCCTGCGTGGTGTGGACGCTTCCCAGTTCAATGCGGCTGTTGCCGAGGACGGGGTCGAACGGGGGCTGGACGCGCTTCTCACCGAAGCCGAGCGCGTGGCGCGCCACGGATTCACCGCGAGCGAGCTGGAGAGGGAGAAGATCGCTCTGCGCAGGCTCTACGAGAGCAGGCTGGCGGAGGCGGAGAACAGGATTTCCGGCGGCCTCGCGAGCCGGTACATCAACGTGTTTCTGGAGGACACCCCGTATCCGAGCGTCCAGACCGAGATGGATCTGCTGGACGCGGTCCTGCCCGGCATCACGCTCGAGGAGACGAACGCCTTCGCCCGGGACTGGCTGACCGAGCAGGGGCGCGTGATCCTCGTTGCCGGCCCCGAAAAGGAAGGGCTCGAGACTGCGACCGAGGAAGAGGTGACCGCCATCTTCGCGGCCGTCTCCGACAAGGAGATCGCGCCGTACGAGGACGCGGCGGTCGACGCCCCGCTCCTTGCCGAGATCCCGGAAGGCTCGCCGGTCGTCGCCGAGGAGACCGTGGACGACATCGGCGTCACGATATGGGAGCTTGCGAACGGGGTGCGAGTAGTCCTGAAGCCGACGGATTTCCGCGACGACCAGGTGATCTTCTCGGCGACGAGCCCGGGTGGCTATTCCCTGGTGCCGGATGAGGAGGTGCACAACGCGGAACTCGCCAGCATGCTGGTTTCCCAGGGCGGATTGGGGGAGTTCGACCAGATCGCGCTGGGCAGGAAGCTCACCGGGAAGAGGGCTTCCGCATCCACCAGCGTCTCGCAACTCACGGAGAATGTCAGCGGCTCGGCGTCCCCGCAGGACCTGGAGACGGCGTTCCAGCTGATCTACCTGCGTTTCGTGGCCCCGCGCAAGGATGAGACGGCCGTCGAGGCGATGAAGTCGCAGATGACCGGCATGATGGCCAACATGGGCGCGACCCCTCAGGGCGTGTTCCAGGATACGGTGTCGACCACCATGTCGCAGGGGCACCCGCGGGCGACGGCGACGCTCAGCGAAGCGCTTGCGACGCTGCAGGAAGCGGATCTGGACGAGGCGCTCGACTTCTACCGGGACCGCTTCGCGGATGCGTCCGACTTCACATTCTACTTCGTGGGCACCTTCGATCTCGATGGGATCCGGCCGCTCGTGGAGACATACCTGGGCGGACTGCCGAACCTCGCGCGGGACGAGCACTGGATCGACCACGGGATGGATCCGCCGCCGGGCGTCATCGAGAAGGTCGTGCGAAAGGGCGTGGAGCCCCAGAGCAGGACGATGATCATCTTCGCCGGCGACGGCGAGTATTCGCGCGAAGAGTGGACGGTCATCAACGCAATGGGTGAGATCCTCCAGATTCGCCTGCGGGAGCTGCTCCGCGAGGACCTGGGAGGCACCTATGGCGTCGGCGTTTCGGGCTCAATCAGCTTCCGGCCGGACGAGGAGTACGCGGTCCAGATCCAGTTCGGGTCGGATCCGGAGCGTGCCGATGAGCTCGCCGCCGTCGTCTTCGAGGAGATCGAACGACTCAAGGCCGAGGGGCCCGACGCCGAAACGGTCTCCAAGGTGCGCGAGACGCAGCGGCGCTCCAAGGAGACCAGCCTGCAGCAGAACGGGTATTGGCTGAGCCAGCTCTCCGCCTTCGAGAGCCGGGGGCGTGACATTCGGGAGATCCCGTCGTACGACCTGATCGAGGGATGGACGGCCGAGCAGGTGCAACAGGCCGCGAACCGCTACTTGCGCACCGACAAGTACATAAAGTTCGTCCTGCTGCCCGAGAACAAGGTGGGGTAGGACCCCGCCGGGCCGACCATGTCCCAGTCCGACTACGCGCGCCGGGAGCGCATCCCGGTGCGCGTGATGGAGCATGACGAGATAGCCACCGAGGTGGCCGGCCGCATCGCGGCCCTCGTTCGCGCGCGCGCAAGCGAGGGACGCGATGCCGTGCTCGGTCTTGCCACCGGTTCCACTCCGCTCGGTGTCTATCGGGAGCTGATCCGCCTCCACCGCGAAGAGGGGCTCGACTTCGCGAACGTGATTACCTTCAACCTCGACGAGTACTTCCCCATGCGGCCCGGGAGCATTCACAGCTACCGCCGCTACATGCACGAGAACCTGTTCGACCACGTCAACATCCGGCCCGGGCGGTGCCACATTCCGCGCGGAGATCTTGCGGAGGACGAGGTGGACGCCCACTGCGCGGACTTCGAGCAGCGGATTCGCGACGCGGGCGGGATCGACTTGCAGCTCCTGGGGATCGGGCGCAGCGGCCACATCGGCTTCAACGAGCCGGGCTCGGGGCGGGACTCGCGCACCCGGCGGATCTACCTCGACACGGTGACCCGCGCCGACGCCGCCGCGGACTTCTTCGGCGAGGAGAACGTGCCGCCCCAGGCGATCACCATGGGGGTGGCGACGATCCTGGAGGCGCGCGAGGTGGTGCTGCTCGCGACCGGCGAACACAAGGCCGAGATCGTGCTGCGCGCGGTGGAAGGGGAGGTGAGCGCCGACGTGGCGGCGACATTCCTCCAGCAGCACCCCGCCGCGACCGTGTACCTGGACCCGGCCGCGGCCGCGGAACTCACGGGCGTCCGCACCCCCTGGCTGGTCGGCGACGTGGAATGGACGCCCCGGCTCGAGACCGACGCGGTCATCTGGCTCAGCCAGCGGACCGGCAAGCCCATTCTGCACCTCGCGAACGAGGACTACCGGGCACATCACCTGAGCTCGCTGGTCGCGCGGTACAGGTCGGCGGAGCCGCTGAACGGGAAGGTCTTCAACGCGCTCATCGCGAAGATCCGGGGCAAGAGCCGGCTTCCGCGCGGCCACGAGGTCCTGATCTTCTCCCCGCACCCTGACGACGACGTGATCTCGATGGGAGGCCTGCTGCGCAAGCTGGTCGAAAACGGCAACCGGGTGACGGTCGCGTACCAGACCTCGGGGAACATCGCCGTCTTCGACCACGAAGTGCGCCGCCATCTGGATTTCGTGAAGCGGGCGGCCGGGGTGATGGCGCTGGGCGATCCCGAATCGGTGGAGGAGGCGGTTGCCGCGGTCGAGGCCGAACTGGCGCTCAAGGAACCGGGCGATGTCGACGTTCCGGTGGTTCAGGACCTCAAGCGGATCATCCGCGAGAGCGAGGCGTCGGCCGGAATCGAGGTGCTGGGCCTGTCCGGCGGGCAGGCACGCTTCCTCGACCTGCCGTTCTACAGGACGGGCCAGGTCAGGAAGGACCCCATCTCGGAGCGCGACGTGGAGATCGTTGCCGATGTCCTGGAGGAGGTGCGGCCGACGATGGTGTTCGCAGTCGGCGACCTCTCCGACCCGCACGGCACCCACCGCATGTGCCTGGAGGCGGTCGAGCGCGCGCTGCCCCGCTACGGCGGCGACGCGCCTCTCCTCTGGTACTACCGCGGCGCGTGGCAGGAGTGGGGCGTCAGCGAGGCCACGGTTCTCGTCCCGCTCTCGGAACACGAGCTGCGCGCGAAGGTTCAGGCGATCTTCCAGCACGAGTCGCAGAAGGATTCGGCGCCCTTCCCCGGGTCGGATCCGCGCGAATTCTGGCAGCGGGTGGTGGACCGCAACCGTGAAACCGCGGATCTGCTGGCATCGCTCGGGCTGCCCGCGTACCGGGCCATGGAGGCGTACGTGACGATTCGCAATGGCCGCCCGGTCGAGGCGGAGGAGATCCCGACGTCGTCGCTTGCTGAAGGGCGCGGCTGAGTGATCCCGGAGCGAGGTGCGGGTCCTGGAACGTCCCTGTCCGCGGCGGGTACTGGTTGAGCGAAAAGCTCGTCTTCCACCCGAAAGAGGCTGTTGGATCATGCACGAATGTCCCGTTTGCGAAGCGGAAGTCACCATTTCCGCGGATCCCGTCGAGGGAGAACTGCTCGAATGCGAGGAGTGCGGCATCGAGCTGGAGATCCTGGCGCTCGACCCCATCACGCTCGGCGAGGCGCCGGACGCGGAGGAGGACTGGGGTGAGTGACCGGTGGCGCTGCGCGCGGCCCGGGCCCGCTCCCGGCTCGCCGACCCCCGGCCCGGCCGGAGCCCGTGCATGAGGGTCGGGTTCCTCCATTCCCTCATCCGCAGGGACGAGAAGCTGCTGATCGCCGAGCTGCGGAGGCGCCGCGACATGGAGATCGTCTTCCTGGACGACCGCCGCCTCGTCTTCGACCTGGAGACGCGGCCGCCTGTGGACCTTGTGCTGGAGCGCTCCATCAACCACTCCCGCGCGATGCACGCGCTGCGCCTCTTCGAGGGGGTCGGCACGGCGTGCGTCAACGCCTACGAGGTCGCGCGGCGCTGCGGCGACAAGATCCTTACGGCCGCCTCGCTCCGCGATCACGGGGTGCCGCAGCCGGAGGTGCGGATCGCCTTCACGCCCGAGTCGGCGCTGGCGGCGGTCGAGGAGCTGGGGTACCCCGCCGTGCTCAAGCCCGCGGTGGGCTCGTGGGGCCGGCTCCTGTCGAGAGTGAACGACCGCGACGCGGCCGAGACGGTCCTGGAGCACAAGGCGATCCTGGGGAGCTACCATCACTCGATCTTCTTCGTGCAGCAGTACGTGGAGAAGCGCGGCCGCGACATCCGCGCCTTCGTGGTGGGCGACGAGTGCGTCGCGGCGATCTACCGCACGTCGGATCACTGGATCACCAACACCGCACGGGGTGGCCGGGCGAGCAATTGCCCCGTGACGCCTGATCTCGCCGGGATCTCCCTGCGGGCCGCCCAGGCGATGGGCGGGGGCGTGCTGGCGGTCGACCTTTTCGAGACCGGCGGCGGGTTCCTCGTCAACGAGGTCAACTACACGATGGAGTTCCGGAACAGCATCGACGTGACGGGGGTGAACATCCCCGAGCGCATCGTGTCGTATCTGCGGAGAGCGGTGCCGTGATCCGGGTCGCGATCGCGGGCGGCTCCGGATACGCGGGCGGCGAACTCCTGCGACTGCTGCTGGCCCACCCGGACGCCGAGGTGGCGCAGGTGACCTCGGAGCGCCTCGCGGGGAAGTTCGTGCACCGCACCCACCCCAACCTCCGCGGCCTCACGCGGCTTCGGTACGTGTCGCTCAGCGAGCTGTCATCCTGCGACGTTGTCTTCTCGTGCCTGCCGCACGGCGCGTCCGCACGCCACATCGACCCCTTCCTCGCCAATGCGGAGCGCGTGGTGGACCTCGGCGCGGATTTCCGCTTGGGCGATGCCGGCGAATACGAGCGCTTCTACGGGGAGCCGCACCCGCGCCCCGACCTCCTTGGCCGCTTCGTCTACGGGATACCGGAGGTGAACCGGGAGGCGCTGCGGACGAGCCTGGTGGCGTGCGCGGGCTGCAACGCCACGGCCTCCGTCCTGGCGCTGCGCCCACTCTTCCTGGAACAGGTGGAGAAGTCGGTGGTGATCGAAGTGAAGGTCGGGTCCAGCGAAGCGGGCAATCGGGCGAGCGAGGCCAGCCACCACCCCGAGCGCAGCGGCGCGACGCGTTCCTACAAGCCCACCGGGCACCGCCACCAGGCCGAGATCCGGGCCGTGCTGGGCGGAACGGGGGCCGGTACAACCGGCGCCGGGCCGGGCGCGCCGGTGTGCGCCATCCACTTGTCGGCCACCGCCGTCGAGATGGTGCGGGGGATCCTGGCCACTTGCCACGTCTTCGTGAACCGGGACATCGACGAGAAAGAGCTCTGGAAGATCTACCGGCGCGCGTACGCCGATGAGCCGTTCGTGCGGATCGTGAAGGAGCGCACGGGTATCCACCGCTACCCGGACCCCAAGCTGCTGGCCGGGTCCAACTACTGCGACATCGGCTTCGAGAAGGATCCGCACGCGGGGCGGGTGGTGGTGATGGCCGCGATCGACAACCTGATGAAGGGCGCCGCGGGGCAGGCCGTCCAGGCGTTCAACATCATGCACGGGCTGCCGGAAAGACGCGCCCTGGAGTTCCCGGGGCTCCACCCGGCCTGAGGACGGCCGGAAGGGAGACAAGGGGTCGTGTGCCGCCTGCTCTGCGTCCGCTCCGGTGGCGATGGCTTCGAGATGGAGGAGCACCTGGCCGCGCTGGCCCGGATCGCCCGTGACAGCAGCGAGTACCAGGGACACGGCTGGGGGTGTGCGTGGCTTCCGGCGGAGGAGTCGCGCCGCGGCGGACAGGACGCGGCACCCCGGGCGGACGGCGCCGGCGTCACGGCCTCCGGCGGCGGCCGGCGGGGCCCCTGGCGCCTCTACCACGACATCGCGCCGATCTGGGCGGACGGGGGGCGGCCATCGGGCCGGGCGACGCTCCTGGTCGCCCACGCCCGCAGCGCGTTTCGCGACGAGGGCATTCGCGTCGAGAACAACATGCCGTTCACCGACGGCGAGCGGGTCTTCGCCTTCAACGGGGAGCTGCATGGGGTGCGCATCCGGGAGCGCGGCCGGATCGGCGCCGAGAAGGTCTTCAACTTCGTGAAGCGCTTCGACCGGGGAGACTTCGCGGCCGCGCTCGTCCTGGGTTTCGATGCCATCGAGCGCCGGACCCGCCGCATGCGCGCCATGAACGTCGTCGTCGCCGACACCGGGCACCGGGTCCACTTCGCATCTCGCTTCCGCGAGAATCCAGCGTATTTTCAAATGCACATGGCGGTGGCGGATGGGGCCCAAATCCTCTGCTCCGAGCCCTATCCGGCCGCGGTCGCGCGGATGCGCTGGACTCCGGTCGCGAACGGCTACACCGGAACCCTCTGAGAAGACTGGGAGCTGCCAATGCTTCTGATCAAGGTCGGTGGGGGAGCTAACATCAACCTCGACGGGATCGCGCGCGATGTCGCCGAGTTGGACGATCGGATCATCCTCGTGCACGGGGCGAATGCCGCGCGCAATGAACTGGCCGAGCGCCTCGGCGTGGAGATACGGGTCCTGACGTCTGTCTCCGGGCACACCAGCGTATACTCCGACCAGGAGCTGATCGACCTCATGCTCATGGCGTATTCGGGGCTTCGCAACAAGCGGCTCGTCGAGCTGCTCCACCAGCACGGCGTGAACGCGATCGGCCTGACCGGCCTGGACGGTGCGCTGGTGCGCGGGATGCGCAACAAGGGGATTCGCGTCCGCGAAGGAGACAAGACGCTGATCAAGCGGGACCTGTCCGGCAAGCCGGTCGCCGTCAACCGGAAGCTGGTGGGGTGGCTGCTGGACAACGGCTACACGCCGGTCATCACCTTCCCGGTGATCGACGAGCGCAATGTGGCGATCAACTCGGACAACGACGACATCGTGACCCTCCTGGCACTGGCGATGCAACCGGACTGGGTGATCCAGCTGATCGAGGCGCCGGGTTTCCTGGAGGACCCGGACGACCCCGAGTCCGTCGTGCCCGTGATACCGCCGCAGCAGCTGCCCCGGTGGGAACGCCGGGTGACGGGCCGCATGAAGCGCAAGATGCACGCCATCCGCCAACTGGTGCAGCCCGGGTGTTCGAAGGTGCTGATCGCCGACGGGCGCACCGAGTCGCCGATCACGGACGCGATGGCGGGGAAGGGGACCGTGATCGGGTGAGCGGCGTGGCGCCGTCCAGGTCCGCGCGCGGGCGCCACCTCGCCCGACATGTGCATATGAGCATATGAGCATGTTTTCGCCCGGAGCCGCTCGCAGCGTCGAGCGCCGCTACGCGCTCGAGGTCTTTCCGAAGCGCGACATCACGCTGGTGGAGGGGCGGGGCGCGGAGGTGCACGACGACCGCGGGCGCCGCTACATCGATTGCGTCGCCGGAATCGGTGTGGCGAGCATCGGGCACGGCAACCGGGCGGTCGCGGAGGCACTGTCCTCCCAGGCGCGCCGGATCGTCACCTGCCCGGGGATCTTCTACAACGACACGCGGGCCAGGCTGCTCGAGAAGCTGGCGTCGATTGCGCCGCCCGGTCTGACCCGCGGCTTTCTCTGCAACTCGGGGGCGGAGAGCGTCGAGGCGGCGATCAAGTTCGCGCGCCTGGCCACGGGACGCCCCGGGGTCGTGTCGGCGATGCGCGGGTTCCACGGGCGCACCCTCGGAGCGCTCAGCGCAACCCACAAGAAAGAGTACCGCCAGGCATTCGAACCCCTGGTGCCCGGCTTCTCGTTCGTGCCGTTCAACAGACCCGGGAAGCTCCTGGATGCCGTTGGGGAGGAGACGGCTGCGGTCGTGATCGAGCCGGTGCAGGGCGAAGGCGGGATCCGGCCGGCGAGCGCCGAGTTTCTGCAGGCGGCGCGAGAGGCGTGCGACGACGCAGGGGCGCTCCTGGTCTTCGACGAGATCCAGACGGGTTTTTGCCGGACCGGCAGGATGTTCGCGTGCGAGCACCACGAAGTCACCCCCGACATGCTCTGCCTGGCCAAGGCGATCGCGGGTGGCGTGCCGCTGGGCGCCGTGCTGGCGAACGGCCGGATCCGGCCGCCGCCCGGAAAGCACGGCACGACCTTCGGCGGCAATCCGCTGGTGTGCGCCGCGGCCCTTGCGGCAATCGAGTTCATGCAGGAAGAGCGTCTGGACGAGCGCGCGGCGGCCCTGGGGGCACGGTTCCGGGAGCGGTTCGAACCGAGGCTGCCCAGACGGGTGCGGGCGCTGCGGCAGGTGGGGCTGATGATCGGGGTCGAGCTGCGGGAGCGGTGCCGTCCCCACATCGATGCGCTGGCGAAAGCGGGCGTCTTGGCGCTGCCGGCGGGCACGACGGTGATCCGGCTTCTGCCGCCGCTGGTGATCAAGGAAGAGCAGATCGACGAGGTGGTGGAGGTGCTGGTGCGGGTGCTGGGTTTACCGGGGCGGACGAAGTAATCCGGCGGCGGGCGAAGAGGCGGGTCGACGGGGGTTCGACGAGGGCTGGACGGGGGCTCGACGGGGGCTCGGGCTGGCTCGGAAGCCATTGGAGTCCGTACAATGTCCTAGTGCAGCGGCAGCGGAGCGGCACGGGAAACTCCGGATTGGAGGCAGGATCATGAAGTTCTTGAACGGCGCGTCGGTGATGTCGGCGGCATTGGCGCTCGTCCTCTTCGTCCTGATCGGCTGTGAGGGCCGGTCGGGCTCCGAGGAGGCCGGGGGCGACGAGGCCGAGGTGCAGATGGAGGACGTCAACCCCGCCATGGCCGCGGAGGCCGAAGAGAGCGAGGGGGAAGGCGGGGAGGCCCGGGGTGAAGAGCACGGCGAAGGCGGCGAGCACGCGGAGGGCGGCGAGCACGGCGAGGGTGGCGAGCACGGGGAGGAGGGCGAGCACGGCGAGGAGGGCGAGCACGGCGAGGAGGGCGAAGAAGGCGGCGAGTACATCGGTCGCGACGAGAGCTGGGACGCCACCCGCCGCGGGATTCGCCTGACCCTCTCCTACGACGCGGACCGTGATGCCTTCGTGGGGATGGTGGAGAACACCACCGACACCACCGTGTGCGCCGTTCGGGTCGAGGTCCACCTGGCGGGCGGCACGGAGCTCGGACCCACGGAACGCCGGGACATCGCGGCCGGGCAGTCCGGCGCCGTCGAGTTGCCCGCAGGGGGCGAGGACTTCGAGAGCTGGACCGCGCACCCCGAGATGTCGGCCTGCGGATAGGCTGCACGCACGCAGGGCAACCGCGGCGTGCGAGCTTACGTTCATCCCGGGGGCTGGTCCCCCAACTCCTCCAGCGCTCCCAGCGCAAGCAGCGGCGTCCAGCTCTGGAAGCGCTGCCCGCACCCTTCGCCTGTGCGTGAATCGAAGTTCTCGCGGCACATGCCGGTGCGGGCGCGGTCCCGCAGGAACATCTTGGCGCCCTTCCACGCAAGTTCGGCCGCCAGCTCGTTGAAGCCGTAGCGGCGCAGGCCCTGCAGCACCAGGTAGTTCATGGGCGGCCAGATCGAGCCGCGCCAGTACTGCTGGTCGGCAAAGGCGGGGTCGTTGCGCGGGATGGTGGGGAGCACCCACTCTCCCCGGAAGCGGGCGGGGTCGCGCAGCGTCTCGATCATGCGCCGTGCCCGTCGCCGTGAGGGGATCCCGGCAATCAGGGGGAGGAAGTTCGAGGCGGCGATGCGCGTGGAGTGGCCGCCGGGGAGTTCGTCGAGGTAGAGGCCGGCGCGCTCCGACCACAGGACGCGGTTCATGGTCGCGGCGAGGCGGCCGTAGTCCGCCTCAAGGCGATGCGCGGTTGGCTCGTCGCCGAGAATCCGCGCGATCCGCGCGAGGCACTCCAGATCCAGCGCACGGTAGCTGCACAGATCGACGGCCGACATGGCGAGGACTTCCCTCCCGGGGTCCCACTCGGCCTCCTCCCAGAGCGGCAGGTCGTCCTGCCCCGATTCCCAGGCCGCGCGCTGGTGGCCGCTCGCCCCCTCCTCCCAGGGGGGCACGCGTCCGGGACCGGGCACAAGGTCCGTGTCGGAGCCCCACGCCAGCAGCCCGGGGGTGAGGCCCGCGCGGCGCGGGCGCCCGCCCTTGTCCGCCACCCACCAGTCCGACCAGGCGAGGAGGCCCGCGTAGGCGGCGGAGAGGGACTCGAGGTCCGGGTGGATCCGGTACAGCCTGAGCGCGGCGAACGACCCGACGGGTGGCTGGGAGCGGTCGGGGGTGCCGCCACGCCGGCTTCGCCAGTTGGGCACGTTTCCGTTCGGGTAGCGCGACTCGGTGCCGGCCAGGAGCGTCGACCAGGCGAGTTCGCCCGACGCCTGTGCGAACAGGAGCGCGTTGAAGAAGGTGTCCCAGCCGAAGATGGTCCAGTCGTCCGGTTCGCGAGAGTCAGCCGCGCCCGGGGCAGGCGGCCGGGGGAAGATCCAGCGGCGCCCGGCCGGCGTATAGAGGCGTCCGGTCTCCGGCTGGAGCAGCACCATCCACATCAGGTTGTCGGCGATGCTCTCCACGAGCCCGGGATGGGCGGCGGCGCGCGGACGGCGGCGGCGCCACTCGGCGCGGGCGTGGTCGACCCATCGATCCACCTCGCCCACCAGCCCCGCGGCCCTCGTGGCCGGGTCCGCTCCCCCCCACACGGCGACCATGGCCACGCGCCCGGCCTCCCCGTCGGCGACTTCGAGTCCCCTCGCCACCTCGCCACGGCCCGGATCCGGCGCCCGGCACCACTCCGTCCCGTCCGCGAACACGGCGACGATCTCCGCGGCGTTCAGCCGGGCGCGCCAGACCGGTGGGTCTCCGGCGGCCGTTGCAGCCCCGTGCGCAGGTCCCGTTCCGGTGTGGCCCGCGGTCGCCCCCGTCCCTCCGCCCCCCTCCCCGGCGGCCCACCCACGGTCCTCCGCCGCGTCCGCCGCTCCCGCCGCCCCGCCCTCCGCCTCCCACCGCCCCTCCCACCCCCACGGCGCGTCCCCGATCACCTCCAGGCGGCCCGGCGCCTTCACCGTGACCCGCAGCGCCACCGCATCCTCCCGGCGCGACCACTCCAGGACCAGCGTGCTCGCGGCGGGCGGCGCTTCGCGGCACTCGAACTCCATTCGCGCGTACGAGCCGTCAGCCGCGTGGGGACCGACCCGCGACACCATCCGGTACCAGTCATCCAGATCCCGGCGCGCGCCGTCCGGTGTCACGAAGGCGATCCTGAGACCGACTCCGTCGTCCGGCCCGGCGGCGAAGACCAGACCGGCCCAGCGACGGGCCTCGAGGGCGCCGACGTGCATCATGGAGACCGATTGTAAAGTTTGCATGACATTATGTAAAGTGGAGATTACAGTATTGACGAGGGGTTCGTACGCTGCGGCATCGCCAGACCGAAACAAGTGTACGCGGAACTTCCCGGCGGAGTCGACCCCCGACCGATCCTCGTTGCCGACCTCTTCGACCGGACCGTGCTTCCGACGGTGACCCGGGATTGAGGCGGCGTTTTGCACGTATTGGACGTGAGATGTGTCTGTTAAGTACAAGAGGCAGAGTGTTTCCATGTTGCCCGAACGGGACTCCGGGCCCCTGTCCGAAAGGGAAGATCGATGGACGCAGGAACCAAATTGGTGCTCGCGGGAACTCACCCCATGGCGCGTGAAGGAATGAAGCTGGTGCTGGAGGCGACTGGACGCATGACGGTCGTGGGCGAGACCGATTGTCCGGAGGAGGCCGTGCGGATCTCCGGCCGCGAGAATCCCGATATTCTGGTCGTCGACTTCGGGGGGCAGGGGACAAGGGCCCTGCGGGCGATCCGGAGGCTGAGAGCCGGAGAGCCGGAAACGAACGTGCTCGTGATCGCCGATCCTGAACAGGAGGAGTCAATTGACGCGATCGTCGAGGCGGGCGCCCTGGGATGCATCGGCAGGAACTGTACGGCCGAGGATCTGTTGATCGCGGTGGATCTGGTCTCCAACGGCCGGATGCGTCTCCCGCACCGGGCCTCGCAGCTCCGTAGCCCAAGCCCGTGGCCCCGTCTCCTGTTCGCCGGTTTGCTCGTCGCGGCGGCCTGCGAGTCTTCGGCTGACACGGAATTGCCCGGGGGGGTGCCCTTCCTGGAAGAGGATAGCGCCGGTGTGCGGGTGGCGAAGACCCTGGGCAGCCGTGCGAGATCACCGGTCGGATGGGTGGTGGATGCCGTCCCCGAGTATCAGGTGGGGGAGCTGGATGGGGAGGAGCCGTATCTCTTCACGACCATCGAAGGTGCGCGCCAACTGCCGGATGGCCGTGTCGTGGTGGTGGACCGGTCGAGTTGCGAGTTGCGCTTCTTCGGCACCGATGGAGTCTTCCTGGAGCGTACCGGAGGAAGGGGTGAAGGTCCCGGGGAGTTTCGCCAGTATTGCGCTCTGGCGCCATCGGCGGACGTCGACTCGCTGTTCGTATATGATATCGGCAGGCTCAGTGTGTTCGACGATCGGGGACGGTTCATCCGTCGCGTGAACCTGCTCTGGCCGGGCCATAGGCCGCGCGTGGTGGGCGTCGCTGACGGCGTGGCGGGATTGGAAGCGGGAGTCCGCAACATCCCGTCAGCTGGTCACCCGACCTTTCGTCAGATTGACGTCGATTACGCGATGTTGGAGTTGGAACCGGGACGGGTGGTGTGGGAGGAGCGTGGCTTCCAGTGGCACCGTACCTACCGCAACGTGATGCCGGGTGGTACGACAAGCGTTGTGCCCATTGCTTTCGATATCACACCGGTCGCCGCCATGGGGAGGGACGGGTTCTACGTTGCGCTCGGTGAGAACCACGGTCCCGAGATCCGGCAGTACGGCACGGCGGGGCTCAGCCGCTTGATCCGCCTCGCCGAGCCATCGGCAGGAGCGCCCTCGACGGCGGACATCCGCGCCTTGATCGAGTTTGACTATGCGCCCTCCGCCATGCCGGACAGTACCCGCGAAAGGATCTCTCAAGATCGCCTGCGCCGGTCCCTTGAACTGCCGCGGCCCGAGATCAAGCCCGTCTTTTCGCGGCTCCTGATCGACGACGCAGGCTGGTTGTGGGCGGAGCTCTACCGATTCGAGGTCGAGGCGCCGGTGCGGTGGCTGGTGTTCGATCCGCATGGCGAGGGTGTCGGAAGCGTGGACATGCCGCCGGACCTGCACTTGTGGCAGATCGGCCAGGACTTCGTGCTGGGCGTCTGGATGGATGAGCACAGAGTGGAATATGTCCGGCGCCACGCGCTCATTGGACGGGAGTGAGGAGGATGGATGAGATGAGCAGATCCCGAACGGTGCTGGAGACCGCAGCCACGGTCGTGCTCACGGTGGCTGCCGTGGCCGTCGCTTCATTTCTATGTGTACGGACAGGTTGCGCGCGGGCCGGGTTCTGGACCGCAAGCAGTGGATGGCAGCGAAATCGAGAACTGGCAGGATGATACCGCACTGGGCATCCGGGTCGGTCCGGCCGATGCGCGCATGGTGGTCACCGAGTTCATGGACTTCACCTGCCCCTTCTGCGCGATGGTGAGCCCCGCGGTCGACTCGCTTCTCTCCCGCTACCCCGCTGACGTCGCGCTGGTCTTTCAGCACTTCCCGCTGAATGGGCGTTCCCTGTCGCTGCCCAGCGCCGTGGCGGCCGAATGCGCCGAGCGGCAGGACAGGTTCAGGTCGATGTCCCGCCTGCTCTTCGCGCAACAGGACTCTCTCGGGACCAGGGACTGGGTGAGCTTTGCGCGGGACGCGGGGGTCCCGGATCTCGCGGCCTTCGAAGAGTGCGTGCAGCTGCCTGCCGACTCCTTTCCCAGAATCGGCGCGGGACGCGAACTCGGGCTGCAGCGGAATGTCACCGGAACACCCACCCTCTTCGTCAACGGCCGCCGTTTCGGTGGGCGCAGCTTCGAGGAGTTCGCAGAGGTTGCGGATCAGCTGGGACTCGAGCCGCGGAATTGACACGAGATTGATCCCGCGTCCGGCGGCATGGCGGTCAGCCGTCCGGTCAGTCGCGGGTCGCCTCTCCCGTGAGCCGATCGAGCTTGGCGTCGAGAGCACGCACCAGGGTTTCCAGATTCTCGATTCGCGCCTCGACGCTCTTGATCCTGTTTCTGATCGCCGCGATCACGTCGTCCTGCTGCATGTCGCGCAGTAGACCAAAGAGACCCATCGTCTGCTCCTTCGGTTGTAATGTCCACGTGACATATTGTAAACTAAAGTATACGCGAATGCGCGCCGTTTGACACGATCCCCGTTGACTCAATCCTGCGTGCGGAGTGACATTGGACGCCATGAGCACACAGACCACGCCGCGGCCGACGACGCGCATCGACCGGTTGCCGCCGTTCCCCGATGGGTGGTATTTGGTCGGCACGCGCGAGGACATCGAGCGCAGGAAGCTGATCGAAAAGACGTGGATGGGCGAGGAAATCGTCGCCTGGAGCGACACGGAGGGGCGCATCTGCGTCGCGGATGCATTCTGTCCCCACCTCGGCTCGCACATGGGCCCGACGGTCGGCGGACGCGTGCGCGACGGCTGCCTGGTCTGTCCCTTTCACGGTTTCACATTCGACACGACCGGCCAGTGCGTCGCCACGCCCAATGCCCCGGCGCCCAGGGCCGCGAAGCTCAAGGTCTACGAGACCAGGGAGATCCTCGGCCTGATCCTGGCCTGGTGGGGTGCCGGCGGACGGCAGCCACAGTGGGACCTCCCGGAGGAACCGCACGCCGGGCCGAAGTGGAGCAGGGTGCTTACCACCACGCTCCGGTTCCGGGGCCACCCGCAGGAGACGACGGAGAACTCCGTCGACGTGGAGCATCTGGAGTACACCCACGGCTACAGCAACGTGCGGCCGACAGGAATGCTGATCGACGGCGCCTACCTCAGGAGCGCCTTCGACTTCACGAGCGTGCGACGTACGCTGGGTCTGTTCGATGTCGTGGCCGACGTGTCGGCGGTCGCCCACGTTCACGGCCTGGGCTATTCGTTCGTCGAGATCCACGAGAAGGGCATCGGCATGCACTCGCGCATGTGGGTGCTCTCCACCCCGGTCGACGGCACGCATGTCGAGTTGACGCTGGCCACCCAGGTGCATGAGATCCGCAGGCCGGGGCAGTTCTTCAAGGGACTCGGGTTCCTCCCGGTGAGCCTCCGCCACAGGCTGATGGCCCGCCTCTTCATCAAGGAGGAGAGGCGGTATGTGGAGCAGGACGTGGTCATCTGGGACCGGAAGCGCTACCGGTCTCCCCCGCGCCTCTGCCGCGCTGACGGCCCGATCGGGAAGTACCGGCTCTATTGCCGTCAATTCTACCCGGACTTGCAGTTGCGCGTCACGCCGGCGCGCCGAATCGGCTTGGCGGAAGCGAAGGAAGGGCCGGCCAGGGAGAGCCAGGCGTGAGATTCGGCGGCCAACCGGAAGGGGAGGACCGATGACGGTTGCAAGGCATGGCACCGGCCTGTTCGCGCAGGCGGCCTTCGGGCCGGCATGTGCGCGCGATCACCCAGGCGTCAGTAGATGCCCGGTATCAGGGCCCGGCGTCTTGCCGGATAATCGCTGAACGTTTCCCGATACCACCTGTGGTTGCTCCGCGCCCTCGGGGCCAGATTGGCGACGGTGAACAGCATGAATGCAAGGCCGCCCGACGACCAGGTGGCGACCGCCCAGCCGGTCCATTCGAGGATTTCCCCCAGGTAGTTCGGACACGAGACGAAGCGGAATCCGCCGCCCTGCGGGATCGCATAGCCTGTCTCGCCGGGCCGACGCAGGCGCATGAGGATGTGGTCGGAGTGGAGATTGAGCGCGAGCCCGGCGAGGAACATCCCGACGCCGATCAGGAAGCGGGGGTCGGCAAGCCATTCAGTGGCATAGTCGCCGAACTCCGACACGAAGCGGGCATTGATGTACGCGTTGATCACATTGAAGAGAAAGCCGGATCCGACCACCGGAAGGGGCGTGTTTCGACCGCTTGACCGGACGCGAAACGGATGGATGAACGTCCGATTCAGATAGTGGCCCTGCCACATGACCAGGAACAGCAGCGGCACGATCTGGAAGGCGGCCCTGCCGTTGAGATAGACGGCCAGGAAGACCGCAGGCGCCGGCAGTTCCATGATGATCCATCCGAGCCTGGCGGAAACGTGTGGCCCCCAGCCCGTACCCGCGTAGTGGCGCCCGTAGGGAGCGGCCCTGCGGAGCAGGAACAGGAACGTCACGGGAGCCATCGCGAGGACAGCCCATATCAGTATCCCGTGCAGACGTTCTTCGACCATTTCACGCCCCTTCACTCAGCAGCCCGCGGACAAAATCCCCCCGGCATTCGAGCGGCGATGCATCCGGGCTGGGCGCGGCGCTCAGACTCTTCACACTGTAAACTCTGCGTTACGACATGTCATGTAAACCATACATTCCATCCGTTCGTGGCTTCGCTCTTCGTTGCTCCTCGGGCGAATAGCCCTGCTATTCCCCTCTCGTCGCGCCTTGCCAGCCCGGCGCCTCGGCGCTCTCGGTGCTCGGGCGGCTTTATCCACGGACTGCCAGCATGCCGTGTTCGTCGAACCAGCGGTACGTGGCCCTGACCGATTCCGCGAGCGGGCGCGGGTGGAAACCGAGTTCCGCCTGCGCCTTGGCGCTGGATATCCGCCGATTGGCATGAGCCATGACGCGGACGGACGCAGGCGTGTAGAGCGGAGGGCGTCCGCGGAACCGATCCAGGACGACCTGGCAGGGTGCCCACAACCGGGCGGCGAACATCGGGAACTGGAGGCGGGGTGCGGGTACTCCGGTGGCCTGCCGGCAAAGGTCAGCCAGTTCGCGCACGGTGTGCCAGTGGCCGGAGACGAGGTAGTTCTCGCCACATCTCGCCCGTGTCTCCGCGGCCATCGTGGCAGCCACGACATCGCGCACATCGACCCAGTCGTAGCCACCGGCGATCAGCGCGGGAAGTCGTCTGCGGTGGAGGTCGAGCAATAGCTGCCCCATGGGCGACGGAGCGCCGTCACAGGGTCCGAGCACGCTCGTCGGATTGAGGATCACGGCGTCCAGGCCCCGGGTGATGCCACGGCGGACTTCCACTTCGCCGGCGGCTTTCGAACGGTCGTACGGCGCTTCGCGCGGGCTGTCCGCGGGACCGCGGCTCTCGTCCAGCACCTCGTTCAGCGGGTGCTGGTCGTACGCGTGGATCGAGGAAACATGAACCAGGCGTTTCACCCCACATTCGAGGGCCGCTTCCACGACATTGCGGGTGCCCAGGACATTCGTGCGATGGAATTCCCGGGCCCTGACGCTGCCGATCGAGACCAGCGCGGCCAGATGGAATACGGTTTCCGCGCCCGCGAAGGCGGCGATCAGCGATTCCCTGTCGAGAATGTCGCCCTTGACCCATGCGATGTCGAGATCCGCGGCCGTTCCTCGACGCTTCCGAAAGACCGCACGAACCTGACGGGGCCCGTACTTGTCGGCCAGGGCCCGCGTCAACACCCCGCCGATCTGCCCGCTCGCCCCGGTGATCACCCGTACCGTGCGAGGTCGTCCGGCGTCAGCGTGCTTGTTCATGTGCAAAAGGAGCGTGCGCAGCGACTCAGGCTCGGAGTTCGTGCCGCTGCTCGACGAGCCTGAACTTGATCTTGTTGCTGGGCGACTGCGAGGGCATCGGATCCATTGGCATCCGCTTGAAGGGGCGGGCCAACTCGATCTTGAAGTGATGCGTGAGCATCAGCAGGTTGATCGCCATGTGCATGTGGGCCCAGCGGCGGCCGAGACATGAGTGCGTGCCCAGCCCGAAGGGCGCGTAGCCTCCGCCCAGATGCTCCTTTCGCGGGGGCGCGTAGCGGTCGATGTCGAACGTCCACGGATCGGGAAACGCCTCTTCCATGTAGTGCGTGGCCGACTGCGCAATCAAGAGCTGCGCCCCGACCGGCAATTCGTAACCCTCCACCACGCAGGTATTCATCACCGTGCGCATCGACATGACCGTGATCGGCGACATCCGCAGAGTCTCCATCAGCACTCGGCGGGTCACGTCCATCCGGTCCGGACTCAAGTCGTCCTCGCCGGGATCGCCGTTGGCCCACAACGCATCCGCTTCGGCCGTGACCCGCTCGTACAACTCGGGATTCTTCACCAGCCAGTAAAGGGCAAAGCCGACCTGGTCGCCCATGTACATGGCGGTCATCAAGATCGCCCCCAGCGGCAGTGACAGGTCCGATTCGGGCAGGAACTGGGGATCGGACGCGTGCAGGGCCAGGTACGCGTCCACCACGTCCTTATGCATACCAACCCGCTGCTTGGCCGTATGCGTACTCTGCATACGGTCCACGATTCGTTGCGTGGCCTTCGCCCGGCGGCGCATCGAAGGGGTCTTCAGCATGAAACGCGGCATCGACTTGACGATGCCTACATTGAGCACCCGTACCTTGTACTCGAGCGCGTCGACAATCTCGTCCTGGGTATCAATACTGGCCAGGAGCGGCGATGACTGTGCGTTCAGCAATGGCCGCAGCATCGTCTGCACCGGCATGGTGGCGCCGACATCCCAACTCGCCATGTGGGTGCGGGCCAGATCATAGACCTCGTCCAGACGTCTGGTCAAGGTACTTTGAGAGTAGACGGGCGCCAACGACTTGCGAAAGCGAAAGTGATCGGCACCGTCAACCGAGTGCATCGAGCGCGACACACCATACGCCTTGTCGACGCCCTCGAAGTACTCCTTCGACCGCAAATACACCCGTCCCATGCGATGGGCCCATTGATTCGCCTTCAACCCCGCCAGGACAATCAGGTTCTGGCGGAACGGGAGCCGGAGCTCGAACACCGGACCGTATTTTTCGGCCAGAATGGCGAACCCTGCCGGCAGCCTCCCCTCTCGCAGCTCGCGGTTGAACACCAGATCACGCAGGGACACGGATGGAATCGGCTTGGTCAGCGAGGGCCGGCGAAGCGAGGGCGCGACGACGCTCTCGGTTACCGCTCCCGCAATCGCTCGGCCGATCACGTCCATCCGGCTGACGAACTTGATCCGCTCTTCCGCCTCCTCGTCGATCTGAAACATCAGATGGAACACGTTACAGGCGTCGACGAGGCCAGTGATAATCACGTCGCGCGGACCCGGAATTTCATCCGCGAAGATGATCCTGGTCAGCCGGGCCTTTACGAACTCGCCCGCCAGGGGGTCTTCTTCCGGCGGTGTTTCGCCCCGCTGCTGCCGCTTGGTGAACGTATAGAAATCACCCGAATGGCGGTCTAGAATCTTTCGCCGAACGAGCCGGTCCAACGCATGGGAAATCACCGACTCGGACAGCGGAGCGAGCCGCTCAACCCAATAGCGGACATCGTGTTGCTCCGTTTCGGACGCGATCTCCCGCAAGAGCGGATCGAGCACCGGACGACCGGTTTCGGTCGAATCGAACAGAATAAGCGACTTCAGATCGGAGTCGATGCGACCGAGCAGCGACAGTTCACCCAGCACTGCGCCGACCATGGCGCAGTTCAGGTTCCAGCCGGGTACCTGACGAAAATAGCCGCTCTCTTCGTCCAGCAGCGCCAGCAGCAACTCTTCCGGCAGACTCAGCGAAGACGCCCCCGGGTCGCTCCAATCGCTGTCTCGAGAGTCACCAGTCAACCCGTTCTCTCCTTCGCAAAGGGTCGAGGATTCCGGCAGAACCCCAGAATAATATCAGGCCGAGGCCCACAACGTAACCGGAAATCGAGGATCCGGAGCCCACACCAGACTACGGACGATGGCCGAAACGCGCAAGGAACCCGATGGAGTGGAAATCCCGGGGCATGGAAGCCCCCGGCGCGTCGCGGGGATCACCCACGGACCGCCTGCCCGGCGGGGGTTGCCACCGTGCGTCTGCGCCGCCTGGCAACCCACTGCAGGTGGATCGACGAGAGCGCCGGCACCAGGAACATCAGGATGACGGTGGTGAAGAGGATGCCGCAGCCGATCGAAGCGGAGAAGGGTACGAAGAACTGCGCCTGGATGGCGTCCTCGAGAATGAGCGGCGTGAAGCCGAGGAAGGTGGTCAGCGAGGTCAGCATGATCGGTCGGAAGCGTCCCTTGGCGCCCTCGATGATTGCGTCCCGCACCGGAAGCCCCTCGTCGAGCTCCTGGTCGATGAAGTCCATCATGACCAGTGAGTCGTTCACCACCACGCCGGCGAGGCCGAAGATCCCGATGAAGGACTCCGAACTCAGCGCGACACCCAGGATCCAGTGACCCAGGATCACCCCGATGAACCCGAACGGGATGACCGCCATGATGATGAACGGCTTGGTGTAGGAGCGCAGCGGGATCGCGAGCAGCGCGAAGATCAGGACCAGGGCGATCAGGAACATCGGGCCCAGCGCGTTCATGGATTCCAGCTGCTGCTGCTGCTCGCCCCCGAAGCTGTAGGTCAGGTCCGGGTCCTCGGCGACCAGGGCGCCAAGGATGTCGTCTTCCAGAATGCGGTTGGCCTGGCCACCGGAGATCACCGCCGCGTCCACGTCCGCGGAGACTCTGACGACGCGCTGGCCGTCCTGGCGATGGATGGCGGTCGGCGACCTGCCCGGGCTCAGTGAAGCCACCCGGCTCACCGGGACCTCGGCGCCGGCGGGTGTCCGAACCAGGGAGCTCTCGATGTCGGTGATCGAGTTGCGTTGCTCCTCGGGCAGCCGCACGTACACACGAACTTCTTCGCGCCCCCGCTGCACCCGCAGGGCCTCGGCCCCGAAGATCGCGGCGCGCGTCTGCATGGCGAGGTCGTTGAGGGTTAGACCCAGGGTTCGCGCCTCGGGCAGCAGGCCAAGCTGGATTTCCGGGATGCCGGGGGTGACGTCGGAGCGGATGTCGTGGATGCCCCCCACTCCCCGCAGGCCGCCCACGACCGCGGTCGCAATCCGGCCGAGGCGCTCAGGATCCGGGTGGGACAACACGGCCTCGACCGGGTTGCCCAGGTCGTAGATCTTGCCGCTGATGGTGATCGCCCGAGCATGGGGCAGGACCCCCAGTTCCTCGCGCCACAGCTGCACGATGTCTCCCGTCGTGATGCGCCGGTGCTGCGCGTCCAGGAGCTTGAACGTGATGGTGGCGACATTGGCCTCCGGGTTCAGGTTGGGGTTAGGACTGAGTCCTCCTCCTTCGATCCGCGGTCGCTGACCGACGGTGATCGTGACGCCGGAAAGGAGCGGAGGCGCATCGGCGGGCCGGTCCTCGGAGATTCGGTCGATGGCCCGGTGCCCGGCCGCCTCCAGTTCGCGGGCCACCTCGTAGGTGCGCCGAGCCGTCGTCCCGTCCGGCATCTCCAGTGTGGCGGTCGCGAAATCGCCTACGACCTCCGTGGCGAAGGTGAACGAAACGATGCCGGCCGGCAGCATGGCGCCGCAGAGGATGAGCAGTGCGACGGCCGACGAGAGCGTCAGGCCGGGCTTGTCGGTCGCGAACCGCACCCCCCGGTGCAGGGGTCCCTGCACGAATCCGTCCAGCAGGAGATCGACGCGGCCCTGGATCCGTGCGACGAGGGCGCCGGCGCGCGTGCGGGGTGCCCAGCCCTGCCCGTGAAGGTGGTGGGACAGGTGGTTGGGCAGCACCAGCAGCGATTCGACCAGCGAGATCACCAGCATCGCGATGACGATGGTCGGCAGCGCCTTCCAGGTCTGTCCGACACCTCCCGGAATAAAGAGGAGGGGAGCGAACGCGGCGACCGTGGTCAGCACCGCGAAGATCAGAGGCACCTTGATTCGCCGGGCACCGCGGATCGCCGCGACGACGCCCGGCGTGCCCTTCATTCGCTCCAGATGGATGTGCTCCGCGACGACGATCGCGTCGTCCACGACGATCCCGATGGCGAGGACGAACGAGAACAGGGAGACCGCGTGGATCGCCAGATCGAAGGCGAACATGACGGCCAAGGCGCCGATTCCCGAGATTCCGAGACCGACCGCGACCCAGAAGGCGAGCCGCAGCTCGAGGAACAGTCCGAGGGCGATCAGCACCAGCAGGAGCCCGAGAAGACCGTTCTTCAGGAGAATGGCGGCGCGTTCCTCGAAGGCGTCCGATTCGTCGTTCCAGATTGTGATGCCCACGCCGTCCGGGAGCGAGGGGGCGATCTCGTCGGCCACATGCGCCCGAACGGCACGCGCAACACTCATCACCTTTTCGCCGTCGGCCCGCGAGACCTCGACGAAGACGGCCGGCAGACCATCATGGCGGACGATCAGATCGACATCCTGGAAGCCATCGCGCACTTCGGCGATATCACCAATACGGACGACCGTGCCGTCACCGAGGCTGAGGAGGACGATTTCCTCGAAATCCTGCTGGTCGTAGCTCTGTCCCAGGGTGCGCACCCGCACCTGCGACTCCTCCGTGTCGATGCTGCCGGCGGACAGGTCCAGGGAGCTGCGCCGAATCGTGTTGGCGATATCGGTCAGCGTCAGCCCAAGGGCTCTCAGCCGCTGCAACGGCACCTCGATCGAGATCTCGTATGGTCGCACGCCGCTCGTCTCGACCTGGGAGACGGAGGGGAGCGCAGCGAGTTCGTCTTCGACGCGGTATGCGAGTTCCTTCAATGAACGCTCGCTCACATCGCCGTAGACGATCAATCGCATCACGCTCTGGGCGTTGGTCATCTCCCTGATCTGGGGCCGCTCGGCTTCGCCCGGGAACGTCTGGATGCGGCCGACCGCCGCCTCGACGTCGGCCAGGGCATCGTTCATGTCCGTGCCCGAACGCATTTCCACGCGGACCGACGCCATCCCCGGGGCCGCCACGGACTTGACCCGCTTCGCGTCGCCCAGCCCTTCGACCTCGTCCTCGATCTTGGCGACGATGGCCTCCTCGACCTCCTCGGGGGTGGCGCCGGGATAGGCGACGGAGACCTCCACCTGGTTGAAGGGCACCGCGGGCCACGCTTCCAGCTCGAGCCCGAAGAGCGAAGCCACGCCCGCCACCAGAATGCCGATCATCAAGAGGTTGGCGGCGACACCGTTGCTTGCCATGTAGGCGATGGGGCCCGGCGGCTCGCCGTGGTTCGTCTGCGTGGGACTCATCGTGCCGCGTAAGCCTCCGACTGGCAGCCCGGGGAATGGGTGCCCGCTGTTTCCGGAGGCACCGCTCTCAGTTGCTGCTCGAAAATATCCGGCGCCCGGCGCCCCGGAGCAACCGCGAAAGTCACGGCCCCGCCGCGCTCAGGCGAAGAGTGACCGTGCGGCGTTCCGGACCGGGGTCAAGGACCACGATGAATCTGTTCAGGCCGGTGTCGGAGCCGCCGATGTTTCCGCCCTCCACCTCGGACGCGGCCGGCGCAGGCGCGACGCTGACGCCTTCGTCCACGGGTTCGGCCAGGACGGGCGTACCGTAGAGGTCGACCGTGTATTCGCGGCCGGCGGTTCCCTCGATCGTGAGGAGCCAGCCCTCGGCGTCGTGCTCGAAATCGATGACGCGCAGACCGGTGCTGCGCTGCCCCGGTTCGAGATCGATCCGGGGCGGCGCCACCGCCAGTCCTCCCTCCCAGCGGACCGTGACCACGGCGGCCTGGCCCTCGGCCAGCCGGACCCTGGGAGGCGGCATCGCGGCTCCGGGTCCTCCGGGCTCTTGTGGCGCACCCATCCTTTCGGCGCCGGCAATCGAGATGTCCATGAAGGCCGCTCCCAACGGCACGTCCGGCAGGTAGTCGACCGTGACCGGCGGTCCTCCGCTCTGGCTGATGCGGGCGTGCCGCTCGCCGCCGGCCGCGTTCCAACCGCCGGTGATCTCCACGTCCAGGGTCGTTTCGCCGACCTTGAGACCCCGCACCGACGCTTCCCGCCAGTCCGCCGGCAGCTGCGGGGCGAGCCGGGCCACGCCCTCCGGCGCGTTCGGCTCCCACCCGAAGACGCCGCGCAGCAGGGGGGTCGGCAGCATCGAGGTGGCGAAGAACTGGTGTGGGACGGTCGCGTCGAGCGGCTGATAGAAATCGCCCGAGAAGAGCTCGCCGTGGCGGCCGAGGCTCCAGTCGAAGGTCATCTGCTTGACGGCGTCCATCAGGTGGTATCCGGCCCACGGGCGCCGGTAGCGGTACTGCGCCCACGACGCGAAGCCGGTCACGAAGGGCCAGACGGTTCCCATGTTGTACTGGAGCGGATGATACAGTTCACTCTCCGTGGAGAGCATGTGGGTCCCCCAGTCTGACGAGATGCGGTCGCCAGCGATTCTGCGCAGCGTCCCGCGGGCACGGCCGCCATCGAAGAGGCCGAACGCGGCGGCGGCGGCCGGCCAGACCGTCAGGTTGTCGTTGGTGGTGCCGTCGGAGAGGATGCCGAAGGCGTGGTGGCCCTCCGTCTCGCGCCAGTAGGCGTTGTTCAGGGTCTCGCGGGCGGTGGGAGCGATCCGGTTGGCCGCATCCAGGACCTCCGCGTCGTCCATCCGCTCGGCCATCGGGCGCGTGCCCTCCAGCGCCGCGACCCAGACGCCGGCCAGGTAGATGTCCTGGTGGAGCGCCGCGCCGAGTCCGCCGACCTCGACCGCGCCGAGCCCGCCCACCGTGTTCTCGATGATGCCGTCGCCGTCGGTTTCGGCGCTCAGGCACCATGCCCACGCGCGGCGGTAGGCGGGCCAGAGTTCGCGCAGCATATCGTCGTCGCCGCTCGCGCGCCAGTACAGGTAGAGGGCGTACATCCAGTGGGGGGTCGTGTCGGCGTGGTAGTAGGCGTAGGGATAGGTGTCGAACCAGTCGATGTGCGCGGCGGCCTGCGAGATCTCGTGGGTGATCTTGCCGTCGTCGCGCTGGTAGTTGGCCAGGAAGCGGAGTTCCTCGGCGACGAGCTCCCACTGGCCGAGCGCGTCCATGGCCCAGGTGTTGATCATCGCGTCGCCGCCGAAGAACCAGCCGAAGCCGGGGCGGCCGCCGCTGCGCGAAAGCCCCCATCCCGCGACGAAGCCGCACCCCAGGTCGGGGTTGCAGACGCGCTGCTCCTCCAGGTTGATCTTGGACCACTCGAGGGCGAGGTCGAGGGAAGGGTCGGGGGTGGTGACCGAAGCGGTGGAAGCGAGCGCTTGGTCGGCCCAGGCGCGGGTGTCCCGGTAGAGCATCTCGGCGCCCGCGATCAGGCGGGCGTAGCGGGCGAAGACGGTGTCGCGGGGGACGGTCCCGGCGGCCACCGCGATCGGGATGAACTCGGCCCGGGCGCGCTCGGGGTCGACCGGGATGACCATCGTGCGCGGCGCGTCGCCGAGCTGGTGCGCCGGGTGCTCGACCGAGTTGGTCGCCCACGGCGAGCCCACCACCGCGTTGCGCCGCTGCAAGCTCTCCGAGAGCACGAAGGTGCGCCGCCCCCCGTCCCAATACGCGTACTGCCCGCCCAGCGACGCGGGCCACATGTAGTTCAGCACCGGGTGGAACTCGGCGATGATCTCCATCGGCTCCGGGCTGTCGACCTCCAGCAGCACGAGGATCCCCGAAGCGGCGGTGTCCCGGGGCGCGAGGATGTGCTGGCGCACCTGGAAGGCCGCGTGGCTGTAGGTGATGGTGGCCAGTTCGGGGCGGATCTGCACCGTGCGCGCGACCGCCTCGCCGGCGATCGGGGCACCGTAGCTGGGCGTCGAAAAGGAGAGGCGGAAGCCGTTGCCGACCTTGAGGGGGTGGACCCAGAGCTCCGCCTGGCCGGTCTCGACGCCGAGCCACGCGGCGCGCGGGCCGGTGACGCCGAGGTACTCGCCGGGACGCACGGGGCCGGTGAGTTCGATTGGGGAGGTGGCGATGGGGAAGCGGGGGACCGACAGCGTGGCCAGGTCGCCGGTGGTGGGGTCGGGGAGCCGCTGTGCCCTCACCGGGCCCGCCACGGCGGCGAGCGCGAGGATGGTTGCCGTGGAGGGGAGGGTAATACTCATCTGCCGGATCTCTCCGCTGGGAGGCTGAAGTCCTTGACCGGACTCAACCTATTGGTACCACCGCGCTTTCCGCACCACGCGCGATTGGGTAGCATTGTGCGTCGGCGGACCCGCGGGAGGGCCGGAGACAACTCGATCCGGGGGATGCAGAGCCCACGGACAGGCCGTCGTCACCGGGTTCGCCGAGCAGATGCGGGAAGTTGCCCGCGCGACCGAAACCAGCATCCAGGCGCCATGGAACAGAGGCACGCGACAGCCGGAGCGAAGGAACCTTGCCGCGGCGCATGGCCATTGTCGGCGGGGGAATATCGGGGCTGGCAGCCGCGTGGGCCCTGAGCCATCAATGAAACCTCCTGTCCGGCTCCCAATCCTGGCCGCGCTCGTCGCCGCGTGCGCCCCCTCGGGCGACCTGCCGCCACGCACAGCCCAGCGCGACAGCGCCGGTATCGCGATCATCGAGTCCCGTGCGCCCGCCTGGGGCGATTCGGTGCCCTGGCGGGTCGGCGCGGAACCCCTGCTGGATCTGGCGGAATCCGGCTCGGGCGATGCGCACTACTTCAGCCTGGTGCGAGATGTGAGGCGGTTGTCCGATGGTGGCATCGTCGTGTCGAACCGTGGCTCGGACGAGATCCGGAAGTTCTCCCCCGACGGCGGCTTCGTCGCCGCGGCAGGCGGAAGTGGCGAGGGTCCGGGCGAGTTCACGAACCTTCAGGATATCGAGCCCGCCGGTGATTCCCTGCTCGCCCTGGATTGGGACGGCCGCATGGCCATCTTCGGACCCGACCTTGAGCTGGTTCACACGATGTGGCCCGACCCCGGTGTCGGCGAGGTTCGGTATCTGAGCGACGGAGTCATGGTTGTCGAGATACCGGTGCCCGACTACGAAGCCGTGGGCCTGGCGCGGTACCCCACTGTATTGGTGATCTTCGACCTGGAGGGCACGCGCGGCGACACCATCGGCTGGACACCCGGCTGGGAGGAGTACACCAACGACGTATTGAGCGCGCCGCCTCTCTTCGGGAAATCTTCCGTGTTCGACACCGATGGCGATAGAATCCTCGTCGGATCTTCGGACCACATGCAGATCGAGGAACTGAACACGAACGGCGACACCGTGCGCATCCTTCGGATCCCCAACTACCCCCTGGCCCTGACGGCAGAGCAGGTCCGGGCCGAGCGGGATGCCCGCCTCGACATTCCGCTGCCGCCCGGCGTAGCCGAGCTGCCTCCCTTTTTCGTCGCCGCCGTGGAGGACATGCCGTCGCCGGAAACCCGCCCGGCCTACGCCGGCATGCTGGCGGACCCGACCGGCGCGATCTGGCTGCGTCTCTTTAGCGGCATGAGCGAGGGCACCGGACCGGAGCCCTGGCTGGTGTTCGGCCCGGACGGAGACTGGCTCGGGAGCGTCGAGATTCCCGAGAACTTCCGGGTCATGGATATCGGCGTGGACGAGATCCTCGGCGTCTGGACGGATGAGCTCGACACAGAGCACCCGCAGGTGCGACACCTGGACCGCCGCCGCCGGCCGGCACCGCCGGGCATTTGACGGTCGGCAGGGGCCCGGAGTAGCGTTTACGCGCTTCAGGACAAACGGTCCCCGGCAGAAAGGTCGTCCCGAGATGTGCTTGTCCTCCGCCCTTCCCGCCCCCCCTCTCCTCCTCGCGGGGATTGCCCGGCGACTGCCAGCCTTCGTCCTATGTCTGGCTCTCCTCCTGCCGCCCGCCCGTGCCGCCTCCCAGCAGGAACCGCCCTCCGATCCGCCGCCGGGTTGGCCGCCCACCGCGATCGACTATTCCAACGTTCCGTATCCGCATCCGGTCAGCTACCTGGATGTGCGGCTGATGGGACAGGATCACCGCATGGCCTACATGGACGTCGGGCCGGCAGGGGAGCCGAACGGCCGCACCGTGGTTCTTCTCCACGGAATGAACTTCTTCGCGGCGGCCTTCGCGCCGACGATCGAGGCGCTCACCGAGGCCGGATTCCGGGTGATTGCGGTGGACCGTCTCGGATACGGCCGCTCCTCCAAACCACTCATCCACTACAACCTGCACATTCCCGCGCGCAACACGAAGGCGCTCCTGGACGAACTCGGACTCGAGCGCGTGGCGGTCCTGGGGCACTCGATGGGCGGCATGGTGGCGACCCGCTTCACTTCGACCTACCCGGAGGTCGTCACGCATGTGGTGATGTCCAACCAGATCGGACTGACCGATACGCGTCCGGGACGGCCCTGGTCCGACCCCGAGGCTGCCTACCGGTCCGTCCTCGAGCGCACCAGCTACCGGTCCGTCCTCGCGGGTCATCGGCGGTATTATCCCAACGGGTGGCGGGACGAGTACATGCCCTGGGTCATGTACCAGTACGGGCTCACGCTGGGTGGCGACTGGCCGCGGATGGCGCGCGTCCGCGCTGCCCAGCAGAGGATCCTCTTCGAGGACCCGGTTGTGCACGAGTGGCAGAACATCGAGACGAAGGCCCTTGTGATCGGCGGTGCAGACGACCGGCTTTCGCGAGACTTTGCGGGACAGGCCCGCAATGTGGCCGAGCAGTTGCGCAACGCGGAGCTCGTGCTCTTTCCGGGGGTCGGGCACGTGCCGCACTTCGAGATACCGGAAGAGTATCACGCGGAGCTGGTGAGATTCCTCCTTTCGGATCCGGCAGAGCCGGCCGATCAGGGCTGGCGGTAGCGGTCCAGGGCGCCTGCCGGTCTGCCCCGCTGGACATGGCGCCGGCGCTCACTCGCCCGCCCCGGCCGATCCGACTCCCGGCCGGCCGGGGCCGGCTGCATTCTGCGAGCGGCTGAGGGCAGGTCCGCCACCCCCGCCCCGCAACCCTTCCGCTACCCCCCGTTCCCGAACGCGCTGCGCGACAGCCGCTCTTTGTACCACTCCGGGAAGCCCTTCGTGACCGCGGCGAGAAACCGCCTTTCGAAGTGTTCCCAGAGGCTGTCCTTGATATCGTCGAGGCACTCGTCGCGAACGTCGTCGCGAATGTGCCGGATGATCCTTCCGATCTCGACCGGGCTGTCGGCGGCGATCAGCCCTTCGGCCCGAAGTCCGCTCACAACCTTCTCCCACCGCGCCGGGCCCGAAACGGAATCCGCCAACGCCCTCAGGAATTCGGTCTGGCTGGTGCGCTTCCAGTCCGGGTTGTTCGCGTGAGCCTCCTTGAACCGCGCCGACACGTACTCGGCCCGCACCGGGAGCCCGTCTTCGCCGAACAGCGGAAACCCGGCCACCCGCTTGATCACCACTCCTTCGATTGTCGGGCCGCCCAGGAACGATTCGGTCCGCAGCAGTTGTTCGAGCTGCTCCTTGCTCGACAGCCGCCCCTCGAAGAGTCTGGGGACGGCCTCGATGCCCAGTCGCGCCGCGATTCGCCGCTTCTCGTCGTATTCGACATAGTCCTGGATTCCGGTGTCGGCGTCGAAGAGCACGATGTTCCCCTCCGGAACCCGCGCGTAGGCCAGCGTGTTGTGGCGCGGCCGGCCGACCGCCTCGCCGCGATAGGCCGTCCCGGCTGGCAGGAGCCCGTCCCTGTGCATCCTCAGAATCGACCTGACAGACGGCGCGAACAGGTCCGGCGGCTTCTCCGGATCGAGCTCGAGGCGCTTCGACCGGATGGAGAGGCGCGGCGGCTCGCCCACCAGCCCCCAGCTGATCTGCGAGCCGTCGACCTTCTCTTCCACGGTCACGTCGCGATCGAGCAGGCTCTCCGTGGCGCGGTGCCCGAGCGCGAAGATCTTGCCGTATCGACCCAGCATCCTTCCGTTGCCTCCCGTCCCGTTTGCCTGGTTTCGCGCGGGCAAGCACACCCCGGGCAGACCCCGCCGTCAATCCTGAAAGTTCAGTGCCCGGGCCACCCGCGCCTGGCTCTCGTCGAGCGTGATGAAAGAAATCGCCTCCGGTTCCGGCGCAGCGTACAACGCCGTCGCGACATGCCACAGGGCCGCTCCCCGCAGGTATCCCCGGTCCAGGGCGATCTTCATCTCCGCGGAGAGCGGCCTCTCAGTCAGAATCCAGCCGATTCGTGAAAGAAGGTCCTCGGGCACCGACCGTCCCTCGCGTGCGCAGGCGGCGCGCAGTTCGGCCTCGAGAAGGTTCGACGAGACCAGCCGCGAGTAGTCGTCCAGGCGGCGGGCGAGGTCCTCCGCCCCCTCCTCGCCGAACGCGATCGCCACGAGGGCGGAAGTATCGACATAGGCAACGCTCATTCGCCACGCTCCGCAAGGAAACGGGCGAGAGCGCCCGGATTCGGCGGACCTGCGCGCAACGGGAAGCGTGGTTCCTTCTCGGGCACCAGAATCCCCCGTTTCTCGAGTTCGGCGAAGTGCTCCTCGGGACTCACGGCACCCCGTTCGATCGGTCGAATCTCGGCAACCGGGGCACCCCGGTAGGTAATCGTCACCGTCCCGCCCTGCCTCACCAGCCGCATGACTTCCGAGAACCTCGCTTTGGCATCGTAGGTGGAATACACAACATTCATGTTCGCTCCAATCTAACCAGTCAGACTAGTGCGTCAAGGGCGAGAGCGCGTTGCGGCAGCCCGGCCGCTCCTGCGCGGACCAGGGTGGGGAAGCCGAGAGGATCGGGGCAACGAGCAGCCGGGCGGCAAGCCGGCGCAACCTACCGCCGTCCCAGGCGGACGCGGCGGACGGTCGACGCGGTCGAGCCGTCGGGACCCCTGATGTCGATGTTCAGGTCGTAGTCGCCCTGCTCCAGCCGGTCCACATCCACCGTCATGGCCATGGCGTGGACCGGTCCGGACACGGGCTCGGTCCACGACACGGTGGTCGCCGGCGGGGTGGTCTGACCGCCGAGCGTGCGCATGATCCGGGTCACCAGACCGGCGCCCCCGGATTGCAGGGCAACCGTGATTTCCACCGTCTCGTCGGTCCGGAGTCCGTAGATCTCCCAGTAGACGACCAGTTCGTTCGCGTTGCCGATCCATGTCTGAGGGTGCATGGACCGGACCGCTTCCTCACGGCTTGCGGGGAGTTCGGCAAGCCGGGGATCGAGCACCAGCACATCGGAGACCGCGACGCCATTCGCCGCCAGCGGAAGCACGCCCTCGCGCATCCGGGCGGCGTCGCCCCGTTCGCCGAACGCTTCGATCGCCACCAGCATGGCGGTCTGCGGGACCGCGAGGGTGAAGGTGGGACTCTGCGACCCCGGCGTCCCCCCCCGGCGGGCCCGGTAGCCGGTGGCGCCCTCGGTGGCGGCGAACCTGATGTCCCGCGGGTCGAACGGGGCGCCGTCCAGGTCGGCGGCGGCCGCAAGGAAGAGCGAATCCCCTTCCAGGAAGCGGGCGACCTGACCGCGGACCTCGAACACGGGGCCATACTCGAGGGGAGTGTACCCCTCGTCCCATCGGCCGGACTCGAGTTCGTAGCGCAGCGCCTGCACCCCGTCACCCGCGAGTGACGCCGGCGTAAAGCGGTATCTGGCCGCCGCCACGCTCTTCCAGAAGTCGATCTGCCGCATGCGCTGCATCCAGGAATCCGGGTGCCCCCGGCGCGTGACCGCGTCGACGGAGCGGCGGTCGTCCCCGCCGCGCGCCCCCAGTTGCCCATCCAGCACGAGTTCGATCCTCCTTGTGACGTGCTCGGTCCACCGATCGTTCCCGGGCCGCGTGAGGAAGGGGTCGGACAGCCACCAGAACCGCTCCTCGAACGCCGAGCGCGCCTGGCTCGGGCACGGCAGACGGCGGTAGGAGGCCGCGTCGCGGCCCTCCACAAGGTTCGTGATATCGGTCAGGAGGCAGGTCAGTTCGGGGTCTCCCCTGAGCAGCGCCGAGCGGTAGTGGCTGTCGGCCAGCGCGGAACCCCCGGAACGATGGTGGGCCATGCCAAGGACCAAATCGCACCACCAGTCCGCCGCCCGGCACTGCTCCGCGATCATGACCGCGGGCCCCATCTGCCCGAGCCTGACCAGTCCGTACACCGAGTGCGCGACCGCCAGGGGGTCGCGGGGCGAGCGGGTTCCCAATCGCTGGAGTTCCGCGATGAACTGGCGCACGGCCGCCGGGGTGCGGCAGGCCACGACGCGCATGCATGCGCGGTCCCAGTGGTCGCCCCCGAAGCAGGTGTCGCCCCTCTGCGCGAGGCAGGCGACACTGCGCACATCGGAGGTCATCTGGCGGGTGTAATGATTGTTCAGGACGTTGCGCACCGCGCCGCGCGCGCCCCTCTCCCAGTCGACCTCCTGAGGGTGGACCGGAGGGGGCACGGCAAGCGCCACCAGGGACAGCGAGGCGAAGATCGCGGTTCGGGCGAAGCGGTTGGCCATGCAGAAAGGACTACTGCGCCGCCCCGGGCGATGCAACGGCCAGCCGGACGCGGCGGACCCTCGTGGCGCTCGAGCCGTCGGGCCCCGTCACGCCGATCGTCAACTCGTAGTCGCCTTCTTCCTCGCCGGTCACGTCGATCGTCACGGCCATCGGGTGGGTCCCACCGATCACGGCCTCGGTCCAGGACACCTCCGTCGCCGGGGCGGCCGCCCGGACGCGCAGCGTGCGGAGCACCCGGGTGAGCAGCCCCTCGCCGTCCTTCCGGAGCTGCAAGGTGATCTCCACGGGTTGTCCGAAGCTGAGTCCGTAGATCTCCCAGTAGACGGCCATCTCCTCTCCGGGCTCGATCGTGGTCCTGCCCAGCATCGACTCGACCGCCTCGTCCAGGTCGCCCGGGAGATCGTCCCCCGCGGGCGCCAGAAGGAGCGCGTCGGACAGGGCGAGGCCGTCGGCGGCAAGAGGCACGAGGCCGCTCCGGGCGCGGGCGGTGGCGCCGTCCCGGGCGACGGTCTCGATGCCGATGACGGCGGTCGCGGGATCCACCAGGGTGGAGAATGTCGGTCGGCCGGTCCTCTCCGACCGGTCGAGGACTCTGGGGCTGCGCTCGGGCCCGGGACTCAGAACAAAGAGCGTGCTGGCGAAACGGAGCGGCAGGTCGTCGAGTTCGGCGGCGGCGGCCACGAAGAGCGAACCGCCCCTTCTGAAGCGGGCGAACTGGGCCGGCGCCTCGAAGACGGGACCGTAGCCGGCCGGGGTGTAGCCCTCGTCGTTCGGGCCCGCGTCGAGTTCGTAGCGCAGGTCCTCCACTGCGCCCCCGACCCCCGAAACCGGTGTGAACCGGTATCTGGCCGCCGCAAGGCTCGTCCATCGCCTCAGTCCCGAAGGCCCGGGCGGCGGCGCCACCGCGGGCTTGTTCCACGAGTCCTCATGACCCCGGCGCACGACCGCCTCTTCATGGCTGACCGGATGCGTGTTGCCGAGCGCCCACAGGAGCCGCTCGTGCAGAATGAGTTCGAAGCGCCGGTTGACGTGCTCGACCCAGCGGTCGTTGCCCGGCATCGACAGCATGGGGTCGGCCAGCCACCAGAAACGCCGCTCGAACTCGGCCCGGCCGGCGCAGGACATCCCCCGGTAGGCGCGCTGGTCGGCACCGGCGAGCAGCTCGTCGATTCCCGTCAGCTGGCACGCCAGCGCGGAGTCGGCCTCGGGCAGAGCGGAGCGGAAGTGCCTCTCGGCCCGCTCCGGCCGGCCCGCGCGCTGCTGGACCATTCCAAAAACGAGCTCGCACCACCAGTCGACGGAGGTGCACTGCCCGGCCAGTGTGAGGGCCTCCTCCGTAGAACCCAGGCGCGCGACGGCATAGACGGCCTGCGCGAACCCGAGCGCGTCGCCCGGCTCCTCGAGTGCCGCTTCGGTCATCCTCTCCACGAACCCTGCGATCTGTTCCGGTTCCCGCGGCGTGGAGCTGGTCCACCTCTGGTCCTCGTGGTCGCCGTTCATGCACACCTCGCCCCGGTCCGCCCGGCAGGCCGTCGTCAGGTCCCTGTGGATCAGGCCCGTGTAGTACCCCTTCAGGATTCCCACGACGGCGGCACGGTGCGGCTCCCGCCACGCCACCTCCAGGACGGTGTCCGGTTCGGGGCTCTGCTCCGTTTCCGGCTCGCTCTCCTGCGCGGCGGCTCCGCGGGGGACGGCGAGCGCGAGTACGCAGAGTAAAGAGAACATGACTATATGTAATGTTTTCATGACATTGTCTGTGCGGCAGCAGGCCGTGGACAAAGGCGCCCGGGCAACCGCGAGCGCGAAGCGCCGGGCCGACATGTGGTTGAAGTTTCGCATCTTGTTGCGGTGGTTGTGGTTGCATGTTCGACAGCCCGATTTCCCGCTGAATGATTCCCGCCGGTCTCGACTTCAGCCGCGAGCCCGGCGCCGGTCTTCCAGAGCCTTCCGAAGCTGTCCCTCGTCGGCCCTCTGGTAGCAACGTAGCACCGTTTTGGCCGTCTTCCACCCGCCGAGTTGGCAGAGCACCTTCAGCGGCTGGTCCATCAGGTCGGAGGCGAACTTGCGCCGCAACGAATGCCAGCCCCTGCCGGGCTTCGGCTCCAGCCCCGCGAGCCTCTCGGCCCTGTCCCACCACCCCTGCGCCAACGCGGCACCCATGCTAGCCGCCGGATTCCGGGGCGCGGGCATCACCGGGGCATCCGCGGCCGAGGGATTCCAACTCCGCGCCTCCGTCAAGGCATCCAAGGCCTCGGGTGTGACGGGCGTGACGTGCTCGTAGCCGGTCTTGTCGTGCTCGGCACGCCAGACGATGGTTCCGCCCCCGAAGTCGATGTCGCGCCATCGAAGCTGGCGGATGGCACCGATCCGGTGACCGGTTTCGTGCGCGAGCACAAGCGCGACGCGGAACCGCCAGTCCACCCGGCGCGACACCTCCAGAAGCGCCAAGTACTCCTCCTCGGCGAGCACCACCCGGTTCGGGTTCTTCTCGCTCGGCGTCCTGAGCCCCGCGAGCGGATTCCGGTCGAGCAGCAACCGGCCCTGCTCGTCGCGGGACTTCGCCGCCCAATTCAGCACGGCGATCAGGAACTTCAAGTCGTACTCGACCGTCCGGTCCGCCACGGGCTTGCCACTCGGTCCGATCCTGCCAGCGCGGCGCTCCCGAACGAATCGGTCCCAGTCCCTCTGAGACAGGGTCGCCGGGTCCCGGGACCGTCCGAAGTGGTCGAGGAACATCAGCATCGACGTGCGGTCGTGCTGCCGGGTGTGCGCGCCCTTCGCGGGCGTCACCTCCTCACCGTAGATGTCAAAGAGCCGCTCCAGTGTGAGTGGCTCGGGCTTGGCCTCCGCGTCGCCCCCGATCTCGGGGCCAGCGAATCCGGCGGCGAATTCGTCCGCCTGCCGCTTCGCGCGCCGCCAGTCACGGTGCTTGAGGGACCGGGTGAGCCTTCGCCCGTTCTCTCGC
>JAJDXM010000049.1 GCA_022823225.1 Gemmatimonadota bacterium
CTCCGCCGCGCCCCGGCTCTGCTCCGGCCACACCTCGACGCCCCGCCACTGGCGCCGGTCCTCCTCGTAGCGCACCACGATGCCGCCGACCATGCCCGACCCGGAGGCCGAGGACCAGACGATGTTGGGGTCGACCGGATCCGGGGTGGCGAACCCGCTCTCGCCGCCGCCCACGTGGTGCCACATGCCGCGCGGAATTCCGGTGATGCGCCGCTGGCCCTGAATGCGGCTGTTGCTGGGGCCCCGATAGGTGGGCTCGTCCTGCTTGTTGCCGAGCACGTTGTAGGGGATCTCGTTGTCCACGGTCACGTGGTACATCTGCGCGTTGGTGAGGCGCTGGCGGAACCAGGTGCTGCCGCGGTTGATGGAGATGGAGAGGCCCTGGTCGTGGGCGACGATCATGCGGTCGCCGTTGCCCGGGTCGATCCACATGTCGTGGTGGTCGCCGCCCGGCGCGTCCTCGCGCGGGATCACGTTGATTGCGCGGCCGCCGTCGGTCGACACCGAGAAGGATGCGGTCAGGAAGTACGCCTCGTCCTCGTCGTCCGGCGAGACCACGACCCGCGAGTAGTAGTGCGGGCGCCCCATGGCGTTGCGGTTGCGGGTGATGCGCTCCCAGGTGCGGCCACCGTCGGTCGAGCCCCAGACCTGGCCGTCCTCGGTCTCGCGGCCGTCCCACGGAATCCCGTCGCCGGTCTCGAGCATCGCGTAGACCCGCTGGTTGTTCGACGGCGCGATCGCCACCGCGACCTTCCCCACGGGCAGGTTCGGAAGCCCGATGCCGTTGTCGGGACCATTGAGCTTCTCCCAGGTGTCGCCGCCGTCGCGCGAAACGTGCAGGCCTCCGCCGGGTCCGCCGCTGGTGCGGCCATAGGTGTGGATCTCGAGCTGCCACGTGCCGGCGAACAGGTTGCGCGGGTTGACCGGGTCGAGCGCGATGTCCGAGCACCCCGTGTTCTGGTCCACGAAGAGGATGCGCTCCCAGCTCTCGCCGCCGTCCATGGTGCGGTAGACCCCGCGCTCCTGCTGCGGCCCGTAGGAATGCCCCAGCGCGCACACGTAGACGATGTCGGGATCGGTCGGATGGATGGCGAGCCGGGGAATGCGCCCGGTCTGCTCAAGCCCCATCAGCGTCCAGGTCGCGCCCGCGTCCGTGGACTTGTAGACGCCCTGGCCGATGGAGATGTGGCTGCGGATCTTTCCCTCGCCGGTGCCGGCCCAGACGATGTTGGGATCGGTCACGGACACCCCCAGCGAACCGATGGACTGCACCGGCTGGTCGTCGAAGATGGCGTCCCAGTTCACCCCCCCGTCGGTGGTCTTGTAGATGCCCCCGGAGGCGGCGCCGACGTAGTAGGTGTAGGGGTCGCCGGGCAGGCCGGCGGCCGCCGAGAAGCGGTTGCCCTCGGGGCCGATGTAGCGCCACTCGAGGTCGGCGTAGGCTTCGGGGGAAGGGGCCTGCTGGGCGGCGGCGGGCGCCAGGGGGGCGGTCAGGGCGAGGAGGAGGAAGAAGGTGGACATGCGGGATGCGGCGACGTTCATGGTGCGACTCGCGGAAACAGGTACGGAGGTCTTGGAATCGTTTGAAGATGCCCGGAATCGTGGGAGACCCGGAACCGGGCAGATGATAGGGCCTTCCGGTCTACCATGCACGGGACCGGGCCGTCGCGAGCTGGCAGCGCGCGAGATCCGGTCACCGATGCCGCGCTCCCCTCAGCGAGCTGGCGCGAGATGGGACACAACCGCGGCCCGGGTGGCCTCGACGATCAGATCGATTTCCGCGGAGGTGACCGCGAAGTGGGGCGTGTAGCGGACGGAGTTGGCGCCTCCGTGGATGACGCCTACGCCGTTTCGGCGCATCTCCTCCTCGATGCTTCCGGGTCCGTGGCTTCTGATTCCGGGCTCGAAGGCGCAGCTGACCAGGAGGCCGGTTCCCTGGACCGAGGTAATGGGTCCGTCGAGATCGGCTGCCATTCGCTCGAGCTTCGCCAGGAATTCGGCACCGCGCGCGCGGATGTTTTCGCGCAACTCGCCGGTGAGGGACGACAGCACGGCCACGGCCACTTCGAGGGCCCTCGGGTTGGTGGTCATGGTATTGCCGTAGACGCCCCGCCGATACATAGCGGCAGCCCGGCTCGTCATCGCCACGACCGAAAGCGGGTACTGGCCCGCGTTGAGCGCCTTGGAATACGTCTCCACGTCGGGCGGGTCGGCGTCTTCGAAGCCCGGATAGTCGACGATGGAGAGGCACCCGTGGGCTCGTAGTCCCGCCTGGATCGAATCGATCACCAGCAGGCTGCCGTGGGCGCTGGAGAGGGCACGCGCCGCGTCGTAGAACTCGCGGGTCACCGCCTTGCCGGGATTTCCCTCGCCCATCACCGGCTCCATGTAGAAGGCTTCGATGAACCAGCCTTGCTCCTCGGCGAGGGCGTATAGGTAGCGCAACTGGCCCGTGTCGTTGGCGGGCACGGTGAGGGCGTTGTGATCGCGGAAGCTGGCGAGATTCTCCTGGTAGTAGCAGCGAGTGGAGTCCGAGACCTGGGCGGGCCGGCTCGTGCGCCCGTGGAATCCGCCCTCCAGCGCGAGGGTGCGGATGGCGGCGCCGTCGCGGGGCCCGCCCGGGTCGGTGACCCGCTTGGCGTGGATGTCCGCGAGACGGGAGGCGAAGGTCATCGCCTCCGAACCGCTGTTCAGGCACACGAAGCGCTCAAAGGGGCAGGTGCGGCCCGTGCGATGGCCGATCTCGGCCTCCAGCGCCTGCACCAGTCTCGCCTGGCTCGGGCTGGCGGTCATGACGTTGGCCATGACTCGCGGCCGGCCCATGGCGTCGAGGATCGCCTGGGGCGCATGCCCGAGCCCGAGCATGCCGTAGCCGCCCGAATCGTGAATGACCGCCCCCATCGATGTGACGATCCATGGACCCCGTGCGGCGAGCGCGACGTAGGGATTGACCAGGTCGGCGGGGTAGAAGTTGAGGTAGCCGCGCTGCGTCTCCCCTACCTGCTCTGCCTCGTCGAGGCGGGCGAGGTGCGGCAGCTCGCGATGGAAGCGGCGATGACCCTCTGCCGCCTCGGCGACTGCCTGGCGAAGAAGGGCGTCCCGCGCAGCGAAGCGCTCGATCACGGCCTCCGGAAGGCCGGGGGAGGAGCACGTCCCGCTCCGGTTCCGGATCTCGCGAAGGACGGCGAGCGTGTCCTGGGACGTCGGCATTCGGCGGGCTCCGGGGTGATCGTTGCGCCTGCGGGCGGAAGGTCAAGCTAGAAAGGCGGGCGGCGATTGAAAACTCCCGGACTCCCGAGGTGCCGAACCTCTACTACACGGATGCGCCGTCCCCGAACGTCGCCCGGCGAGTCGGCTCGCGTATCTTGTTCGGGTGTACGAGCAGCAATGGCGTTCCTCCGGTCCCGGGCCGGACCCATCAACCTGGAGTTGGACTCATGACGCGTTCCGCCCTCGCACTTCCGATCATCCTCGTACTCGCCGGCTGCGGGGGGTACGCGGAACCCGCCCCGCCCGCGCCCGCCAACGCCGCCGATGCGGCGGAGACCGCGATTCCCGCCCAGGAAGCCGCAACCCCCGATCCGAGCCCGTCCGACCTGGCCGCCATGGTGGCGACCGTCGAGATCGTGCCGGCCATCATCGAGGTCCAGCGGGGCGACTCCATCACCTTCCGTGGCATCCTGCGCGACGAGGCCGGGAACGTGGTCGAGGGAGCGCTGTGGGGGGTTAGCACGCTCGGGCCGTTCGAGCTGCGCTCCATCAAGGACGAGATTCCCGAGACCTACGTCCTGCGGGGCACGGAGTACGGGGAAGCGGTGATCGGCGTGTTCCTCGGCCTGGCCGGGCCGTCCGAGGACCAACCCAACTGGACGCCGGCCGCCGAGATCCCCGTGAAGGTGAACGACTATCCGGTGGCGCGTATCGACATCGACCCGCCCGGCTACTCCAGCTACGCCGGGACGTCCTTCGCGCTGACGGGGCGGGCGATCACCACGGCGGGCGAGGAGCACGCCGAGGAGGTGGTGGAGTGGTCCTCGGCGGACGAGGGCGTGGCCACCGTTACGGCCGACGGCCGGCTCGCTCTGCTCCAGCCGGGCGCGGCACGCATCGTCGGGGAAGCCGGCGGGGTGAGCGCCGAACTCGCCCTGGACGTGGTCGCCAACCCGGTGGAGCGCGTGGCCGTATCCGCGCCCGAGTCCCGGGTGCGCACCGGCGACGTGGTCCGGATGGAGGTCGCCGCCATGGACGCTTCCGGCGAGCGCGTGGATGATGTCGCGCTGGCCTACCGGGTCGCGAGGGAGGATGGCGCCGAGGCCGCTGCAACGGCGCACATGGACGGAGCCTTCGTCGCCGAGGAGCCCGGCCGCTACAGCGTCACCGTCGACGCCGGCACCACCGCCGAGGCGGTCGACATCGAGGTCTTCCCCCGCGAAGCCACCCGCGAAGTGACGCTGGTCGGACAGGGTCCGCTGGGCACCACGAGCTCGGATCTCTGGGTCTTCGAGGGGCTGGACGGGCGCGACTATGCGTACACGGGCACCATGTCGGCCGCCACAATGTACGCGTGGGATGTCACCGACCCCGCGGCCCCGGCCATCGTCGACTCCGTCAGTGTGGACGGCCGCCGCGTCAACGACGTCAAGATCAACGACGACCGAACCATCGCCATCGTGACCAGCGAGAACGCCTCCAACCGCCGCAACGGCATCACGCTCATCGACATCACCAACCCCGCCGACCCGGAAACCATCACCCACTACACCGAGGGGCTCACGGGCGGCATCCACAACGTCTGGTTCGTGGGCGACCTGGTCTACGCCATCAACGACGGCACCCTGGACGTCCACATCATCGACATCTCCGATCCCGCCAACCCCTTCGAGGCCGGGCGCTGGGGCCTCGACAAGCCGAACAAGTACCTGCACGACGTGAGTGTTGTGGACGGCATCGCCTATCTGTCGTACTGGAACGACGGCCTGGTCATGCTTGACGTCGGCGACGGCCGCTGGGGCGGGACCCCGACCGAACCGCAGCTCATCTCCTCCTACAGCTATCTCTACGACATCAACGGCGCCCTCTTCGGCAACACCCACCACGCCATCCGCTACGGCGACTACGTGTTCCTCGGGGACGAAATCTTCGGATGCCCGCAATGCGACGGTCCCCGCGGCTACGTGCACGTCGTCGACGTGAGCGACATCGAGAATCCGCGCGAAGTCGCCGAGTTCAGGCTGCCCGACGCCGGCAGCCACAACCTCTGGGTAGAAGATGATCTGCTCTACATCGCCTACTACCAGGGAGGCCTGCGCATCGTGGACGTTTCGGGCGAGCTGCGCGGGGATCTGCTCGCGCAGGGGCGTGAAGTGGCGTCCTTCATGACGACCCCCGAAGGCGAGAGCACGACCATGGCGTGGGGCCCGCAGCCCTACAAGGGCAACATCTTCGTGTCCGACATGCGCACCGGGCTCTGGGTGATGAACCTGGCGCCGGCGAGGGTGATTCCTTAGGGAGGTCGTCGGTCCGGCCGCTTGCCGGGCCGATGCGGCCGTCGGATTCTTGCATGTGAACGCCCGTCCGCGGGCGCGGCGCCCGGCAGGTCGTCCCGGTCTGCCGCTGGCCGCCTGTCGTCCACCAACCGAACCACAGGAAGGACCCATGCGCCATCTCGCCGCTCTTCTCCTCTGCCTCTTCGTCTGGACCTGCGCCGAAGCCCCCGAGGCCGCCCAGGAGCCGGACGTTTCAGCTGAAACGCCGTTGCCGCCGGGATCCGTGTACGAGGGCCCGGCCTTCGAGTTCGAGGAGGTGGTGCCGGGGATCTACCACGCCCGCGGGACCGGCTCCCTCAATGTCGGCTCCCACGGCGCGGTGGTGGTCAACGACGACCACGTGCTCCTCGTGGAATCGCATATCTCTCCCGCGGCGGCGCGGGCGGCCTACGACGAAGTGATGGAACTCACCGGCAAGCCGCTGCGCTACGTGGTCAACACCCACTTCCACTTCGACCACGCGCACGGCAACAGCGCCTACCCGGACGACGTCCACGTCATCGGGCACGAGTTCACGCGCGAGATGATCGAGAACGGCGGCTCGATGGGCCGTTCCTGGGAGAACTTCGTGGGTGGGCTCCCGGACCAGATCGCGGCGCTCGCGGACCAGGTCATGCGCACCGACATCGAGGAGGAGCGGATCGAGCTGGAGGACCGGCTCGCCTTCCTGGAGAACTACCATGCGAGCCAGGAGGGACTCGACCCGGAGAGCCCCAACACGACCCTCTCGGAGCGGATGACGCTGTTCGCGGGCGACCGCGAGATCCGCATTCTCTTCTTCGGGCGCGGTCACACCGGGGGTGACGTCGTGGTCCATCTCCCCGCCGAGGGCGTGCTCATCACCGGGGACCTGCTGTTGCCGCGGCTGCCCTTCATGGGCGACGGCTACCCCGGGGAGTGGGCCGAGACCCTCGAGCATCTGAAGGGACTTGAGTTCGACTGGGTGCTGCCGGGCCACGGCGATCCCTTCCAGGACCGCGCGATCATCGACCATCTGCAGGCCTACCTGCGCGATTTCGAGGAGCGGGCGACGGCGCTGCACGCGCAAGGGCTCTCCTACGAGGAAGCGGCAGTGCAGATCGACATGACCGACCACGCCGCGAACTACCCGCAGATCATCGGGCCGGGCGTGCCGGCGATCGCGATGCAGCGGATGTTCGATCTGCTGAACGGGACGGCGGGGTAGCGATCCGAAGGGACGGTAGCCATCTGGAGGGGCGAACGAGCCCCGTGAGAGTCGGCGCGCCACCTGCTCGACGCCGCGCCCCGGACGATCGGCGATGAGGCGTCACCGACCTCTTCTTGCCGTCGCCGCGATGCTGTCGGCCGCCTTGTGGGCATATGCCTGCGGGGATGGGGCCACGGCGCCCCCGCCCCGCGATCCGCCGCGGCCGACGGTAATCACGGTCCTCCCCCAGCACACCCGGCTGGCAGTGGAGGGCGCGACCGTCCAGCTGAGCGCGCGGGTCCGCGACCAGTGGGCCCAGGTGATGGCTGACGCCGCAGTTGCCTGGTCGAGCAGCGACGAGCTGGTTGCGTCGGTGGACGGGTCGGGGCTGGTGACGGCGGTCGCCAACGGCATGGCCACGATCACGGCCGCGGCCGGATCCGCGTCGGGCCGTGCAACGGTGGCAGTGCTCGACAGCCCGGACCGGCTGGTGCTGGAGGCGCTCTACGACGCGACGGACGGCCCGAACTGGGCCGACGCCAACAACTGGCTGACCGACGCGCCCCTGGGGGAGTGGTACGGCGTGGAGACCAACCAGTCCGGACGGGTCGTGGATATCAATCTTGGTGGCCGGTGGGACGGCGAAGCCCAGGTGCCGATACCCCACGGTCTTTCGGGTTCGATTCCCCGCGAACTGGGAAACCTCCCCCATCTGGTCTCCCTGGATCTCGGAGTCAACCACCTTACCGGCCCGATCCCGCCCGAACTCGGCACACATCTTCCAGTGTAATCCACCAAGGTTTACTAAGTAGGCCATAACACGTTACTGAACAACGTGTTCTGTGGCATCCACGGCGCTCTACCGTCCCTTGCGGTCCATCGCCATCCGGTGTATTCTTCCCGTTGTAGTGCTGCAATAAGTGATACACT
>JAJDXM010000055.1 GCA_022823225.1 Gemmatimonadota bacterium
ACTTCCATGAGGCTGATCCCCTTCCGGTGAGCCTTGCCCGGTGCCTTCTGTGCCATGTCTAACCCCTTGCGCTGGTGTCTTTTACCATGCATTGAAGTTAACAGGATCGCCCCCGACTGTCAAGTTGGCTTTATAATCCCCTTCGGTTTCGAGAGGTGAGACGCCGGGAGAGGGAGGAGCGTTTACCGGTAGCGCGCCGCCGGGCGGAGAACCCGCCGACCATACTCGTCAACGCATCCCGGCGGGCAGCTTCGGGCAGTGGAGCCAACCGGGATCGAACCGGTGACCTCTGGCTTGCAAAGCCAGCGCTCTCCCAGCTGAGCTATGGCCCCGTGAATCCGGCAAGTGCCGGTCGTAGTCAAGGTAACCCGGCCTGTCAGCGGGAGGAACCGAGGCGGAGCGGCGACGGACGGGACGTGCGCGCGAACGCCAGACACCGATCCCGGGATTCCGCTACTTTTGTACATGTCAAGACTCCTGCAGGCAGCGCTCGTCACAGTCCTTCTGACAGCGTGCGACGTCGGCGGCCGCCCACCCCGCGACGCTGACGACTCCGAGGGTGGGGCGCGGCCCACGGCGCCCACCGCGACCGACCCGGCACCGCTCGGCGAGCCAACTCCCGCAGATACTCCACCGGAGACCGCTTCCGCACCGGCAGACACCGTGCCGGTATCCCCGGCCACCGCGTCCGAACCCGAGCGCGACTTCTTCTTCTTCGAGCGCCCCGACAAGGTGCGCGGTCTCTACCTCACCGCCTGGTCCGCCGGGTCCCGCAGGCGGCTGGCGGCGCTGACGGCCCTCGCCGAACGCACCGAGATCAACAGCTTCGTCATCGACATCAAGGACGCGACGGGGTACGTGAGCCACCGCACGAAGGTGCCGCTCGCCAGGGCCATCGGCGCCACCGGGGAGATCCGGATCCCGAGCCTGCCGTACATGCTGGGCAAGCTCGAGGAGGCGGGGATCTATCCGATCGCGCGGATCGTGATCGTCAAGGACCCGCTTCTCGCCGCGGCGCGTCCGGGCCTGGCGGTCCAGGACACCGCCGGGGGCGTCTGGGTCGACGGCAATGGGATCGTGTGGCTGAATCCGTACCAGAAAGAGGTCTGGGACTATCATGTCGCACTCGCCCGTGAGGTCGCGGAGTGGGGCTTCCCGGAGATCCAGTGGGACTACGTGCGCTTTCCGGACGCGCCGTCCTCAGAACTGGATCGCACGCATTTCCCCGGCGCCGACGGCCGGCCCAAAGCCCAGGCGATCCGCGACTTCCTCGCCTACAGCCGTGAACAGCTGTCGGATCTGGATGTGCACGTGACCGCAGACGTCTTCGGTGTCACCACCTCGGCGACCCGCGACGTGGGAATCGGACAGGTCTGGGAGTCGTTCATCGACGTGGTCGACGTGGCGCTTCCCATGGTCTACCCGAGCCATTACTGGAAGGGCAGCTTCGGAATCGACACGCCGAACGCCTACCCCTACGAGATCGTCCGCACGGCGCTGGAACACGGCCTGCGACGCTCCGCGGAGGTGCCCGAAGCCGGCGCGACCCGCCCGTGGCTCCAGGATTTCACCCTCGGCAAGCCCCCCTACGGCGTCCCTGAGGTCCGGGCCCAGATTCAGGCCACCTACGACGTCGGGATCGAGGAATGGATCCTCTGGAACCCGGGGAGCCGCTACACGCAAGAGGCGCTGGAACCCGTCGGGGGCTTCGCCGTCGAGCCCCTGATGCGGATCGGCAACGAGATCGTTCCGGTGTCCCGGCGCTTCGAACTCTACGACACGACGACGGCGACCGTGGAGGTGGCGGACACTACCGCGAGCCCGCCGCGCCGGTAAGCGCCGCCGCGTACCGGCGCACCACCTCGCCGGCCGGCAGGATCTCCGAAATCCCGGCCACGCTCTTCCCCGCCTGCCAGAGTTCGTCGTCCGGCCGCTTCAGCGACCTCTTGAGCTGCCAGAAGGACCTGACCGAGTACATCAGCCGCATCCAGTGCTTCGTGCGGCTGTTCCGCAGCAGGCGACGGGCGAGCGGGCCGGCGCGCAGTCCCATCCGCTGCACGCGGGGCGTGTTCAGCACCGAGACGGGCACCCCGGTCAGCCGTTCCGAGAGCACCACGTCCTCCTCGCCGGCTCCCAGGATCGCGCGCTTGTACGCCTCCGACGCGGTGCACTCCCGCGTCGCGATGAAGCGCGTGCCGAGCTGGACGCCGGCGTAACCCAGCCCCAACGCGCGCGCGAACTCGCCGGGCGTCCCCACCCCGCCCGCGCACACGACCGGCACACCGAGGTCCCCCACCTCCCCGATCAGCTCCTCCACGCCGCGGGGCCCCGCGTGCCCCCCCGCCCTGCAGTTCACTGCGATCAGCCCGTCCACCCCCGATTCCAGCCCCTTCAGCGCCCACTTCCGCTCGGTCACGTCGTGGTAGACCACACCCCCGTGCGGCGACACCCGGTCGACCACCCACCGCGGCTTGCCCAGCGAGGTCACGAAGAACCGCACCCCCTCCTCGAGCGCGATGTCGATCCACTCCGACATGCGTTCCTGGTACTTCCGCGACGCCTTCTCGATCAGCGCGTTCATCCCGATCGGCCGCGCGGTCAGGCGCTTCATGTAGCGCAGCCCCTCGCGGAAGCCGTAGCCGTGGACGTAGGTGAGGCTGATGGGCTGCAGGATCCCGATCCCCCCCGCCTCCGAGACCGCCGCTACCAGCTCCGGGTTGCTGCACGGGTACATCGCGCCGCCGATCAGCGGAATCTCGATCCCGGCGTGGGCGGTCAGGGGGGTTGCGGGCACACCCACGTCAGCAAAGCTCTCCCGACGGTCTCGCCCCCTGCGTGCCTGCACTGTCCATTCGGCTGCCTGTCACCCCTATATTGAAAACGCTCCGGACGCTCGCGCCACCGCCAAAGCTACCCGGGACCACCCCTCGCCCGAAACGACATGTCATCGGACCCACCCGCCGAGATCCGCCGGTACAGCGACAAGGAGGTGACCCGCCTCCTGAAGAAGGCCGCCGAGATCCAGGAGGAGGAAGCCCGGCACGAACTTGAGGGCAGGGGCATGACGCTGACGGAACTCCAGGAGGTCGCGGCCGAGGCCGGCATCCACCCCCGCTACCTCCAGCAGGCGGCGGCGCGGATCGAACATCCCGGAAAGCCGGGCCTGGGCGCCGCGCTGGCCGGGACGCCGTTGACGATCACCGTGGAGCGGGCGGTGCCGGGCACGCTGCTCGACGAAGACTTCGAGCGGGCCGTGATGGACATCCAGCGCGCATTCAGCGGTACCGGCGGCGCCTCGATGGTGGGCCGCACCCTGATGTGGAAGTCCGAAGGGATGGATCACGAAACCTCGCTTCAGGTCACGGTGTCGTCACGCGGCGGCGAGACGCGCATCCTGGCCGAGGAGAGGTTTCACAACCTGGCGGCGGTCCTCCACTTCGGCGTGGTCGTGGGAGCGGGGACCGGGGTCGGGCTGGGGGTCGGCATGTCGGTCGGGATGGCCGTTCTCGCTTCGCCGCTCTTCGCCGCCCTGTTCCCCGTGGGAGTCATCGGCGGGCTGTACACGGGCGTGCGCCAATGGCTGAAGAAGAAGGGGATCAGACGCCGGCGCGAACTCGAACAGCTGGTCGACCGGATCGCCGCCTACGCCCGAACCGACGCGCTGGAACCGGGAGGCCCGGGTTCGGCGGCCCTGCCCCCGGGCGTCAAAGACCTACCAGGATGACTTCCGCACCCCCGGAATCAGGCCATGAAGCGCCATCTCGCGCAGCGCGATCCGGGAGATCCCGAACTTGCGGACGAAACCGCGCGGCCGTCCCGTCATTTGGCAGCGGTTGCGGTATCGCACCGCGGCGGAGTCGCGCGGGAGCGACTGCAGCCTGGCCATCGCCTGACGCTTCTCGTCGGGAGATGCCTTGGGATCCTTCATGACTTCAACGAGCTGGCGGCGCGTCTCCGCGTACCTGGCCACCAGATCGGCGCGCCGGTCGTTCTTCTGAAGTTTGCCCTTCTTGGCCATTCGCTCGGTTCTTCTGTGGGGTGGTTTCGTTGGTTGCCGGCGCATCCGGCGACAGTTCGGCGGCCCGCCGTGGTGCCGGCTAAGGCCGCCTAGCCATTAATCGTCGCGGTTTGGGGCGCGTCGGTCAAGGTTGAGGTCCGTCCCTCTCAAGTGCGCCCGCTCACATCCCCTCAATGCGGCCGGTGCGCCTTCACGCGCCCGGGATCTGTCTCCAGATAGGGCCCTCCGATCAGGTCGACGCAATCCGGCACCCCCGCGAACACGGCGTCGAGGCACTCGCGCACCGCCTTGGGCGAGCCCGGCAGGTTGATGATCAGCGCCGAGCCCCGCACTCCCGCGGTCTGGCGCGACAGGATCGCCGTCGGCACGTGGGGACGCGACACCGCGCGCATCGCCTCCCCGAATCCGGCCAGCTCCTTGTCCAGCACGGCGGCGGTCGCCTCCGGCGTGACGTCGCGCGGCGCCGGCCCTGTCCCCCCGGTCGTGATCACCAGGCAGCACCCGGCCGTGTCCGCGAGCTCGGCCAGCGTGTCGCGGATCACCTCCACCTCGTCGGGGATCACGCGCGCGACCGCTTCCCAGGGCGTGACGAGCACATCGTCCAGGTACGCGCGCACGGCCGGACCGCCCCGGTCCTCGTAGACGCCGCGGTGCGCGCGGTCCGACACCGACACGATGCCGACGCGTACCGGCCGCCCGGTTGAAGCCATCTTCGAGTCGTCCATGTTCGACAATATGGCCCACTGCTGGCATTTTTCCACTCCCTGCCAATGATTCGACAGACAGGACACCATCGCCCATGACCCACGACGCCATCCATGACGCCGCCAGCGCGCTCCTCCCGGCGGGCTACGACGGGCTCCGCAGCCTTCAGCGGGAGTTCCGGCGATACCAGGCCGCCGCCTTCCCGGAGCGCCCTTCCAGGTTCTTCGCACTGGAACTCGCAGGCGAAACCGGCGAGCTTGCGAACCTTGAGAAGAAGGTCTGGAAGGGCAGAGATGTGGACGGCGGCGACTTCGAGGACGAATCGGCGGACGTGTGCATCGCGCTGCTCAACTACGTGAACAGCCGCGGAATCGATCTCGCCGCGGCCGTGGAAGAAAAGATGCGACGCATAGACGACAGCCGAGAAGCCGGGCCGGGCGGCCGATGATCAAGTCCGTCGACACGACCCCGCTGGCGGACGTGCAGGCCAACCCCGACAGCCGCCGGGTTCCGATCAGCAGGGTCGGCGTGAAGAACATCCGCTTCCCGATCGCGGTGCGGGACCGCCGGAAGTCCGCCCAGCACACGGTGGGCAGGATCGACATGTCGGTGGACCTTCCCCACCACTTCAAGGGGACCCACATGAGCCGGTTCATGGAGATCCTCAACTCCCACGACGGGGAGGTGTCGGTGGAGGCGCTCCCGGCCATCCTGCGCACGATGCGCGAGCGGCTCTCCGCCGAGACGGCCCACCTGAAGATCTCCTTCCCCTACTTCATGCCGAAGAAGGCTCCGGTCAGCGGCGCCGAGGGCCTCCTGTCGTACGACTGCGCATTCGACGCCTCGAGCGGTGCGGAGGACGACTTCGTGCTGACCGTCAACGTCCCCGTGACGACGCTATGCCCCTGCTCGCGCGAGATCAGCGCCCGGGGAGCGCACAATCAGCGCAGCATGGTGACGGTCCGGGCCCGCTTCGACGGGGAGCTGTGGATCGAGGAGCTGGTGGCGCTGGTGGACGAGTCGGCGTCCTGCGATCTCTACCCGGTCCTGAAGCGGACCGACGAGAAGTGGGTCACGGAGCAGGCCTACGACAATCCGCGCTTCGTCGAGGATCTGGTGCGCGAGGTCACGCTGCGCCTGCGCGCCATGCCGCAGATCACCTGGTTCCATGTGCACGTGGTGAACTTCGAGTCGATCCACGAGCACGACGCCTACGCCACGGTGGAGGAGCCGCGGGAATCCTGAGGGGGCCACCGGGCGGGTCGTCGTCGGCCCGCATGCCGGCCGGCACCCCGCTCAGTCGGCCTTTTCGATTCCGTAGCGTCGCTGGAAGCGTTCCACCCGTCCCGCGCTGTCCAGCAGACGCTGGGTCCCCGTGTAGAACGGGTGCGACGACGAAGAGATCTCGAGGGTGACGAGCGGGTACTCCTTCCCGTCCTCCCACTCGATCGACTTCTTCGACTCGATCGTGGAGCGCGTCAGGAAGGAGTATCCGGTGGAGACGTCCTGAAAGACGACAGGCCGGTATTTGGGATGAATGTCTTTCTTCACTTCGCAGTTTCCGGTTTTTCGCGCCCTGGGGGATCGCAGCGGCCCGCCCCGGCCAGCCGCCCGCCCCCGGCGTTCCGTTCGATTGGAGGACAGCACTAATTCTATTCCATCTGGACGATCGCGGTCAACCGATTATCTTATTTGGTTGCGTACGCCCGAGGCTGGATCCGGTCCGAAGGGGCCGGCGGCGGCCGGTGGGGTCGGCAAACCCGAGGAGAGATCATGGCGAAGAAGTCGGGCAAGGGTCCGCGCGTGACCATCAAGATGTCCAGCACCGAGAGCCCCTACCGCTTCACCACCACGAAGAACAAGCGGAACCATCCCCAGCGCCTGGAGCTCAGGCGGTACGACCCCGTCCTGCGCAGGCACGTCCTCTTCAAGGAGGAGAAGTAACCGATGTCCCGCAAGTGCGACATCACCGGGAAGCGGCCCCTCGCGGGGAACAACGTCTCCCACGCTCACAACAAGACCAGGAAGCGGCAGCTGCCGAACCTTCAGACGAAGCGCATCTTCGTTCCGGAACTGGGCAAGTCGGTCCGGATCAAGGTCTCCACCTCCGCTCTGCGGTCGATCGACAAGATGGGGTTGAGGGCATTCCTGAGGAAAAACGGACTCTCGCTGAGCGACGTGACCTGACCCGGCGCCGCCGGGCCGCCGCCACCCTCTACATCGTTTTCTGCGCCCTCGTTCCGGGGGCCGCTCCAACCCTCGCCCAGACGCGCGAGTTCGACGACTCCACCACGCTGGCCCTGATCCGGCTGGCGCGCGAGTACCGCCAGCTTGGCGCGGACGAGGGTGCGTTCGCGGCGTACCGGGCCCAGGCCGAGGGCCACGTCTACTTCTTCCTGGACCGCGACGACGGGGGCGAGCCGATCCCCATGCGCGTCGATCAGGTCGCGGTCGATCTCTATCAGGACGAACAGGGACGGAGGCGCCAGATCATCCGCGGGCTGCGCAAGCGGCTCCTCCTCCCGATTCGCGATTTCAACTACTACGTCGATCGCCTCACGGCGGTCCAGAACGGCTTTGGGGACAGGATCGCGATCGGAGAAGCCCGAGACGTGCGCGATGTGCCCCACCCCCTCGGGATCGACGGCGAGCGGCACTACCACTACCGGATCGCGGACTCGACCGGCCTGGTCATCCCCACCCTGCCCGAACCGATCCGCGTCTACCAGGTGGAGGTGCGGCCGCGGTCCGACGATGTCCCGGCGTTCGTGGGGAGCGTCTACCTCGACGCCAGGACGGGCGCGCTGGCGCGGATGGTGTTCAGCTTCACCCCGGCGTCGTATCTCGATTCCCGCGTCGACCGGGTCGATGTGCGGCTGGAACACAGGGGCTGGGAGGGGGGGCTGTGGCTCCCGTACCGGCAGGTCGTGGAGGTGCGCCGCGAGATGCCGGAGCTCGACCTTCCCGTCGGCTCGGTGATTCGGGCCACCCTGCGCGTCGCGGACTACGAGTTCGACCCGGAGCTGCCGCCGGGATTCTTCCGTCTGGGCCCGCTGGAGAGGGTGGCCTACGGCCAGGCCGACTCCACGGTGTACGAAGGCGGACTCATGGACCGGATGGCAGAGGAGGGACTTTCGCCAGTCAGTCTGGACCGGATCGAGGCCGAGGCCCGGCGCGTGGTGCGGGACCGCGTGGCCAGCGGTCTGCCGCGGCTGCGCCTCCACACGAACAGCTTTTCGCACCTGCTGCGGGCGAACCGAGCCGAAGGCGTCCGCGTGGGGGTGGGCGCGACCTTTTCGCCGGTGCCGGCGCTGCGCCTGAACGGCCAGGCGGGCTACGGGATCGGCGGCGGCATGGGGAGCGCCAACCTGCGCGGCCGCTGGATGAGCGCCGACGCCTCGGCAACCGCCAGCCTGGCGCTGTACGCCGCCGAGTTCCGCGACATGGGCCCGCGCCCCGGAGCGTCCGGCGCGATCAACACCCTTTCGACCCTGCTTCGCAACCTCGACTACACCGACCCTTACTTCGCCACCGGGGCCCGGGTCTCGCTGAACCGCGCGATCGGCCCGGCCGCCTCGATCGAGATCGCGGCCGCGTTTGAAGAGCACCGCGGAGCCGCCAGCGCCTGGTCGGCCCCTTGGGGCCCGGAGTCGCCGGCACGGCCGCTGCGCGCGGTGGAGGAGGGGGTGTACGCGGGGGTGCGGGGGAGTGCTCGGCAACGCTGGGGCGGCCTCAGGTCCTGGAGCGGCGAGCTGGAGCTGACCGGCACGGCGGGCCGGTGGGAGGGCGGCGGAAACGGGTCGCTGGCTGCACGCATGGAAGGCCGGATCGCGTCGGAGGACCTGGCCCGGCACGCCCGCGTCGCGCTCGAGACCGGCGCGGCGTGGGGCGCGATGCCGCCGCAGCTCCTGTACCTGCTCGGTGGGCGAGGCACGTTGCCGGGTCACGCGTACCGCGCCTACGCCGGCGACCGCTACTTCCTGGCCCGCGCCGAGGGGGCCTTCAGGATCGTGCCGGGACGGCTGACGGGGCGGTTGCTGGGGGGTGCGGGGGCGGTGGGGGGGTCGGCCCCGGCCGTGCAGGAGGACTGGGGGGCGCCCGCGTCGGGGCTGCGCGGCTACGTGGGTGGCGGGGTGGCGCTGGTGCACGACATTCTGAGGATCGACGGCGCCTGGGGCTTTCCCGATGGTGCGGTGGAGTTCATCTTCTCCATCGACCCGAGGCTTCGGCCATTCCTGTAGCGGGTGGCAGGCCCCGGCAGGCAGGTGCGCACGCGTTCGGACACGAGCTGATGTAAAGCCAACATGACAACTTGTAAGCTTCTCTTTACATCACGGATGGCGATCGCCGCCCTGGCACTCGGCACCGCGCTCTCGCCTCTGCCGGGCCTCGTCGGCGATCTCCAGGCTCAGGGCGAAGTCCTGCCGACGGGCATCCGCCTGCGCGTCACCGGCGCGACTGTGCTTCGTGGGGGGCCGGCTTCACCGCCGTTCCTCTCCCCGGTAATCCTGGACGGGACTGCTGTGGGACTGCGGGGAGACACGCTTCTGCTGGACATCGGACCCCAGGAGCCGGTCTACTGGATACCGCTCAGCCACCATCCCCTGGTCGAACAGAGGAAGGCCGTGAGCGACCTGACGCGGTCCCTGATCGTGGGAACGTCCGTGTCCGGCCTGGCCGGTGCGACCTTCGCGTGGGCGCTCAGGGACGAATGCACCGAGAACGAGGCCGCGGTCGAACTCGGACTGGCGGGCCGGTGCGGCGACCAGGAGAGCGGAGGCCGGGCCGCCCTGCGCGGATTCGCGGTGGGAGCCGGGGTCGGGGTGGTCGCGGGACTGGTGATCAGCCGCTTCGCGAAACGCCAGGCCTGGGTCCGCGTACCGCTGGAGGGGCTGAGCCTGGCTGACGGCCCCGGAATCGGACTGGCGGTCCGCCTGCCGACGGGACGGATTCCGCTGCTGCGGTGACGGTTCAGGCGACCGCGTTCTCGTAGGTGTACAGGAAGTTGGTGAACCCGCGGTCGTAGTCCGATAGTCCGTTCTGACCGGTGAGCTTCATCCGCTGGTCGTACATCTCCTTCATGGCCCTGGACACCACGCCCGTGCCCCGGTCCGGCGGCCGGAGACGGCGGAAGTCCTCCAGAACGTCGCCGGACAGCGGCGTCTCGTCGAGCAGTTCGCCGTAGCGCTGCGGATCGTCTCCGTCCAGGACGCGGAGATTGCGGTATACCCGTTCGGCAAGGGCCGACTGTCGGAGCTGCGGGTCGCGCGAGGTGGAGAGCGACAGGTATCCCAGCGCCTGGGCCTCCAGTTCCTTCAGATACCCCTTCCGGTGACTGAATTCGTGCGCCAGGATGTGCGGCTCGAAGACGCCCGAGGGTCGGAAGACCGCGACATCGCCGGAAAGGATGTCGCAGCTGCCGGCCGCGAACGGCATCATGAAGCGGGCAAGGGTGACGTTGCGGATCGCGCTGCTCGTCTCGACACGCTGGCCGGTGATCCCGGCGATATAGGAGGTGAGGCGCTCGTTTACGTCGGCGGCGACGCTGTCGCGGCCGCGCTTCACCGGCGCGTAGATGTCCATCAGCTCTTCGGAGAAGCGCCGGATGTCCTCATGACGCCGCGACCCGGGCATCTCCTCCATGTTCTGAACGTCGGCCGAGAAGGTCTCGAGGAAGTCGATCTTTCTGACTCCCCGCCTGCTGGCCCAGTCACCGATCGCGCAGCCGATGTATGCGCCCGCCGCGGCCACCTGGACCAGGCGGCCCGGGAGCGTCGCGCCGATCAGCAGTCGCGACGCCAGCGGGGCCGCGAAGATGAGGTCGGTCAGCGCGACGGGCGAATAGGTCGCGCTATTGGGGATTCGTATCGTCTCCATATCTTATCCTAAACCAGCAGGGGGAACTGATCCACAATGTCCAGATCGAGCCCGACGCGCGGGACCGACGCGAACGCCGCCGCGATAGCGCCGCTGACGGGAATCCGGGTGGCGGATTTTTCGCAGAATCTCGCTGGACCCTTCGCCGCGCAGATTCTGGGTGACCTGGGCGCGGACGTGATCAAGGTGGAGCCGCCCGGCGGCGATCCCGCCCGACAATGGGGACCGCCGTTCGTGGGCGGCCAGAGCGCCCTCTTCCAGGTCGTGAACCGGAACAAGCGCAGCGTGATCCTCGACCTGAAGACGGACGCCGGCCGCGCGGGGGCGCTCACGCTGGCGACCGGGTCCGACGTGGTGATCCAGGCGCTGCGGCACGGTGCGGCCGACCGTCTGGGGATCGGCGCCGAGCGGGTGCGCGCCGCCAACCCCGCGGCGATCTACGTGTCGGTGACGGCGTACGGGCCGGATGGTCCGCTGCGCGACGAACCCGGGTACGACCCGCTCATGCAGGCGCGCTCGGGCCTCATGTCGGTGACGGGCGCCCCCGGGGGTGAACCCACGCGCTCCGGCACCTCCATCGTCGACCTCGCCACGGGGATGTGGACGGCGATCGCCGTGATGGGCGCGCTCATGGAGCGCCGGAGCACCGGACGCGGCTGTCATGTCACCACCTCGCTCCTCGATACCTCGCTCGCGTGGATGTCGTACCACCTTACCGGATACCTCGCCACCGGGGTCCTTCCCGGGCCGATGGGCACCTCAATCGGCATGATCGCACCGTATCAGGCGTTCCCGTGCACCGACGGTTCGGTGATGATCGCGGCAGGCAACGACGACATCTTCGGGCGCCTGTGCGATGCGCTCGGGCTTCCGCAGTCCCGGCACTCAGACTACGCGGACAACGCGTCGCGGGTTGCAAACAGCGAGCGACTGGCGGAGTTGATCTCTGAGCGGACCCGCCGGCATTCCACGGACGCGCTCCTTCGCCTCCTCAGTGACCACCGCGTGCCCGCGGCCCCCATTCACGATGTCCCGGCGGCGCTGGAGGACCCCCAAACCGCGTGCAGCGGCATGCTCCGGCCGTGCGATCATCCGCTTGTCGCGGACTATGTGGATGTCGCGATGCCGGTCATGTGGGATGGCCGCCGAGCCGCGTTGCGGCGGGTTCCCCCGGGCGCGGGTGAGCACCAGCAGGAGCTGTTCCCGGAAACGGAGAGCGGGTCGTGAAGGCGGACACCCCGCGCGGGCGGCCGCGAAGGAAACCTTGTGGTACGGCCGAGCGTACAGTATCCATGATCGAGTCTCAACCAACGCCGACGCGCGAACGCGCGAGACGCACGAGCATGCTGGCTCGCCGCGAAGGGTACACGGTCATGTCCAGAAAGAACGCCATCCGTTTCGGAGCCCTGGCGCTCGCGGTGGCGCTGGATACGTACCTCCTGTTGCCGGTCGGCGGCCCGGGCGGCGCCAAGGGAACCCTGGCCACCCTCGCCTATGAGGACCTGGCCGCGGCCATCGCCGTGCAGGAACACCACAATCCGGACCTGCTGGCCATGCCGGGGGTGGCCGGGACGGCGGTGGGGTTCGACCTGAGCGGCAAGCCGGTCGTGAAGGTCTACCTGACCCGCGAGAATGTGGCCGGAATCCCGGTCAGCCTCGATGGCCACGCGCTTGTCACCGAGGTCACCGGCGCCTTCACCGCCTGGGGCGACATGCCGCCCGAGGCCGCCGCTGCGGCCAACGACGAGACCGACCCGAAACGATCCTTCGCCCGCCCGGTTCCGATCGGGGTTTCAACCGGCCAGGTGGATGTCACGGCGGGCACGATCGGCGCAAGGGTCACCACCGGCGCGGAAGTCTTCGCGCTGTCGAACAACCACGTCTACGCCAACCGCAACGAGGCCAATCCGGGCGACAAGATCCTGCAGCCGGGACGCGTGGACGGCGGCATCGACCCGACCGACGCGATCGGCACGCTTCACGAATACGAGCCCATCCGGTTCTGCAGCCCCTTCCCCAACTGCCCCGCCAACCGCATCGACGCCGCGATCGCCGCAACGACGACCGACAACCTCGGCAACAGCACTCCCTCCAACGGCTACGGCACCCCGCAGAGCAGGGTTCTGGAAGCCCGGCTCGGCATGGAGGTCCAGAAATACGGACGCACCACCGGTCACACCCACGGCAAGATCAGCGGATTGAACGCGACGATGAACGTCGGTTTCCGTGACAACACGGCGCGCTTTTCGGGCCAGATCGTGATCTCCGGAGGAGGCTTCTCCGGCCCGGGCGACTCGGGGTCCCTGATTGTCGCGGGGGGGACCGGCCCCGACAGCCGCCGCCCGGTCGGCCTTCTCTTCGCGGGCAGCCAGTCCAGCACGCTCGCCAATCCGATCGGCCTGGTCCTCGAAAGGTTCGGTGTCCGGATCGACGGGACCGACCGGTGAGCGGCTCGGTTGAGGCTGCCCATGACCGGCTGACCCGCTCGGTCATCGGGAAGAAGGGCGTGGCCGGGACCGCAATCGGCAGTCGGGGAGGAAGGCCCTGCCTCAAGGTGTACCTGGAGAAGAACGACCGGGCGCTTCGGAGGAAGCTGCCGAGCAGTGTGGGCGGGATTCCCGTGGACGTCGAGGTCACCGGGAAGATGAATCGCTGGTAGGAGCTCGCAAGCCGGGAAACTGGAACCCGCCGAGCGCCCAACCTATTCCGGCACGACCTGCGGCGCCTCGCCCTCCTCGAACGGGCGCGTCGCCACGCCGACCGGCCAATCGTACACCCGGGAGACGTTATCCGCAGTCATGACGCTGGCGGTGTCACCCTCGGCGGCCATCCTGCCGCCCTCCAGAAGCAGGTGCCGATCCCCGAACCGAGCGGCCAGGTTCAGGTTGTGCGTGACCAGCAGGACCGCGACCCCGTCCCGGTGCGCCAGTCCGCGCAGGAGCCGAAAGATCGTCATCTCGTAGCGCATGTCGAGCGCGGCCGTCGGCTCGTCGAGCACCAACGCGCGGGGTTGCTGGGCGAGCCCACGCGCGATTCGGGCGCGCTGCCTCTCGCCGCCGGAGAGGGTCTGGTAGCCGCGTTCGGCCAGCTCCGCCACGCCGCACCGCTCCATCGCGGCTGCGATCGCCTCGCGGTCGGCGGCCCCCTCGCGCCGCAGGGGCCCCAGGTGCGGATACCTCCCGATCGCGACCAGGCTTCGCACGGTGATCGGGAAGGGGACGTGTTCGCGCTGAGTGACCACCGCGACCTCGCGGGCGATGTCGCGCCGGGGCCACCGCTCCAGCGGCCGGCCCGCGAAACGGGCCGTCCCCGATGCAGGACGCAGCCCCCCCGCGAGCAGGCGGCACAGGGTGGACTTCCCGGAGCCGTTGGGTCCGAGGATTGTGGACAGCTCCCCGGGCGCGGCCCGCACCGAGACGCCCCCGACGGCGTCCACGGAGGCGCGGGGGTAGCGGTAGACGAGATCGATGCCCTCCAGTCGGGCGGCGGCGGCGGAGCTCAACGCGCGCTCCGCACCAGCAGGACGGCGAAGAGGGGGACGCCGATCAGCGCCGTGATCACCCCGGTCGGGAGTTCCTGGGGCGCGACCACGGTCCGCGCGACCGTGTCCGTGAGCACCAGGAAGGTGCCGCCGCCGAGGAACGACGCGGGGAGGAGGAGGCGGTGGTCCCCTCCCCAGATCATGCGGATCCCGTGTGGGATGATGAGTCCCACGAACCCGATGATTCCAACCACGGCCACGGTGGCTGCGACGGTGAGAGACGCCGTCAGATACCCGGCCTGCTTGACCCGTTCGACCGGAACCCCCAGGTAGGTCGCGTTCTCCTCGCCGACCATCAGAACGTTGAAGGGCCTGGCCAACGCGGCGATCACAGCCAGGCAGGGCACCAGAAACAGCGCCAGAGCACCCGCTTCGACGGGCCCGGCGCGTCCGAGGCTTCCCATCATCCAGAAGATCGCGGACTGAAACGACTCTGCGTCGGCGGCCGTGAGCAGCAGGAGAATGACCGCGTTGAAGAACGCGCCCGCAATCACGCCGGCGAGCAGCAGGATCCGCGTGTCGAGACGCGGCCCCGCTGCCAGCGCGACCCGCAGCACGAGTACGATCGCGACGACTGCGCCCACCAGCGCACCCGCCGTGACGCCGCCCCAGAGGGCGCCAAGGCCGAGCACAGTCACCGTGACCGATCCGACCGCGGCTCCCCCGGAGACGCCCAGGATATAGGGGTCGGCGAGTGGATTGCGCAGCAGCGCCTGGAAAACCGCGCCCGCGGTCCCGAGCGCACCGCCGGCGAGCAGCCCCAGCGCGATTCGCGGGAGCCGGATCTCGAGGATGACCAGGCGGGTGCGATCCTCGCCGCCCCCAAGGAGAACATCGAGCAGCTCGCCTGGAGCCACGGGCACCGATCCCACGCTCAGCCCGACCAGAGCCGCCCCCGCCATCAGGAGGAGAAGGAGGCAGAGGATCCGGATCGTCGACATCAGCGCCCGGAGGCCGGCGGCGATGACGGCCGCCGCTCCCGTGCCCCGGGCCCAGGCCGTGCCCCGCCGGGAGCCCTCTCCCCCACTCCGTGAATCCGTTGCGCCAGGTATCGCGCGGCTTCGCCCATGCGCGGGCCGGGCCGTCCGAAGAGTGACGCGTCGACCGAAACCACCCGTCCCGCGGCAACCGCGGGCACCTTCCCCCAGCCGAAGAGGTCCGCCATCCGGTCCGCGGACGGATCGCGGGCCCCCGGCGCCATCCGGGGCGTTCCATACCCCTCAACCGGCACCACCACGAAGTCCGGATCCCGCCAGATGATCTGCTCCATGCTGATCGACGGCCAGTTGCCCTCGACATCGCGGAAGGAGTTGACGGCACCCGCGGCCAAGAAGATCGAATCGAGGAAGGTTCCGGGACCGACGGTCATCGGCGGCTCCGCTTGAACGACGTAGACAATCTCCGCGGCCACAAGGCCCGGCCATGACTGACCGGCTGACGCCAAGTCCCTCCGCACGGCCGCGATGACCGAATCGGCGGCATGTGCGATTCCGAGGAGTTCGCCGAAGTTCGCCGCATGGCGCTCGAAGTCGGCCAGGGTGTTGATCGCGGCACCGTACCACTGCAGCCCGACCTGGACGAATCGCTGACCGATCGGGCCGCCGTCGCCGCCCGTGGGCCACATGATCAGCAGGTCCGGTTCCAGGTGGGCCACCGCCTCGACGCTCGGCTCCAGGACCCCGCTCAGGATCGGCAGCGCCTCCAGTTCGGCCTGCTCATCGTAGCGCGTTCTCGCGATCAGGCGATCCGCGGCCCCCATCTCGACCAGCGTCTCGGTGGCCGCCGGAATCAGGGAGATGATGCGCGTTCGAGGCGGATGCAGTGCGTGAACGTGCCCCACATCGTCCACGACGCCGTCCGCGGACGCATGTCCCGGATCCGGATCGGAGGAGAAGCAGCCCGCCGCCAGAATCGCCGGCAACCCACATGTGAGTCCGGCGCAGAACCGGCGCACCCTCACAACAGTGCGTTCGCGGCCCAGGCTCCGACGTAGGCGAGGGCCAGCATGTACGCGAACTGAAGTATCGGCCATCGCCAGCCTCCTGTCTCGCGGCGCATCACCGCCACGGTGGACATGCACTGCAGGGCGAAGACGAAGAATATCAGCAGGGCGACGGCCGAGCCCAGATCGAGATCCTGCTGGAGCGCGGCCTGAAGTTCGAAATCGGCTTCATCCCGGTTTTCCACGCCATAGATCGTCCCGAGCGTACCCACGATCACCTCCCTGGCGGCCAGAGAAGTGACCAGGCCGATTCCGATGCGCCAGTCGAAGCCCAGCGGCTCGATCGCCGGCTCGATCACGTGGCCGATCCTACCCAATGCGCTTTCGCCGATTTCCGGCGGCGCACCGGCGGGTGTTCTTGGGAACTGCGTGAGGACCCAGAGGACCACGGTTACCGTCAGAATGATCTTGCCCGCGCGCCTCAGGAAGATCTTCGTCCGGTCGAGAAGGCGCGTCCCGATCGACCGGGCGGTGGGCCAGCGATACGGCGGCAGCTCCATCACGAACGGACCGCTGCGGCCCCCGAGCAGGGTGCCTTTGAGGATGGCCGCCGTTCCAAGGGCCGCCACCAGCCCCAATGCGTAGAGCCCTATCAGGACAGCCGTGCGCTGCCCCAGCGGCCCAAGGAAGGAGCCCGCCGGGACGAAGGCGGCAATCAGCAGCGCATAGACGGGAAGCCGCGCCGAACAGGTCATGAAGGGCGCGACAAAGATGGTGGCGATCCGGTCACGCTCATCCTCCACGGTGCGCGCGGCCATCACCGCCGGGACCGCACAGGCATACGCCGACAGCAGCGGCAGAAACGACCTTCCCTGCAGTCCGGCCCGGTGCATCACGCGGTCCGCGATCACCGCCGCCCGGGCCATGTATCCCGAGTCCTCCAGGATGGCGATAAAGAAGAAGAGGATGAGGATCTGCGGCAGGAACACCACCACCGAGCCCACCCCCGCCCACACCCCGTCGATCAGGAGCGACCGCAGCCAGCTCTCCGGGAGGACCCCCGTCACGAATTCGCCCGACGCCGCAATCGCCGTTTCAGTCGCGTCCATCAGCGGAATCGCCCAGGAGAAGATGGCCTCGAAGACGAGGGCCACGACGGCCATGAAGAGAATCGGCCCCAAGAACCGGTGCAGCGCCAACGCGTCCATGCGCTGGGTCATGCGGGAGGGACGGGGATCCTGGAAGCCGGCGGAGCGGCCCAGCGCGCGGGCACGCTTGCGCCGCTCCGCGAACAGGTCGACCACCGGAAGCGGGCGACCCTGATGATGCTCGGCAGCCGCGTCGGCTACGGCAATGACCGGGCAGGCCCGCACCTCTTCGCCTCCGGTGTGAAGCGCCCGAAGGAACCGCCGCACGGTCCCGAGGGTCGCCGGGTCGCGCGCGTTGACCAGGGTCACCTCAACGCCAAGTTCGGCCCCGAGCGACTCCGTGTCGACTCCCCCGGCGCGCCGCTTCAGTTCATCCGCCATCGTGAGCACCACCAGCGTGGGCAGCCCCAGCCCGAGCAGCGGATCGGCCAGCATCAGCTGGGAGCGCAAGCGGGTGGCGTCGAGCACGAGAATCAACGCGTCCGGCTGTCTGTCGCCTTCCTGGCTGCCCATCAGGACATCGCGGGTCACCATCTGATCCAGGCTTCGGGGAGAGAGCCCGTGGACGCCGGGCAGGTCGATTACCTCAACCGACCCCGGGGGCTCGTTCACGACCCCGGACCTTCGCTCGACCGTCACGCCGGGGTAGTTGGCAACGCGCTGGCGAAGTCCGGTCAGCGTGTTGAAGAGGGTGGACTTGCCGGAGTTGGGAGGTCCGACCAGCGCTACGAGCGGATCCGGCACGCCCGCAACCTCGGCCACCGGCGTGGCCAACGCGGCGCTCGACCGCGCTGTTTCGCTCAATTCGAGTCTGTGACCCCCGCGGACTCAGGCAGCTCGGAACCGAGCCCCTTCCGCCCCTCGAGCGTCGCCCCATGGGCTGCCAGGACACTGCGTACACAGAGGCAGGAGGCGGTCTCTTTCCGCAGTGCGACGAGATCTCCGTCCACGCGATAGACGGTCGGGCCCCCGGCGGGTGCGTGCCGGATGGGACAGAGCGTGCATCCGGGCACGATACCGCGCTCCAGAAGAGCCTCGATGTCATCACCGGCCACGTCGAGCCTTACCAGGACGACCTCTTCCTCCAGCGGGACATCGGCCAGCATGCGCTCGTCCGGCTTCGATCCGGTATCTTCAGACTTTCCCGCGGGCTTTTCCACTCGGACCAACCTGTGACCACCAAAACGCCAATTGACGCAAAGCAATGAGATTGAGACTGATTCTCAATCAGCCTTCGGAAATGTAGAGTAAGGAGAAGCACCGCAAATGGAAAGAGGGGCCGGATGGCCGGCGACCGGTTGACCGGCGCGTATCCGGTGCCCGCCTCCGCGGTGGAGGTCCGCGAAGTCGTTCGCGGGAGCCGCTTCATCACCCTGGTGGGTCACGCGGCCAGCCGGGACGACGCCTCGCGTTTCGTGGCGCAGCTGCGCGAGAGGCATCCCGGCGCGACCCACTACTGCTGGGCGTTCAACGCTGGGGAGCCCGGTTCGACCGCGACCGTGGGCATGAGTGACGCCGGCGAGCCCCACGGCACTGCAGGGCGACCGATGCTCAGCGCCCTCCTCCATTCGGGGCTGGGCGAGGTCGTCGCGGCGTGCGCCCGCTTCTACGGCGGTGTCAAGCTGGGGACCGGAGGCCTTTCCCGAGCCTACCGCGGGGGGGTGAAGAAGGCGCTTCGGGTCTGCCCGACGGTGACGAAGACCACATGGACACCTGTGTTAATCAAGGTGCCCTACGAAGCCGTCGATCGGGTGAGGCACCTGTTGGGCACCCTGAACGCCACGATCGGCGAGCAGTCGTTCGGAGCCGAGGTGACCCTTGCAGCCCTGGTGCCCTCCGGACAGCGGCGGGCACTGGACGGGGCGGTCGCCGAAGCGACCCGTGGTCGTGGGGTTGTTCTGGACCGAGAGGACCAGCCGCCCGGCAGCCTGCGGGATGCCGGGCGGCCGTAAACCGATTGTCGTCCTGCTTCAGCTGACCCGGACGACGTTTTCCGCGGCGGGCCCCTTGGTCCCGTCCACTACGTCGAACTCGACTTCCTCGCCCTCGGCCAGGGTCCTGAAGCCGTCACCCTGGATGGCGGAGAAGTGGACAAAACAGTCCTTTCCGTTGTCGGCTCTCGAAATGAAGCCGAAGCCCTTCTGATCATTGAACCACTTGACGGTCCCTGTCGTACGCACGTTCCGTATTCTCCCTGATGTGTAGCGGAGCGGTCCGGAAACGAAAACGACGGGCTCCCCCAATGGCTTCGGGGCCCGTCGTTCAACTCCGATAGTGCTTCCAGACATACTCCCGTTGTAGCTGCCCGAAAGCTGACGGGAAACTCCGTCCGGGTCAACCGTCTCGTTCGATTAGTGGCGCTGAAGCACCGGCGCGGGATGGCCGCCGAGCTGCCGACATGACCGAAGTTGCCAACGATCCGCGTTGCTACTAGCGTTCACCTCCGGACAGGAGCCCCCGGTTGATCCCCCCACAGCGCAGTCCTTGTCGCGGGGATTCTGACTTGGGCTCGGACCATGCACGGAGATCCGTTGTGGCAAGCTGGAACGTTCGGCTCGATGGGGTCGACCAGAGGCTCTTCCTGGCCCTCCTTTCACGCCGGAAGCCCTGGATGGACCGGCTGATGCGGGGCGTCACGGTGTTGGCGGAGCCGCCCGTAATCGTAGCCATCGCGCTTATTCTGGCATCCGGTGCGATACCCTCCCTGGCGCCCGCCGGCCTGGAGTCGCTGGTCGTGCTCATTGTATCGCACGCCCTCGTGCAGTTTATCAAGCGCGTTGCCACCCGCCCGCGCCCACGCCTTCCCGTGGGCGTTCGTTCGATCGCCCAGACTCCGGATCGCTTCTCGTTTCCTTCAGGCCATGCGACGGCTGCGCTTGCGGTGGCGCTGCCTCTGGTCGGGGCCGTCCCTCCGGGATTGACGGCACTGATCCTGGGTGTGGCGGCGGCCATCGGAGTCTCGAGGTGCTATCTCGGCATCCACTATCCCGGAGACGTGGTTTCCGGGTGGGCTCTGGCAACGCTCACGTGGGCCATCGGCAACGCCACCTGGTTTGCCTGACCGGCTGCGCGTCGGCGTCTTCTCCGAAGTCGGACACCCCGAGTCCGGGTATCGGCACTTCAGCGGGGTGGGCAACTTCCTCACCTACAACCTCCGCTACTGCAAGCAGCGGGGTGTGGAGATGGATCTCCACAGCTACGCGGACCGGGACCGGATCGACGAGGACGGATCGGTTCAGCTCTTCGGGTGGCGGCCGCGCGTGCCAATCCGTGTCGACCCCACGATACCGCAGGACCTGCGCCACGTCGTTCTTGACCGCCGTATTCTGCGCGCCGCCGCCGCGCGCTGTTACGACGCCATCAATGTTGTCGCGCCGGGGACCATGGGGCTGCAGGGCAGGCGGATCGCCCGCCGCCTGGGTGTCCCCGCCGTCGCCATGTACACGACCAATCTGGCCGAATACGCCTCCAAGCGCGCAACGGAACTGCTCGGCCCAATGGGGTTCCTCAAACGGCCGACCGTCGCAGCCACCGAGGCGGTCGGGTGGCGGACGATGCGATGGTTCTATTCGCGCCGCAACGGCATCCGGACCGTCCTGGTGCCGACCCGCAGGACGATGGAAGCGATACGTGATCGGCTGGACGCGCCGGCCGCAATGCTCGGGCGGGGGGTGGACACGGACCTGTTCAGGCCATCTCCGGAGGCGGTGCTCGATTCGAGGGATCCGCGCCGGCCGTTGATCCTCTATTCCGGGAGGCTCCATCGCGGCGACAAGGACCTCGACCGTTTCGCCGAGATCCTCGACGCTGCTCCGGAGGCGCGACTCCTCATGGTCGGGGACGGTCCCCACCGTGACGACCTCGAAGCCGAGTTGGGCGACCGCGCCGAATTCACGGGCGCTCTCGCGGGCGAGGAACTCGCCGCGGCGTATCGCCGATGCGACTTCTTCGTCTTTCCGAGCCGGCACGACACCTTCGGGCAGGTCGTGATGGAAGCCATGGCGGCCGGCCTGCCGGTGGTGGTCACGGACCAGGGTGGACCGCAGGAACTGGTGGATCACCGCCGTACCGGATTCGTGGCCGACGACGAAAGCTTTCTGTCGCGGGTCCGCCAGCTCGCCCGCTCCGCGGAGCTGCGGCGGGACATGGGGAGACGCGCGAGGAAGGCGGCAGAGGCCAGGAGCTGGACCCGCATCTTCGACGAGCTGATGGGCCACTACCGGCGCGCGGCGAACGAGTGAAACCGCATGCCTTGCCAGTGTCTTTACCACACTGTTACGGAAGCGGGACTCGCGCCGTTACGAATCGCGTCTACGTTGGATGAGGAAGGTCGGCACGGACATAGAGGTAATCGTGGTGAGCAAGACGCCGAAGAGCGCCGCAAGGATTCTCGTAGTTGAGGACGAGACGGACATCGCCGCCCTGGTTGCGTATCAATTGACGCGCGAAGGGTACCAGGTCGAGACCGCTTCCAACGGCGCGGCCGCGCTCGACGCGATCCGCCGTGAGAGACCGGCAATGCTGGTGCTGGACCGGATGTTGCCGGGCATCTCCGGGGACGAAGTTCTTGACACGGTTCGTTCCGACCCGGCAATGGTTGCGCTCCCGGTCCTGGTCCTGACTGCAAAGCGTGACCAGCAGGACAGGATCAAGGGGCTGGAACTCGGCGCCGACGACTATCTTACCAAACCGTTCAGTCCCCGGGAGCTGGTGCTCCGGGTCGAGGCGATCCTCCGGCGTGCATACGGCGAACTGAAGCCCATGGCGGGCGGAGGGAAGATCCTCAGCGTCGGACCGCTCAGGGTCGATGTGGGCGCTCACATCGTCACCCTCGACGGGGTCGAGCTGAGGCTCACTCCTACCGAGTTCCGGCTGCTCCAGACGTTGATGGAGCGCCGCGGCCGCACGCAGAGTCGCGTCCAGCTGCTGTCGGAGGCATGGGAGATCGATTCTTCGCTGGCGAACCGCCTCCGCACCCGAACGGTGGACATGCACATCCGTCGTCTGCGCGGAAAGATGGGAGCCGTGGGTGATTGGATCGAGACGGTCAGAGGGTTCGGCTACCGGTTTCAGGAACGAGGCTGACTGGACTGGAGCGGTCTACAGCTCGTCCAGGTTGAGCAGCTTCCACCCGCTTGCGTGCTCGACGAAGACATCGAATGTGGACAGAGTGCCGGTGTCTCCTGTTTCAGTGCGCCGCACGACGACTTCGGCACCGGGGTGCAGGCGAAAGCCCCGATACGTTTCCGGCTCCTCCTTGAATTGAATGGAGACCAGCTCGAGCCGGTCGCCGCCAAAGCGCCCGAGGAGTTGACGCAGCCCCTTGCGTGAGTTGGCCTCGTTGAGGCCCCACACGAAGTCGAACGGCGTGTATTCGCTGTCGGGCAACCGCGGCCACAACGCCCCCTCGTACTCCTCTCTGCTCACAAGCAGGCGTCTCAGGGACTCCTCGTCACGATCCGCAACGGCCTCCAGCGCGGCAGCCACCAGTGTCTCGGCGCTGGGACGCGTGTGTGCGAGGGCGGGGCCGGCATCCCCGCCCCCGCACGACAGGTGCACCGCTACGGCCAGGAGGCATACGAACGGCAATCGCATGCCGGCAGCCCTGGGTCGCCGGATCAGGTGCCCTGGTGGTTGGCGCGGGAGTCGCTGCCGTCGATGGACCAGACCGTCCATCCGACGTACCAGGCCTCGTTCAGAGCCGTGCCGGGAGCCACCGCGCCCGGATACCGGGTGGGCACCAGCGTGCGGCCGTCGCCGGGGGCGAACAGCGTGGCGCCGTCGAAGCCGACCGTGGACAGATCGAACGCCGTGTACCCCGCCGGCGCCGACTCGGCAATGATGTCGGGCGGCGACTCCATGCTGCCGATGTTGTTGTAGCCCTCACGCAGCATGGGATCGGCCACCATGTTGTTGAAGGCGCCGGTCTGGAAGAAGTTCCGGTTCTGCTCGGCAGTGTATCCGGAGCAGCCCTCGAAGTTCTCGTCCGAGTCGGCGGCGCCCGCATTGTTCCATAGGATCGAGCCTTCGATGGACAGCGTCGTGGCCGGGTTGGTGTCGCCCGAGATGCGGTTGTTCGCGGCCACCACGGTCGCCGCGTTCTCGACGCAGAAGCCGGCGTCACCGAAGTCGCGGAAGATCGAGTTGTAGACGCGGTAGTGCGATCCCTCGCGGAACTGCACGCCCCGGTCACCGTTCGGGCCGCCGATTTCTCCCGACTGGAGCTTCTCGTCCCCGCCGATCATGGTGGCGTTGGCGATCACGGCCGTGGAGTGCGGAGCGAGGTTCGCGTCCTCGCCATCGTTGGAAAGCTCCATCCCGTTGTCGGCCTCGTCACCTCGCTGCTGGCCGATCACGAACTGCATGAACCCGCGGTATCCGTCGGTGCCGTCGACCGAGTCGTCGCCGATGCCCGTGACCACCAGATGGTCCACCGAGACCGTTCCACCGAAGGGCTCGATTCCGTCGTCGACGTTGTAGTGGATCTGGACATACGAAATCGTTGTGCCGGAGCCGACCGCCTGCAGTGCCAATCCGTTGAGCTCGTCAGAGGGCGTGACCCGGTCGCCGGCGAATTCAATCCGCACGCCCCGCAGGATGCCGGAATCGTCCAGGTCGTTCTGACCGCCGAAGAAGCCCGAGTCGCCCTCGCCCTGCGCTTCGTCCCCGGCATTGGTCTGCGCCATGCCGTTGATGATCACTCCGCCCCAGTCGCCGCGGTCGCGTTGTCCGCGCGGCTTGTCGGAGGTGAAGACGATGACCTCGTCGGCCGAGGGTGGGCGTGCTTCACCGCCGGTTGCGTCGGCGATGATCTTCGAGCCCCGGCTCACGACCAGATACGCGCCGCGCACACCCTGCGGCAGGTCGGTCCTGCCCAGGATCGTCGTGCCCGGCTCGATCGTCAGCGTCGCCTGAACGCAGCCGGACTTTGCGCCGTCCACGCCGCAGTCGCTGCCCACGAAGGTCGGCTGCTGCAGGATCCAGACCTTGTCGCTGGTCCAGGTCGTGTTCGCCAGGATGTCCTGGGTGACCACCACGAACGTCGGTTGCTCTTCGGGTATCATGGCGGTCGCTGCCGCCGACGGGGTTTCGCCCACGCTGTTGATCGCGAAGACCTGCCCGGTATAGGTCGCGCCCGGGGTCAGGCCGCCGAAGGTAGCCGAGTTCTCGCCCGCCTGGCTGCGTGCCGTCTCGCCGGGCGTGGTCAGGGTCGCCCGGTGGCTGGTGGCGTTCGCCCCGGGGCTCCAGGTGACGGTAATGCTTGTCTCGCTCACGGACATGGCCACCGCCGACGGAGCGCCCGGCGGGGCTTCGGGTGGTTGGGGTGGGGGCGCGATCGGGTCATCCTCTCCGCCACATCCGGCCATCAGCGCCCCGATGGCCATGGCCCCGATGATGCTGAACGAACTCTGTTGCTTTCTCACTGTCGATCTTCTCCCGATTCGGAAGATGGGTGGATTTGAGAGTTCTCAACGGAACTCCCACGAAATACCGACCGAGAACGTTCGGCCGGTGGTGTACAGGCGCTGGACCTGGGTGATGCCGTTCGCCTCCTGTTCGAAGCGGTAGTCGGCGTCCAGCAGGTTGATTGCCTTGAGCTTCGCCTTGGCGCCCCGCGGCAACGGGACGCCCAGGACCGCGTCCAACTGGTTGCGGGCCTTCTCGTACAGATCCGGAATGCCACTCCCGCCAGCGGCGGTCAGCCGGTCGCCAAACCGGTTAAGGAACGCGCCGGCCTCGATTCCGTACTCATCGGCGTAATTGAGACCGATGTTGAAGACGTATGCGGCCTGGCCCTCCAGCGGACGCATCGCGTTGGTCGGATTGAAACCGCCCTCCCCGCCCATCACCTCCACATTGGAATCGATGTACGCGTAGTTCGTCTGCAGGGAGAACGGTCTCAGGGCCCGGTGCAGCCGCTCCATGCCGACCCGCGCCTCGACTTCGAGTCCGAACACCGACGCCTCCCTGGCATTCTGGAAGGAGTACGCGGTCGAGGCCGCCGCGATGAACACCTGCTCGATCGGGTCGGTCATGCTCTTGTAGAAGCCGCCTGCCGAGAGCATCTCCCCGGGCGCGGGGAACCAGTCCACCCGGAGGTCGCCGCTGGTGATGCTGGCCGGGACAAGGTCGGGATTCCCGTAAAGTTGCCGCAGACTGGTCGCCTCGGTGAACTGAAAGGGGGCCATCTCACGAAACTCGGGGCGATCGACGGTGCGGCTCCCGGCCGCCCGCACCTTGAGATCCTCCCTGGGCGTCACGATGAGATTGAGCGACGGGGCCACATCGAGTCGGTCGATCTCCTGCAGCACGTCGCCCCTTGAGTTCAGGTCGAGGTCGTAGGTCTCGACGCGCGCGCCGAAAAGGAGCTGAATCCACTCGGTAACCGGTGTATCGAAGAGGAAATACCCCGCGCTCCGACGGTCTCCGGCGTCGTACAGATCGCCAGGCTCGACGACATCCTCGATCGCGAATTCGTCGCGCCGACGGGCGTTGGTCACGATGGTGGCGTCGCTCAGGGCCGCGTCGAGATCTTCGATGGTGCCCCCGATGAAGTCCCAGTTGAGCCGCCTCGCCGCAAAGTCCCGCTCGCGGCTCCGCACCTCCCCGCCGACCTTCACGAACGTGTCGCCGCCCATAAGCGGGAACGGCAAGCTCCAGTCCGCCGCCAGCGACATGTCCTGGTCCGTCATGTCGCTCCAGAAGTAACGGCCGGATTCTCCGATCGGGTGAAGGAAGAACTGGCCGTCGTCCTCCAGATAGACCGATTCGCGCAACAGCGGTTCGTCTCGCTCAGCCCGCGCCATCGTGGCCCTCCACTCGAGCCGGGAGCCCCCGGGCACCGTGTGCTCGCCCGACACCTGGCTCCAAAGCATGAGACGGGAAACAAAGCGAAGACGATCCGACCTGACGGTCCCGCCGATGTCCTCGCGGTTGTCGCCGATGTAGCGGCGGGCCTCGTCGTCGGCGCTGAGGTTGGCGGTGGTTCGCAACGAGATCTTCTGGCGTGGGTTCAACTTCACCGTCAGGTTGGCGATCCCGCCCCACTTGACGTTTCGGATGCCCCGATTGAAGACGTAGTCCACGTTGGGGACCCGCAGGTGCTCGGGCACTTCGGGGTTGAAGGCGGAAACGCGCCATTTCCGCTCCACCTCGTCCGCGCGGATGGAGTAGCTGTCACCGTAGGTTCCGGCCAGGAAGTATCCGAGTTCCCCGTCGTCGAACAGATCCGCGCGGCCGCCCAGCGAGCCATTGAAGTCACGGTTGAGCGGAGTCGTCCCCGTTGCGGGCTGGAAGGTCGCTCCGCTCTCGCGCAGCGCGGTCGCGATCGCGATCAACTGCCCGGCGTCGGCGGGCAGCCGCCGGCCACTCTGCACCTCCCCGACGATCTCCGTCAGTGTCGCCGGCTGGCCGCGCGATCCGTCGTCGAAACCCGCCCAGTCCAGACCGCCTCCTCCGTAGCTCAGGTAACCGTCGGCGAACTGGCTGTTGGAATTGAAGCTGGTGCCCATCCCGATCCGGATCACCCGTTCGTTGGGGAAGTCCCTGGTCTCGATCTTGACCGAGCCCCCCGAGAAGTCGGCAGGCAGGTCCGGCGTGTAGGATTTCTGCGTCTGGAGGCTTTGCAAAAAGCCCGCGGGAAAGAGGTCGAGCGGGACGACTTCCCGTTCCGGCTCCGGGCTCGGCAGCGAGGAGCCGTTCAGGGACGTCTGCGAGTACCGCCCCCCCAAACCCCTGATGAACGGATACTTGCCCTCCAGGACAGCGACCCCGGTGAGTCGCTTTGCGATCTCCGCGGCATCTGAATCCGGGCGGCGCCCGATCTCGACGGCGCCGACCGCCTCGACCAGCGAACCGGAGGTGCGGCGTTCATCGAGCAGGAAGGCCTGGCTTCCACGTTCGCGCTCGACCGAGACCGTAATGCCCTGCACCTCCAGTGCCTTCGGATGGAGGGTCAGATCAAGCGCCGTTGCCCGGTCTTCCACGACCACCACATCGGTCACGGTCTTGGAGCCGTACCCGATCAGGGTGGCAGTCACGCTGACCGTACCGATCGGGACACCGCTCAATAGGTAGCGTCCATCCAGGTCCGAAAGCGTTCCACCCCCGACCCCGTCGTTCACGTAAACCTGCACACTCATCAGGGGACGCCCCGACGATGCGTCGACAACGCGCCCGATGATCCGCGAAACCGAAGCTCCGCCCTGGGACTTGGCGGAGGCCGCGGATAGCAGGACCAGCGGAAGGAGGATGAAGAGAGCGGAAAAAAGACGCCTCATTGTTGTTGCCCCCGGGTAAATGTGATCGAACCTCAGGGGACATCATCGGCGCCGAACGTAACGGGTATTCCGTTGGGGGGTAACAAGTTGACGACAGGGCCCGGTTCCACATCCATTTGGCGCCAAACCGGGCCCCGGAACGCGTTGTTCTCCTTCTAGCGGCCCCCGCCCCTCCCCGCCTGCCCCCCGATCGGGTCGCCCGGCGGCAGTTGCAGCGACGGGGCGGGCGTGGTGTTGTCGATCCTGGCCTGCCAGCGCCGGATGTCGGCCGCGACCAGCCGCTCGTGCGACGATGGCGACACGAGCACCTCCAGGCGTCCTGCAAGGCCGTTCAGCCGGTCGGCGAGCACCGCCCGCACCGCCGTCATCGTTCCGGCACTGCCGGCCTGCCGCATCATGTGGTCCACCACCGCGCGCTGAATCGCGTGCTGGACCTGGCGCCGGTAGGGATCGCTCTCGTCGGCCCCGCCCCAGGTCGCTGCCAGCAGCAGGTCCGCGACCTCCTCCAGGTCGGGATAGTCGCCCATGCTCCCGTAGACGACCAGCCGCGCCATTCGCTGCGGGTGCAGAATCTCGCCCACGGTGAAGCCGGCTGCCGCCTCCGCCGCGCCCAGCGGATCGAAGAGAAGTCCCGTGTGCCCCGCGAAGACCTCCCCTTCCTGATGGCGGAAGGCAGACGGCGGGATCATGGCGACGACCTCCTGGGGGAGCGCGAGGAAGTCCACGGTCAGCGCGGACAGAATGGTTTCCAGCGCGTCCCGCTGCTCCTCGCCGGGAACGATTTCCACCGGGGTCTGCCCGTCCCCCTTCACGGCATAGCGGTAGTCGGCCCCGCCCAGGATCTGCGCGGCGGCGCGCAACTGGAAGCGGTGGTGCATGTAGAGGGGCAGCAGCACGTACTCGAGATCCGATAGCGGGCGACCGGCACGGATCACGTCGTCGCTGAAGCCCTGCATCCCGATGTTGCGGACCCGAATCTCGTGCTTGAGGTGGTCCACCAGGTTGGCGCCGTTGTCCCAGACGCCCGCGTACGGGTGGCCGGCCCCGATGAAGTTGTTGTTGCTGTGCGCCATGAAGATCAGGCCGTCGCGCATCCCCTGGGCGACGATCTCGGCCAGGGCCGCCGCCTCGTCGGTTCCGTCGGGAAACTCCCGGTACAGCCAGTTCACCGAGAGCTTGTCGTACTCGCCGATTCGCTGCACGTATGCGTTCGACAGGTCCAGTTCGCCGTCCCCATCGATTTCCACGTACGGGGCCGGATAGTCCATCACGCTTTCGCGCCCGTAGGTGCTGGCGAGGTAGTTGTGGGGGAACCCGAGCGTGTGGCCGACTTCGTGGGCGGAGAGCTGTCGCACCCGGGCCAGCGCCATTTCGACCGCGTCCGAGTTGTTCGCCACCTCGGCCAGGTATTCGAAGGCGGGGGCGAATGCCAGGTCGCAGGACTCGGCGTGCGCGAGGCCGGCGTCGTGGAAGCCGGACAGTGCGCCGGCGGTCGCGGCACCGTCGACCGCCGCGCCACTCGCCGCGCCACCGCCAACCGTGCCCGCGAAGGGCGCGACCATCCCCTTGCCCAGCAGAAAGTCCTGCCGCAGCCGCAGACTGCCCAGGTTCACCACGCCTCGGATGATCTCGCCGGTGCGCGGATCGATCACCGTGTTGCCGTAGGAGTATCCGCGAGTCCGCCGGTGGGTCCAGTGGATCATGTTGTAGCGGATGTCCTGCGGGTCGATTCCCTCGGGAAGGACCTCGACGCGGTAGGCATTCACGAATCCCGCGGCTTCGAAAGCCTCCTCCCACCACGCGGCCCCCTCGATGAGCGCGCTGCGGATAGGTTCCGGCGTGCCCGGATCGACGTAGTAGACGATCGGCTCGACGGGCTCCGAAGGCTCCCGCCCCGGGTTGCTCTTCTGAAGGCGGTGGCGTGCGGCGAGACGGATTCGAAGGTCCTCGTCAATGGGTGTGGCGTAGTCGAAGATGGTCGGGCCGTTGACCCCGATGCGCGGATCGGCCAGCCGCGTGCGATAGCCGTCGTCGGGAAGCTGGATGAAGGAATGGTGCTGCCGCAGCGTGACCGCCCGGGGGTTCGCGGCGACCCCCTGAACCAGACCGCCGGGGTCGCTGGCGGTGAAGGTCAGGAGAGCCTCCACTTCCGTGTTTTCGGGGAAGGACCTGGTGGCCGGGAGGTGGATGGCGGAGCGGGAGGGATCCAAGCTGAAGTTCCCTTCGCCCCGCTGTGCGATCTGCCCGATCACGTTGCGCGCGTCCCGTATGAAGAAGGGCGTCGCGTCGACGAGCACCCGGTCGCCGGACTGGGCGACGATGTCGAAGCCCCAGTACACGGAAGGCGCGAAGGCGTCCCGCACGGCCTGAACCTCGGTCGGGTTGTCGCTCTTCGCCTGGAACTGGTAGTTCGGTTCCATGAGAAGGACCCGCGGCCCGATCCGGACAGCCTCGAGCACATGCGTGCCACGAAGTTGGCCGCGATCGATCCCCACGGGATTCGACCCGAGCCCCGAACCCATCGAAATCTGGTAGAGAAACTCCACGCCGGCCGTATCGAGTTCCCAGTAGAGGACGCCTTCGTCGTCATCCCAGTAGAGGTTGAAGAAGCCCTCCATGGCGGACGTGCCCGCGGTGGTGGCTGCGATGGTGGGGAGAGATTCCTGGGCTGCTGTCCCGGATGGGGCGGCGAGGAACGCGATCGCGATGGTGAAGACTGCAAGGGCCGTCCGGGCAATTGGACGTCGTGCGGTGTGAGACGAAGAGAACATCTGGCTGCCTTACCCGGAATCGCTCCGGCGCATGGGGTTCCTGGAGACGCCGCCGATCCGCGGAGCGAACGCGCGGCCGTCCACCTGTGCCCGAGACACTGGAAACCCGCGCGATCCGGCGCAAGCGGCACAACGACGGCCGGGCGCGTCGCCGGGAGGTCTATTCCATGGAACCGCGTCCCACCGCCCCCTCCCGATCCTCCTCGCCGAACGCGTGTTCCTCGATGAACCGGACCCGTGCGTCGAGCCGTCCCAGGCGCTCCTTCACTTCGGAACCGAGCGTCGCAGCCTCTCCGCGCAGGTTCGTGCCCAGGGCCCCCATGTCGGCACGGGTGTCCGCGCGCAGCCTCACGATCTCGCCGCGCACCGACCTCAGTTCTTCGCGCATCCCCGTTTGGAGAGCTGCGAAGTCGACATCCAGCTCCTCGCCGAGCGACACGGTCTCGTCGCGCAACTCCGTCCTGGCCGAGGCGATCTCCGTCCGAAGATCGCTCCCGAGCGCCGAATTGGCCGCGAGAAACTCCGATTCCAGCATGGCGATCCGGTTGCGCACGGCAGCCAGATCTCTACGCGTCACGCGGCTGGTCGCGAGCTGCAAGACCGCCAGCACCACCCCGATCCCGACCATCGTGATCACCTCGCCGCTCATTCGTCCACCACCCCTTGCCAGGATCACCGATTCTTGCGAAGGGCGCGACGTTCGCCGTTCGGCCCTTCAGTGGCCGCAGTCTAGGGACGCCGGACCCCCCAACGCAACCCTCCGCCTCAGCCGCCTATCCCGGTCCCTCCGTCAGCTTCGGAGCCACGCGGGCGGTTGTCGCCTGCTCCAGGCCGTAGGCGTAGGCGAGCAGCGCCGCGTCCGTCCACAGGTCGCCGATGAACGCCAGGACGAAGGGCGTGCCGTCCTCGTAATAGGCGAAGGGGACGGTCACGGTGGGAAGGCCGATGTCGTTGACGATGTTGCTGGGCAGCTCCGCGTGATTGTTGGGACGGAACTCGGGACGCTCCGGATCCTCGACCAGGGGACGGATCGGCTCGCCCGCCTGCGGGAAGAAGAGCCCGTCCAGATCGTGCTCCTCCATCACCGCGCGGAAGAGTTCCCGCATCTCCTTGCGCCAGGCCTGGAAGGCGTCGCCCTCCTCGGTGGCCGTCGGCGCGACCGGGGGCCTGCGGCGGCCGCCCCGGAAGTCCCGACCTGCGAGCGCCTCCCATTCCTCGACGCTGTTGAAGGCGGCGGACGGGCCCAGGCCCTGCATGTAGACCGCCATGTCGTGGCTGCCAGAGGGAGCCCGGGGGCTCTTCTCGTAGAGCTCCACCCAGCCGCTTTCGGCGAAGGGGTCCTCAACGACCGTTGCGCCTTCGGCCTCCAGCACGCGCACTGCATTCTCGTAGAGCGCCCCGGTCTCCGGTGCCAGCGGAAGAAAGGAGTCGCGCCACCCCGGGCCGACGAGTCCGAATCGCTTGCCGTTCAGCGCCGTGGCGGTGAGGCCGGCGGCGAAGCCCTGCTCGGGGATGTGTTCCGCCCCGGCATAGGAGGCGAAGTCCTCCGGGCTCGGGCCCGCGATCACGTCCAGGGTCAGCGCCGCGTCGCGCACGGTTCGGGCGAGCGGGCCGACAACATCGCGGTAGGTCGCGTCCATGGGGACCACGCCTTCCAGAGGGACGAGGCCGAAGGTGGGCTTGACCCCGACCAGCGCCTGCGCGGCCGCCGGGTTCTGGATCGACCCGCCGGTCTCGGTGCCGAGCCCCAGGACGGCGAAGCTGGCATTCACGGCGGTCGCGGTTCCCCCGCTCGAACCCCCGGGCACCCGGTCCGGCGCGTAGGGGTTGAGCGTCTCCCCGGCGACGCTGCTGCGGGTGCGCGTCCCGTGTCCCGCGAAGTCCGGCATGTTCGTCTTGCCCAGGATGATCGCGCCGGCTTCCCGGAGCCGCTCCACCGCCACCGCATCGTCCCCGGGCACCATGTCGACGCCCCCCGTCGCCGCGCTGAACCCCTCGAAACCGGCCGTCGTCACCATCCCCCCGTAGTCGAGGTTGTCCTTGATGACGACGGGGACGCCGTGGAGCGGGCCCCGCGGGCCAGTGGTCGCGAGTTCCGCATCGAGCGCGGCCGCGATCTGCAACACCTCCGGGTTCATCGAGATGAAGGCGTTGTAATGGTCCTCGTACCGCGCGATCCGGTCCAGGAAGGCCTGAGTGAGTTCGGTCACCGTGTAGCGGCCGGCAAGGAGGTCGTCACGGACCCGGACGGCGGTGAGTTCGACGACGTCGGGTGCAGTGCGGACTCCAGGAGCAGAGATGCCACCCGCCGTCAGCGCGACGGCCCCGATCGCAATCACCAGCCATGAGCGGCGGAAGCCAGCGTCGATTCGGGGATCATCGGACATCGATCGAACAGGACTCACGTCACTTCAATTCCATGGAGGCGATTCCGGTTCCCTTCGGCGGCACACGAAATGCGAAGGGCACGTTTGTCTTGCCCGCCAACTCCTTCATTCGCGGCCAGTTGCGCACGAGTTGCTGAATGAGCTGGCATCGGTTGAGGTTCTTTCCGCCCATGAAGAACGCTCCCACCTGGTGCTGCTGCAAGGCCATCTTTTCGGCAGGCCGGTAGCGGATTCGAAGGTCGCGGGTCACCAGGAACCAACCCTCCGAGCCGACACGGGGCAAGTATTCCGTGTCGTCCGCATCTTCCGGGAAGATCTCCGTGATGTGGATCACATCCTCTCCGAAAGCCCTCATGCCATTTGCCAACCCCCGGCTGAGATTGTTGTCGATGAAGAACCTCATGCAGCCAATCCGACCTCGAACTCGACAGCAGCCTCGATTTCCGCATCCGTCAGGCCCCACCAGGCGCGAACTGCTCCAACGTGCCGATTCTCGGCGATGAAGAGGTCGTGAATGTTGGCCGTCTTGACGCCCCGACCGACTATGCAGGGCGCGCCGAATGACACAAACGGGTCCAGAACCACAGGCTTGCTCCGCCCGAGCGGATACCACCGGCGAGCCAAGCCCTCAGGGGACTCGAATTCGATCTGTTCGGCAAGTTCCCGAATGAACTGGGCAATCACCCACTGTCCACCGGAAATGAGCTCCAGGATCGCCTCCCCCTTCTCCCAGACCTGCAGGTAGATGTTCCCGCCGTCAGTAAAGAACTTCTGCCTCGCGAAATGTCTCGTCCCCAGGATCCGGTGAGCTTCTTCAAGCGCCATGCGGACCTTCTGAAGCGAGATCCCATAGTCCAGAAACTGCTTCACGAATAGCAGATCGACGAGATCCAGAAAGGACGCGTACGAGCCCGTGGCCCCTGAGCGGCGGACCACCGGAGGCAAGCGGCGTACGCCGTCGCCATAGGCATATCCGTAACCAGTCAACCATCGGCGCACTCTCGCTGCCGTAAGCCCGACCAGTCGGCCCGCCTCAGCGGCAGGGTAGGACGGTCGATCCAGTCGATCGAACGATGCAGGGTCGGTCACAGTTGCTCTCCGCTTCGAGTGTGTCCCGCAGGCCCGGATGCGTCTCTCGGCGCGACACGCGTATTCGAAAGGTAACTCGGCCCAGTTAGCTTGGTATGTGACTTGACTCCGTCCACGATGACAGATCCGGCCATGCCCAGTCCCTCCGACGCCATCACCGCACTGCTCGAACTCGAGCCGCTCGAGCGCAACATCTACCGGGGACGGAACCGCGACATCGGTTCCGGGCGGATCTTCGGCGGGCAGGTGCTGGGCCAGGCGCTGGTGGCCGCACGCCACACGATCGAGGAGGAGGACCGGGAGGCGCACTCGCTGCACGGCTACTTCATCCTCGAGGGCGACCTGAGCATCCCGGTCGTCTACTTCGTCGACCGCACGCGCGACGGCAGGAGCTTCGCCACCCGGCGCGTCACTGCGATCCAGCACGGCCGCGCGATCTTCACGCTGTCCGCGTCGTTTCACCGCACGGAGACCGCCCTGTCGCACCAGTCCGAAATGCCCGATGTTCCGCCCCCCGACGACCTCGTCTCCGAGCTGGACATCCTGCGCGAGCACTCCGACAGGATCCCCGAGCACCTTCGGGCGGTGCTGACGCAGGACCGCCCCATGGAGTACCGTCCCGTGGAGCCATACGTCCCTTTCGACCGCACCCCGCGCCCCCCCGTCCGGCACATCTGGCTGCGCGCCTCCGATCCTCTCGACGACGATCCAGTCCATCATCAGGCGGCCCTTGCCTACGCCTCCGACTACGGGATCCTGTCGACCGCGCTGCAGCCGCACGGGCGCACGGTGCGCGATCCCGACCTCATGGCGGCGTCGCTGGATCATTCGCTGTGGTTCCACCGGCCCTTTCGCGCCGACGAGTGGCTTCTGTACCGGATCGAGAGCCCGGTGGCACACGGCGCCCGGGGGTTCGGCAGGGGGGCGTTCTACGCGCGCGGCGGGGAGTTCGTGGCGTCGTCGGCCCAGGAGGGTCTGCTTCGCACGGGGATCAGGCCCCGGAGAAAGGCGAACCCGCACCCACATGCGTGACCGATTCGAATCCGCCCCGACTTTCCCCGAATACCTCGAAACCGTGCGCAAGAACGAAGACCTCTGGCGCGGCGTACATGACCGCGTGCGGCTTCCCGCCGATGTTCTGGAAGAGGCCCGCTCGCTGCCCGGCACCTGGCACCTGCTGGCGCTCAGCGAGGACTGGTGCGGGGACGCGGTCAACATCCTGCCCGTGGTGTCGCGCTTCGCGGAGGCGCTGCCCAATGTCGACCTCCGCGTCCTGGCCCGCGACGAGAACCTGGACATCATGGACGCCCACCTCACCAACGGCCGCAGCCGGTCGATCCCCATCGTGATCGTCTACGACGAGGACTTCCGCGAGCGTGCCTGGTGGGGACCCCGGCCCAGCGAACTGCAGGAGTGGGTGATGACCGAGGGCATGAAGATGGAGCCGGGACCCCGCTACGCGCAGACCCGCCGATTCTATGCCCGCGACAAGGGGAAGGCGATCGTGGCCGAGGTACTGGAGATTCTGCGCTCCGTTGCCGCTTTGCATGAATACACCGCGTCCGGTAATATATCGTCAGGAAAAAAGCACGACCCCTGACACGGGTATCCAATGCCGACCACCCGCTACATCGCCTGCTGTGCGGTCGTTCTCGCGACCGGCCTGGCGCTTCCGAACCCGTCCGCCGCCCAGGTCCCGCTCGGCATCCGCACCGCCTCCGGCCTGACCGTCACGCCCGCCTACGAGGGCTGGTACGAGAACGCCGACGGCACCTTCAGCCTCTCCTTCGGCTACTACAACCGGAACTTCGAGGAGATCGTCGAAATCCCCGTCGGGACCGGCAACCACATCGCGCCCGCCGCCTTCGACGGCGGCCAGCCCACGCGCTTCCACCCGCGCCGCCACTGGGGCGTGTTCACGGTCGTGGTCCCGGCGGACTTCGGCGACCAGGCCATCGTGTGGACGATCGACTTCCGGGGCGAAAAGTACGCGATCCCGGGAACGCTTCACCTCGACTGGCAGATCGACGCGCTCGAGGGGGAGGCGGGGGCGGGCAACACGCCGCCGGTGCTCGCCTTCTCGGAGGGCGGGGCGGAGGGGGCCGGACCGGGCGGCATCTGGGGCGACCCGATTGAGGCCCTGGCGGGGGCGCCCGTCGCCCTTGGGGTATGGGCGCGGGACGATGGTCGCGGCGCCTTCACGCGGAACGAGGAGGGGCCGCAGGTCGCCCTGAGGTGGTTCAAGCACCAGGGTCCGGGCGACGTCACCTTCACCGAGGCTGTGGGTGAGGTCCCGATCTCCGGGGGCATGATGATGACCACCGCCACCTTCGCGGAGCCGGGCGCATATGTTCTCCGCGTGCGCGCCAACGACGCATCGGGAGTCTCAGGAGCCGGACACGCCCAGTGCTGCTGGACCAACGGATTTGTGCGAGTAAACGTCACCAACTGACGATCAGGAGGAATTCCATGCGCAGAGAGAACACCGTCCGCGGTTTGGCAGCCGTCTGCCTCGCGATCGCCTGCGCCCTCGTTGCCTGGCCCGCGCCGGCCGGCGCCCAGGACCAGCCCACCTACGCCCGCGACGTGGCGCCGATCATCCAGCAGAACTGCCAGGTGTGCCACCAGCCCGGGTCGATCGCGCCGATGTCGCTGATGACCTACGAGGCGGTGAAACGCTACGCGCCCCGGATCCGCGACAAGGTCACGGCCCGCCTCATGCCCCCGTGGCACATCGACCGGTCGGTGGGCATCCAGGAGTTCAAGAACGACATGGCGCTGACGGATGAGGAGCTCGAGACGCTGGTCGCCTGGCTGGACAGCGACATGCCCCTTGGCGACGAGGCCGACATGCCGCCGCCGGCCGTGTTCCCGGATCCGTCCGCATGGCAGTTCGAGTCGACCTTCGGCCGTCCACCCGACCTGATCGTTCCCTCCGAGCCCTACACGCTGGCCGCAAAGACCCAGGACAAGTGGTTCACGCCCACGGTCCCGACAGGGCTGACCGAGGAACGCTGGGTGAAGGCGATCGAGATTCGGCCCTCCTGGCCGGACGGGCCGAAGATCGTGCACCACGCGCTCGCCTTTCTCATCCAGCAGGAGGACTACGACGAGATGTCGGCGGAGACCGCGTCGCTCGCCTCCAGCAGCCGCGCGATGGGCGGGGCGGGCCTCTTCATGGAGTGGGCGGTCGGAAAGGTCGGCGAGATCTTCCCCGATGGTGCCGGCAAGCTCATGTTGCCGGGGTCGCGGGTCCGGTGGGAAGTGCACTACCACGCGATCGGCAGGGAGGTCAAGGACAGCTACGTGGAGCTGGGGATCTGGCTGTATCCGGAGGGCTACGTCCCCGAGAACCGGACCCGGCTCCGCATGTTCAACGCCACCGGCGACGGGCTCGACATCCCGCCGGGCAGGGTCGCGGTCACGCAGGACACCTACACGCTGAGGTGGCCGGCGCGCCTGGAGAACTTCCAGCCGCACATGCACATGCGGGGCAAGGCGATGTCGATGTCGGCCATCTACCCGGACGGCACCAAGGAGCTCCTCAGCCAGGTCACGAACTTCCAGTGGAACTGGCACGTCAACTACATCTACGAGGACCACGCGGCTCCGCTCCTGCCGGCCGGCACCACCCTCGTGTTCACGGCCTGGCACGACAACACGCCCGAGAATCCCAACAACCCGGACCACACCCAGTGGGTCGGCTGGGGCGACCGGACGGTTGACGAGATGGCGCACGCGTGGGTCGACGTCACCTACCTGACCGACGAGCAGTACGCGGCGGCGGTGGCCGAGCGCGAGGCCATGACGGCCGACCAGAACGAGAACAGGGAGGGGAACAACCGGTAGGCTCCGGTTCCGGCTTCCATGGCCGTAGAAAAACACGTTTCCTCGAGAGGCCGGGCCATCGGTCTGTGGCTCGGCCTCTCCGCGTTCGTCCTGCTGCTCGTCTTCCCGGTCGACCCAGGGAACCTGCCCGCCAGCCGCCTGGCCGCCGTGGCTCTGCTGATGGCGATCTGGTGGGTCACCGACGCGATTCCGCTCTTCGCGACGGCTCTGCTCCCCCTCGTCCTCTACCCGCTCCTGGGCATCATGTCCGGGCACGACACCGCGCCGATCTACTTCAACAGCACGATCGTGCTCTTCCTCGGCGGGTTCATGATCGCCCTGACGATGGAGAAGTGGAACCTTCACCGGCGGATCGCGCTCAACATCATCCACGCGGTGGGGGGCGGGCCCGCGCGCATCGTGCTGGGGTTCATGATCGCGGCGGCGTTCCTCTCGATGTGGATCTCGAACACGGCCACCGCGGTCATGATGGTCCCGATCGGGCTCGCGATCATCCTGCAGATCGAGGGCGAATTCGGCCGCGACAAGGCGCACCATCTCTCGGTGGGACTCATGCTGGGGATCGCCTACGGCGCCACCGTGGGCGGACTCACCACGCTCGTGGGCACGCCGCCCAACCTGTCGTTCGTGCGGATCTTCCAGATCCTCTTCCCCGAGGCGCCGCCGATCGCCTTCGGGCACTGGATCGTGATGGCCTTCCCCGTGGGGCTGATCATGCTGGTTGCGGCCTGGCTGATGATCACGCGCGTCTTCCACCGGGTGCCCGACAGCGTCAACGTCGACCAGGAGGTGGTGGCGGTGGAGCGCGGGCGCCTCGGATCGATCGCCTTCGAGGAGCGTGCGGTGATGGGGGTCTTCGTCGCGACGGCGCTGCTGTGGGTCTTCCGGGTCGACCTGGAGCTCGGCTTCCTGACCATCCCGGGCTGGTCGCGCATCCTCCCCGACCCGGGCATGATCGACGACGGAACGATCGCCATCACCCTTGCGTCGGTGCTCTTCTTCATCCCGGCACGAAACCGCGAGAGCGGCGCGACGCGGGTCATGGGGCCGGACGTCATCCCCCGCCTTCCCTGGAACATCGTGCTGCTCTTCGGCGGCGGCTTCGCGCTGGCGGCCGGCTTTCAGGAAACCGGGCTCGCCCAGCTCATCGGCAACCAGTTCGAGGTGCTCGGCAACCTGCCGGTCTTTCTGCTGATCGTGATCGTGTGCGTGGCGCTCACCTTCCTCACCGAATTCACGAGCAACACCGCCACCACCGAGATGATCCTGCCGATCCTCGCGTCGGTGGCCGTCGTCACCGGCACCCATCCCCTGGTGCTGATGATTCCGGCGACGCTGTCCGCCTCCTGCGCGTTCATGATGCCCGTGGCAACGCCGCCCAACGCAATCGTCTTCGGGAGCGACCGGATCACCGTGGGCGAGATGGCCCGCACGGGGATCCTGCTGAACCTGATCGGAGTGTTGGTGATTGCGACCATCGTGTTCACCGTGGGGCTGACGGTCTTCGACATCGACCCGTCGGTGGTGCCGGAGTGGGCAAGGAGTCTGGCCGGGGAGTCCTGAGACCGGCGTGGCTCATCCTGCCTCCAGGCGTTTTGGGGTCCTTCTTGACACCACGCGACCTGTCTCCACACTTTGTTCGGCGACCGAACAAAGTCTGACGGGGGCGATTCGGCGTGCCGCGACAGCCGCACGCCCGCGCCTACGATCCAACGCAGGAAGGTGAGGATGGCAGCGAGCAGCGCACGCAGGATGATGGGCAGCGCCGCCGCGCTTCCTGCGCTCGCCCTCGCCGCCTGCGAACGCGACCTGACCGAGCTCGACCCGGCGGCCTTCCCACCCGAGCCGGCGGTCTTCTACGACGACTTCGCTCCGGGACTCCACTACGGAGCTTTCGGGGGGTCCAAGGTCGACGCCCTCGATATCGAACGCGATCTGGTCTACCGCGGAACCGCGGCCTTGAAGTTCTCCGTTCCGGCACCCAGCGATCCGACGGGCGGCTACGCCGGGGGGGCCTTCTTCTCGACCGTGCCCCGGGATCTGTCGGGGTTCGACGCGCTGACCTTCTGGGCCCGCGCGAGCACGGCCGCTACGCTGGACCGGGTCGGTTTCGGAGACGACAACACCGGCACCTCCCGCTTCCCGGCCACGCTCGACAATCTGTCGCTCTCGACCCGCTGGACGAAGTACGCGATCCCCCTTCCACTGCCCGCCGTACTGGCCCAGGAGTCCGGACTCTTTCTCGTCGCGGACGCTTCCGAGTTTCCGGTCGGCTACGAGCTGTACTTCGACGATGTTCAGTTCGAGCGGCTCGGCACGATCATCAATCCGCGGCCGGCGATCGACACGCGGACGGTAAGCGGCGAGGCCGGCGGCACCCTGGCGGTCGGCGGCACGCGCGTGACCTTCGACGTCAACGGGACCCACCTGACGGTCGGCGCCGCACCCGCGTACTTCACCTTCACCTCGTCGGACCCGGGGGTCGCGACGGTGAACCCCGACCACACCATCACGCTGGTCCGCCCCGGCACCGCCACGATCACGGCGACCCTGGGAGCGACCCCGGCCACGGGAGCGCTCACGGTCAACGTCGAGACGCCGCCAGAGGACGCGCCCCCGGTGCCGACGGTGCCCGCCGAGGACGTCATCTCCTTGTTCAGCGACGCCTACGCGGACGTGGCGGTCGACACCTGGTCGGCGGATTGGGACCAGGCCGACGTGGAAGACGTGGTCGTCGCCGGGAATCCGGTCAAGAAGTACACCAACCTGGCGTTTGCAGGCGTCGAGTTCACCTCGTCGACGATCGACGCCACGTCGATGACCCACCTCCACGTCGATCTGTGGACGAATGACGCCAACGCCTTCCGCATCAAGCTGGTGGACTTCGGCGCGAACGGAATCTTCGGCGGAGGCGACGACAGCGAGCACGAGGTCACCTTCACGCCCGTGTCAACGACGCCGATCGCGCCGGGAACGTGGAACGTCCTAGACATTCCGCTTTCGGCCTTCGGCGGACTGGCGGACCGCAGCCATCTCGCCCAGCTGATCATCTCCGGGTCGAGCCGGACGGTCTACCTGGACAACATCTACTTCTTCCAGGGTGAGACTCCCGTCGATCCCACAGGCCCCCCGGACCCCGCACCGACGCCCCAGGACGCGGCAAGGGACGTGATTTCGCTCTTCAGCGACGCGTATGACGACGCGGCCATCGACACCTGGTCGGCGGAGTGGGACCAGGCCGACGTGGAGGACGTGGCGATCGAGGGCGACGCGACGAAGAAGTACACGAACCTGGTATTCGCGGGAATCGAGTTCACATCGCAGACCCTGGACGCCAGGAGCATGACGCACTTCCGAATGGACATCTGGACGCCGGACGAGACGGCGGCCGCGGGGTTCAAGGTGAAGCTGGTGGACTTCGGTGCGGATGGAGGGTTCGGCGGGGGGGACGACAGCGAGCACGAAGTCACTGTCACCGCCGCCGACGGGCTGGCGACGGGAGCGTGGGTGTCGCTGAATCTGCCCCTTGCGGACTTCGCCAACCTGGCCGGGAGGGAGAATCTGGCCCAGCTGATCATCTCGGGGGATCTGAGCACGGTCTACGTCGACAACGTCTATTTCCGGCGGCCCGCTTCCGGGCCCGGTCATTAAACAGGAAAGAATTCATGAAATCGCACAGCAATCGCACAGTCCCAGTCCGGCGGTCGCCGGGACCCTTCACCCACCGCCACTCATTCCCACGGGGCTGGGCCGGCGTGCCCGTCGCGCTCCTTGTGTGCGGGGTGCTGGCCTGCGGCGACGACCCCGTCGAGCCGCCCGTCGCCACAACGGTCACGGTGTCCCCGGCGACGGCTTCGCTTGCATCGCTGGGTGAGACTGTCCAGCTGAGCGCCATGGTTCGCGACCAGAACGGGGATGTGATGACCGGTGCGCCGGTGAGCTGGAGCTCGAGCGACGCCGCGGTCGCGTCAGTGAACACGTCGGGGCTGGTTACGGCGGCGGGCAACGGGATGGCGACGATTACGGCGACCTCCGGGACCGCGAGCGGCACGGCGGCCGTCACGGTGGAGCAGGTCCCGACGGCGGTGTCGGTCACGCCCGAGTCGGTGACGCTCGCTGCGGTCGGAGAGACAGCTCAGTTCACAGCCGCGGTGCAGGATGCGAACGGGAACGCGGTCGCCGGCGCGGAGGTGAGTTGGGCGTCGGGGGACGAGGCGGTCGCGACGGTGGACGCGAACGGGCTCGTCACCGCGGTCGCCAACGGCACGGCGACGATCACCGCGACGTCCGGCAGCTTGAGCGAGAGCGGAACCGTGACGGTCGAGCAGGAAGCCGCGGCGGTCACGGTCGCGCCCGAATCGGTCCACTTGATCGTGTCCGGCGAGACGGCGCAGCTCGCGGCCGAGGTGACCGACGCGAACGGGAACGTGATCGAGGGTGCGACGGTGAGCTGGGCCTCGGCGGACGAGGCGGTTGCGACGGTGGACGCGAACGGGCTTGTCGCCGCGGTGGCCGATGGCGCGACCATGGTCACCGCGACATCGGCCGGCGCGAGTGCGAGCGCGGCGGTCACGGTCATGCTGCAGGCCGCGCCCACCTCGGGGCCGCCCGCGCCGACCCACGCCGCACAGGACGTCATCTCGCTCTTCAGCGACGCCTACGAAGACGTGACGGTGGACACGTGGTCGGCGGTTTGGGATCAGGCCGATGTCGCGGACGTGGTGATCGCCGGGAACGCGGCAAGGAGATACACGAACCTGATCTTTGCAGGCGTCGAGTTCACTTCGCAGACGGTGGACGCGACGGACGCGACCCACTTCCGGATGGACATCTGGACGCCCGACGAGACCGCAGCCGCGGCATTCAGAGTGAAGTTGGTGGACTTCGGCGCGGACGGCGCGTTCGGGGGCGGCGACGACAGCGAGCACGAGGTCGTGATCACGGCGGACGACGGGCTCGCGACGGAAGAGTGGGTGCAGCTGGACCTGCCGTTCACGGCCTTCCCGGGGCTCGCGGCGAGGGAACACCTGGCGCAGCTGATCATCTCGGGCGACCCGAATACGGTCTACGTGGACAACGTCTACTTCCGGCGGGGCGAGGCGCCGCCCCCGGAGCCCGTGCCTACCGAGGCGGCCCCGGTGCCCGGTGACGCGGCCGATGACGTGATTTCGCTCTACAGTGACGCATATGACGATGTGACGGTGGACACCTGGTCGGCGGACTGGGACGTGGCGACCGTCGAGGACGTGGAGGTCGCGGGCAACGCGACCAAGAAGTACACCGGGCTGGTGTTTGCCGGGATCGAATTCACCTCCGCGACCGTCAACGCGGCCGACATGACCCACTTCCGCATGGACATCTGGACGCCGGACGAGACGGTGAACGCGGCATTCAAGGTCAAGCTGGTGGACTTCGGCTCCGACGGCGCCTGGTCCGGCGGCGACGACACCGAGCACGAGGTCACCATAACGGCCGCAGACGGCCTGGTGTCGCAGCAGTGGGTGCAGCTGGACCTGGCGCTGGCGGACTTCACTGGCCTGGGCGCGACGGAACACCTGGCGCAACTGATCATATCAGGCGACCCGAATACGCTCTACGTGGACAACGTGTACTTCCGGAAGGGGGCGGCACCGGCAGCACCGAGCGCGCCCGCTCCGACGCCGACGCACGGGGCGGACGCCGTGATCTCGCTCTTCAGCGGCCCGTACGCCGACGCCACGGTGGACACCTGGTCCGCGTCGTGGGACCAGGCCGACGTGGAGGACGTGGTGATCGAGGGCGATACGGTGAAGAAGTACACGAACCTTGTGTTCGCCGGGATCGAGTTCACGTCCGCGCCCATCGACGCCACCGCGATGACGCATTTCCACATGGACATCTGGACGCCCGACGAGACGGTGAACGCGGCGTTCAAGGTCAAGCTGGTGGACTTCGGGGCCGACGGCGCCTGGTCCGGCGGCGACGACACCGAACACGAGGTCACGCTCACCGCCGCCTCCGATCCCGCGCTGGCCACCGGCCAGTGGGTCAGCTACGATCTCGCGTTCGCCGACATGACCAACCTGGCTGCCCGCGAACACCTCGCCCAGCTGATCATCTCCGGCGACCCGAACACGGTATTCGTGGACAACGTCTACTTCTATGCGCCGCCACCGAGCGAGCCTTCCGAGGCGGCGCCGACCCCGTCGCACCACGCCGACAGCGTCATCTCGTTCTTCAGCGACGCCTACACCGACGTGACGGTCGACACCTGGTCCGCGTCGTGGGACCAGGCCGATGTCGAGGACGTGCAGATCGCCGGGAATGCGACCAAGAGATACACGAACCTCGTATTCGCGGGTATCGAGTTCACCTCGAACGCCGTTGACGCCACCGGGATGACCCACTTCCGGATCGACATCTGGACCCCCGACCCCACCGCCGCCCCGGCCGTCTTCAAGGTCAAGCTGGTGGACTTCGGTGCCGATGGCAGTTTCGCCGGAGGCGACGACACCGAGCACGAGATCTCGCTCACCGCGAGTTCGGACCCGGCGCTCGCGACGGCCCAATGGTTGTCATACGACATCCCTCTGTCGGACTTCACGGCGCTCACGACGCGGGGGCACCTTGCGCAGCTGATCATCTCCGGCGATCCCAATACGGTGTTCGTCGACAACGTGTACCTGCGCAAATGATCCCGCGCGAAGCTGTTGCGGTGCCGGAGGACGACCTGGCCCGGACGGTCCTGAACCTCGTCTGGGAGCGGCGGGCGGTCTCACGCGCCGAAATCGCACGCGGCACGGGACGGTCCCGCTCCACCATCTCCGAGGTGGTGGGGCGGCTCCTCGTCACGGGCCTGGTGGCGGAGGTCGGCGCCGGCGAGAGTCGCGGGGGCCGGCGTCCCATTCTGGTGGGATTCCAGGACGATGCGGGAGTGATTCTTGGGGTGGACGTGGGTGCGACCCATATCTCGGCGATTCTGACCGACCTTCGCGGGCGCGTGCTGGCCTGGCGTGAACGGGCTCACCCCGTGCGCACCGATCCCAAGGGCGCGGCGGCGCTGATTGCGGGGCTGGGCGAGGCATGTCTGGCCGAATGGAACGGGGAGCAGTCGCGACTCATGGGGATCGGTGTGGCCGTCCCCAGCCCGGTCGATCCCGGGTCGCCGGACCGGGTGCTGGAACGGGTGCTCCCGGCGTGGCGTGGCCACGGTGTGCTGGACCGGCTTAACCGCGTGTTCGGGGTGCCCGTCTTCGTGGACAACGACGCGAATCTGGGGGCGGTGGCGGAGCGGTGGTGGGGGGAGGCGGTCGGGATCGACGATTTCGTGTACCTGAAGGTCGCTACCGGGGTGGGGGCGGGGATCATGATCGGCGGTGAGATCTACCGTGGGTCCACAGGCGTCGCCGGCGAAATCGGTCACGTGGCGATCGATCCGGGCGGACCCGAGTGCGTGTGCGGGAACCGGGGCTGTCTGGCGACCTTCGTGGGCACGCGCCAGCTCGTCGACCGGGCCAGGAGCCTTCTTGACGGCTACCCGGACAGCGCTCTCGTTGGAACCGAGCTCGGTATCCGCGCCATCGAGGACGCCGCGCTCGCCGACGACCCGCTCGCGCTGCAGGTCGTCAACGAGGCAGCGGTTCGCCTGGGCATCGTCGTCGCCGGCGTGCTGAATCTCCTGAACCCCGGATCGGTGATCCTTGGCGGGAGCCTGGCGAGGGTGGGCGACCGGCTCGTCAAACCGCTGCGCGAAGCCGTCGCCACCCGCACACTGGTGGCTTCGGCCGGGGCCTCGGACATCCGCACCAGTGACCTTGGCGAGCGGGCGGTCGCTCTGGGCGCCGCCACGCATGTGCTGGTGGCGGCCCTGGCCAATCCTCAGCTGTTTCCCGGCGTGAAATCGGCATGACCGGGGCGTGCCGCCGGCTCGTCCCCGTCGTGGCCCTCCTGTCCCTGGCCTGCGACAGCTTCGGCGCGGAGCCCGACCCCGACTGGACCCTGGTCTGGAGCGACGAATTCCACGGCCCCGCCGGGCAGCTGCCCAACCCCGCCAACTGGACCTTCGACATCGGCACCGACTGGGGCAACCGGCAACTCGAGTACGACACCGACCGCCCCGAGAACGTGTCGCTTGACGGCAACGGCAACCTCGCGATCACCGCGCGTCGCGAATCCTACCGCGGGAGCGCCTATACCTCCGGACGCATCAAGACACAGGGGCTCTTCGAACAGGCGTACGGCCGCTTCGAGGCACGCATCCGGCTCCCCGCCGGGCGGGGGATCTGGCCCGCCTTCTGGATGCTCGGCAATGACTTCGGCACCGTGGGCTGGCCCGAGTGCGGCGAGATCGACATCATGGAGTACCGCGGCCAGGAGCCGTCGATCGTGCTCGGCACCGTCCACGGTCCCGGGTACTCCGGAGGCGGTGGCATCGGGGCACGCTACGCGCTGACCGGCGCCCGCTTCGACACCGGATTCCACGAGTTCGCGATCGAGTGGACGGAGGAGCGCATCGTCTGGTTCGTGGACGGCCGGCGCTACCACGCCGTCGACCGGGACGATCCATCCGGCCGGTGGGTCTTCGACCACCCCTTCTTCCTGCTCCTGAACGTCGCCGTTGGGGGCACCTTCGTCGGACCGCCGAACGCGTCCACGACCTTCCCGCAGTCCATGCTCGTCGACTGGGTGCGCGTCTACCGCGCCGGGTGACCCGGTGAGCAGCGGGTGACCCGGTGAGCAGGCGGACCGCCCCCGAAGACCGGGTATCGTCCCCGCACAAAGTCATCTACGGGATCGGCGGGTTCACGAACAACCTGCTGGGCCAGGGCATCGGCAACATGATGGCCGTGCTGACCCTGGCGCTGGGTGTGGACTTCCGCGCCGTCGGCCTGCTCGGCGGCCTGCCGCGCTTCTTCGACGCCCTCACCGATCCGCTCGTCGGCTTCGTGTCGGACAAGACGCGGTCCCGCTGGGGACGGCGGCGCCCGTTCCTCTTCGGGGGCGCGATCTCGGCGGGCGTCGTCTTCCTGCTGCTCTGGCAGATGCCGGCGCCCACGCAGCTGCGGCTCAAGCTGGTCGACTACGGGGCCGACCGCGTCTACAGCGGTGAGACGGACGAATCCGAGGGGTGGCTGCGGGCCGCGGGCGACGCGCTAAGGGGGATCTTCACGGTGGAGGCGATCGACGATGTCGAGGACGAGGTCGCCGTTCTGCCCCCCACGCTGGTCACGGGCGCCTGGGTGAGCGTGGACGTGCCGCTGAGCGACTTCGACGGGCTCGCCACGCGCGAGAACCTGGCGCAGATGGTGATTTCGGGCGATCTGACCGAGGTGTACGTCGACAACGTGTATTTCTACCGCTCGGGCGAGGCGGCCGCGGGGGGACTGCCGGCGACGCCCCCCCCCGGCCAGGATGTCGAGGGTGCCACCGTCCCTGTCACTGGAGCGCCGGCCCCCGGGGTCCCGCCCGAGGACGTGATCTCCCTTTTCAGCGCCGCCTACCAGGACGTGCCGGTCGGGTCCTGGTCCGCCGACCCGGACGCGGCCGACCTGGCGGATGCCCAGGCCGGCGGCGACGAAGTCAAGCACTACACCAACCTTCGCGTCGCGACGATCGACTTCGGCAGCACCCCGATCGACGCCGGCGCGATGACGCACCTCCACATCGACATCTGGACCCCGGACGAGACCGGAGAGGGCTGGAGCCAGCAGGCCTACTTCTGGTACTTCCTCATCGGGTCGCTGGTCTTCTTCCTGGCCTACACGATCTTCGCGACGCCGTGGGTGGCGCTCGGGTACGAACTCACCCCCGACTACAATGAGCGCACCCGCCTCATGGGCGTGCAAAACTTCGTGTCCAACACCGTGTTCGTGATCGGCCCGTGGTTCCTCGTGATCGCGACCAACCCGGTGTGGTTCCGGAACCAGATGGACGGTGCCCGCTTCGTCGCGCTCGCGATCTGCGTCGCGACGATCGTGCTGGGCGTGCTGCCCGCGATTTTTCTGCGGGAGCGCGTGATCGGCGGAGGCGCGGCGGCGGCGGGTCCGGACCGCCGAGGCTCCCGGGCAAGCGGCGCGGACGAGCGCGCTGGCGGCCATGGCACCGGGGGACGCGTCACGAATCCGCGTACGGAGGGCCCCGGCTTCGGCGCGAGCGCGATGGAGTTTCTGCGCGGCCTGTGGCAAACGCTCAGCACCGGTCCCTTTCTGCTGCTCTGCATCGCGACCTTCCTGATGTTCAACAGCTTCATCATGATCTCGCAGTTCCAGTTCTGGGTGTTCGCCTTCTACATCACCGGCGGCAACGTCCCGGAAGGGGCTGCGCTCGCCGGCGTGGTCGGGACGGTGGGCACCGTCACCGGCTTCCTGGTGATCGCGCTCGTCACCTGGCTGGGGACCAGGATCGGGAAGAGGAACGCGTTCTTCGTGTCCACGGGCATTTCGATGCTCGGATACGCGCTCAAGTGGTTCTGCTACACGCCCGACCAGCCCCTGCTGGCGCTGCTGCCCGCCCCGTTCCTGGCCTTCGGACTCGGCGGCCTCTTCACCCTCATGGGGTCGATGATCGCCGACGTGGTGGACCTGGACGAGATCACCACCGGAGAGCGTCGCGAAGGCATGTTCGGGTCGGTTTTCTGGTGGATGGTGAAGCTCGGCCAGAGCGGCGCGATCGTGCTCGGCGGGTTCCTGCTCTACTCGACCGGGCTCGACGCGTCGCTGGGCGCGAATCAGCCCGAAGGAACGATCTTCTGGCTGCGCGTCTACGACGCCTTCGTGCCGCTGATCGCGTCGGCGATCGCGATCTACGCCGTGTACCGGTACCCGATCACCGAGCAGAGCGCGGGCGAGGTGAGGGCGGAGCTGGAGCGGCGGCGGGGGCGTGGCAAGACGCTGAGGTAGCAGCTCCAAGGCGGTCTTCGTCTTCGGGGCTCTTGCGTTTCAGGAACGGCTCCCCACACCATCTGGACGGCGAATCTTGTGAATGGAGCGGTGATACTCCGCGCTGGCCCCGTGACCGACCTTGTGAACGACTTCACAATCTCGCCTCTTTCATCCGTATCGCTCTTCCAGCCGGTTCAGATCACCCGTTTCCCGCAGGCCTACCATGCCCACACTCGCACAGACACTCAAGCGGATCAGGGAAGCCGGAGCAGCCAGGCGCGACCCTGCTATCAAAAGGACACTCGTACGCGGAACGGCCGACCTGAAGGCGTCGGGAATCCTGGACGGCGTGGTGAAGACCGGCGACAGGGCGCCCCTCTTCGCCCGGCTCAATCTGAGTCACGACACGGTGCGGCTCGCGCGGGTGCTGCGGCGTGGCCCTGTGGTCGTAAGCTTCTTTCGCGGCCGCTGGTGACCCTACTGCCGCGCGGAGCAGGCTGCTCTCCAGTCACTTCTGCCCGAGTTCACGGCGCGGGGCGCAACCGTGATTACCCTGTCGCCTCAGCTGCACAACTTCGCGGCTGCGTGGGCGCGGGAAGACGGGATCGGGTTCGACATCCTCGTGGACAGCGGCAACGGGGTCGCACGCTCGTACGGGCTGGTCTTCCGGATGCCCGATGCGTTGCAGGACGTCTATCGGGATCACCTGCGGATCGACGTCGCCCGGTTCAATGGCGATACGACGTGGGAATTGCCCATTCCGGCGACGTACGTAGTCGGGCAGGACGGGATCGTGGCGTGGGCGGGGGTCGACGCGGACTACACGGAACGGCCGGAGCCGGAGGAATTGCTGAAGGTGCTGGACGGGATGGGTTGAGGGAGGGCGGGTACACGAGAGTGCCCGCGCCCCGGGATCTGCATCGACCGGCGTCGCGATGACGACGAACACGGGCTCGAGGTACGGTGTTCCGGCCGGATCCACCCCGCCCCAAAGCCCCCCCCAGGGCAACTCGGCCCGGGGGGGGCTTGCGGAGAGAGGCCGCGCATTCGACCGGGCGCTACCTCTTGACCGTCTCGTCCGGCGGGTCGCCGGGAAGGGTGGGAGTGGGGGCCTTGCTGCCGCCGGGATCGGTCGGCAGCGGGTCGATGCAGGCCGAGCCCAGGAGAACGAGCGCGATCACGCCCGCGGTGGTGAGTCGTGTGAGTGCCGTCTTCATCAGGGGTGCCTCCGTTCGGTTGGCTCTTTGCGGATTCTGCGTCGCCAGACGGGCCAGCCGCTTCTGTGCCCGCTACCTGATAGGACGCGTTTCGCCGGGTGCGATCTGAGGGGGAAAACCCTGGAATTTTGCGGGGGTTTGCCCGCGGTCCTGCTGGGGGGAGATTCCCGCCAGCCAGCAACCGCCGCCCTACTCCTCGTCTTCAGCTCGCAGGAGTCCGGCCTCGACGGCGAAGCGCACGATGTCGCGGCGGCTTGACAATCCCAGTTTCGTCCTGGCGCGCGCGAGGTAGCCCTCCACGGTCTTGGGGCTGAGGAACATGCTCTCGCCCGCCTCCCGGGCCGAGAACCCCTTCGCGTACAACTCGATCGCGGTACGCTCGCGCTCCGACAGCACCTCAAGCCCCGGTTTGCCGCCCGATCGGTCGCGGCGCGCTCGCATTCGTGCCAGCAGCGCAGCCGCGCGTCGGGGCAGATAGGAGTGGCCGCGCGCGATCGCCTCGATGGCGCCCATGAGATCGGTGTCGGCGACCGACTTGTTCAGAAAGCCCGCTGCGCCGGCATCAAGGGCCGGAATGAGGAACTCGTCCTCGTCGTGGATCGTCAGCACCAGGACCCTCGTTTCGAGTTCGAGGGCGGTAATCCGACGAGTGGCCTGAATGCCGTCCATCCCGGGCATCGCCAGGTCCATGATGACGATATCCGGCTCCAGGGTCCGGGCCTTTTCCACCGCCTCCGCACCGGACGAAGCCTCGCCCACGACGTCCACTCGTCCGGTGGATTCGAGCAACGCCCTCAGACCGGCTCGCACCACCTTGTGGTCGTCGGCCAGCAGGATCCTCATCATGGTTCGCGGCCCGGGCTCACCATCGGCACAGTGGCCCGCACTGTGGTTCCCTTGCCCGGCGAGGTCCGTACGGTCAGGCTTCCCCCGGCCAACTCCGCTCTCTCACGCATCCCGGCGAGCCCGGCGTGGCCCTCGTCCCGTGCCGTTCCGGGATCGGTCAACTCGAACCCGCATCCCTGGTCCCGGATCTCCGCTACGATCACCCCGTCCTCCGATCTGACAATCACGGCGGCCTCGCTCACCCCGGCGTGCGTCGCTGCGTTGGTCACGGCCGCCTGCACGATCCGGTACAGGGCCAGGACGGCGACCGGATCCAGTTCGTCGGCCACCCAGTCGAGGTTCACGCTGGCGCGGATCTTGACCCCATGAACCTTCCGGGTATCACGAAACAGGGTGGCGAGCGCGGAAACAAGACCCTGCCGTTCGAGTTTCGGAGACCCCAGTCCCCGAATCATCTGCTTCACCCCCTGGATCGCGCCCAGGATCTCGTCGGCGATCACCGCCCACGCGCGTTCCCTTTCCTTCCGGTCCGCCTCGTCGACCAGGAGCTTCCCCCTGAGCTTGAACGCCACGAGGAACTGGAGAAACTCGTCGTGCAGTTCGCGGGAAAGGTGCCTTCGCTCATTCTCGGCCGCCTTCAGCTTCATTCTGGACAGCCACCGCATCCGCTTCCAGCTCGTGATGTCCCGGATCGTGCAAATCACGTGTTCCAGCCCCGAAGCCAGTTTGCCGGGGCTCAGGCTGATCTCCACCGGGAACGTCGTGCCGTCCTTGCGCACGGCCTGCAGCTCGAGTCCCTGCCCCATCGGCCGCGCACGTGGTGCCTCCGCGTAGCGCCGACGGTGACGCTTGTGCCGGCTCCGGCTGGCGGCGGGAACCAGCCGATCCACTCTCGAGCCTTCCATCTCTTCGCGGCTCCATCCGAACATCGAAAGAGCCTGCGGGTTGAGATCCCGGATCACGCCGCCGGAATCCACGATCAACATCGCGTCCGGCGATGCCTCGAACACGGCTCGGTAGTCCCTGTCGCTGAGCAACGGCAGCTCCATCCTTTCGCTGGAACGAATTGACATCACGCACCCACGAGAAGCGCCCGGTCGGACAAAAGTCAACTCCCGCCGGCTTCAGCGTTGCGGCCGGGATGTGCCCGTCAGCAGTTCCGCGCGACGGGAGGTTGCAGCGAAACGCTGCGTTCGGCGATAGCGCAGGCCCCATAGGGTGGTGAGCACCAACCCCAGGCCAACCCCGAACACGACCGGCCCGATCCCTGCTCGCGCGCCGGTGGCCTGTTTCCGCTCAGGCATCCTGTGCCATCCTTTGCCAACTCGTTCGGGCGGCCGTCGCGCCAAGCCGTCCCAGCCGGGCGGCCTCGCGTACAGGTCTTCGCTCGTCGAACGGCACCGCGTCCGGGCTCATGCTCACTGTTGCCAGCACCCTGCCGCAGGATGTCCACGCTGTCGCTCGGTGGGGTTCGTGCCGGACCCTCGCGTAATGCCGCGCCGTGGCGGCGAGTTCCGCGAAGAGCTCGTTGATGGTCACCACATCGACGAGCCGCACGGATTCGTACGCGCCGTCCGATGGCAACTGCCGGACTCGGATTGCCACAGTCATTCCAGCCTCCTTCCGTTTGGGGCCGGACCGGCGCGTTCCGGACCGGCAAGTTCAATGTGGGCAACCCATGTCAGCCTTCCATAGAGGGAAAACCCGGCAATTCGTGAGGGGGAGATTACGCCACGCGTTGGGGGGAGAATCCCCGCAAGCTTGCCGGGCCGTAACATCCCATCCGATCTCGCTGCGGCCCTCGACCGGGAGAAGCGCAGGCGGGGGCAGTCGCTGAATCGCACCGCGATCGACGGGGCGAGCTGGAGCAGCCGCTTCAGACCTCACTTCCGGGTAGCTGCAATCCGTACCCCCGTGGGAAGAGCACGTCGTCCCCCCCACCCGGCCACCCCATCGGCAACCGCCCCACGAAGTCGTGGTCCCCGAAGAGCACGTCGGCCACGCCCGCCCCTTCCGAGCCCGGCAGCCACGCGGCCACGAAGGCCGACGATGCGGCCATCTCGGCGTCCGCCACCAGCGGCCGCCCGGAGACCAGCACCGTCACCACCGGAATACCCCGCTCCGCCAGCCCCCGCACGGTCCTCACGGCTTCCGGATGCAGCGACGCGAGTTCCAGGGTGCGTCCGTACGGCCGAAGCACGCCCGGCCCCGCGGGCAGGTGGTTCGTCCCCGGCCGGACCGGACCCAGCTCCCGGATATCCCCCATCCCCTCGGCATAGGGGCGCTCGCCGATGACCACCACGGCCGCATCGAATTCCCTCGCATCGGAGGGCTCCGCGGCCCGGGCCCCACCCCCCCACAGCACCGCCCCCGGCGCGACGGCGCGGATCCCTTCCCAGATCGACGTCCCCCCCACGATCGCCTCATTGCCCGTCACGCCCTGCCACTCGACGGTGAAGCCCCCGCACTGCCGCCCGCGATCGTGCGCGGCCGGGCCCGTCACCAGGACCCGCGCGCCCTTGTCGAGCGGCAGCACCGCGCCCTCGTTCCTGAGCAGCACCAGCGACTTGCGCACGGCCTCCCGCGCCACCGCACGGTGCTCGTGCGATCCGAACCCCACCCCGTTCGACCCCCGCCGCTCGGCCGGCCGCGCCCGCTCAAACAACCCGCTCGCGACCTTCACCCGCAGAATCCGCGCGACCGCGTCGTCGATCCGCCCAACCGGCACGACCCCGCGCTCCACCTGCGCCCTGAGCCCGGCGATGAACTCCCGCCACCTCTCCGGCACCATCACCATGTCGATGCCGGCGTTGACGGCGGCGGCCGCGGCCTCGCCGAAGTCGTCCGCCAGCGGATCGACGCCGTTCCAGTCCGATAGCACGAAGCCCCCGAACCCCATCTCCCCCTTGAGCACGTCCCGGATCAGGTACCGGTGCGCGTGGCATTGCTCCCCGTTCCAGCTGCTCAGCGACACCATGACGGTGAGCGCCCCGGTCTCAAGCGCGGGCACGTACGGCGCGATGTGCACTCTGCGCAACTCCGCCTCGTCAACCACCGTGTCGCCCTGGTCCACGCCGCCGCGCGTCCCCCCGTCCCCCACCCAGTGCTTGGCGCAGGCCACGACGCCCCCCTCCTGCAACCCCCTCACAATCCGCCCCGCATACCCGCCCACCAGCCTCGGATCCTCCGAATAGCTCTCGTACGTCCGCCCCCAGCGCGGGTCCCCCGCCACGGCCAGCGTCGGCGCGAACGTCCAGTCCACCCCCGCCGCGCGCACCTCCCGCGCCGTCGCCCGCCCGATCCGCTCAACCAGGCCGGGATCGCGCGCGGCCCCCAACCCGATGTTGTGCGGAAACACCGTCGCACCCCGCACGTTCGCGTTCCCATGAATCGCGTCAACCCCATAGAGGATCGGGATCGCCAGGTGGTCCGCGTCCTCCTCCATCGACGCCGCCCAGTAGGCATCGTTCATCGCCACCCAGTCGGCCGGGCGGTTGTCGCCGGGGCACGAACCGCCGCCGCTCAGCACCGAGCCGATGTGGTGGCGCTTCACCTGGGCGGGCGTGACGTGGAGCCGCTCCGGCTGCGTCATCTGCCCGATCTTCTGGTCGAGCGTCATGCGGGCGAGGAGGGCGAGCACGCGCCGCTCGACGTTGCTGGCGACAACGGTGGCCGACGCCGGGCGGGCGCTTGTGAAACGGTTCACAAGCCCGCTCCGGCGGTTGGCGCGCGCATGGGATTCGGAGTGTACACGAAGCAGATCACGGGTGCGTCCCCCCTGCTACATCCCGATGTGCAGGTACGTCCGGATCTCCCACTCGCGCCCCGGGTCCCCGCCGATGCCCGGGTTGCACTCCATTCGCCCGAAGTCGTCGGGCGTCCGCGCCGGACAGTACCGCGGCGAGTACTCGTTGAGCGTGCGCATGGTCGCGCGCACCCCGACGCGGGTCTGCGGCAGGTCGAACCAGTCCGGCGGCCCGAGCGAATACGAGACATCGCCCATCAGCTGAAGCGGGAAGGTGAGGTTGAAGTCGCGGTGGTAGTCGTACGGGCCCCAGTCGTTCCGGCTGGCCATGCCGTGGAACTTGACCGAACCGTGGATGACGCGGAGGTCGATCCCGGCGCGGCGGACCTCCCGGTCGTCGTCGCCGTTGGGCTCGCCGGTCCCCGCGAAGATGTTCGCGATCAAGCCGGGCCCCGCGCGCCGCTTCGACACGACCCGCGCCTTGACTTCCCAGAGGTCGCGCGCGGGCGGCGCCCCGGGGAACGCGAAGGTGGAGCGGCCGTCGGCGAAGATCCCGATCCCGGCGTCCCGGGTGGTGGGGAAGCTGAAGTACACGAAGCCTACCGAGGCGGCCAGGACCGCGTCCTCGCGCCGGTCGCTGTCCCAGTTGTACATCCAGGTGGCGGGCGTGGGGTCGTAGGTGACGAGGAGCTCGGCCGCGTGGGTTTCCCGGTTGCCGCGCACCGCAAAGGGGTCGTCCAGGACGTTGCGGGGTCGCCCCGGGGCAGGGACGCCGGCCGGGACCGGACCCACGAGCGGCTTGCGCCACAGCACGTTGGGGGCGATCTGCCAGTCGCCCGCCAGCCAGGTCAGGCCGGTGATCACGTTGCGCTGGTTGCCGCTCCCGGTGTCCTTCAGCGTCCAGCCGGTGAAGGTCTGCGTCTGCGTCGGACCGCCGTCGGCCACGAGACCCATCGCCGCCCCCTGCAGGTACCAGTTGAGGCGTCCTCTGGTGAGGCTGACCTTGGCCTTCGCGCCGAACGCGTCGGAGTTCCGGATCTCGTCCTGCAGCACGCGGTAGGCGCCCGGCTCGCCGTCGACCAGCTGGAACATCTGGCCAGCTTTGGTGCTCCCCGACATGATGCCGCCGACTTCGAAGGTCGCGCCGCCCCTCGCCGCGGTCAGGTGCACCGTCGCCTTCCGAGTCGGCGGCAGCGGGATCGCGAACGAGCTCGACGCCTGTCCCGCCTCGGCCAGATCCTCCTGGTAGATGACGGTGCCCTGAACGGGACCGAGGCTGGCCTGCTGCTTGACGAGCACCGCCGGGTTCGCCCCCCACCACAGCTCGGGACCGATCGCCACCTTGAGTCCGCTCAGCGACCGCTTCCCGGCAATCTCCATTCCGACCGGCGCGAGCCCGTTGTACACGTCGATGTTGGGCCCGTAGTTGGCCTCCTGGTAGAGCCCGAAAAAGTCGCCTTCGTAGCCCCAGTGGTAGTGGCCGGATCGGTAGAAGCCCTCGAGCCGGAACCACCGGTCGTCCCACGAGACGCTGGCGCTGTAGACCTTGAGCCGCTCGATGTCCTGAAGCGTCACGTCCCCGCCCTGGCCGCGGACGTCGCGCGGACGGCCCCGGTTCTCGTAGAAGATTTCGTCGATCGGGTTCGTGGGAACATCGCCGAGCATGTTGAACGACACGGTCGCGAGCATGTTCGCGGTCGGCTGCGCCGTCAGGTCCGCGTAGAAGGACTGCATCTGGTCGAAGCCGCGGAAGCTCGGGTAGGTGGGGTTCGTCTCGGGCGGATCCTCGGGCGTGCTGACCAGGGAGCCGCCGGTGCTGAAGGTCTCCAGCTCGATGCGCACACCGCTCACGCGCACGCGGTCGAGCGCGGTCGCGAGGAGCGCGGCCCGGTCGCCCTGCGCGCGGAGTCCCATGTCGGCCGGCTGAATGCGCGCGAAGTGCTCCCGGATCGCGGCGAGGTCGGTTCCGGGCGCGTACGGGTCGAGGGTGTAGGCCGCCTGGAGCGCGTAGTAGGCGGCGCGCGGGTAGAGCTCGTAGAGGTTGTTGGGGTCGGTGGGGCCCTTGGCGACAATCCCCCACCACTCCTCGTTCATGTTGTTGTCGCCCTCGACGAAGTCCTCCGTGTAGCCGCCGTTCGCCCACGACGCGTTCGTGTCCTGGATGTCGAGCCGGTCCTCCTGGCCGAACTTCCACCAGCCGTCGGTCCACTGGAAGGTGGCGCCGCCGATCGAGTTGCCGACCAGGCCCTTGCCCGCCGACTGCTCGTAGATCTCCCGCCACTGCCCGATGAGGTACCGGGCCTGCACGACCTGGTCCTCGTGCATGTTCTTCGCATTCCAGGCGTCGGCGCCGAACTCGGTGAACATCACGGGGCGGTCCAGCACGCCCTTCACCTCCTGGTAGAGATCCCCGAACGAGATGCCCCGGTAGACGTTGGTGCCGAAGATGTCCAGGTCGGGCACCTCCTCGGCGATGATCTCGAGGTACTGCAGATCGCCGTTGGCCATCGCGACGGGGCGGGTGGGGTCGATCTCCTTGATGCGCCGCGCCACCTCGCCGAAGAGTGAATACATGTGGCGCGCGCGGACCGTGTTGGCCTCCTCCTCGGGAAGGTCCTCGGTCTCGGCCGAACTCCACACCAGCCCGTAGTTGTTCTCGTTGCCCAATAGCCACATGAGGACGCCGGGCGTGTCCTTGAACTCGTCGACCAGCGCCTCGACCTCGGCCATCAGCACGGCGCGGGCCCGGGGGTCCGAGTAGTCGGTGTTCGCGCTGTAGACGCCGCCGGCCGTGACCCCGTAGCGGCCCAGCGCGTGGTTCAGGATCGTGTAGATCCCGTAGCGCTCGTAAATGTGCCGCACCCACCGCGGCGTGATCCCGACGTAGGTGCGGATCGCGTTGCCGCCCATCGCCCTGAGGAGCGACATCTCGCGGTCGAGCGCGGCCTCGATGACGTGGTCTGGCTCGGTCCAGAAGCTGTAGTTGTAGGTCGTGCCGCGCGGGAAGTAGTCCCAGTTGACGCCCTGGACCATCATGTCGCGGCCGTCGATCTGGAGGCGGGTGCCGGTGGCGTCCGTGACGAGCTCGATGACGGGGAGCGGCGGGGGGGCTTCCTGGGCGGTGGCGGGGTTGGGGGGGGACGCGGCGAGGGCCGCCAGCGCGACGAGGGGCGCCAGGCGGGCGCGGCAGCCGGCCGGAGTCGTTGTGGTTGAGAGCGCGGTATCGGTGCGGATCGGACGCATGCTCGCTTTCCGGTCGAAGCGCCCCGAACAGACTTTGTTCGGTCGCCGAACAAAGTGCGGTGAGGCTGCGGCCCCTGTCAAGGAGGTCGCGTCACCTCACGGGCGGGCTTGGGCACACACCCACTGCCAATAACCGCTCGGAAGTGCCGAGAACGCTGGATCACCGCCCCTCGCAGACGTGGTCGAAGACCGCTACGGCCATCCTTCCGCATGCAGCCCTCACCTTCCCCCAATCCTGCCACTGCGGTGCCAGGTCCCGGTATTCGGAGAGGTCCAGCTCGTCGAGATCGTATGGGAGCGGGTTGGCCAACTGAGCCTGGAGCTGCTGCAGGGCGGACTCGCCGCTCTCCTGGGGATAGAGCCGGTCGAACGATCGCAGCGCGTGTGCGGTCGACTCTGTCCCCATGCGGGTCGCCAGGGCGACGAAGTCGAGGTAGTCTCTCGTGGCGTTGCGCTTGAGGATGAGGACGCCCTTGATGCGCAGGATCTCCGCATCGGTCGGGATGGTGAGCGCCAGTCCCTCGACATCGAGCGTCGTCGTCTCCAGTGGTGTCGCCCGGATCAGCTGCCGGACCCCTGTCTGGATCCCTTCCAGACTGCCCAGTATCTGCACGGGCCGGGCCACACGGGCCGTCTTCCATCCCGCTACGGATTCAAGTTGTCCGAGAACCTCGTCAAAGCGGACACGCAGATCCGTGAGCACATGGTCCGCATCCAGGGAGAAGCGGTGCTCGGCAAGGATCGCCGCCGCCGTTCCGCCGACCCGGACGGCGCCTGGCAGGATCTCCTGAAGACGGGCTGCTGACGAGAGCAGCCGTTCCCACTCAGGAAGCCGTGCGGGATTCCCTCGCATACAGCATCCAGAAGTGATACCGCTGTGCTCGCGGATCGCGGACGTGCCGGGCGCAAGCCCGCTCGATCCTCTCCAGTACGGCAGCATCCCGCGGCGCCGCCTGCCGCAGATCGGCCCAATGCCGCCACTGCCCGCTCGCGATGATGTCGTCGATGGCGGCAAGGGTGAGTCGGCTGTGATTCAGGTGGCGATGACGCATGATTCCCCCCTTCAGAACGCCTTCAGATACGTCAGCTTCACCACCCCCGTCCTGCGTTGCCAGCGCTCCGTCCGCGGATCCAGCAGGTCACCCGTCAGGTAGCCCGTGTCGAACACGACGAAGAGGTCGCTGCCGGGCGTGTGGATCCAGTTGATGCGCACGTTGGCCTGGACGACGTTCGAGACATCGTCGTACTGGATGAGGGCGTTGGCGAAGAGCGCGCGGCTGACCGCGCCCAGGATGGTCACGCTGACGAGCCGGGTGGTGAAGTCGCCGTCCTGGCGGACATCGGGCGGGAGGTCGGCGAGCGGCTGAACGGGAAGGCTGACGTCGTTCCAGCTGTAGTCGCCGCTGACCGTGAGGTGGGGGCCGGTCTTCCACATCAGCCCGCCCGAAAGCTGCGTCCGGGTGCCGCCCCAGAAATCGCCGGCCGCGACGCTGCCGCGCACCGAGAACTCACGGGAGTCGTTGGAGGTGAAGCGAACTTCGGCGCCGGTGAAGTCGTACTCGCCAGCCGCCAGAGCGCGCCCCTGGATGTGCGACGGCCGGGCAAGCGACTCGCTGCGTCGCACGATCGCCACCGAGGCGCGGTCGCCCGTCTGGAAGCTGAGGAGATTGCTGAATGCGAGCGCCGCGCTCTGCCGGGTGCCGTCCAGCCCGGCGATGTACTCGCCCCGCAGCGCGCTCACGAGCTGCCGCGCCCAGGTGCTCCGTTCGAAGCGCGGATGCGCGCCGACCGACCCGATGTAGCGCTGCATGTCGTTGCGCAGCACGAAGCCCAGCGCAGGGTCGAAGCCGACGGGGATGCGCCGGTATCCGGCTCCGGCCGCCAGCAGGCTGCTGCGCAGGTCGGCCTGGATGGCGCCGGCGATCGGGGTGCCGAAGTCGTCGTCCGTCCCGGTCGCCTCCGCCGCGCCGGCGCCCTGGTCAACCCCGCCGTCCCATGAGCGCGCGATCCACCCGCTGACCGAGCTCGACCCGCCGAAACGCACCTGGAAGTCGCTTCCGAGCACCCGGTTGAAGCCGCCGTCCGCGTCGACCGACGTCAGGATTCCTCCAACGGTGGTCCTCGAAAAGGGATCGGCGCGCAGCCGCACGACCGAGTTGAGTCCCCCGGGGTTCGCGTGGCGGCTCCAGTCCCGCGGCGCGTCCTCGGTCAACAGGCTCAGCGCCCCGATCGAGAGCGGCCCCGCCTGTCCGGTCAGCCGCGCGCCGCCCGCGATGTCGTTGTCGATCCCGATGCGCCGGCTGAAGAAGACGACCGTCTCCCGCGCGTCACCGAAGTCGAAGAGCCCGGCGCGCTCCAGGAAGAACTCGCGCTTCTCGGGGAAGAAGAGGCTGAAGCGCGTCAGGTTGATCTGGACGTTGTCCGCCTCCACCTGGGCGAAGTCGGGGTTGACGGTCGCGTCGAGCGTCAGGTTCGAGGTGATCGAGTACTTGAAATCGAGGCCGAGGTCGGTGAGGGTCTCGGTGGCCGTTTCCGTGTTGCCGCGGCGGCCGGCGACCGAACGCCCCGCAATCGCGAAGGGCTTGGCCTCCATGTAGCGGCCGCGCCTCAGTCCCTCCAGGCCGGTCAGGGTGGCATACTGAGAGACCTGCGTGAGCGCGCTGCGGACCTCTTGGCCGATGTGGGGAAAGTACACCATCTCGTTCTTGCGCCGGATGGTGCGCTCCAGGAGGATCCCCATCTCGGGGGCGTCAGTGTCCGCGAAACGGATCGTCGTGAACGGGACCGCCGCCTCGACGACCCAGCCGTCCTCGGTGATGCGCGCCTCGCTCTCGTAGACGCCCCCCAGTTCCAGTCCGAAATCGTCATCGACTCGTCGGTGATCAGCGCGTCGCCCTGGGTCCCGAAGGGATTGATCTCGAAGATGTAGGCGTTGCGCTTGTCGTTGTACGTGTCGAGGCCGATGCGGATGTTGTCGTCCTGGTCGATGCGGCCTTCACGGTGCAGGATGCTGCGTCGGATTCCCTCCGGGTCCGAATCGTGGAGGACGATCGCGAAGTAGAGGTTGTTGTCGTCGAAGGCGACCCTCAGTTCGGTGCGCTCCGACGCGGGCGCGCCGTCGACGGGAACGCGCTGGCGGAAGTCGGTTACCGGCTCGATCCGCTGCCAGAAGGGCTCGTCGAGAACGGCATCGATACTCGGGGGACGGTCGGCGCGAACCGCGTGGATGGTCTGGCCGCGCGCGTCCTGGCCGTGCGCGGTGGCGGGTGCACTGGTGGCCAGGCCCGCCAGGGCGATGAGGAGCAGTCCGTGCATCGCCGCGCGAAAGCGGCGAGAATCCGTTCCACGAGCCGCTGAACCCCTGCGGAGCTTCAATTCAGGAGTCGTCGGCCTCAGCTGCGGCTTCGGCCTCTTCCACGACCTCCGCCTCGGCCTCTTCCGCCTCCGCCCCCGCGCCCTTGTCGCAAGCGCCCTCACCATTGCTGCCGCGCTGGCGGCAGGTGTAGCCACATCCCCACCGGCAGCATCCGCGGCCACCCCATCCGCCGGACCAGAACCAGCCGCAGGATTCTTCGTCCGACTCGTCGCATGCCTTGCGGCAGCGCGCCCGCCGCAGCCACATGAGGATGAGGATCAGAAGCACGATCTGGGGAAGCCCGAGCCGCAGGACCCCACCCCAGAAGTCGACGAGGGCGCCGAAGTACCAGCTGAAGAAATCGCCTATCATGATGGACATCCCCGTGTTTGTTGTTTCACCTCGGACCGCTCACCCCTGATACGCCGGCGGTGCGGATTTGGTTTCCTCGCGGCGCCATGCACGGACGGGCAGGCGGTCTCGGCCCGGCCCGCCCGGCGCCCCGGCTCGCGGACGACCAGGCAGCCTCGGCGCGGCGCACCCGACGGCCCGGCTCGCGCACAGCAATCCTATATCAAGGAATCGGACCTCAGGCGGTAGATGGCAAGCCCTACCCACGCGCCGATCAGGGTGCCGCCGACGATGGACCACGTTGTCGCGGGTACGATCCAGCCGGTCACGGTCAACGCGCCAAGGGCCGCCGCACCGACGACGCAGTAGATCGCCAGGATGCGGTATTCACGGCGTCGGTCGGTCATCGGGACCTCACCATTGCGATTGCGGTGCCGTCGGGGCTGACTGCGATCCGGGAAATGTCGCCGGACGGCGCGATCCCCGCCACCACGGTCCAGCCGGCATCGGCCGTCCAGGCGTGGAGAACCGGGCCGTCACCCATCAGGATCTCGCCAGTGGGCGTCCACGCGTAGTCCTCTCGGCCGGGCAGCGTGCGGGCAATGCGCTCGGCTTCGCCGGTCGCCGGGTCGAGCCCTTCGATCCACCACTCCTCGTCCGACACCTTGCGCACGAAGGAGACCGTGGCCGTCCCGGGGATCCGGTGGATGGAGCGGCCGGGGTTCGCGGCGACCGTGCGCACCTCGCCGGTGAGCGCGTCGCCGAGGCGCAGGGTGGGCGGGTCGCCGAGCACGAACATCGCCGCCGTGCGCTCGTCGGCCCACGCGTGATAGCCGACGGGCTCCACGGTCCCGAAGATCGGGCCCAGGTCGGCGCCGTCCGTGCCGTAGCGCCAGAGGTACTGTGCGCCGCGCTCCTCGTGGATGGCGGAGAAGGCGTCCTGGCCGGGGATCACGTTGGGGGAGAACTCGCTGGCGGCGGGGGTGCGGGTGACCTGGCCAGCGGCGCCGTCCTCGAGGCTGTACCGGAAGATCTCCGTCTGCGTGGAGTCCACCGCCGAGGTGTAGTAGAGGGCCGCTCCCGAAGGGTCGAAGGAGGGCTGGTTGTCGTAGCCGTCGCGGTCGGTGGCGTTGGTGAGTCCGGTGACGGCGATGGTGCCGTCCTCGGCGCTTTCGAGGCGGCCGACCCAGATGTCGGTCGAGGGGGCACCTGCCGCGGTGGGGCGGTAGTCCTCCGGAGCCGGGCCGATCTCGGGAGGCGGTCCGTCCGCGGGGGTGGCATCGAAGGGGTCGCCGGCAGGCGGTCCGCCGGGGTCCGGGTCCCCGGTGCAGGACAGGGCGACCGCCACTGAAAGTAAACAAAACATGACATTGTGTAAGGTTTTGTTTACAGTGTGGCTTGTCGAACACGACCGTGCGGCGCGGATCCAGCGGCGGCCAGACATGGGACGGGGTTCAGTCATCGGCTTCGGCCAGTGCGGCAGCGAGTGCGTCCTCCCTCATTCCCCAGCCTTCCAGCACGCCGCGCGATTCGTCGTCGCCCGCCTTCGCAACGCCGACCAGAAGGTGGGCGCTCGCGGTCGGGTTGCCGGGTCCGGCAGATTCGATGGCGGCGGCGAGGACCTCGTGGGCGTCGGGGGTGAAGGGGAGGTGCCCTCCGTACACTTCGGGGGCGTCGCGGAGGTGCTCGGGGAGGGCGTCGAGGGCGAGGGCGAGCTGGTCCAGGGCTTTGATCAGCGCGGGGGCGCGCTGGGAGATGGCGCCCGCGAGGATGTGCCCCGGCGTAATCGCCTCCTTGTCTTCGCGCGCGGCCGCGGCGGCGGCCCGATTCAGCGCGTGGACAGCGTCTTCGGTCAGGTTGATGGCCATGCTGGAATCTGGGATCGTGGCCGGGAGCGTTTCAAGGCCGGACGGTCAGCCGCCTGCACCGGCGAACCACGCGACCACCCGCGCGCCGAAGTCGTCTGCGTCAAAGCCAGGCACGTGGCCCCCGTCCTCGACGGTCCAGAGTTCCACCCTCAGGCCGCCGTCACAGCCAGTGTCGTAACGAGTCACGTCCGTCTCATCGTCGGGCAGCGCCTCGACCAGGTCCATCGCCGGCATGGCTTCCGCGGCTTCCATTTCGCACCCCGCGCGGGCGGCCCAGCGGTGCACGGTCTCTTCGGCACCGGGATAGCGAGCCCCCCCTTCACGACCGCCCCCGGCGTACCGAATGGTGCGGTCCGCGGTTCCGTGGATGTGCAGGATCGAGATCGGGCGGGCGCCTTCGCACCTGGCAGGGTCCTGGAAGGTGGTGCCGGCCACGGACGCGATCGCCCGCAGCTCCGGCATCGACTCGCAGGCCATCCGGTACGACATGAACCCACCGTTGGACAGGCCGATCAGGTACACGCCGTCGACCGCCATGTGCTCGGCCGCTTCTTCGACCAGGCCGTTCAGGTAGGCGACATCGTCGACTTCGCTCCCCTGAAGGTTGCAGCAGAAGTCGGTTGCGTTCCAGAATGATCGGTCCTGGGAATCGCGGGTGCCGTTGGGCAGGATGACCGCGATTCGATCCGACTCAATGCGCCGCGAAATGCCGAAGTAGGCATCGGTCCACTCGGCATTGCTGGTGAATCCGTGCAGGACGATCACCAGCGAAATGGGGGTGCCGGCTTCGTAGTCGCTGGGGAGCGTCAGCGTCGCGGGCCGGTCGCCGCCGATCGTGCGGACGGGGTCGCTGACGGGGCTGCTGGTCTCGGCTTCGTCGTAGCACGCGGTCAAACCCGCGAGCGCCAGTGCGGCCGGTGCGATGAGTGTCCACGATCTCAGTCTCTTCACGAGTCTCCCTCCTTCATTCCATACTCCCGTGCTGCCGCTTCCGCCGTAACATACCCGTCGAGCACATCCTCGCGCACCTTCTCGCGGGCGCGGCGACTCGGATCCCCCAGCCCCCCGCCCCCCGGCGTCTCCATCACGATCCGGCGTCCCGGCGGGACGATTTCGCGTCCCTTCACGCGCAGCACCTCCCCGCCCGGAATGTATACCCGCCCCGGGGCGCCCGCCCCGCCCCCCTCCCTGCCCCGCGCGGCGTTGCGTACGCGTTCGAACATCTTGGACACTGCGAAGGCCGCCCCCTGCGCGTGCGCAACTTCCATGACCTGGCCCAGCCCGCCCCGGTGCTCGCCCGGCCCGCCCGAGTCCGGGATGTACTGCTTTCGCCAGAAGATCAGCGGCGCGACGGTCTCGGTGATCTCGATCGGGGTCGAGCGCACGCCCGATGGGAAAGCCGTCGCGGAGAGCCCGTCCTTGCCCGGGCGCGCGCCCGTGCCCCCTGTGTGGAACGGGTTGACGATGAACGGCTCCGCGTCGCCGTAGCCGTACGAGCCGGCCAGCCCGGGACCCCCCATGATGACCGGGTTCCAGAGGCAGGACGAGCCCTCGGCTGGAACGGACCCCGGCGGCATCGCCTGGCCGAGCGCGCCGAGCACGACGTCGGGCAGCATCTGGCCGATCGAGTGGCGGGCCGAGACGGCGGCGGGGCTCGGCGCGTTGAGGAGGCAGCCGCGTGGGGCGGTGACGGTGATCGCGCTCAGGGAGCCGGCATTGTTGGGGACTTCCGACCCGACCACGCAACGGACGCCGAAGGAAGCGTACGCGCGGGTGTACGTCTCCGGCACGTTGATGCCGTACGGCGACATGGGCGAGGTCCCGTCCCAGTCGATGCGGATCCCGTCCGGCGAGACCGTCAGCGCGCACACGAGTTCGAGGTCCTGGTCGTAGCCGTCGATGGTCATGCGGTGGCGGTAGGTGCCGGGGCGGAGTGCGCGGATGCGGTCGAGCATGGCGCGCCGGGAGGTGGTGACGATCATGTCGGCCAGCCCGTCGAGCGAATCGAGGCCGAACTCGGTCATCATCGCGGCGAGGCGCTCGCACCCGGCTTCGTTGCACGCCGCAAGCGAGTAGAGGTCGCCCTGCGCGACATCGGGTTCACGCACGTTGGCGCGGACCATCCGCATCAGGGTCCCGTCGACCTTGCCGGCGCGGATGAGGTAGCCGATCGGGATGCGAATCCCTTCTTCGAAGACCTGGTTGGCGTCGGCGCCGAACCCGCGTCCGCCCACGTCGGCGATGTGGCTGGTCGCCGCGAAGAGCGCCACGAGGCAGCCGCGCAGGTAGGCGGGGGTGACGACCGTGAAGTCGTTGAGGTGGCCGGTGCCCTCCCAGGGGTCGTTGGTGACGAGGACATCGCCTTCGCGCAGGGTGTCGATGGGATGGTCGCGCAAGAAGCAGCCCACCGAGGCGGCCATGGCGTTGACGTGCCCGGGCGTCCCCGTGACGGCCTGGGCCAGCATGCGGCCCTGCAGGTCGAAGACGCCCGCCGACAGGTCGCCCGCTTCGCGCACCGGGGTGGAGAACGCCGTGCGGACCAGGGTGCGGGCCTGTTCCTCCACCACCGAAAGGAGCCGGCTCCACATGATCTGGTCCTCGAGGGCGGAGACGCCGGTGCGGGCGGCCCGGCGCTCGCGGCGCTCCACAAGCAGATGGCCACCGGTGAGCACGCGCGCCTCCCAGCCGGCGGGCACCACGGTCGTGGTCTGCTCCTCGGCGATGAGTGCGGGGCCGGGGATGGTGGCGTGTCGCGGCAGGTCGGGGCGGTGGTGAACGGCGGCCGTGACGTGGCCCTCCGCGGCACCGGCGAACACGTCGGAGAAGGCGGCGGGTTCGGGGCGGGACTGGGGCTGGAAACGTGCGGACGTTTCAGCTGAAACGTTGGCGGGCTCGGATGGGGCGGCGGGATTGCCTCCTGAGGCGGCAGGCTCCCCCGCCGACACACCGCCGGGCAGTCCCTGGCGGGAAGCGACCCCTTCCACCGACCCTCCAGCCCCAGGCGCCGACACCACCAGCGTCCAGCTCAGCACCTCGATGTCGAGCCCGGGGATCGTGCGGCCGTACACGGCTTCGTAGGCACGGTCGAAGGCGGCCTTCAGCGAGCCTTCGCCTCCGCCTCCCCCCACCACCTCCGGCGGCAGCTCCACCCCGATCTCGTGACCCTGTCCCACGTACCTCATGAACGCGTGCGCGCGCTCGATGGTCGGCACCCCGGGAGCCCCGCTTTCCACCACCGCCGCCGCCTCCCCCCTCATCGCGGCGAGCACCTCGCGCACCAGCGCCCGGTCAAACTCGGAGAGGCGCATGTAGCGGCTCTGCACGACCTCGTACGAGATCGGCGCCAGGAGAGACCCCACCGCCGAGCCCACCCCCGCATGTCCGGGCACGAGGAAGCGGTCCAGCTCGAGCTTGTCCGCCACGCGCGCCGCGTGAATCGGCGCCGATCCCCCGAACGCCACCACGGTGCGCCCCGCGAGACCCTTCCCCCATTCGATCGCGTGGGTGCGGGCGGCGTTGGACATGTTCTCGTCCACCATCTCGCTCACCCCCAGCGCGGCCACGACCGTCTCCAACCCCAGGCTGCCGCCCACGCGGCCCCCGATCGCCGCCTCGGCCCGGCCCCGGTCCAGCCCGATCGCGCCGCCTGCAAACAGCTCCGGATCGATGCGCCCCAGCACCACGTCCGCGTCGGTGACCGTCGGCTCTGCCCCACCCCGCCCATACGCCGCCGGCCCCGGCTCCGACCCCGCGCTCTCGGGCCCCACATGGATGCGGTCCAGATCGTCCACCCCCGCGATCGACCCGCCCCCCGCCCCGATCTCGACCATCTCGATCACGGGGATCCGCACGGGCAGTCCGCTGCCCTGCTTGAAGCGGTAGCTGCGCGCCACCTCGAAGGTGCGCGAATGGAGCGGCTCGCCGCCGTCGATCACGCAGAGCTTGGCGGTGGTGCCCCCCATGTCGAACGAGAGCACGTCGCCCAGCGCGAGCTCCCGCGCGAGGTGGCTCGCCAGGATCGCGCCCCCCGCCGGGCCGGATTCGACCAGCCGGATCGGGGCGGCTACGGCGGCGTCAAGAGTGGTCAGGCCGCCGCCCGAGGTCATGAGCAGGAAGGGACAGGCGAGGCCCGCGTCGTGCAGCGATGCCGCGAGGCCGGTCAGGTAGCGCGCCATCAGCGGCCGTACGTACGCGTTGGCGCACGCCGTGGAGAGGCGCTCGAATTCGCGTACCTCGGGGCAGACCTCGGAGGCCAGCGTGACCGAGAGACCGGGCCGCTCGGCGGCGAGGACCTTCGCGATGCGCTGCTCGTGCGCGGGGTTCGCGTAGCCGTGGATCAGGCCGACCGCGACGGACTGGACGCCGTGTTCGTCGAGCGCGGGCAGGACGGCCCGCACCGAGTCCTCGTCGAGCGGGACGAGGACGCGGCCGCGACAGTCGACCCGCTCGGTCACCGGCAGGCGCAGGTGGCGCGGGACCAGCGGCGGTGGCCGGTCCACCCCGATGTCGTACTGCTCGAAGCGGTTCTCGTGGGCCATCTCGAGGGCGTCGCGGTGCCCCTCGGTCACGATCAGCGCGGTCTTCGCGCCCTTGCGTTCGATGATCGCGTTGGTGGCGAGGGTCGTGCCGTGAATGACCAGCCGCACGGACGATGGCGCGACCGCGCCGATGTCGAGAACCTTGCGGACGGCGTCCAGGACGCCCCGTTCGGGGGCGGCGTGCGTGGTGAGGACCTTGGTGGTGACGAGGCGGCCGCCGGTCTCCAGCGCCACGTCGGTGAAGGTGCCGCCGATGTCGACGGCGAGGCGGGCGCCGTCAGCCATCTTCCCTGAGCGGCACCGTGTAGTTGAGCGACAGCCGTCCCCCGTCGGGAAAGATCGTCTCGCCGGTCAGGTAGGACGCGTAGTCGGACGCCAGGAAGACCGCGACCGTGGCCACTTCCGACGGGTCTCCCGGCCGGCCGAGCGGGGTGCGGGACATGATCGTGCGGCGCGCCTTTTCGTCGTTCATCGTCACCTTGGCCATCTCGGTGAGGATCGTCCCGGGGCCGATCGCGTTTACACGGATGTCGTGGGCGGCCAGCGCCATCGCCATCACCCGCGTGAGCTGCTGGATGCCCCCCTTGGACGCCGCATAGGGCAGCTGGTCGGGGATCGCCACCACCGAATTCGTCGAGGACATGTTGATGATCGTCCCCTTGATGCCCCGCTCGACCATGTGGCGCGCCACCAGGCGACCGAGCAGGAAGGGCCCCCGGAGGTTCACGGCGATCACCCTGTCGAAGTCCTCGACCGTGCCGTCGAGGATCGAGCCCGGCGCGATGATGCCTGCGTTGTTGAGCAGGATGTCGCACTGCCCGAACCGCTCCAGGCACGCTTCGAGCACGGCGGCGCAATCCTCCTCGCGGCTGACGTCCGCGCGCACCGCAAAGGTGGGTTCCCCCGTGTCCTCTGCGATCTCAACGGCCGCGACCGCGCACTCGTCTTCCAGCACATCCGCAAGCACGACCCGCGCCCCGTGCTCGGCAAAGGCCCGCGCGCACGCCGCACCGATCCCCCGGGCCGCCCCGGTCACGATGGCCGTCTGGCCCGCGAGCGAGATCATCAGCTGTAGGGCATCTTCGGCGTCTTGCCCATCAGCCGCGCGTACACCGTCAGCGCGCCCCGGTGGTGCGCCGAGTGGTCGGAGATCCCATTGACGATCGCGAACCGGGGCGCTCCCCCCATGATGCGCTTGTCCGCGATCGGCGCGAGCAATTCCTCCTCGCTGGCCGCCTCCACCGCCGCGATCGCGGCCTCGTAGGCGCGCTCCAGCCAGGCGTTGGCCTCCTTCAGCGAGGTGACGCCCCTCACGGCGGCGATCATGCCCTCGAAGTCCATGTTCCAGCCCTCACCGAAGGCCCCCTCCACGAACCAGTCGACCGAGTCCGCCGCGTGCGCGACGTGCCCGGCCACGGTGTAGAGTTCGGGCTGCGGCGCGAATCCGGAGTCCTCTTCTTCGAAGGTCGACGCCGTGGCCTGGAAGTACTTGAGCGAAGACCGAAGCTGGGAGACGAGGGTTGCGTGCATTGTCACGGGCGTGTCCTGGGGTTCATTGTGGTTGGCGGGGCCCCCACGAGGAAGCCATGCCAGGTGGTTGCCGGCCCTGGTGTTGCCGGCTGACGAGCCCCAAGTCTAGCTTGCCGCTCCGCTTGCCTCCACCCCGGGGTGGTGAATCGCGCCATTTCGCAGCCAGGAAGGCCACCATGTCGTCAGCATTGCACGCTCCCGCCGCTCCGCAACCCAGCCCCGCGCTCCCAGCCAATCGCCCGTTTCATCCGGCCCTGCTCTGCGCGGCGGCCCTCCTTCTCACCCACCTCGGCACGGGCGCGGCATTCGCCCAGGAACTCCCGCGCGCCGACGCGGTCGAGGCCGGGTTCTCGCGCGCAGGAATCGAGCGGCTCGACGCGTTCCTCAACGACTACACCTCCAACGGCAGCCTTTCCGGGGCGGTGGCCATGGTGCTGCGCGACGGCGCGGTCGTCTACGAGAAGGCGGCCGGATTCCGGGACATCGAGTCCGGCGACCTGATGCGCCCGGACGCGATCTTCCGCATCGCGTCGCAGACCAAGGCGATCGTGAGCGTGGCCGTGATGATCCTCCAGGACGAAGGCGCGCTGCTGATTTCGGACCGCGTCGGGAGGTATCTGCCGGCCTTCGCGCGCACCACGGTTGCGGTTCCCGACGGCGAGGGCGGCGGGTACGAGATCGTCGGCGCCGACCGCGCGATCACGATCCGCGACCTTCTCACGCACACCGCGGGGATTGCCTACGGGAACGGACCCGGCGGCGACCTCTGGCGCGAAGCCGAGATCACCGGGTGGTATTTCGCGCACCGGGACGAGCCGGTTCGCGCCACCGTCGACCGCCTGGCCGAGCTTCCCTTCCAGGCACAGCCGGGATCGCGGTTCGTGTACGGGTACGCCACCGATATCCTCGGGGCGCTGGTGGAGGAGGTTTCCGGATTGCCGCTGGACGAGTTCCTCTACCGGCGCATCTTCGAGCCGCTCGGCATGCACGACACCCACTTCTACCTGCCGCCCGAGAAACGGGACCGCCTGGCAACCGTCTACGGCCACGACGGCGAGGGCAAGCTCACGCGCTCGCCCGACGGCCCCGGAATGAACACGCAGGGTCAGTACACCGACGGCCCCCGGGTCAGCTTTTCCGGCGGTGCAGGGCTGCTCTCGACCGCCCGCGACTACAGCCGCTTCCTTCAGATGATGCTGAACGGCGGTTCCCTGGGCGACGCCCGCATTCTGTCTCCCACCAGCGTCGAGCTCATGACCACCAACCACATCGGCGACCTAATGGGCCGCGGGACCGGGTTCGGGCTGGGCTTCCAGGTGCGGCTCGATCTCGGCGAGGCCGGCGCGCCCGGTTCGGTTGGAGACTACGGATGGGGCGGCGCATATCACACGACCTACTGGGTCGATCCGGCCGAGCGCCTGGTCGTCACATACTTCACCCAGCTCCGGGGCTTCCGGCCGGTCGACGACCACGGGAAGCTGCGCGCGCTGGTCTACGGCGCCCTCGCGAGGTGAGGGGGCGACACGCGGCAAACGCCCTTCGGCGCACCAGCCGTCGGCGTCCGCCCGCGGCGAACCCTTGCCGCGACAGGTTGAATCTGGCTAACCTGATGGAAACAGATGGAGCAACGCTAGTTCGGCTCCTCGCCGCCCCAGTTGCGATGCGGGGACTATCCACGGACCGCCAGAGTGATACTTATCGACCGGCATACGCGGGCCGGCAAGGGCCCCTTCCACGCCACACTTCGGATCAAGCCCGCCGCGCGCATCCAGCTCACCGACGTGCGCGGCGAGCTGCTTGACGAATTCGGCGACGAGTTCACGAGGTACACCCGCTCCTTCTACATCTCCAACCACACCACCGCGGGGTACCTGGATCAGCGGCTGGCCGAGCTCCTCGAACACGACGGCCGCGGCATCCAGGGCTACCTGCAGCTGTTCCGCGAGCTCTTCCCCCCCGGGGCCGGGTACGTTCACGACAAGATGCACCTGCGGACCGAGCTTTCGGAGGAGCAGCGCGCGAACGAGCCGGAGAACGCGGACTCGCACCTGACGTTCATCGGGGCGGGCCTGCGCAATTCGGCGTCCTACGAGCTGGGCGGCGCGGAGCCCGTCTGGTTCGTCGAGCTTGACGGTGTTCACCTGGGCGGCACCCGGCACCGCCGCACCTCGGTGATCGCCTACGATGGCGAAGAGGAGGTCGAAAGGAAGGTGATCGACGTGGCCTCTTCGCCCCATGCGATCGACGCCCAGAACCTGCGCGACCCCGAACTCGGGTTCCTCGGTACGCTCGAAGAGATGGTGGAGAAGCACGAAGTGGCTTTCGGCCGCTTCGACGTGACCCTCGCCGACGGGGAGGACGACGCGGGCCTCACGGTGAACGAGTACGAAACGCTGCTGATGAACTACGACCTGCGCGAGGCCGTCCGGAACCCCTTCCGCTTCATGAAACAGACCGGGAAGGACGTGCGGGACGTGCTCCGCGACCCCCGCACGATCCCGGCCAAGGCGCTCAACTTCGCACAGTTCGACGCCGTCCAGGTGATGAATCAGGTGATCGACCGGATCGGGCTGCGCGACTCGGTGGTCGAGCGCGTCGTGAACAGGGCGGTCGCGCTCCCCGTTTCGCACTTCCTGCGCATGAAGCGCGGTTTCAGCCTCCCCGTGCTTGACCGCAGCGGCGACGGGACCGGCGAGATCGGCTGGGGCACCTACCAGAGCCCGATCCTGGTGCAGTGGAAGGGATCGGGGAAGACCACCCGCGCGCTGGAAGTGAGGCTGGTGCGGTTCGTTTGAGGGTGGGCATTCGCGCAGCCGCACCTTTCCTGTGAGCTCTGCACTGCATCGTGGGGGGATTCGTTGCTCCGCGTGACATCACTCGGATAGTGAAACGCAAGAGCCCCGAGGACGGAATCCGCCTCGGGGCTCCTACCTCAGCGTCTTGCTGCGCCCGAAGGCTTGTACAGTAGAGGACGACCTGAGGAATCACGTATGGACTATCGTCGATACCCACCCAAAACGCAACTCACGGAACTGCCATGCTATCCATCGGAAGCCTTCGGAACGCCCTTTCAGCGGAGCGGCTAGGTGCCTACACCCTGCCTGGAGACGCCGACGAAATCGACTGCATGGCCAGGTACCTGTGGAACCTGGCGCTGAGTAGCGCCCTCCAGCCCGCGCTCCACACCCTAGAGATCACCGTTCGGAACCACCTGTTCAGAGTGTCCAGAAGGATTGTAGATGAGACCACGCTCAGTTTCGACAGGGTTCCCTGCTGGCTCGATGCGCGCCCTTCCCTGCTTGCTGATCGCGAGCGTCAGGCGGTCGAGGTAGCCAAGAGGACGATCGGGATCCGGAGGAGTCCCATGACCGAGGGCCGGCTTGTCTCGATCCTGGGCTTTGGGTTCTGGGTGAGCCTGTGTAAGAGGCCGTACGAGCAGGGGAGAGTTGGCGGGCCGCGCCTGTGGCCCGAACTGGCCAGGAAGGGATTCCCCCACCTACCCAAAGCCAAGCGGACACGCAGCCACATCTATCACGCCTTGAATCTACTCCGCGACCTGCGAAACCGTGTCTCTCACCACGAGGCGGTTTGGGACCGCAGACTCAATCGAAGCCACGAAGACATCCTCGAAACCATAGGCTGGATCAACCGCGACCTGGCCGCGACCCTTAGGACTCACTCACCTCTGCCGGCGGTGGTCGCCCGGGGTGTGGCCGGCTACCGTGCGCAGGCGGAGGCAATCATCAAGTGAAGTCGACGCTGATCGCCGAGTTGGATTGGCTTGCGAGACAGGGCATCAGAACTGCCAGACCCCATGCCCGAAGCGGTCTCGAGGGGCCAGTGCGCTGACGCCTACGTACACGCACGGCCTGAACCACCGGTGGCCGTCCATGATGCGATCCGGTGGGGTCGAAGGCCTTCAGTATCCGCCGGATGTGATTCAGCCGGTATCCGGTAACCTGCGCGATTCGCCGTGCCCTTTCGTGAGCGCTCATCTCTACAGCGGTGATGGACGAAATCCGTGAGGATGGACCTTATCCGTGAGGATGGACCTTATCCGCGAGCCGCCCGATTTCGGCGACGACCCGCTCCAGTTCGTCAACAAGCGGCGTCCGACCCGACTGAATGAGGGCATTCACCAGCGCCTTGTAATACCAAAGCGTCCCTTCCCTACCGCCCACGAAGCGCTGCCAGACTTCCTCGCCCAGAGTCCGGTAGTCGCCGAGGACGCAGCGCGCATTGTGGAGCTTGTCGGCCGCGCAAACGAGCTTGACGGACGGCGACTTTTGGCCGATTCCTGCGATGAACGTCTCCTTTCTTGCTCTCCACGGGGGTCTCGGATCGGCTTGGGAATCGGTGCAGCCTTCGACGATTCTCGTCACACGCTCGCCGAAAAGACGCTGAATCTCGTCCCGTGCCCGAGGGCCGCCCTGGTCCTCGATGGCATCGTGCAGCAGTGCCGCGATGGCCTGGTCCTCGTCTCCGCCGTGTTCCATGACGAGCGACGAGACGGCGAGCAGATGTGAGACATAGGGTACGTTCGAGCCTTTCCTGCGCTGCTCTCGGTGGAGTTGCGCGGCGAACACGAGTGCGTCTTCAAAACGGCCGGCCATTCGAGTACCGAGCCCCCCCTCACACCAGCGACCGCCCCTGCCCCCCATCCGCCGCAATACACGCCCCCGTGATCAGGCTCGCTCGCTCCGATGCGAGGAACGCCACCACGTCCCCCACCTCCTCCCCCCGCCCGAACCTCCCTAGCGGCAGGTTCGCCTTCACGAATGCGCGCATTCCTTCCGGGTCGGCCTTCACGCGCTTGTCCCAGCTGCCGCCCGGGAATTGAATCGACCCCGGCGCCACGCAGTTCACGCGAATGGCCTCGGGGGCCAGCTCCAGCGCCATGATCCCGGCGGCCGAGATCAGCGCCGATTTGGTCGTGTTGTAGATCGAGAGCCCGGGGCCGCCCTTTTCGCGCCCAAAGACCGACGAGATGAAGACGATCGAGCCGCCGCCGCGCTCGCGCATCATCGGGATCGCCAGCCGGGCGGTCCGGAACCCCGACAGCACGTTGAGCTGAATGATGTCGAGCCAGTCCTGATCGCTGGTCTCCTCAAAACGGCCTCGGCGGTTGCCCCCGACGTTGTTGACCAGCACGTCGAGGGCGCCGTAGCGCTCCCGCACGGCGTCGATCAACTCGGCCGCGCCGCCCTCTTCGCCGACATCGCAGCACACCGTCAGCACCTCGGCGCCATCAGCCCGCAGCTTCTCGGCGGCCGCCCCCAGCCCCTCCTCCCCCCTCGCGCAGATCGCGATCCTCGCGCCCTCGGCGGCCATTGCCCGCGCACTGTAGAAGCCGAGGCCGCGGCTGCCGCCCGTCACAGCCGCGACCTTGCCATTGAGTCCCAGATCCATATGTCAGCGCCCGCCGCCCGCACCCGCGCCACCGCGCCGCGCCCAACCAAGCATGTCGGCGCCCGCCGCCCGCCAGGCACGCGCAACGGCCGCCTCCCCGTCCGCGCCGGACGCTGCATCGGCCCCGGCGGCCGCGCCTGCAGCCGCTTCCGTCCCACCGCCGCCGGCCTCCTCATCCGAAATCGTCGCCCGCAGCAGCCGCTCCAGCGTCCGGATGTGCCCCTGCAGCGCCGTGTTCAGCTGGCCGTAGCGCCTCACCGCGTCCTCGCCCGGCTCCTGGTCGGCACGGGTCAGGTTGCCGTACAGGTACTGCAGCTGGTCGACCAGCATGGGGCGCGAGTAGCGGCGCGATTCGGTGACCAGCTCCTTCTCCACCGCCTCGATCTCGTCGGCGAGTTCGCCGCCCCCGCGCCGCCGCGCCTCGCTGATCCGGTTCACGGCCAGGCGCGCCTCGCTGAGCGCGTCCCGCACCTGGAGCGCGAACTCGACCTGGCGCTCGACCAGGTCGGCATCGATCCCCTCGGCCGCGACGCGCGGGTCGAGCATGATCTCGAAGGTGTGGCTGGCGCTCCAGTCGCCGGCGGAGAGGCGCGCCGTGTACGTCCCCGGCGGCACCATCGGGCCACCGCGCCCGGCGGCACCCGGGTTGGGAGACCAGGGACCGGGGTGTGACAGGTCCCAGGTGAAGCGGTGCGTCCCCGCGGACGCGTCCAGCCGCGGCGTGCCGAAACGCTCCAGCCGCCACTCGCGCATGCCGGGCTCGGCCGGCACCGTGTATTCGCCGGGCCCCTCGTTCGAGAACGACCGCACCAGGTTCCCGCCGGCGTCCATGATGTCGAGGGTGAGCGTGCCGTCCACGTCGCCGGCAAGCATGTAGTCGATGTTGGCGCCCGCCGGCGGGTAGCTCGGGCGCGCCTCGGCGCCGGCGCCGCGTCCGCCCCCGAAGCCGCCACCGTAACGCAGCCTGTACACGTCGCCCACCTCGTAGAAGTGTGCGCTAGCGCTGGCTACACGGTCGCTGAGCTCGTGCAGCGGCGCCACGTCGTCCATGATCCAGAACCCCCGGCCCATCGTCGACAACACCAGGTCCCCGTGCACGCGCTTCATGTCCGTGATGGGCGTCACCGGGAGGTTGAGCTGGAAGGGCTGCCAAGAGCCGCCATCGTCGAAGGACACGAACATCCCGAACTCGGTGCCCAGGTAGAGAAGCCCCTCGCGGTCGGGGTCCTCGCGCACGACGCGCACAGGATGGTTGCCCGGCACGCCGTTCTGGCCGGTCGTGATGCGCGTCCAGGTCGCGCCGTAGTCGTCGGTGCGGTAGGTGTGCGGCGAGAAGTCGCCCATCATGTACCTGAGGATGGCCACATAGGCCTTCGCCGGGTCGTGATGGGACACTTCGATCGTCTGCACGCGCCCGTACGGGCCGATCCCGGGGGGCGTTACGTCGGTCCAGTTGGCGCCGCCGTCGCGGGTCACATGGACCGGCCCGTCGTTCGCGCCCGCCCAGATCACGCCGGGCTCCAGCACCGACTCCTGGATGTCGTAGAGCACCGCGAAGTGCTCCTCGCCGGTTACGTCGATGGTGATCGGATACCCCGAAACGACCTGCGTCTCCGGGGTGAAGGCGGTCAAGTCCGGCGAGATCGTCTCCCAGAGCTGGCCCCCGTTTGTGCTCACGTGCACGAACTGGGAACCGTGGTAGACCTTGTCCGGGTCGTGCGGCGAAACGTGGACCGGCACGACGCGCTGGAAGCGGAACTCCAGGTCGCGCGGATTGTGTCCGTAGAGGTTCCCGAAGCCGACGTAGTACTGCTGCTCCTGTCCCGTTCTGCGGTTGTAGAGCCCGAAACGCCCCTTGCAGTTGGCGTAGACGATGTCCGGATCGCCGGGCTTGGGCACCACCGGGCCGGTCTCGCAGCCGCCGTGGGCTTCCCAGGCGCCCTGCGCCCCTCCGGGGACCGAGCGCTCGGGCAGGCTGGGCACCGAGATGGTCGAATTGTCCTGCTGGCCCGCGTAGAGCCGGTAGGGAAAGTCGTCCGAGACGTCCACCTGGTAGAGCTCGGCGGTGGGCTGGTTCAGCTGGGTCGACCAGGTCTGGCCGCCATCGATCGAGACGTTCGCCCCCCCGTCGTTCGACTGGATCATGACGAGCGGGTTGTCCGGGTTGATCCACAGGTCGTGGTTGTCGCCGTGGGGGGTGCGTTGCGACTGCCAGGTCACGCCCCCGTCGGTGCTCATCCAGTGGCCCTCGGCCATCCCCCAGAGGATGTCGGGATCGGTCGGATGGCCCTCCAGGTTCATGTAGTAGAAGGGCCGGTTGAGGATCGGCTGGAAGCTGGTGACCTGACGCCAGGTGGCGCCGCGGTCGTCGGAACGGTAGACGCCGCCGGTGTCGGGGGGCGCCTCGATCATCGCGTACACGCGGTCGGGATCGGCCGCGCTGACGGCCAGATCCGACTTGCCGCGCAGCCCGGTCGGAAGTCCCGCCGTGGCCTGCTCCCAGCTGTCGCCGCCGTCGCGAGAAATGTAGACGCCGCCCTCCATCCCGCCCGAGATGATCGTCCAGGGCTTGCGCTCGGCCCGCCACATGCTCGCGTAGATGGTGTTCGGGTCGTCCGGCGCGAACTCCAGGTCGACGGCGCCGGTGCTGTCCGTGACGAAGAGGACGTTCTCCCAGCTGGCGCCCCCGTCGCGGCTGCGGTAGACGCCCCGCTCCGGGTTGGGCGCGAAGGGATTGCCGATCGCGGCCACGTAGACCAGGTCGGGGTTGTCCGGGTGGATGAGGATCGCGCCGCTGTTCCCCGTGAGCTCCAGCCCCATGTGCTGCCAGGTCTCGCCGGCGTCGGTGGACCTGTAGACCCCGTCGCCGATGATCACGTTGCTGCGCAGCCCGTCCGAGCCGGTCGACACGTAGACGATGTTCGGGTCCGACTCCGCAACCCGGATCGCGCCGATCGAGCCGGTCCCGAAGTAGCCGTCCGAGATGTTGCGCCAGTTGTGGCCCCGGTCGGTGGTCTTCCACACGCCGCCGCCCGTGGCGCCCATGTAGAAGGTGGAGGGGTGGGCGCGGTGTCCTGCCACGGCGGTGACGCGCCCGCCGCGCGAGGGGCCGACGTAGCGGTAGCCCAGGCCGCCGAAGAGGTCCTCGGAGAAGCCCGCGCCGCCGTTCTGGGCGTGGGCGGGGGTGGGAGGGTGGAGGGTGGCGGCGGTGGCGGCGAGGACCGCCAGCGCGGCGAAGGTGACCGGAGATAGGTGCGTCCTGGTCATGCGTGCTTCTCTTCCTGTCTCGGGGTGATGTCCGGTGCGTGAGCGCGCCCAGTGGCGCGACCGGGTGTCAAGGTACAGTGACGGGGGGGAATGGAAAAGCGACCGTCTGGTCTGTTGGGAAACGAGGCGTTATCGCACCCAGCGGATGTCATGGATCGAGACCGCGACCCGGCCCATCTCGTCATGCACAGTCGTCAGCACGGTCCGCCCTCTCACCTGCGCCGGCCAGACGTTGGCGGGCAGTCGCACCGGGCCGACAAAAACGCCCTCGGCGTCGAAAGCATCCCAGACCAGATCGACTTCGGGAACGCCAGCCATCGCGGCTTCGGCACCGCCGGCCCGCAGGAGCCACACACCACCTTCATCCGTCGGCAACACGGCATCCCAAGGCCGTCGCCGTGCCTCCGGAATCGGCATGTCCGACAGGTGTCCTTCGTAGATTCGCAGCTGGTCGCCGGTAACGCGGCCGCGCAAACGCTCAACGAACGCAGCAGCAGAGAAGCCATCGACCTGCGAGGGCGCCCGATCAATCTCGACCCTGCGCTCGAGACCTCCCGGGCCATACACCGAATACGACGCCTCCCCGGCGGCATCGGTCACGTAGACCCGGTCGGCCCGGAGGCCCCAGATCGAGCCGCCGGCGTACGGTGCCGGAAGACCCCCGGTGTACGGCACGACGACCTGCTCGTCATCCCGGAAGTACCACAGTGCGCCCAGGGTCTCCCACATCAGTGCGGGGGCCGAACCGTCCAGCGGCATCGTCCAGATCCTGACGGTATCCCTGACCGTCGAGCCGTTCGCCGGCTTGCGCTCCATCAGTTGCGGTATCTGGCCGAGGATGTTTCCTGTCCGGGTCACAGCAAGTGGCCCCGGCATGATGCCGAGGGACGAGGGCATCAGGTGGCTGCGCTGGAACTCGCCGCTCTCCGAGAACACCGACAGCCGCCTGTGCGTCTCGTCATACACGTAGGCATTCCCTTCGCCATCGAACCCGAGGAAACCACTCCGCCGGAACTCACCGGGGCCGTCGCCTCTCCCGCCGACCGTGAACAGATGCTCCCCGGAGCCGGGATCGAAGACCCGGATCTCCTGGGTCTGCGACTCCGCGATCCACAGCGATCCGTTCCGGTGTAATCGAGCACCGCCGACTCCGCCGAACAGTTCCGGGCCCTCTTCCTCGGAACCGAAAACGCGCCTGGCGGGCTGAACGAGCTCTCCGCGAGCCGCAGGTGCATCGGTGTTCCGGACGATGGCCACTCCCGCGCTGTCCGTGCGGCCGGGACCGGGTGCTTCGCTCCGGTCGGAAACGCCGCAACCGGCACAGAGCAGGATGACGGCGAGGTGGCGACTCGGGGAGCATACGGCGGCGAATGGGTGAACGGCAGCGGGACCGGCACACCTCACCGGTCGAGCCAAGCGGGGAGCTCGAGGAGCATTCCTTCTGCGTGGTGCTTCACTCTCCCGTCACTTCCGACCAGGTAGTGCGTCGGTGTGCCCCTCACCCGATACAGCTCGGGCGCATACAGCAGTCGCCCGATGGACAACGAGCTGCACTGTTCGGAGAATCCGGCTCGATTCGCCTCCCACCAGGCAGCCAATGCCGGCTGCGAGAGGTCAGTAAACACAAGCGTCAGAGATGGATCGCACATCTCGCTCACCAGACGATAGACGGGAAGCGATAGCTGGCAGTATCCACAGTCAATTGAATAAAAGACAACCAGTCGATCTCTCTCTTCAGCCGTGAACTCAACCTCACTCGTATCCCCGTTCAGCCCAATGAGCACCAGAGCCGGGAAATCGCTTCCCGCAGAAAGACCGGGCCCTGCGGGTTGCCGCCGGTGAATTACCGTTCCCGCGATAACAACAGCCGTGATCACCAAGGCAACGTTCGTCGCTCTCCTGACAACGGGCGCATTCTGTCGCATCTAGTTGTCGTCTCTCCTACTTCCGGCCCTCTCCGAGAGGAGGGTCATGAACCTCGGCGCCCATGTAGACATCCTCCACCGCGCGACGAATCCAGAATCCAAGAGGCACGTTCGGCAGCTGACTGGGCGCCTTTCCCACTAACGCCTGAACAAAGCGTGTCCAGCCCGATGGATCGCTGAACCCGATCTGCCAGGCGGCGTGAAGAGCGGAGACACCCGCAGCCCGCAGAGCGACCCCGTGGAAGAACCGGATCCACCGCAACGCCTTCGAGTAGGAATACCCTCGTCGTTGTGCTGCTTGAGAAAGGTAGTCGGGACGCACGCCCAATCTTCCGGCTGCGGCCATGACGGAGCTCACACATGGCCCCTCAAGTGCATCAATCCGGTGTTGTGCGGCAATCCCATCCTCCAGCTCCTGGATGCCGGGAATCCGCTGATAGGCGGTGATCCGCAGCCCATGCTCAGCAAGAAGCGGACCTGGGCACGCCCGAACAAAGCATTCCATTGCCTGCTGAAACCCCTGGTTCTCCAAATGCTGAGGCGCCAATCGCGCGGGCGTATCCTGGCCAGCCGCGTTTGAGCGGCGATCTAAGGCATTCAACGAGAACTTCCTTTCCCCCGGGGGAATCGCAGGCGAGGAGAACGGTCGCCCAAACGCGCCCATCGATACTTGATTGACAGCTCCCGGGTGGAAGCGTGCAATCCAGGGGAACGGTTGCGGAGCTGCGGTGGGCACTTCATTTCACCATCTAGCCCGGTTGGACCAACACCGCTTCCAGAACGATCAGGGTCAGCATATCCTCGGTCATGCTGTACCAGAGGTTTCCGCGCACCGGTATCGCCGCATCCCAGAAGGAATCGAATCGAGTGGATGCAACCAGACGACCATCCGGAGTGAACGCTTCGACGACCGTATCCCTAGTCCTGATTCTGGTGGTCGCGAGAGCCTCGTCGTCCATGGCCACTTCACCGACAGTCTCTTCGTGCCAGGCGGTGAGGCTGCCCGGCGGCGTATCGGGATCGGCGGCCTCGACCACGGTCCATAACAAGCCCCGGCCATCGGCATGAATCCAGGAAAGGATCGCTTCGTTATCGCGGGGACCGGGAAACCAGTCCCGAGCCACCACCAGCGAGTCCGCCACGCCGCCGCTGGGCAACGCATGTCGTCGGAGGACGTACCGGTCACGCTCGGCCGACCAGAGACCGACATCTTCCGCAGCAGCCAGGTGCAGAAACACGGTACGGCGTCCGCGGAGTTCAAGGGTGCGGACACTGTCGTCCTCCAGAAGGAAGCCGCGCCGACCATCAGCGGTGCCGGCCGAGGTGATCGCAAGATCTCCGTGAGTGACGGCGAACATCGCCCCACCACCCGTTGGAAGGCGATATGAGCGAAGAAAGCGGCCCGCAGTCGAATACTTGTGGATTACGGACCGGCCCGTCAGGACGAGGAACTCGTCCTCGGCAACCTGGGCAAAGCCTGAGGGAAGGTCGAACTCGCCAGGGCCCTCCCCCGGCCCGTTTCCGATGACTTCCAGCAACTGTCCGTCCGGCGCCCATAGGGCGAGCTTGCCGAGAGAGTACGTGGCGGTAACGTACCTTCCGTCCATCAACGCCGTGACGACATAGGCCGGGATGACACCGTCAATATCCCCCTCGAGACGGACGACTTCACGGAACTCGATGTCGCACACGGGCTCGCCCGCATCGCCCGGCTCAGGCGCGCGGCGCCAGTCGCATTCCGCAGCGGCGAGGGCGTCGCCGGAAGGGGGCGATGACCTGCCTTCATCCAGCTGACAGCCAATCACGGCTGAGAAGACGAGCGCGACGGCAACGAGGCATTTCATGAGCCGAACTTCGGGGCTTCCGAGCGGGTCCGCCCTGTGTGGTGCTTCGAACGCAGCATCTCTCGTGTCAACTCCCAGTTTTGGCACGTCAGGTGGCTTCGGGCTCGCAACATGCAACGAAGTGAGCTTCCTCACACCTACCCGGGTAGAGTCCGTCATCATTCCTATGGTAATAGTTTAGCCCGGACGGATATCTCTCGAACCAGGGTAGCCTTTTCGATGTCGCATGCACACTTCTGTTCTGCATGAAGCTCCAGCCCTCGTAGCACCAGTTGCAGACGTAGAGGGGTTCCTGAGCGGCTCTCGCCATCGTGGGGGAAACGACGAGTGCGGCGGCAAGCGAAACGTTGACGGCCATCAGGCCCACAGTGGTCATCCACGACCTCGCGAACAGACCGCCGTCAGTCGGGTCTGTGAAGCGGCGAGCAGCCGTGGCGACCTCGTGAACGCCAGTGGTGAGAGCGGTGCCGATCGTCTTAAACATCTCCAGGTCTCCTTTCGGGAGGTAGAAAGCGAAGGAGTGGTTCCACCTGCTCCTCCGATGGCGATGCCCAAAAGATATGGGGTTGCGGCGACGCTCGCGTTGTCGATTCGGTGCGTCTACTTGTCGTTTCAACCGCTTTCGCTTCCTCTCTTCGCCCGGACCGCCTGCGAAAGCGCGCGATCACGGCTGGGTCGATGGCTTCACGGCGCCACCCGCAGGTTCGACATCCGTCCCAGCACCCGACCGTCTCCCCGCCCCCGCTCACGCCGTTGCCTGCTCCTCGCCCGGTCTGGCCCGCACGACGCATCGCACCCAGTTGGGCTCCACGTCGAAGAACGGTTCCGGCTGCGCGTTTCGGCGCAGCGCGGCGCGGGCGATGCCGATTCCCACATCGAATCTCTGGACGATGCCGAGGACGCGCATCGACTCGGCCGGGCTCGGATTCCGGTAGTCGGCGGCCCCCGGCCGGCCAAAGTTCTCGGCCGTGACCGCTCCGTACCCCGCCCCCCGGACTCATGATCTCGACCCGGTCGTCGTACCAGGTGACCCGGACGGGCGCGTTGGTGGCCTCGTAGGTCCGGTGCATGACCGCGTTGTAGGCGATCTGCCGCAGCGCCACCGCAGAATGTGTCGAGCGGCGCTCCTCGATCGGCCCCGACGTGATGTCGACCGCGGTGCGGTTGTGCGAGTCGAGCTTCCCGACGAGTCGATCGAGCTGGGTCAACACGGCGCCCGTGCACCTGGCCTCGTCCAGCACCGGACCCGGGAACTCGGTGCCGCCCATGCGCCGGAACTGGATGTACGCCCCGGGAATGAAGTGTTGCGGGTCGCGCCCGAAGACCAGCATCCCCACGACCGTGGGAACGGGATCGTCGACCGACGCGGTCATCCGCGTGGCGGCGAGACGTTCCTCGGTGGTACGGTCGTTCGCGGCCAGCAACTCGGGGTCGAATGCGCGGGGTAAGTAGTCCTCCTCGAAGCGTCGAACGTCGATGTGCAAGAGCGTGGCCCGCGACACGGGGTGGACGTCGAAGGACGCGTCGAGATCCGCGTCGGAGAAGGGGTTGGTCATGATTGCGTCGGCTATCACATCGCCAACCGCATCCCGAGCGCGTCGGCGGCCTCGTGGAGCGCGGGGGTATCGCGCGAGATGACCTCCGGTTCGCCGAAGTGGAGTCCTCGCCGCGTGCGCTTCATGAAGAGGACGACGCCCTGCCAGTCGCCCCAGAAGCTGGCCCACCAGCGCAGGCCCACGTGACCGCTGTCCCAGGCCGAAGCCGCGATGGACTGGGTCCTGTGGCGGTGCCGCGACGCGATCCGTTCGGGATTCAGGCGGCTGTGGCGCAGCGTGCGCGGATCGCACAGGTCCAGCAGCCTGGACGCCTCGTCCGGCTCCAGCTGCACCCCGACCAGCGCCAGGGGACGTCCGGCCCGCAGCAGGTGGGGTCTTCGCAACGGGCGATTGCGCCAGGGTTGAATGGTCTCGGCGATCGCGTGCTCGGGTGACTCGGCCAGGTAGAGGACGGGCGAACAGTCCGGGGGCAGGTCGAAGCGGCCGCGGCCGGTCGTCGGCGGAATGTAGGACGCCGAAAACGGGTTTCCCTCCTTGACGTCCGGATCCCAGGGAAAGACGCGCCAGAAGAGAGACATCAGGCAAACACACCGCCCTTCATCGCCTCCACCGCGCCCACCACCTCGGCGATCCGGCTCCGCTGAATGAAGTACGCCGGCGTGGCGCCGTTGAGGTGGGCGTTGGCGCCGGTGAGCCATTCCTCGACGATCTCCGCGTCCAGCCACCGCACCAGCATCTCCACAACCAGGGCCAGAGCCGCCATCCTGTCCGCGTTCTCGCGGTCCGGGCGCTGACCCTGGCGCCACCTCGAGACCTGCGAGGACGATACCCCCAGAATGCCAGCGATCATTCGGTCCGAGCGTACGCCGACCCGGATCATCCTCAGATGACTCACGGCCCTGGCGGTGCGGCGATCGGGGGTCGGAAAGGTGGTCTCGGCTGGTCGGCCCATAGTGACTGAAGGTAGCGTCCGAAAAAGCGATGCGCAACATAATCTGCTGCGTTCCTAGTCTCTCAGACGCGTTCGCGGCCCATACGCAACATAAAATATTGTGCGGCCCGGTGAACCCCACCCCTGGCTACCGGGCTTTGCCGCCCCCCTTCAGGGCCACGATCGCCCCCCCGTGTATCGACTCCACGAAGGCGCGCACCTCGGCCTCGCGGCCGGGATCGCCGCGAATCACGGCCTGCACCTGCGGATCGGCCAGGATGTGCCCGCCCGGGTAGCGCTGCCGCGGCTCCACGCTGATTTCCACGAATCCCGCGGCGGCCAGGTCCTCCTCGTACTCACGCACCCGCACGGGCAGGCACCCCACCAGCGAGTCCCGCGACGCGGCCACGAACTCCGGCACTTCGCGCTCCGACACCAGGTCCGAGATCATCACCCGGCCGCCCGGTTTCAGCACGCGCATCACCTCGGCGAGCACGCGCGGGCGGTCGGCCGAGAGGTTGAGCACGCAGTTGGAGATGACCGCGTCGACGGTCCCGTCCGCGACCGGCAGCGCTTCGATCTCGCCCAGGCGAAACTCGACGTTTCCGTATCCGCCCTCCCTGGCGTTGCCTCGGGCCCGCTCCAGCATCTCCGGGGTCATGTCGACGCCGATCACCCTTCCGGCCGGCCCCACCCTCCCGGCGGCGAGGAAGCAGTCGATGCCACCGCCGGAGCCGAGGTCGAGCACCGTTTCGCCAGGGGCCAGCGAGGCGAGCGCGACCGGGTTGCCGCAACCCAGCCCCAGGTCCGCCCCCTCCGGGACGCCGGCCAGCTCGCCCTCGTCGTAGCCCACGGCGCAGCTGATCGTGGAGGCCTGGCGACCGACACCGGCCGAGCCATTTCCGGGCGCCCCGCACTCCGTCGGCCCGCAACACCCGTCCGCTTCCGTCGCTGCCCTCGCATATCGTTCCCGCACGGCCGTGCGGCGTTCGTTCGTGTCCATTTTCCTCTCCCTGTATCCCGGCATCCGCGGCAGCCCCCCCGGGGGCCGGCGCCACCCCGAATCTAAGCGGTTTGCGCCTTCGGATCCTTCACGCGCTGCAGTAGGATCAGGCCGACCAGGAAAAACGCGGTGAGCACCAGGAAGCCGGGACGCTGGTTGCCGCCGGCAAGGTAGGTGACCCCCCCGAAGAGCAGCGGCCCGAGCACCGACGACGACCTTCCGCACAACGCGTAGAAGCCGAACATCTCCGCCTCCCTGCCGTCGGGGATGAGCGACGCCATCAGCGCCCGGCTGGCCGACTGCACCGAGCCCAGACCGAACCCGGCGGCGATCGCCAGACCATAGAAGATGATCGGGTCCTCGACGAAGTAGGCGAAGATCCCCGCCGCGACCCAGAGGCAGAGCACGCCCGTCAGCACCTTCTTGGGCCCGAGGGTGTCGGTCGGCTTCGCCAGCAGGAACGCCCCGGCCATTGCCGAGAACTGCACGATCAGGAAGAGGATGATCACCTGCTGCAGATCGAAGCCGAAGGTCCCCTGCGCGATCACGGCGGCCATCACGATGATGGTCAGCACCCCGTCGATATAGAAGAAGAACGCGGTGAGAAACCGCCTCAGGTTGGCGTGGCCCCACACCTCGGCGGCGATCCGCCTGAAGTCGGCAAACCCCTTCTTCGCAGCCTGCGCGATCGCCATCCCTCCGCTGGTGTCCTTGGGAAGGAAGAGGAACGCCGGGATCGAGAAGACCGCGAAAAAGGCGATGACGATCAGCCAGACGATTTCCAGCTGCCCGGCCTGCGCGAGCGGAAGCACGAGCAGCAGCCCGAGCGCGGATCCGATGTATCCGAGACCGTATCCGTGGCCCGACGTACGACCCAGGCGCTCCGGCGGGACGATGTCCGGCAGATAGGCGTTGTAGAAGACGTTCGCGCTCTCGAACCCTACGTTCGCAACGATGAAGAAGAGGAAGCCGGCGACGATCATCCCCGGCCCCAGCGTCGTCATCAACGCCACACCGATCAGGCAGGCGACGACGTAGAACGCCAGAAAGCGCTTGCGTGCGCCGCTCCGGTCCGCGATCGCGCCCAGGAGTGGCGAGGTGCAGGCGACGATCAGCGCCGAAGCGGCTACCGCCCAGCTCCACCAGAGTTCACCGAGGCCCTCTTCCCCACCGACGATCGTGCCCCGGTAGAAGAAGGGGAATACGACCGTCGTGACGACCGCCGGGAAGATGGAATTCGCGAAATCGTACAGCACCCACGACCGGACGGTGCGCTTGTCGCATTTGACGGAGCTCACGGACGTGGTGCCTCGGCCCTACTCTCCCCGTGCCTTCTTGGCGCCCAGCGCCACACCCGTCCCCACCCCGAGTCCCACGATCACCGCGGGCAGAAACGCCACATTCACGAAGGGGATCATGCTCCCGACGACCCCAACGGTGACGGCAGTCGCCCCGCCCGAGGCCAGCCCGAGCGCGGCGGCCGGCTTCTCCACTACCTTTGTGTAGCGGAGTCTGCGGCTCACCCAATTCTTCGACTTGACGTGTCCAAAGAGCCCCGCCACTCCGGCGGCGCCCAATCCAATCAACTCCAGCATTGTCTTCAGATCCTTTCCCGGGAATTCTCTCCCGTTTCCTGCCGTCCTACGTCGCCCGCCGCCGAAACGTTTCCCGCCCGCTCACGACGGCTGCCCCATCTCCGCCCAGACTCTGCTGACCTGGGTGGACACATCCTGAAGGGCGAAGATCGACGCCGCGTCCAGCTTGCGGCTGATGTCGGGGCCCACCAGCCGCCTCAGGAAGCGCAGCGGCTCCCCGAAGTCGGCATCGAACAGCGGATCCGGACCCCGGTTCAGGTTCTCCAGGATTCTGAGTGCAAGGTACGTGTCGTCCAGCAATCCGGCCATTCCCTGGGTCATTTCGGGGATCAGGTCGACGGGGTTGATGAAGTAGCGCGACGCGTGATCGAGCAGCGGGGTGACGACCACGCTCAGCCCCCGCTGTTCGGCGGCCTGGGCGGCCCGGGCCAGAAGCAGCGGAACGGTCTCGACGACCTCGGTCGCCACGGAGGCCGCGTCCGCCACCTCCGTTTCGGTCGCGTTGGGTGAAGTCGCGCGTATGAACTCCTCAAGCCGCCCTTCGTCGCGCACCTTGGCGCTGTCGATGACCGCGCGAACGTCGGAGAGATTCACCCCGCCCCCCCGGTCCGCATGTGGACCACCAGTCCGCCGCCCACCCCCCCGGACACCAGGTCGAGATCGCCGTCGCCGTCGATGTCGGCAAATGCCGGCGTCGCGAAGGCGGGTGCTTCGACGGGGACCGGGTCCGTCTCCACGAAGCGGGCCCTGCGCCGCGACCCTTCGTTGATGAACACGCGGATGCCAGACACCTCGGAGCCCGCCGCGAGGTCCAGGTCGCCGTCGCCGTCCAGATCCACGAGCACGGGCACGCTCCTGCGGCCGATGTCGATGTCCTGGTACTCGTCCGAGACGAGCACGAATTCGGGACCCCCGGCGCCGCCGTCGTTGCGGTAGTAGTTCAGCGTGCCCGAAGACTCGCCGAGCAGCAGATCGAGGTCGCCATCGCCGTCCAGATCGCCCAGCGCGGGAGTCGTGTTGCGCCCCCGGGTCAGGGTGGCGGCGGCGGAATCGACCAGCGTCCAGCGCGGCAGGATCCCGTCGGCGCCGGGTCCGTCGTTGCGGTAGTACGCGACCCGGTCACGCCACTGCCCGAGGATGAGGTCGTCGTCGCCGTCGCCGTCCAGGTCCCCGAAGGCGGGGGCGTAGTGGTACGCGTCGGGGAGCCCCGGCACCGTCCCGCGCGCGGTGAAGGCGGGTGCGGTGGCGGATCCGGTGTTCTCGAAGACGTAGAGGTGCCCGGTGCGGACGTTGTCGAAATCGATCTTGTTGGAGAGGAGGAGGTCGAGGTCCCCGTCGCCGTCGAGGTCGTTGAACGCCGGATACGACTCGCTGCCGACGTCAACCGCGCGGATCAGGCGCCGGGTGACTTCGGTGAAGGCGCCGTCGCTCCCCTGCTCGAAGAGGTGGAGGTTGTCCACCGAGCTGCGGTTCGGGTTGAAGGCGCCCCCGAGGACCCCCATGACGAGATCCATGTCGCCGTCGCGGTCGACGTCACCGAGCGCGGGGGCGTTGTAGCCCGAAGTCTCCACCGGATCGGCGAGCGGCCATGAGCGCGGCGTTCCCCGCAGCACCGGGTTCGCGCAGGTGCCGGTGTTCTGGATGAGGAGGAGGCCGGGCTCGAAGAAATCTCCCCAGAAGAGGTCGTGGTCGCCGTCCTGGTCCACGTCGTCCAGCGCCATGGTGTTCGCGCCGTGCATGGTCCCCTGGAAGGCGCCGATGATCTCGATGTCCTCGAAGGAATCGGTGATGTGCCGGAAGCGGGGGATTCCGTCGGCGTCGAGGGTCTCCGCCTCGTAGCGCGTGATTGTCCCCGTGAGGCGGCCGATCAGCAGGTCGAGGAAGCCGTCGCAGTCGATGTCCGCGGCGTTGGGGATGTTCTGCCGGTCCGAGAAGATCGGCTCGCCGTTCAAGTCCTTGAGCGTGTCCGTGGCGAGCACGTACGATGCGGGTCCCGCGCCGCCGTCGTTCCGGTAGTAGCGGATGTAGCTGTAGAGCTCTTCGGCGAGCAGGTCGAGGTCGCCGTCCAGGTCCACGTCGACGAAGCGATACCATTCGCCGACGGGCAGATCCTCGAAGTTGTCCGTCTCCCAGCGGTACACGCTCGCGCCGCTGGTGGCGATGTTGCGGAAGAACATCACGCGGTTCGAGCGCTCCTGAATGAAAAGGTCCAGGTCGCCGTCTCCGTCGGAGTCGGCCAGCTGGGGCCGCGGCAGGTTGAAGCCCCCCAGGAAGGGGTGGTCGATGACGACGCCCGCCTCGTCCCGGAACTCGATCCCGTAGACGATGCGCTCCCAGGCGGCGGGGTCCTGCACGGGCCGGCCGCCGTTCTGTGCCAGCGCAGCGGCGGGCGCGGCGAGGGCGAGGAGCGCGAGGGCCAGGTGCGCGAGGGTCAGGGTGCGCGCGCCCGGGGCGGCGGCCGCAAGGCGTGCGACGCGGGGATTGGCCACGGGCTGCTACGCCGCGGGCCCGATCGAGATGCCGGCCGGGTAGGTCCCGACCTCGATCACCTGCACCACCTCGAAGGTCTCCAGGTCGATCTTCACGACGGTGCCCACGTCGGCGGGATTCTCCACCTGCGCCCGCGGTGTGTAGGTGCCCTTCAGGTTGCGGTTCGACACGAAGAGGTAGCGCCCGTCCGCGGTGATCGCGCTGCCGTGCGGCTCCACGATCCCTTCGCCGGTGAGCCGCCTCGACACGGTCCACCCCGCCGTCTCGACCTCGACGATCGCGTCGTCGTCCTTGGCGCCGAAATACACATGCGCCCCGTCCGGCGAGAATACGGGGTGCCACGGCTGGGTGCCCACATCGACCTCGGCGACGAGCGCCAGATCCGGGTCGGCCGCATCGAAGACCAGGAGCTTGCCGGTCAGCTGCGTGGTGGCAACGAGGTGCGCGCGGTCCGGCGACAGCGCGAATTGCACCAGGGTGTGGGGTGGGCCGGCCACGCCCGCCAGCTCCGGATCGCCCGACACGCCGTCCACAACGGCGATGCTGTTCTCGACCAGCGAAGCCGAGAAGACCCGGTTGGCCTCGGCGTCGACGATGAGGGCGTGGGGGCGGGGGAAGAAGACATCCAGCTCCTCGACGCTCATGTCGCCCCGGACGATTGCGCCGATCCGCTGCGGCGGGTTCACCGCCATCATCGAGCGCCCGACGTAGAGCAGGTCGGTGGCCGGATCGACCGCCAGCAGTCCTGGAGTCTCGAACGGCGCCTGCCCGACGAGCTCGAAGGCCGAGTTGAAGCGCAGCACATTCCCGCCGCCGATCAGCGACACGTACCAGTGCTCGCCATCGGGATCCGCCGCGGTGTGATGGGGACGGCTGTTGGCATCGAAGCCCAGCTCCGTGACGTCGACCGTGTGAATGACCTCGCCCGATCCGGCGTCGATCACCGACACGCTGGCCGACGACTGATTGGCCACGTACACGCGCTCGCCGGGTGTGGGCGCCGACTCGTAGGCGCACCCCGCCCCGGCCCCCAGGAGCATCGCCGCGGCAGCCGCCACGCCGGAGAACCGCGCCAGCCGACCCCGTTGCGCAAGCCCAAATGTAAAGTCAGCTTTACAGAATGTCATGTCCACCTTACTTTGTCGTGACACCAGTGTTATGAAATCGGGGTCCGGCCACGGTACTTCACCACGAAGAACCCTTCACCCCCCGACGTCACGATCACGATCCCGGACTTGAAGAACGGGTAGTTGCTCCAGGACCCGTTCATCGACGGGGAGTCGGGTCCGGGGACCGTGTCGAAGAAGGCGACTTCGCGGGGGCTCTCGCGGTCGGAGATGTCAAGCACGCGCAGGCCGCTGTTGTAGTTCGACTGGAACATCAGGTCGCCGACGATATACAGGTTGTGGTCGCTGGCCGTGTTCTCGGAAAGGTGCTCCTTGACCAGGATCGGGTCGTCGAGATCGGAGACATCCCAGATCAGCGTCCTCGTGCCGACGATCAGGTCGTTCACCTCGTCGAGCTCGTCGTTCATGTAGAAGTAGGTGTGATCCTCGGTCAGCCAGCCCTGGTGCGAGTAGCCGATGGAGGGGTAGTCCCGGGCGGAGATCGCGACCGGGTTCTCCTTGTCGGTGACGTCGGCGATGCTGAGCGCGTTCTCGTTGGCGCCCAGGCAGATCTCCTTGCCCACGTGCTCCTCGTCCGGTCCGCGGTAGATCACGCACTGCGCGTCGTGCGAGTACCCGGTGTTGTTCCTGCCCGTGCTCTCGTCGGCGAAGCATCCCGCGAAGGTCGGATTCTTCGGCTCGCGGATGTCGATCATGTGGAGGCCGCCGCCACAGGAATCGCCGCCGCCGCCCGCACCCACCGCGTAGGCGAAGCCGGTCTCCTCGTTGATCACGATGTTGTGGACGCTGCTGAGGCGGTCGTAGTGCACGTCGTGGTCGAAGGTCAGGGGCTCGCCCGCGAATTCCCGCAGGCGCGTCAGGTCGAACACCTGCATGCCGTGTTCGGGGGCCCCGTCGGAGACCACGAAGACATGGTTGCTGTAAACCTTCATGTCCCGCCAGGTCGACCCCGGCGCCCACTCGGGCTTGGGCAGGTTCCCGATCAGGAACGGGTTGGGCGGGTCGGTGACGTCCACGAAGGAGGTCCCGTCGGTGCGCCCGATGATCGCGTAGTCGCGGTTCGTCTCCGGGTCCGTCCAGCCCCAGACGTCGTTGACGCGAACGCCGCGCGCGCCTCCCAGCTTCGACACCGGCATGTAGGAGACGAGATCCACCTGGTTGCACCCGAAGGCGGTCGCTTCGCCGTTGGCGCAGTCGACCTGCCCGCCCGTCACCGCCGCGTACCTGTCGACATCCTTGAAGACCGTGTGGCCTGCGGACCAGTTGCCGGGGCCGCCGTCCATGACGATCGCGTTGCCCAGGCCGTAGTCGGCACGGGGGTTGCCGGCGACGAGCACGCCCTCGCCGTAGGCGATCCGGGTGCCGAGCCGGGCACCTGCGGCGGGGCGTCCGCCCACCTTCCGAACCGACCCCCAGCCGGCGTCGTCCATGGTGACCTCGTAGATCGCCCCCCGGTTTCCATCCGCGGAGGGCGCGCCCACCCAGATGATATTGCCATCGGCGGCCATTGTCGTGCCGAACCCGTCGCGCGGAGCGCCGTCGAAGGCCCGCAGTCGGCCGACCTCGGTCCACTCGCCGCCGTCTCGCTCGAATACCACGACCTGCCCCGGCTGGTTCGCGGGGTTGCCCGCCGAAGCCAGGATACGGTCGCCCGCGGCGAGCACCGTTCCGCCAACGAAGGATCCCGGTCCGTCCTCGACCGCGAGGGTGCCGGTCATGCTCCAGCCGTCCTGGCCCTGTTCGTAGACGTAGGCGGCGCCTGCCAGCGATTCGGCCCGCGACGCCCCGACCACCACCATGCCGTCACTCACGTCGAGCGAGCCGCCGAACCCCGTCCGCCTCTCGGAGGGGGACTCCAGCGTGGCCTCCTGCACCCAGCCGTTGCCGGTGTCCCGGAAGAGGACGACCATTCCATCCGTCGGCGGCGTGCCTCGCTGCGGACGCATCGCGATGGCCGCCGCGGCCAGATCACCGCTCAGGGCCAGACCTCCCAGCACCGCGCGCTCGGGAAGGTCGGCCGGGACGATCCTGCCGTCGGGGGACCAGCCGCCCGCCGACCTGGTGAAGACATGGATGGCGCCGGGCTCCGTGCCGCGCGGGTTGCTCGCGGCCACCAGCAGGCGTTCCCCGGAAACGGCGATGCCGGCGCCGAACCCGTCGCCCCCGGAAGCCTCCGGACTCATGATGCTGCCCGACTCGACCCACTCCCCGCCCTCCTGCGAGTAGATCAGCACGCAGCCCCCGGCGCTCCCCTGGCAACCGGGGAACCCGATCAGAACCTGGCCGTCGACCACCGCGACCGCGCCTCCGTAGCCCTGCGCGACTGCGCCAGCCGGCAACAACCCGGCGGCAAGGGCAAAAAACGCAACGACGGACGCTCTCTTCATCTTCCTTACTTCCTTCTCAAACACGGAACAAATGACGGATAAGAAGGCTGGCACCATTCGGGCCGCGGGACAAGGCTACTGCGGCGGCCCCTCGCCGAGCCCGGACCGGTCGAGAAGCCAGATGGCCTCCGCGAGGCGCTGGGCCACTTCGTTCGCCCCCCGACGCAGGTCGGTGAGCACGAACGGGAGCCGCTCCGACTCCTCCTCCATGAGCGCCTCGAGCTCGTGGATCTTCGCCAGCCGCGGGATCGGGGCGCGGGGCGTGGCGGGATCGTGCTCGAAACGCGCGCTTTCGGAATAGCCAAGCGGGACGATGAGTCTGCCGAGACGGAGCAGAAGGTCGTTGGTTTCCGTCGGGTCGACATCACCATCTTCGATCAGGGTGTAGAGCAGCGCGAGGCGCTCGGCCACCGCGTCGAGGCTCGGGCGGATCGGGCCCAGGTTGAAACGCTTGTGAGCGCTGGCCTCGTAGGCCTGCAACGCCTCGTCCAGTTCGGCCAGCGTCTTCCTGAAATCGAGCGGAAGAATCTCGTCGGTCACGAAGCGCCCGACGGCGGTGAGGTAGACGCGCAGGTCGCGCTCCAGGTTGTTGCGGTCCGCGATCTCGATCCTGTCCTTCTCCGTGTGCCAGGCAATGTTCCCGCCACAGCCTCCCACGGGATAGAACCCCAAGCGCTCCCGCTCCGTCTGGGGGATGTTGGAGAGCAGCATGTAGAAGGAACTGATCCCCAGCTGGTTGAACGAATAGTCGCCCGCCCTGAGCGGCCGGGTGCCCGTCGGCTCGATCCCGGTCACCACCTGGATCGCGGAATGCGCCACTTCGCCCGTTTCGGCCATCCAGGCGACGTCGTCGTAGTCGGTCGCGCCCCAGCAGCCGGGCGAATCGATGTTCACGGCGGCCACGCAGTGCCGGTGCAGTTCGAGGGCAAAGTTGTCGGCGTACCAGGTGGAGCCGCCGTAGCGCCCGGTGGAGTGGCCCGGCCACCAGGCGATCCTGACGGAGCGGCGCAGTTCCTCGCGATTATTGTGGAAGATCCGCGCGAGTTCCAGGAGCGTGGCGTCGCCGACCGCGTTGTCGCCGATGCCGATGTCCCAGGAATCGTAGTGCCCGTGAACCAGGACGAAATCCTTCTCTTCGCCGTCGATGCGCGCGACCGGGATGGGGCACGAGAACCATCCTTCGTCGAGTTCGGTCTTGATGGTGATCCGCTCAAGCCCCTCCGCCACGGCCTCGACGACCCGGTCCCCGTCCGGCCGGTTGATCGCGGCCACCGGGGTTGACGGCTTGAGCGCGAGCTGCGCCTCCCCGGGCGCGCCCCAGATCGGGGTGCAGATGCCCCAGTGGATCCATGGGCCCGGGTTGATGTACAGCTGACCGACCGCGCCCGCCGCCTCGAAGCGCGCCACCGTGACGGGCATGGGGTATCCCTCGGTGACGACGATCTTGCCGGCCACTTCGGGGATCTCCCCCTCGTTCGTGGCCTGGAAAAGCTCCGAACCGTCGCGTGGGAGGTCCGCCGGGACGTGGACCGGCTCCGCGGAGAGCCCCTCGGGACCGGTCGACGCCGAAAACGACGGGGTCTTGGCGGTCAGTTCCGCATCGCCGAACTCGACAGAGGCGCTCTTCGGAACCGAGAGGTACAGATCCGGTTCGTGAACCTCGTGCGGGATCCCCAGTGACTCGAGGCGCGAGAGGATGAAGTGCGAGGCGGCCCGTTCGTCGAGGGATCCGGATTCCCGCACGAGCACGGCGAATCGTTCGACGAGGCTCCAGCCCAGATCGAACGATGCATCCGCGAGCAGGGCGTCCAGCGTTTTCATGGAGCACCAGCGGAGGTAGGGGAAATACGACTCATCCTTAGCAGCCCGTGGAATAGGTCCCCGCTGCATTCGGGCAGCGATGCATCCGGGCTGAACTGCGGCGCTCTCGCACTCGCGATGTCAAGATAACTTTACACTTTGTCATGTTTACTTCACTATGCACGTTCCTGAGGCCCTGCTCTGCGTTGCTCCTCGGGCGAATAGCGCCGCTATGCGCCGGTCGTCGCGCCTTGCCAGCCCGGCGCCTCGCCGCCCTCGGCGCTACGCGGAGATTATCCACGGACTAGAGTATAACCCCGCCCACAAGGGGGTCCCGGCGGGCTCAGTCCAGGGCTTCCAGCACCGCCAGAATGTCCTGGTTGGTGGGCCGCACGCGGTAGTCCGTCTCCACGAAGCGGTACCTGACGACCCCCTCCTTGTCGATCACGTAGGTGGCGGGATGGGGAAGCGGGCGGTTCGGCGGTGCGTCCGCGTTGAAGAGGCCGTAGCGGTCGATCACGGCGTGATCCGGGTCCGACAGCATGATGAAGTCCGGGGCGACGCCGTCGGTCGCCTGCACCCGGTCGATCATCCGCTTCATGCCTTCCTCGTCATCGACCGACACGGTGACGATCTCGGTATCGTCCTGCAGCGCATCCGGGAGAAGGGCTCTCAGCTCCACGAGCTGACCGGCGCAGTACGGTCACCAGTGGCCGCGGTAGAAGACCAGGACCACGTTCTTGTCGCCGCGGAAGCTCGCCAGCTCCACGGGGCCGCGGTCGTAGGACGCCAGGGTGAAGAGCGGCGCCTCGTCACCGACGGAGACGCGCTCCAGATCGGTGGCCGGCAGGTCGTGCCCATCCGCGGGACCGAGGGTCTGGGCGCCAGCGGGGACCGCCGCAAGGAGGAGGACGGCGAGGAGCGCGAAGGGGAGCGCGCGCCGGTGGAGCAGGATTGCAGGATTCATGAGCAGCAGCCTTTGGGGGAAGCGAGGTTCGTCTATCTTAAGCACATGTGCTCGGTCCTCGCCATCCTGGATATCGATCCTGCCGACCCGCCAGCGCGGGAACGCGTCCTCGCGCTCTCGAAGCTGCAGCGGCACCGCGGGCCGGACTGGTCGGGCGTCTTCGTGCACGATCGGGCCGTCCTGGCCCACAACCGTTTGGCGATCGTGGACATCGAGCACGGTGCGCAGCCGCTCCTGAACGCGGCCGGGACCCACGTCCTCGCGGTGAACGGGGAGATCTACAATCACCGCGAGATCGCCGCCGGAATCCCGTCCTTCCACCCCCGCACCGGGAGCGACTGCGAGGTCATCCTCGGGCTCTACGCCGCCGAGGGCGCGGGCTTCCTGGACCGCCTGAACGGGATCTTCGCCTTCGTCCTCTACGACATCGAGCGGGACCGCTACCTCGTGGCCCGCGATCACCTCGGCATCGTCCCGCTCTACACGGGCCGCGACGACGAGGGGCGTTTCCACGTCGCCTCCGAAATGAAGGCGCTGACGCCGGTGTGCCGCTCGGTCGAGGAGTTTCCGCCAGGGCACGTGCTCGATTCGACGGACGCCTCTGCCGGGCCGCGGCGCTACTACCGGCGGAGCTGGCGGAGTCCCGCGGGTGCGGTGGCCAAACCGAGTCCCGCGCGAATCCGCGAGGCGCTGGAGGCCGCGGTGCATCGCCAGCTCATGTCCGACGTGCCCTACGGGGTGCTGCTGTCGGGAGGACTCGACTCGTCGATCATCTCGGCCGTGACCCGGCGGTACGCGCGCCGCCGCATCGAGGACGACGGACGCTCCGAGGCGTGGTGGCCCCGTCTGCACTCGTTCTGCATCGGGCTGGAGGGGTCTCCGGATCTTGCAAGTGCCAGGACGGTCGCCGAGCACATCGGCACCGTGCACCACGAGTTCCGCTTCACGGTGCAGGAGGGGCTGGACGCGCTCTCCGACGTCATCCACCACCTGGAGACCTACGACGTCACGACCGTGCGCGCCGCCACGCCGATGTACCTGATGGCGCGCCGGATCCGTGCCATGGGGATCAAGATGGTGCTCTCGGGCGAGGGGGCCGACGAGGTCTTCGGCGGCTACCTGTACTTCCACCGCGCGCCCGACCCCGCCTCGTTCCACGAGGAGACGGTGCGCAAACTCGACCGCCTGCATCAATTCGACTGTCTGCGGGCCAACAAGGCCATGGCGGCGTGGGGTGTCGAGGCCCGCGTTCCGTTCCTGGACAAGGAGTTCCTCGACGTGGCCATGTCTATCGATCCTGCGGCCAAAATGCCGGCGGGCGGGATCGAGAAGCGGATCCTGCGCGAGGCCTTCTCGGACTACCTGCCGCCCGAGATCCTGTGGCGCCAGAAGGAACAGTTTTCCGACGGCGTCGGGTATTCCTGGATCGACGCGCTCAAGGACCACGCGGAGGCGGCGGTTACGGACCGGCAGCTCGCCAACGCCCGCTTCCGGTTCCCGTGGAATCCGCCGCCCGACAAGGAGGCATACCTCTACCGGCGAATCTTCGAATCGCACTTCCCCCTTCCGGACGCGGCCCGGTGCGTGCCGGGCGGTCCCAGCGTGGCCTGCTCGACCCCGGAGGCGCTGGCATGGGACGAGGGGCTTGCGAAGACGATCGACCCTTCGGGACGGGCTGTGGCGGGGGTGCACCGGGCGGCGTTTTGAGGCAACGGTCGCGAGGTATGGGACGTTTCCGCCGGACGCCTTTCGATGCTGGTGGAGCGGCGGCTGCCGCGGCGGGCGCGGTCGGGCGTACCTGGGTGCGGTGAAGCTGCCACACGACCTCGGCATTACCGAGATTGGCGCCGACTACGTGCTCGGGGTGGCCACCGACGATCTCGACATCCAATACGTCAACCTCTACGGGCTCGACCGGGGGGTCGCCGGGACGGTGGCACGATGACGCCGCCCCGGTTCATCGCGACCGCTACTCCGACGCCGACCGCCCCGCGTTGAGGTAGTCCAGCAGCAGGTTCGACATCGCGCGGATGCCCACCGGGACGGCCGAGTTGTCGGCCTGGAAGTCGGGCGTGTGGTGTCCGCCTGACGTCCCGCCGGGAATGACCTGCCCGAGCCGGAAGAAGAACCCGGGGATCTCGTTCGCATAGTAGGCGAAGTCCTCGCCGCCCATCGTGGGGTCGAGTTCGACGACGTTTTCGGCGCCAACGACCCGCGCCAGGGTGGGGAGCATCTGCTCGCCGAGCGCGGGATCGTTGATGGTGGCGGGGGTGCCGCGGTCGTAGTCCAGCTCGTAGGTGCCGCCGCCGGCGGCTGTGATGCCGGCCAGGATCTCGCCCATGCGCCGCTCGACCGCGTCGCGCACGTCGGGGTTGTAGGTGCGCACCGTGCCCTCCAGCTCGACCTCGTTCGGGATGATGTTGAAGCGGGTGCCGCCGCGGAAGATCCCCACCGTGACCACGCTGGGCTCGAGCGGCGGGAGGTTGCGGGAGCGGATGGTCTGGAAGGCGGTCACGGCCTGGGACGCCATCACGACAGGGTCGATGCCCAGGTGCGGCGCCGCGCCGTGCGACTGCTGCCCGATGATGCGGACCTTGAAGTGGTCGACCGCCGCGAGCGCCGGCCCGGAGGTGAAGCCGACCTTCCCCACCTCCATCTCGGCGAAGCTGTGGAGCCCGAAGATCGCGCTCGGGGCGGGATCCCGCAGCACCCCTTCCCTCACCATCAGGTCGGCGCCGCCCTCCTCGCCCGGTGGCGGCCCCTCCTCGGCCGGCTGGAAGATGAACTTGACGGTCCCGGGGAGCTCGTCGCGCATGCCCGCCAGCACCGACGCCACCCCGAGCTGCACGGCCACGTGGATGTCGTGACCGCAGGCGTGCGAAACCCCCACCTCCTGGCCCAGGTAGGTGGTCCGCACGGTCGACCTGAACGGGTACGGCGTGTCCTCGGTGACGGGGAGCGCGTCCATGTCGGCCCGCACGGCCACCACCGGGCCGGGGCGGCCGCCGCGCAGGATCCCGACCACCCCCGTGTGGGCAACCCCCGTCCGGACCTCGTCGAAGCCGAGCGCGCGCAGGTGGTTCGCGACGAGTTCGGCGGTCTTGAATTCGCGGTTGCCGAGTTCCGGGTGCTGGTGGATGTGTTCCCGCAACCGGATGATCGAGTCCTGCACCCGGGCCACCGCCGCGTCGATGTCGGGGTTTTGGGCGTGGAGGGGGGCGGGCGGGCGCAGTGCGACGGCCACGGCAGCGGACAGGGCGAGCAAAATGCGGTGAGTCATAGGTTCGTTTTCCGATCAGTCTATGGGTTGGTGTCGCGGCGGGGTCCCAAACAATCTCCTACGAGCCGGCCAAGCTCGTGTACACCGCTCGCACGAATCGCTCCGGGTTGGCGCCCCAGACCTCGTCCAGGTCCGCCGTCGGCGCCGCCGCCACCACCTCGTCGGCCGTACGTCCGTCCGCGACCATGCCCGCAACCCGCAGGCGCACCGTCTCCAGCATGTCGCGGTAAGCGCGCAGGTCTGCGGGCGAAGCCAGGTCGCCGTGGCCCGGAATGATCCGTGTGGCTTCGTCCGAACGCTCCAGCACGAAGTTCGCCGCCTCGATCACCCCGTCGACCCCGCCCCCGCTGTCGATGTCGATGAAGGGGTAGCGGCCATTGAAGAAGGTGTCGCCCATGTGGAAGACGTTCGCGCGCGGGAAATGGATGATCGCGTCGCCGTCGGTGTGGGCGGTGCCGACGTGCGTCACTCGGATGTGGCGGCCGTTCCAGTGGAAGGTCACGGCGTTGTCGAAGGTGACCACCGGGAGCGCGGCACGCGGCGCCTGGGCCGAGCGCCCGATCAGGTCCTCGAACTCGGCGGGGTTCATGCGCCGGTACACGTTCTCGTGTGCGACGATCATTGCGCCCGCTTCGCCCAGGTTCTCATTGCCCCCGGTGTGGTCGCCGTGCCAGTGCGTGTTCAGCACCCAGCGGACCGGCTCGTCGGTCACTGCGGCCACGGCGGCGACGATCCTGTCGGTCAGCGGCGCGAACTGGTCGTCGATGAGGAAGGCCCCGTCGTCCCCCACCGAAAGCCCGATGTTGCCGCCCCGCCCGATCAGCATGAAGAGGTCGCTCTCGAGCTCGATCGTCTCGATCTCGACGTCGGCCATGTTCTGCTGGGCAGCGAGCGGAGTGGCGAGGAGCGATGTGGAAGCTGCCGCAACCAGCGCAGTTCTCCGAATTGTGATTGTCAGTCGGGTTGACATGTGCCGATCCGTTTCCCGGTGTCGTGCGATGGCCGCGGTCCGGCCGCTCGCGTCGGTGTGACTATATCATTAATGATTGAAGCCCGGAAACCCGGCAGCTTCGGCGGGTGCAAGCCAGCCAGCCGAGGCGCCGCCACCCGAACCTGGAGGATATCCGGATGCTTCGATCAGCCACCGCCGCCTTGCGGGCAGGCCTCGTGGCCGCAACGCTCACCCTGTTCACGGTCACCTGCGGCGGCGCCCCGCCTGATGGCGAGTCCGCGGCCGATGGTTCCCCATCCACGGACTCCGCTCCCGCCGACGGGGGCCAGGATGGAGCCCTCCCTCCGGCCATCGTCGGCAACGGCGGGCCCCTCGAGGGCACAGATCTCAACTATGTCGACGGGGACGCGGCCACCAACGGCTACCTTGCCGTCCCGGAAGGCGACGGCCCCTTCCCCGCCCTGGTGATCATTCACGAGTGGAACGGACTTCAGGACCGGGTCCGCCAGCTCGCCGACGATTTCGCCGATGAGGGTTACGTGACCCTGGCCGCGGACCTCTTCCAGGGGCGCACGGGCAGCAACCCTCAGGAGAACATGGCGCTCGTGCGAGAGGCGCAGGCCGACCAGCCCGCCATGATCGCCAACCTGAACGCTGCGGTGGCCTACCTGAAGGGGCGTCCCGATGTGACCGGGCGGGTCGGCGCGATGGGGTGGTGCTTCGGCGGCGGCGTGGCGCTCTCCTTCGGTCTGGACGGCGACAACCACGAGGCCACCGCGATCTTCTACGGGCGGCTGGTAGACGATCCCGAGGTGGTTGCCAGGTTGGACCACGAGGTCTACGGCACCTTCGCCGCGCTCGACAATGGTCCGTCGCCCGAGTCGGTGGCCGGCTTCGAGGCCGCGCTGCGCGCCGCGGGTGTCGAGAACGACCTGCACATCTACGACGATGTCGACCACGGCTTCTGGCTGCGGGTGGACGGCGATCCGGAGGTCCGCACCGCCCCCGCCACCGACGCCTGGGAGCGCTTGAAGGCCTACCTGCAGAGGACGCTGGGTTGAGGGTGACGGGCCGGGGCACGGTGGGCGGCCGGTATGCGCGCCGTCTGTCCGGTTTGTGCGACGGGCCTGTCACCGGAAGGGGGCATCGCGGCCCGGGGCGCTGGGCCAGCGGGCCACGGAAATCGCTGTTCGTTCCGGCACGCCTCTTGCGACACAGTTCCCTTCATAGCGATCGTGCGAGCATGCGATCGGGACCAGTTGAGCCCGGAGGCAACATGAAGAGACTCGCTGCAGCCCGTCTCCAGATCACCCGGATAACCTTGGCCGGACTGGCGCTGCTGTCGGTGGGCGCACCGACGGTGTCCGCCCAGGGCGACGGTTTTCTCCTGGGCGTTCCCAGGGTCACCATGACCTTCATGGCCGGCTACGTGCAACCGCGCGCGGCGAGCGGCGGCGATGCGCAGAGCCTCTGGGATCTGACTCGGGAGGAGCTCACGGTCGATACGCGGGACCTTGGCGGCACTTCGCTCGGCGGCCAACTGGGGATCCGCGTCTCCGAACGGTTCGATCTGACGGTCGCATTCAGCTACAACCACAGCGAGACGAGATCCGAGTTCCGAGACTGGGTCGACCAGGATGACCTTCCGATCGAACAAACCACCAGGTTCGTGACCGCACCCGTCACGGTCGGGTTCAAGGCCTATTTGCTCGACCGGGGGCGTTCGTTCGGGCGCTACGCCTTCGTTCCGCGCACGTGGAACCCCTACCTGGGGCTGGCCGGCGGTCTGGTCTACTATCGCTTCCAGCAGCGCGGCGACTTCGTCGACTTCGAGACGCTGGACATATTCAACGACAACTTTCTTTCGCAGGCGCGGGCCCCGACGGTACATTTCCTGGGCGGAATCGACGTAGCCGTGAACCAGCGCCTGCTGTTGGTCGGCGAAGGCCGGTACACTCTGGGAACGGCGCCGCTGGACAGCGATTTCGTGGGATTCCCCGACCTTGATCTTGCGGGCTTTCAGTTCAACCTGGGCCTCTCGCTGAGGTATTGACGATGATCTGTGCAAGGAAAACGAACATGGCCGAGAAGAACGTGAGTATTGGCGTGCTGGCCGCCCTCGGCGCCGTCGTGGCGCTTGCGGGCCTGCCGGCCGACATGGCTGCGCAGGAAGCGAACAACCGGATGGCCTTGCAGCCTTTCCTGGGATGCTGGCAGCCGGACGGCGAGGAAGAGGAAGCGGGCATCCTGTGCTTCGTGGCTGACGGAAGTCGGGTCGAGATGTTGACGGTCGCGGAGGGCGGGATCACGCACCGTGAGCTTTTCGCGGTGGACGGCCAGTTGCGCAGGATCGAGCAGGACGGGTGCACGGGCGAGGAGTCGGCACGATTCTCCGACGACTACCAGCGCATCTACACCACTTCCAGCATGACCTGTGCGGGCGAGCCTCCGCGCAGCGGAACCGGCATCATCTTCATGCCCGAGGCTGATGAATGGGTGGATGTGCGGGCGATTGCGGCGGACGACAGCGAGGTCACGGCATGGGCGCAGTGGTATGTGCGCACCGGAGAAAGCGAGCTGAACGCCCTCGGGATCGAGAGCGGCCGCTACACCGCGCCGCTGGCGGTAAGGGCCATGGCGGGTGGCGCCCGGGCCCGGATCACCATCGACGACGTGATCGATGCCAGCCGCAACGTGCATGAAAAGGCCGTCGAGGCCTGGATCGCCGAAGTGGGGCAGGAGTTCGCCGGGCTGGATGTCGACGACCTCGTGGAGCTGGACGGCGCCGGCGTTTCGGGCAACCTCATCGACGTGATCGTCGCGGTGTCCTTTCCCGAGCGTTTCGCGCTCAGCCAGCCGCAGCAGGGCCAGGTTCAGACGGGTTACTACGGCGCCCGTCCGATCTGGATCGATCCCTACTACTCGAGGTGGGGATACCCGTACGGCAGCTATTACTCGGGGTGGGGATACCGGTACGGACCCTATCGCAGCTCGTACTACTACCCGCGCGTGATCGTCGATGTGACGCCCGTACGCCCGAGCGGCGGGGGCAGGGTGATCGCGGGCAGAGGCTACAGCAGCGGCGGTTCCAGCCGCGGATTCATCGGGAGCTCCTCCTCGGGTTCCTCCCGGATCTCGACCGGCGGCGGTTCATCCGGACGCAGCAGCACCGGCAGAACCGCCAAGGGGCGCGGCAGCAGCAGCAGTCTGTCGAGCTGGGACTCCGGCGGCAGTTCCTCCACGGGGTCGGCGTCCTCGCGGGCCTCGTCGGGCGGCACGCGGGGCGGCGTGGCGGCCACGAGCACCGGGCGGACAGCGCAGCGGCGTGGCGGCAGCAGCGGCTGACCCGGGCAGCCCGAGCCCGGGCCCGGGTGCGGTGACGAGTTGATCGAGCCGTACCTGCAGTTCGGCGACACAGGGGGACTCTCAGAGGCGCTGGCAGCGAATCCGCTGCTGGCGCTTGCCCTTCTGTTCGCGGGGGGCGTTGCGATCAGTCTCACGCCCTGCGTCTATCCGATGATCCCGATCACGGCGTCGGTGATTTCAGGCACCGCACAGGAGGGACAGTCGTGGCGGCGCACCCTGGGCCTCACCATGACCTACGTCGTGGGCATGGCGATGCTGTACGCCTTTCTCGGCATGCTGGCGGGTCTCACCGGGACGCTCTTCGGCACGGTCAGCGCCAGCCCCTGGGCGCTGCTCGCGATCGGCAACCTGCTGCTGTTCTTCGCGCTGGCCATGTTCGACGTGATTCCGGTGCGGGTGCCGCAGCGCCTCATCTCCTGGGCGGGGTCGCGGACGGGCGGATCCTACGGCGCGGTCTTCGTGCTGGGGGCCACTTCGGGGATCGTCGCGGCGCCGTGCGGCGCCCCCGCGTTCGCCGCCGTACTGGCGTGGGTCGCGGCGACCCGTGCGGGCTTCATGGGATTCGTCTACCTTTTCGTATTCTCCCTTGGCATGACAACCCTGCTGGTCGTGGTCGGCCTCTTCTCGGGGGCGCTGTCCCGGCTGCCGCAGTCCGGCCGCTGGATGGTCACGGTCAAACGCGTGGCCGCGGTGATCATGCTCGGGGTCGCACAGTACTATTTCATCCAGGCCGGATACAACCTGTGAGGTGGATCGTGAAGAAAGCCGTGTTGGCAGCCGTCGTCATCGCCGCGCCGCTCATCGTGCCAGTGCCCGCGGTGGCCCAGGAAACCGGTGCCGAACTGGGTCTGCCCCCCGGGACCACCGCTCCGGACGCCCAGGTCGAGGACCTGGAGGGCAACGCGGTCTCGCTCCTCGAGGTGGTGGGGGGCGGCCCGGCCCTGATCGAGTTCTGGGCGTCGTGGTGCGAGCAGTGCGAGCTGCTCCAGCCCGAGATCGACGCCGTGCAGGAGCGGTTCGGGGCGCGGGTGAAGGTCGTGGCGGTCGCCGTGGCGGTTTCGCAGTCGGTGCGCCGGGTGCGGCGTCACGTAGACCGGCACGAGCCCGGGTACACCTTCGTATACGACGCAAAAGGCGAGGCCGTGAGAGCCTACGAAGCCCTCACGACCTCAATCGTGGTCCTCATCGACGGCGAGGGGCGCGTCGTTTCCACCGGCGTGGGGCCGAAGCAGGGGCTTGTGGACGCGGTGGAGGCAATGCTGGGAGACGGCGTCTCGCCCGGCTGAAGGGCTGTCGCCGCGCCGTCGGCCCCTATCCCTCCTCCGGCTCCGGCGTCACCTCATCGATGATGGCGCCCAGCTCCTCGTAGGCGGTCGGGTCCGTCTGCCTGAACTGGGGTATCACCCCGGCGACGCGGCCGTCCGGGCCGACCACGATGACGGCGCGGCTTCCCACCATCCCGTTGTCCCGCATCGATCCGCCGAACGCCGCGAAGGCGCCGTCATCGGTGCCGAACAGGTACGGGAAGTCCTCGTCCTTGAGCCATGAGGCACCCTCTTCCGGCGAGTCGTTCGAGATCGCCATGAGCACGACGTTGCGGCCTTCGTTGAACAGCTCTGCGTACTGATCACGGTACGCTCTCATTTGAACCGTTCAGCCACGCGTCCTGACCCTGAAGAAGAACGCGAGGACTACCGTCTCGCCGCGGTAGTCGCTCAGCCGGATCGGGTCCCGGAGGACGCCGTGCCGGGTGGCGCCGGTGAGTTCGAAGTCGGGGGCCATCGCCCCGACCTCGATCAGGCCGTCGCCAGGTTCCTGTGCCGCCGTGCCGGTCGGCGCGGCAAGCCCGACTATGGCGACCAGCGCCGCCGCTATCAGAAGTTTGCGCATTCGTCTGCTATCTCCGCTGTTCCCGGCCCGTGGTCCCGGTCGCCCCGTGCGTCCGGCGTTCGGCCGAAAGATGTGCATGTGAGCATATGTGCATATGAGCAGCTACTGCCCCGAGCTGCCGGAGTCCTGCCCCATGATCGCCGCCCGGATCGCCTCCACGGTGCGGTCAACACGGAACTGCAGCAGCTTCCTGCCGATCTCGATCGTGGCTTCGGCATCCTCGATGCTCACCCCGTTGATCGACGCCTTCCCCGCCGCCACCCGCTGCGCGTGCCGCACCGACTCCGGATCCTCGGTCATCATGATCGAGGTGATCACGAAGTCGTCGTGCAGGCCGTCGTTTGTGGGCTCGCTGATCCCGAGTTCGGTTTCCATGTACTCGAACACCTCGCGGTAGCGGTAGAACTCCGGGACGAAGTGGGCCCGGGCGCTGCCACGCCAGCGTTCGGTCAGCGCGGCTGCCACCGCCGCCATTCCGCCCTGGTTGCCCCCGCTGTCGCCGATGAAGACGATGTCGGTGAAGCCGTGGGCGCGCAGACTGCTCGCCACGTCGTCCAGGACGGCGCGGAAGGTCTCCTCGCGCAGGCTGATCGTGCCCGGGTAGCGCATGTGGCCCGACGGGTTGTCGATGTTCCCCTCCGGGACCAGCTTCAGCACGGGGGCGCAAAGCGCGTTGCCCAGCTTGCGCGCGATCCCCTCACAGGCGCCCGCCAGCACGTAGTTGTGCTTTCCGGTAGCCAGGTAGGGGCCATTCTGCTCGATCCCGCCCGTCGAGATGATCGCGGTCGTCTTCCCGTCGCGAAGCGCGTCTCGCACCTCCATCCAGGTGAGCTCCTCGATCCAGACCGAGTTTAGCGCTTCGATCGGACGCTCCATCTGCATGTCGGCCAGCAGCGCCTGCGCCTGCTGCACCGCCATCTGTGCGCGCCGCTCCGCGCTCATGCCGCGGCGACCCTGTTGCGCCTGGCTCGCCATCGGCGCCAGGAGCGCCAATGCGGCCGCGATCAGGATGCATCTCCGGTATGTCATTTCTTCAGACCTCCGTTGTGTGGGCCCCATTTCGTCGCGCGCGTTTGCCGCCCGCGCAGCCCGGATCGAACCACGTTGTCGATCGTTCGGGCGTTCCGAGCATCATTGTAGCGCCGACGCGTCGGGAAGGCGACTTTTCCCGACCGGTTTCGCCAATCAATCACACCGCAGCCGTCAGCGGATTCCTGGGCGCGGCAGCTCGCCGAGGTGGCAAGGTCGACTCCCGCCGACTGTCGCCTTAGAATCCACAACGCCGACTTCAGCCCGTGTTGTAGTCTCACTCACCCGATTCAATGGACCAGTCAAGAGCGAAATGAGCGCGCATACCCTTCGTCGCGCCTTGCCAGCCCGGCGCCTCGGCATTCTCGTTGGCACGCGAACTTCCGGGCCGGGACACTGACGTGAGCTTCCTGACTCGCCGCTCGAAGCGCCGAGAGACGCAATACTCCGACGATCTGCGTCTTGCCAGCTATCCCCCTCCCTATCCCGATGGCTGGTATCGGCTGTTCCGGTCGAAGTCGCTCGGGCGCGGGAAAGCGCGCTACCTGGAATGCCTGGGCCGCGCACTGGTCGTCTGGCGCAGCGAGGACGCGGACGAAGTATTCGCGATGTCGGCGTTCTGTCCTCACCTGGGCGCGAACCTCGCGGGCGGCCACGTCCGCAACGACCGCATCGAGTGTCCCTTTCACGGCTGGCAATTCACGGGCGACGGACGGGCGGCCAGCGTGCCCTATAGCGACACCGTACCCACCCGCGTAGCGACCGAGAGTTTCCCCGTACAGGAGGTACACGGGCAGATCTTCATGTATCATCGGGGTGACGGAGCCCGGCAACAGGCTGGCGAAGAGGTTCCGTACCCGGTCCCCCGCATCCCGGAAGTCGATGACGGGACCTTCGTCTTTCGCGGGCATTACGAAGCCGGTCGCTCCCGGATGCACATCATCGAGCCTATTGAGAATGCGGCCGACTCCGGGCACTTCGGACACCTCCATAACCGACTGACGGTGCCCTGGACGCAATTCCCGATCCCCCGCGCGGCAATCGAATACACGACGCGCCTGGACTTTGACGCTGCCCGGGGGAGCTACAGCATGCCGCTCCTCGTCGAGACCGTGTTCAACGTCGGCGGCCGTCGCCTGGAACGTACCCGGATAAAGACTCGAGTCATGTTCTCGGGAGTCGGCAGCATCATGAACCTGAGGATCACCTTGCCCACCGGTGGCGTCGTGGAGATCGTACAGACCTACCTGCCGATCGGACCACTTGACCAGCAGGTCGCTTTTCACTGGTTCGCCGAACGCAACGTGCCGCGACTTCTGGTCTGGGGTGCGGTGGGAGGCTGGGTCTCCCAGTGGCGCAACGATGTCCGCATCTGGGAAGAAAAAGGCTTCATGGCCCCCCCTATGCTCTCACGGGACGACGGGCCGGTGATGCGTCTGCGGGGCTGGTACCGACAGTTCTTTCCCGAACTGGCAGCCAGCCCCCGAGAGGCCCGACCATGAAAACCACGCCCGCTCGCACCGCCGCGCCGGCGGCACTCCTCGCCGCCCTGGCCTGCGCCGCCCCGGCAGACACAGACCCCATCCGCACGGCCGACCCGTACGCCCGCGGCTACACCGACGACGACTTCCCGCGCGTCCAGGAACTCGCACCCGGTGTGTATTCCTACGAACAGCTGCGCTCCGCGGGCGAGGAGCGCTTCACCACGGTGAGCATGTTCGTCGTCACCGACGAGGGGGTGCTCGTCGCCGACGGCCAGGGCAGCCCCGAGGAGACCCGCCGCCTGATCGACACGATCGCCGACATCACCGACCAGCCCATCACCCACGTCGTGGTCTGTTCCGACCACGGCGACCACACCGCCGGCAACAGCGAGTTCCCGACCGAGGCCCGCTTCTACGCGCATCCTACTTCGCAAGCCCTGCTGCAGGCGGCCGCCGACAACCCCATCCGCCCCGCCACCGCACCCCCCGTCATCGTCCCCACCGAGCTGGTCGAGTCCTCCGAGACGCTCCGCCTCGGCGGTCGCGAGATCCGCATCCTCTTCCTGGGGCGAGCCCACACCGGCGGCGACCTGGCCGTCCACCTCCCCGCCGAGAAGATCCTCTTCATGAGCGAGGCGTACCTGAACCGCGTCTTCCCGGCGATGCGGTCCGCGTACCCGTCGGAATGGGTCGCGATGATCGAGGCGGCGCAGGCGATGGACATCGACACCTACGTGCCGGGGCACGGCTTCGTCGATTCGCCCGAGGTGCTGGCGGAAGAGCTGGAGACGTACCGCCGCGCCATGGTCCAGGTGATCGAGGAAGCCAGCCGGATGCACGCCGCAGGCCTCGCGCTGGAAGACGCGATCGAGCAGGCCGAATTCGGGGAGCTGGAGAGCTGGTCGCTGCGGTCCAGCCAGGCCGGCCGCGCGATCGGCCGCGTGTACATGGAGCTGAACGGGGAGCTGCCGCCGGGGTAGCCGAGCCCAGATTACCCGAGGCTCCCATGGGGGGCCACCAGCGTTTTGTGGCCGCCCACACGCGCGTGCCACCGCGTGCGCCGCCACTGGCCGAACCGCCGCCGCCGGGGTATTCTGTTCCGGCGCACGGAAACTGGCGCCGACACCTCAATCCAGGACCCTTCCGGAGGGACACGTGAAACCGACGACCCTGCTCCTCGCCGCCGCACTCGCCCTCGCGGCCCCGCCCGCCCTCTCCGCCCAGGAGAGCGAGTGGCGCTACTGGGGCGCCGACGTCGCCAGCAGCCGCTACTCCCCCCTCGACCAGATCGACGCGTCGAACTTCGAGCAGCTCGAGGTGGCCTGGATCTGGCGGGCCGACAACTACAACGGGCCGGCGACGGGAACAATGCTCCGAGCCACGCCCATCTACGTGGACGGCACGCTCTACTCCGTGGCCGGCAACCGCCGCACAGCCGTGGCCATCGACCCCGCCACCGGCGAGACCCTCTGGGCCTTCCGCGAACCGACCACCAAGCGGTGGGAGGACTCCATGCGGAAGGACTACGGGAAGGGCGTCGCCTACGCCGAGGTCAACGGTCGTCCGATGATCTATCTGGTCACGCCGGCCTTCTTCCTGCACGCGCTGGATCCGCAAACCGGCCGGCCGATCGACTCGTTCGGCGACGGCGGCACGGTGGACCTCCTCGGCGACCTCGGCCGCTGGGATCCCCACCCCACGGACGGCATTCCCTTCGAGGTCGGCTACATCACCAACTCGTCGCCGCCGATCGTGGTCAACGGCGTGGTCGTGGTCGGCAATTCCCACGAGCAGGGCTACTACCAGTACCTGCAGGAGAACGTGCCGGGGAACATCCTCGCCTACGACGCCGGGACCGGCGAGCACCTCTGGACCTTCAACGTGATCCCGCAGGAGGGCGAATTCGGCAACGACACATGGGAGAACGACGCCTGGAAGTGGACCGGGAACGTGTCGGCCTGGGCACCGCTTTCCGCCGACCCCGAACTGGGCCTCGTCTATGTCGTGACGGACCCCCCGCCGGTCGACTACTACGGCGGCTTCCACCCGGGCGACAACCTGTTCTCGACCAGCATCCTGGCCCTGGACGTCCGCACCGGCGAGCGCCGCTGGCACTTCCAGACGGTGCACCACGATGTCTGGAACTACGACAACCCCACCGCGCCCAACCTGGTCGACATCACGGTCGACGGGCGCGAGATCAAGGCGCTCGTGCAGACCACCAAGCAGGGCTGGGCCTACGTCTTCGACCGCGAGACCGGCGAGCCCGTATGGCCGATCGAGGAGCGTCCGGTGCCGCAGTCCAACGTGCCCGGCGAGAAGCTGTCGCCCACCCAGCCCTTCGTGACCCGCCCCGCTCCCTTCGAGATGCAGGGAATCACCGAGGACGACCTCATCGACTTCACCCCCGAGCTCCGCGCCCAGGCGCTCGATATCGTCAGCGAATTCCGGCTGGGCCCGCTCTTCAACCCGCCGATGCTCGAAGACGACGATGGCGGCCCCTCGATCCACTGTCCGGGCGCAAACGGCGGCGCCAACATCCCCGGAGGCGCGGCCGTGGACCCCGAGACCGGCATCCTGTATGTCGCTTCGACGCGCGGCTGCAGCGCACCGAGGCTCTTTCCGGGGGTCGACCGCGATGAGAACTCCAATGTGGACTGGGTGACCCTCGGCCCGGGCGGCGCGCGCGGCCCGCGGGGCCTGCCGCTCGTCAAGCCTCCCTACGGCAGCATCACGGCGATCGATCTGAACACTGGCGACCACATCTGGCAGATTCCCAACGGAGACACCCCGGACAGAATCAGAAACCATCCGCTGCTCGAAGGCGTCGATATCGGCAACACCGGCGCATCGGCGCACGCCACCAAGCTGGTCACGAAGACGCTCCTCATGTACGGCGAGGGGCGTGGCGCCGCGCCCGTCTTCCGGGCCGTCGACAAGATGACCGGCGAGGAACTGGGCGCCATCGATCTTCCGGGCTCCACCATGACCGCGCCGATGACCTACATGCACGAAGGACAGCAGTACGTGGCGATGGCGCTCCGACTGGCGGACGGCGGGTATGCGTTGGTGGCGCTGCGGTTGCCGGAGTAGGGGGCAGGGGCAGGCGGGTTACGCCGACAAGAAATGGAAAGTTAAACATTACATTCCGTAATGTCTTGCTTATGGCCGAGGACAGGACGATGGCGCGAGCAACGACCACCCTGGCCGCGTTGACCGGCCTGCTCCTGGGCGCGGTGGTGCCCCCCGGCCTGGCGAACGGCCAGGAAGTGCCGCTCCGAGCCGGGTCAATTCAACTGGAGACCGAGTCGGCCGGCGATCAGCCCTTCGGCCGCATCTCCTGGCTCACGATGACTGCCGATGAAGAAGTCTGGGTCCTGGACGGATCTGCAAGCGTCTTCTACCTCATTGGAGTTGATGGCCAGGTGGTGGCCAGTTTCGGACGCAGCGGGGACGGCCCCGGCGACCTGTCCATGCCCTGCTGCCTTAGAGTGGACGCGACAGGCCGTCTGTGGGTGCAGGGCATGACACGACTGGACATATTTCGGCTGACAGCTGACCAGGTGGTCTTTGAGAAGCGGCTCCTGAACGAGGTTTTCCTGCATGACAATTCCCTGGCGTCGTTCGGGGCCAGGCCTCCGGTCCTGCTAACGGAAAGCAACACGGCTCTGGTTCGAGCAGCGCGTATGGGAAACAGCTATAGGCCCGAGATTCACCTGTTCGAAATCGACTCGAGCGGCGAGACCGTGCGGCGATGGGCGTACCCCGAGACGCCGGAACCTGATCGGATCATGTACGAGTTTCCCCGCCGCGGCGGGCACATTATTCCGCAAATGCTCCCGTATGGCAGTCGATCCCATCTGGCACGAAGCAGCAAGGCGATGTACGCCCTGGTCACGACGAATGAATATGAGGTTGCAGTTCACGATCTGGACGGCGCCGTCGTTGCCCGGATCTCGCGACCGGACGTCCAGGGGCCGTCGGTGACCGCGTCCGAGCGGAGCCAGGCCGAGGCCCAGGTGCGCCAGTGGGACCAGGCCGCAAGGAGGGTCGGAGGGATTATCCCCCAAGTGACCATTCCCGCGCGAAAACCGGCCGTCAACCGCATCTGGTTCGACGCCGAGGACCGGCTGTGGGTATCGCTGAGCGTCGACGGGGATGCTGTGATGTCGGAGGCCGATGTTTACGATACCACGGGTGCATTGCTGTTTCGCGCTCAGTGGCCACGGGGAGTGGAGCTGCGCCACGGAGCCGCCCGGGGCACGGTCGCCTGGGGCATCGGAAAGGGCCCCCTTGATGAGCCCCGCCTGGTGCTGATCCGGTTCAGGGATCAGGGATCCGTCAAATGACATAACATGTAGGAGGGCGCTCAGAATGACCCGAACAACAGCCGCGTTTGCCGCCATGACCTCCACCCTTCTCGCCACGGGCTGCCTGCAGGATGCCCCGCCACCCGACCACACAGCAGTCTTCACCGGCAGCGCGGGCGCGTGGGTCGACCTCTCCCACGCCTTCGGGCCGTCCACGATCTACTGGCCCACCGACACAGCGGGCTTCCAGCTCACCGAACTGGCGTACGGCCAGACGGAGGGCGGGTACTTCTACGCGTCCTACTCCTTCGCGTCGGCCGAGCACGGCGGCACCCACCTCGACGCGCCGATCCACTTCGCCGAGGGGCGCATGACGGCGGACGAGATCCCGCTGTCCAGCCTGATCACCACGGCGTCGGTGGTCGATGTCTCGGCCGCGGCCGGCGCCGACCCGGACTACCAGCTCGCGGTCGAGGATCTCACCGCGTGGGAGGCCGAGCACGGGGAGCTCGCCGACGGCACCGCGCTGCTCGTCCGCACGGGGTGGTCATCGCGCTGGGGTGACCGCACCGCCTATCTGGGCACGGATCTCACCGGGCCCGAGGCGGTGCCGGAGCTTCACTTCCCCGGGATCGGCCCCGAGGCCGCGCAGTGGCTGGTCGACAACCGCAACGTCGCGGCCGTGGGGCTCGACACGCCCAGCATCGACTACGGCCAATCGACCGACTTTCGCGCCCACGTGATCCTCTACAGCGCGAACATCGTGGGGTTCGAGAACCTCACCAACCTGGACCGGCTGCCGCCGACGGGCGCCGGTATCGTGGCGTTGCCGATGAAGATCGAGGGGGGGAGCGGGGGGCCGCTGCGGGTGGTGGGGTGGGTGGGGGGGTAGCCCCCTGACAGGCTTCGGCCATTTGCCCATCCTGTCTGTGCAATATGCCAAGGGAGGGCCGATGACATCCCAAATGCTCGCTGAATACCTGGGCGGCAGCCAGGCACTCGGACGCGAAATCCAGTCCGACTTCGACCTGGACGACGCGGAGCCAGAGGGATTGCCGTTGTCGACGATCGAGTCCGTGGTACGCGGCGGGGCACTCCGCGCCTCCTTGCCAGCGACGTGGGTGCGCGGGTCATCGAACAGCTCCTGGGGCGCATCGAGCACGGTCTGGCGGCGTAACAAACCTGGCCGATCGGCTCACGTCCGTTGCACGTCTGCCGCCTCACACGAGGAGCTCACGCCGCCCTCGACGGCGAGGGCGCGCGCCTTCACGGTACACGGTGGAACTTCAGCGGAACCGCGGTGGTGTACGCTGCCCGAAGAATCCAACGTGCTCGTGAATCCGGCCCACCCGGAAGCATCGCAGGTCAGGGTTTCCACGTCGCGCAACTTCTCTTACGATCTACGGCTGATTGGCCGCACACGGTCTCCGTAGGCACCTTCCACCCGCCCTCACCCATGACACGCACAACGGTCAGCACAACCATCCTGGCACCAGTCGACGCCGTCTTCGACCTCATCGCCGACCCCGTCAACTACACCAGGGCCGTGCCGCAGATCACGAAGGTGGAGTTCCTCACCGAGCAGCGGAGTGGCGTCGGCACCCGCTTTCGCGAGACCCGCGAAATGGGGAGCCGGGAAGCCGCGACCGAACTCGAGGTCACCGAGTACGTGAAGAACGAGCGCGTCCGTATGGTTTCGGACGCCGGCGGAACCATCTGGGACTCCGTCTTCACGGTGACGCCGACGGGGGACGGGGGCGCGACGGAGCTGCAATTGGTAATGGAGGCGCGGCCCTACCGCCTGCTGGCGCGGGTTGTCGTCCCACTCACGAAGAGGATCGTGGCCAAGGCCGTCACAGGGGACATGGAGGCGGTCAAGGCGTACCTGGAGAACGCGCGATAGCGAGCAGCAGAGGCGATCCGGTCCAGTCCACTGGACTATAAAGCACTCGCAACGACGACAGACGTTGCGCCGCGCAGACCTCGGATCCTCCGAGTTGTCAAGCGTGACGGCCCACACGGGGCGACTCCGAGGCGAGGTGCGAACAGTCGGCGAGCGGTTTCCGCGCGGGGTCCGGACCTACCGTTGGCAGGGACCCTGGGTGCTGCACGTCGCCAGCATGTACACACCGGACAGGGCCGGCTATCCGCTCCATACTGTCAACGTTGAGACAGGAGAAATCGGCCTTTCCTTCGGGTCGCCAACAGGTGAACTGGAATTGGGTGGCACCCCGGTGCCTGCGATCGCCATCACGGCGGACCGACGCATCTGGATGGCCAGGGGCCCTCTTGACAGATACGAAATCAGCCTGTGGGACGGGAATCGGGGCTCTCGAGGCGGGCGGGCGCTAGCGCCCGTCGACCGGCACCCCTCAGGGTTGGACCATGGCAAGAGACCCCGGCGGGTCTTCTCGAACCCGCCGGGGTCTCCATTGCCAGCCGATTCTGGAATTGGCCAGCCTATCGAACTAAGTCGACCGGACTAGACTAATCCTACCGAGTCGCCCACAGCCAGTCATAGCTCAACCGCAGGTAGTAATACCCGCCGTTGAAGCCGTAGGGGGCACTCTCCGGGTAGAGCGCGCCGACGCCGCCCGAGTTGGGGTTTTTGTCCGGATAGGTGTTGAACAGGTTGTTGGCGCCCAGCGCGATCATCGCGTTGTCCGTCAGAGGCATCGAGACCTCGGCGTCGACGAGGACGCGCGCACCGTACCGCAGGTCGGGGTCGCTGAGCTCGGAATCGTAGAATCCGTCGTAGTAGGTCCCCCGGACCAGGGCGTCCAGCCGTCCCAGCTGCTGCGACAGGCTGAGCACGCCGCGGTAGCGCGGCAGCGCCCGCTCGAGCTGGTCCACGCGCGCGTCGTTCACAACTTCGGGATTGCGCTCGGTGACCTCGGTGCCGGTGTAGTTGAAGAGCAGGCTCACGTTGGTCGCCTCGCCGGGCGAGTAGTTCGCCACCAGGTCGATCCCCTGGGTCAGGGTCGCGAAATCATTGGTGAAGAAGCGGAACTCCGCGAGGTTCGCGGCGCTCGTCACGCCCTCCGATACCAGTTGCGTCACCTCGTGGGGCTCCAGCTTGAAGGTCCTGGTCTGCGCGAACCGGTCCGAGATCGAGATGCGGAAGTAGTCCGCCGTGAGCCGGAATGCGCCCGCTTCGTACATGACCCCGCCGGTCAGGCTGACCGAACTCTCGGGCTCCAGCTGCCTGCCCCCGCGGGTCTGCGCCACCGCCGAGGTGGAGGGAATGGTGCCGCGATTGACCAGGTCGCCGAGATCGGTATCGAAGACCGTCGACACGTTGAAGGCATTCTGCTGCCCGGGCGTGGGGGCGCGGAAGCCGGTGTTGGCGTTGGCCCGCAACGCGATCTGGTCCGTCGCCTGGAATCGGAAGGAGACCTTTCCGGTCGCCTTGCCGCCGAAGTCGGAGAAGTTCTCGTAGCGGCCCGCGATCCCCAGGGCCCAGGCGTCGTCGGGTCTGCCCAGGTTGAGGTCGGCGTACAGCGCTGTGTTGCTGCGGGTCCAGTCGCCGGCGGCCAGCGGGCTGAAGCCGGGGAAGCCGTTCGACGAGGAGCTGAAACCCTGCGCCGCATAGGGACCGATCTTCCAGGACTCGTCCTGGCCCTGTCCGATCTCGAAGCGCTCCTCGCGCTGCTCGAATCCGGCGGCCACGTTCGCCATTTCGTTGACCTGGTAGGAGAGATCGAGGTTGAGGTTGATCTCCTCCTGGTTGTAGAGGCCGGGGTCGAAGTCGGTGGGCGTGTCCGGGCCAAGCGCGGCGTTCACCGTATTGTAGATGAAGAAGTCGGCCTGGTTCCTGCCCCAGCTCGTGCTGGCGTCCCAGTTGACGCCGTTGTCGGTGCGGCCCCTGACGCCGCCGACGATCGAACCGTCGAAGACCTCACCGCCGAACTGCGGTGTGAAGCCCCCGGGGAACATCTCCTGGTAGGAGAAGCAGTTCGGGTCGTCGAAAACCTGCTGGAGCGCGACCGGATCGGGGACGTTGTTGTTGATCGACACGACCGGGCAGTCGGCCGAACCGAGGCCCCTCGCCTGCAGCACGTCGCCGATCAGCAGGCTCTCCCCGCCGTCGCCCGAGAAGACGCCGCCGCGGGTGTTCGGGTTCCGGAAGAAGAAGCCGCCGTCCACCCGCTTCGTGGCGACGTTGCCGAAGGCATAGACCTGCTCGTTGTCGTCGAAGTTGTAGCCGGTGTTCAGCCACACCTTGAGGTCGTCGGTGACCCTGGGGGACCCCCAGACCTGGGCGGTCGGCGTCCGCACGGCGGTGTTTCCGGCCCTCACGAGCGCGGCCGCGTCGTTCCGCTGGATGGCGCGGTCGGTCGGCTCCTGGTTGCCGTATTCGACGCTGAGGTTGGCGAATCCGAACTCGCCGAGCGGAATCCCGAAATTGCTCGCCACGGAGACCGATCTCCCGCGACCGGCCCAGCTGCGCTCGGCGCCGTCGACGAACTCGACACCGTCGTAGTGCTGGCCCTGCTTGACCTGGATCGAACCGCCGGAGCGGTCGTTCTTCAGCTGGAAGTTGAGCACGCCGGCGATGGCGTCCGAACCGTACTGCGCCGAGGCCCCGTCGCGCAGCACCTCGACCTGCCTGAGCGCGATGCCCGGGATGGACCCGATGTCGGGCCCCTGGGCGCCATCGGAGAGCCCCGCGCCCAGCCAGGTGATCACCGCGCCCCGGTGCCGGCGCCTGCCGTTGATGAGCACCAGCGTGTGGTCCGACGCGAGGCCGCGCAGATTGGCGGGCCGCGTGATCGTCGCCGCGTCGCTGATCGGCTGGATGTTGACGTTGTAGGACGGGACCACGTTCCTCAGCAGGAAGTCGATGTTGGTCTCCGCCTGGCGGGCGATCTCGCCGACCGGGATCACGTCCACCGGAACCATCGATTCAGTGACGGTTCTGGGCCTGGTCCGGCTCCCCACCACGACGAGCTCGTCGAGCGCGAAGGCCGCCACGTCGAGCGCAAGCTCCACATTGGTGGTCTGTCCGCTGGAGACCGTGACCTCCCGGGTGAGCACCCGGTAGCCGATGAGCCGGACTTCGAGCGTGTGGGTCCCCGCGGCGACGCCGGCGATCGTGAAGGTGCCGTTGGGGTTGGTGAAGGTGATGAAATCGAGTGCGGGGATCGCGACCCGCGCGGTGCCGACTCCGAGCCCGGTGTCCGCGCTGCGGACGACGCCGTCGATCGTGCCCTGGGCGAGCGCCGTCGTGGGCATCGCCGCAAGGGCCAGAATCAGGAATCCTCTTCTGAACATGTGTTGCTCCTTGGGTAATCCAGTGTGAAATCACGCCTGCGGGATCCGCAGGTCAGTCATGGGTACGAAAAGCCATACGCCAAAGTGCCCGGGTGGTTGCGCCGGGCAGGTGAGTCCACAGGTCGTGGAAGGGCGGGAGACAAGTCGTGCCTGTGACTGGTGATGGCGGGTAATCAACCCGTTCGAGCGTGTTCGACCGAACGGGCGGGGCGCAGCCACCGATGGGGTGAGTGCGCCGCAGACGTTTAATATAGCCAACTAATGCCCGCGTCGATACCGCTCTGCACCGGGTTGTCCCGGCGCGACCGTGGTCGAGGTCGCGCGGTGGGTCTACCGGGTCTTCAGCAGCCTATAGCGACCCCTTCGGCGCCACCCACTCCACAGCCTGACCGCTCACCGCCGAGATCCGGTCAAAGTCGGCATCGTAGTGAAGCAGGACCATCCCCGCCTGCTCCGCGGCCGCCGCGATGATCAGGTCCGGAATCGGCACCCGGTGCTGCCCCCGCTGGGCCAGGAGACCCTGCACCTCGATCGCCCGCTGGAACGTCGCCTCCGACAGTGGGACGTGCGCGTAGGCCAGGGCACGGCGGCGACGCGTCCTTCGATGCTCATCGGCGCTACGGGTCGAATACAGGACCTCCAGGTCGATGATCGCGCAGGTGGCGGCCTCGCCCGCTTCCAGGATCGGTACCAGCCTGGCCTGCACGCGCGCATCCCGACATGCGGGCCAGCGCCGATCATGCAGGGCATGGTCGCCGGGGCCGGCTCGTCAGTCGCGCCAGGTCGTCGCCATCACCTTCTCGTCGGCGAGGTCCAGCCCCTTCATCCCGATCAGGGCCTGGATCTCCTGGCGCCGCGCATCATGCCGCTCCACCTCGCGCAGCGCTTGGTCGATCGTGTCCTTGATCGACGATGTTCCCAGAAGAACCCGCACCCGCGCGACAAGGTCATCGTCGATTTCGACGGTTGTCTTTCTCAGTCGTGGAGATTGTGGCCGTGGAGCTGGAAGCGAAAGTAGCGAGGAGCGGGCCCCCGCGCCCGCAGCCGGGGGGGTTCCCGGCGCCGAGCCCGGTCGAGGGACTGGATTCGCGCACCTCCCCCGATAGATTACTGTAGTCACACAACCCGAGGTGCGCACAATCATGAAGACCGCCGTCGCGGGCGCTGCCAGGCCCGCAACCGATATCGAGCGGCCGCCCTTCAAGGTGGCCGACCTGTCCCTGGCCGAGTGGGGCCGCAACGAGATCCGCCTGGCCGAGCACGAGATGCCGGGGCTGATGGCGATCCGGCGCGAGCTGCGCGGAAGCCGGCCGCTTGCCGGCGCCCGGATCATGGGGTCCCTGCACATGACGGTGCAGACCGCCGTGCTGATCGAGACACTGGTCGAACTCGGCGCCTCCGTTCGGTGGGCGTCGTGCAACATCTTCTCCACGCAGGACCACGCGGCGGCGGCGGCGGCGGTCGGGCCGAACGGGAGCCCCGAAGATCCGCAGGGCCCCGCGATCTTCGCCTGGAAGGGCGAGACGCTGGAGGAGTACTGGTGGTGCACCGAGCAGGCGCTGTCGTGGCCGAAGGGGTTCGGTCCGACGATCATCCTCGACGATGGCGGCGACGCCACGCTGCTGGTCCACAAGGGCGCCGAGTTCGAGCGGCTGGGCCGGGTGCCCGACTTCGATCCCGACGCCGACAGCGAGGAATACGGCGTGATCCTCGATCTGCTCCGCGCGCACCAGAGGCTCGACGACGGGCGCTGGCAGCGCATCGCGGCCGACATCCGCGGCGTCTCGGAAGAAACCACCACCGGCGTCCACCGGCTCTACGAGATGGCGAAGAACGGCACCCTGCTCTTCCCCGCCATCAACGTCAACGACTCGGTGACCAAATCCAAGTTCGACAACATCTACGGGTGCCGTCACTCGGTGATCGACGGGCTCAACCGCGCTTCGGACGTGATGCTCTCGGCCAAGGTGGCCGTGGTGATGGGCTACGGCGAGGTCGGCAAGGGGTGCGCGCAGGCGCTGCGGGGCCAGGGCGCCCGCGTGATCGTAACCGAGATCGATCCGATCTGCGCGCTGCAGGCGGCCATGGAGGGCTTCCAGGTGGCCCGCCTGGAGGATGTGGTCGAGACCGCCGATATCTTCATCACCGCGACCGGCAACCGCGATGTCGTCACGATCGACCACATGCGGCGGATGAAGAACAAGGCGATCGTCGGCAACATCGGCCACTTCGACAACGAGATCGACATGGCCGGGCTGGAGGGGTCCGAAGCGGAGAAGAGGACGATCAAGCCGCAGTTCGACGAGTGGACGTTCCCGGGCGGGCGGAGCATCCTCGTGCTGGCGGAGGGCCGGCTGATGAACCTGGGGTGCGCGACGGGCCATCCGAGCTTCGTGATGTCGGCGAGCTTCTCGAACCAGGTGCTCGCGCAGATCGAGCTGCACCGGCGCGCGGAGGAATACGAGCTGGGCGTGCACATGCTCCCGAAGGCGCTGGACGAGAAGGTGGCGCGGCTGCACCTGGACCACCTGGGCGCGCGGCTGACGGAGCTGACGGAAGAGCAGGCGGACTACGTCAACGTCCCGGTGGACGGTCCGTACAAGCCGGAGCACTACCGGTACTAGTGTCTGTGGCCAGGCCACGACTCCGCCGGGCGCCGCGGCTGCTCGCCGCGATGATCGCCCTGGCTGCGCTCTCGTGCGCCCAGCCCCGTGATCCGCTGTTGGGCGCATGGGTGTCCGTGGGATCCGACGGCACGCCGACGACCTATGTCTTCCACGAGGAAGGCCGCGCCGAGTGGATTCTGCAGCTGAGCGAAGCTACGGACACCTTCGAGGTTGCCTACCGGGTCGACTACGACACCTCGCCGATCAGGCTCGACATGGGCCCCTGGAGCAGCGGACCGCTCGCCGGACAGACGCTGTTCGGGATCGTGGAGCTGCAGGGGCCGGACCGTTTCCGGGTCGATTTCGAACCGGCCGATCCGGACGGCGACGGCTCGGAGCGGCCGGTCACCTTTTCGGAGCAGGCGGTGACCTTCGTCAGGAGGGTCAACTGAGGCCGTATTGACGCGGGGCCAGGTGCGGCGTGATTGCCGCCCCCGGCCCCGATGTCCGGCGCGTCAGGGCCGTGGCCGGTCGCCCGGAATCCGCGGCGCGTCAGGCGTCCGGCCCCGCAAGCCGCGGCGCGCGTCACGCATCCGCCACGGCCCGGTCAGCCGCTGCTAGTTCCTGCGGCTGACCTCGATCTTCCGGCTGAGCGCCTCGTCGGCCTTCGGAAGCCGGACGTTGAGCAGGCCGTTGTCGAACTCGGCCGTGATGCCTTCGGCGCTGATGGTCCGCGGCAGGGTGAAGGACCGGCGGAAGGAGCCGAAGCTGCGCTCCACAAGGTGGAACTTGCCGCCCGCCTCGCTCTCTGCGCGCGTCTCGCGCTTCTCGCCGGAGATGGTGAGGACGTTGTTCTCGAGGCTGATCTCGACCTGGTCCTCGGTCATCCCGGGAAGTTCGGCCGTGAGCAGGATCTCGCCGCTGCGCTCTTCCACGCTGACAGGCGGCACCCAGTCGGAGCCGTAGGTGAGGTTGCCGAATCCGGCCTCGCCGAAGAGGCGGTTCATGCGGTTCGCAAATGCGTCGAGGTGGTTCCAGTCGACTGGACGGTAGGTGTGTTTCGTCAGTGACATGTGTCGAAGTCCTTTGTGCGAATGGGTTTCGATAGGCTCGGTGCCCGGGAGCCCGGGCGACCGCGAAATCCATTGGCAGGCTTCGTGCCAGAAAAAACCTGCCAAAATGGCAGGGAACGGGGGCGGCGGGGGCGCTGAATCTGCCAAGATGGCAGGCTGGACTGCCAAAATGGCAGTCCCCTTCCATCCGCGCCCCTGACGAACCTGCCAAAATGGCAGACCCGTACCGTAGCGCCGCGGCAAGACCTGCCAAAATGGCAGGGCGGAACTGCCAAAATGGCAGACCCGTACCGTAGCGCCGCGGCAAAACCTGCCAAAATGGCAGCCCCGGCGCGGCCCCACCGGACTGGCGCAGGGACCGGCCGGACACCAACATCTCCCCATGACCTTCGAGATCGTATTCGTCCTCGCGCTGACCCTGGCGGCCCTGGTCCTCTTCGCCCTCGACCGGCTGCGGATCGACCAGGTCGCCATGGCGATTCCGGTCGTGCTCCTTCTGAGCGGCATCCTCACGCCGGCCGAAGCGGTTTCGGGCCTGTCGAGCCGTGCGACCGTGACTGTCGGCTCAATGCTGGTGCTCGGGCTGGGGCTCCGCAAGACCGGACTCGTGGCCGCCATCGGGGCGTGGGCGCGAACCGCTCCCCTCGGCGGCAAGTACACGCGCCTGTTCGCGCTCTGCCTCGTCTGCGCGTTCCTCTCCCCGTTTCTCATGACCACTGCCGTCGTGATGGTATTCATTCCCGTCTTCATCGCGCTCGCGGATCAGGCCGGGGAGCCGCCCTCCAGGTATCTCATGCCGCTCTCCTTCGTCTCGATCCTCGGAGGCACCGTCACCCTCATGGGAACCTCCACCAACCTGGTCGTGCACGGCGAAGCGATGAGCCGGGGGTTCGACGAGCTCCGCATGTTCTCGATCACCCCGCTGGGCCTGATCTGTCTCGCCGTGGGCCTGCTTTATCTCTTCACCGCCGGCCGGGTGCTCCTGCCGCGCCGCATCCGGCCGCCGGACCTGTCGGCCAAGTACGATGTCCGCCGGTTTGTCACGGAGCTGCACGTCCCGGTGGATTCGCCAGCGAACGGCCGCACGCTGGCCGAGCTGGGGTGGGGTGCGCGCTACGACGTCACCGTGCTGGACATCGAACGGGATGAAGAGGAGATCACGGCGCCGCACGGGGACCGGCACGTCCGCCCGGGCGACATCCTGTACGTGCAGGGGTCCGCCGAGAACCTCGTCGACCTCGCGCGCAGACAGCGGCTCAGGACGCCGGCGGAAGGGGAAGAGCACGACCTGGACTTGACGAGTGGGCGCGGCCGGCTGGTCGAGGTTCTCGTGGCGCCCGGCTCAAGTCTCGCGGGCCGGACGCTCCGCGACTCGGACTTCGGGCAGCGCTTCGACTCGACGGTGCTCGCGGTCCAGCGCACCGGCGTCACGGTGTCGGAAAGGCTCGCGGAGCTCTCGCTGCGCGTCGGCGACCTGCTGCTGGTACACGGAACGACGAGCGCGCTCCAGCGCCTCGCCGACGATCCCGGGTTCGTCCCAATGGCCGAGGTGAAGACGCCGGCCGGCGGAAGGCCGCGGGCGGGCGTTGCCGCGGCGATCATGGTGGGCGTGGTGCTCAGCGCCAGCCTCGGCATCCTCGACATCATGACGGCCGCGCTCACCGGCGTCGGGCTGATGGTGTTCACGCGCTGCGTGCATGTGGAGGAGATCTACGCGGAGGTGGAGTGGCTGGTCATCTTCGTTCTGGCCGGCCTGATTCCGCTCGGCGTGGCGCTCGAGACCACCGGGGCGGCGGAGCTGCTCGCGGGCTGGGTGGTGACCCTGACGGCGCCGCTGGGCGAGGCCGGACTCATCGCCGCGTTCTACCTGGTCACCGCCATCATGACCGCCATCGTGTCCAACGCGGCGACGGCCGTGATGCTGACCCCCGTCGCGATCCTGGCCGCCACGCAGGCCGGCGTGAACCCGTACGCGCTGCTCATCGCAGTCATGTTCGGAGCGTCGGCCTCGTTCGTCACGCCCTTCGGCTACCAGACCAACGTGATGATCTACGGGCCGGGCGGATACCGCTTCTCGGACTTCGTGAAGGTGGGCGGCCTGCTCAACCTCATCCTGCTCGTCACGGCCAGCCTCTTCATTCCGCTGTTCTGGCCCAGCTAGTGTTCAGAGTACCGAGAGGATCGACCATGCTTCACTCGATCAGCAGCATCGCCCGGAATGCCGACGCCCTGTCCGCGGTCTGGAACGGTGGCGAGCGCACCGACCTTCCCTACCTCTGGCTGCGCGACAACTGCGGTTGCAGCGAGTGCCGGGTCTTGCAGACTTCCGAGAAGCGCTTCCACCTCTTCCGGGTCCCCGGTGACCTGCGGCCGCGCCGGGTCAGCCTGGAGGACGCCGGATCCGAGGACGAGGCGATCTGCATCGACTGGCCGGACGGACACCACACCCGCTACCGGTCGAGCGAGATCCGCGGCTTTCTGAGCCTGCCCGGCTTCGAGCTGCACTACTGGGACGACCGGTTCCAGCCGCGGAGATTCGACTACCGGCGGTTTCTGGAGAACGACCGCGCGGCGGCGGAGCTGATCGAGGAATTCCTGCGGACCGGGGTCTGCGTGCTCGTCGACGCTCCCACCGAGCCGGAATCCTGCGAAGAGCTCGCGGCCCGTCTGGGCCCCATCCGCGAGGTGCTGTTCGAGCGCATCCACAACGTCAAGGTCGATCCGAAGGGATACAACATCGCGCACACGGGCCTGGCGGTCGCGCCGCACAACGACTTTACCAGCTACACCTGGCCGCCTAACGTGCAGGCGCTGCACATGCTGGTGAACGAGTGCGAAGGCGGCGAATCGGTTGTCGTGGACGGGTTCGGCCTGCTCAACGAGCTGCGCAGCGATCACCCCGGGAAGTTCGACGCGCTGTGTGCGGTACCGGTGCCGTTCAGGATCTTCAGCGAGGAACACGAGTGCTACGCAGTCAAGCCGATGGTCGGGCTGGACAGCGGCGGGGAGGTCAGGATGGTGCGCTTCAATACCGCGCAGATGCAGGCCGTTCCCCTGTCGGAGCCCCGGCTGGGCGACTTCTACGCCGCCTACCACGAACTGTCGAGGCGCGTCAATTCCCCCGACGCCCAGGTCACCTTCCGGCTGGAGGGCGGGCAGATTCTGCTCTGCGACGGGCACCGGGTGCTGCACGGACGCACGGCGCTGCGCTCGGATGGCCGGCGACACCTGCAGGACGCCTACTTCGAGCACGACAACGTGCGCAACCACCTGAGGTGGCTGCGGCTCAGCGGCCGGGTGTGAGGAGCAATCGACGTGAGCGACGAGGCTCCGGGCTGGCCAACCCTTGATTCTTCGGAGCGGCCCCGCCTCACCGCCTCCAGGCAACCGAGGCGGGCACCCCGCCGCTGACCATGATGTCGAGCCCCCTCTCGGGCGCAAGCGCATCGAGAGCCCCGGGAGCCATCGCGCCGGCCGGCAGGTCCCGCAGAATCGCCCGCACCTGCCCGGTCGCCGGATCGCGCATGATCGCCATGGGCGGCTCACTCCCCTGCCGCATTTCAACGGAGCCGTCCGGCCCGGCAAGCACGAGGCTCGCCAGCTCCGCCTCCCACCCGGCCTGCGCCGGAAGCGCGAAGGTGAAGCCCGAACGCCCGTCGCCGTCCCAAACCTCCTGCATCTCGAAGGTCAGCGAGAACAGCTCGCGTCCATCCGCGCGTCTTCCCGTCAGCCGGTACGGCCCATCCACGACCGGCACGACCGGCGATGTTTCGACGACGAAGGCGGGATCCAGGTGCATCGCCCCCAGCGCGGAGGCACCGCCCGATACCAGGAGCGTCCGTTCGGCCGAAGATGTTGGAAGCTCGTTCTTGTCGATGAGCCGGAAGCGCAGCGCATTCGTGAAGTAGTAGTCGCTGACCCAGGTCGGATCGCAGTAGCTCATGAAGTCCGCCCGGTCCGGGGGCACCAGCGAGCCTCCTGCGCGCGGATCGTATCCCCACACACCAGTCTGGCCGTTGTCATACGGGAAGGTGTTGTCGGGGTTCCCCTCGCTCCCGCTGCACGTCGCATGACGCAGGTTCAGGTTATGTCCGAGCTCGTGCGCGATTGTCTCCGCGCTAAGCCGGGACATGCTGATCTTTCCTCGGACCGGATTGGAGTTTGCACCGAGGTACGCGACGCCGCCGGCTCCGACGGCGACCGCGTTGAGGCCCATCCAGTGTCCCGTGCCCTGCTCCAGAATGCGGATTTTCTGCATCTCGGCCAGCATGTCGAAGATGCTGTTCGAATCGATCGTAACGGTGCCGTGCTTTGCGATCTTGAATTCGCCCACCGGCAGCAGGGTCTTTGTCTGGAAGAACATGGGATCGTCCTCGGTGGCGTTCGCCACGAAAGTGACGGCCCGGCGGTCGTTGTCCGCCCGTGAGACGAAGGGGACCAGGGTCAGGTGCAGTGGCGGCACCTCCCTGACCTCCACCGCGACCCGCCCTTCCGCGGGGATTCGCTTCGCCACGCCGAGCGACGCGTCGACGGTCTCGTTCGGATCGACCTCGACGACCATCTCGAGGCCAGGCTGAATCACGTCGGCCGGGATCTCGGCATTGGCCGACAGGTCGATTTCGCCTACCTGCATTTCCGCCGGGATCGGGGACGAGCCGGCGGGGATGTCCACGGCATGCACCTCCGTTCCGTCCACGAAGAAGGTCGCACGTACCGGAGGCACGGTCTCGGTAGTCTCCTTCTCCGACGCGACGAACACTCGCAGGAACGCACTCCTCCCGGCCACGAGCGGGACCGGATACTCGGTCGACTGAGTCGCCTGAATCAGGAGGACATCGGCCTGGGCCTCGGCTCCGCACGACCGGATGCGCCACTTGGCGACCACGTCGTTCAGCCAGCTTCGCAACTCAGGCTCGGCGGGCGCGCACAGCCCGGTCTCGTACGCGATGAGCTCCCTGAGGTTGAGCATCGACGCCAACTCGGACGGCAGAGGCCCGGACAACTCCGGATTGTTCTGAACGTGCAACCGGATCAGGGATTCCATGCCGCCGAGTTCCGGAGGGAGCGGTCCGGACAGCGAGTTGTCCTGCATCGAGATCCAAAGGATGGCGCCGAGTTCACCGAGCCCCGCGGGCACAGGGCCTTCGATCATGTTGTCGCGGAGTTCCATGATTCTGAGGCGGTCGAGTTGGCCGAGTTCCGGAGGGAGCGGTCCGGTTACCTGGTTGTAGCTCAGGTCGAGCACCTCCAGGCGGCCCAACTTGCCGAGTTCCGCCGGCAACGGCCCCGCCAATCGGTTGTTGCTCAGGTCCAGCAACTCCAGACGGCCCATGCTGCCAAGCTCCGCCGGCAGCGGCCCGGAGAAACGGTTCCTGTAGGCATTGAATTCGCGGAGTTCCTCGAGCGCTCCCAGGGCCCCGGGAAGCGGGCCCTCGATCCGGGTATCCCAGATGTTCAGCTCACGCAACCCGGTCAGGTTGCCAAGCTCCTCCGGGATCGGACCATCGAACGGCGCCTCATAGAGATTGAGCTCCCGCAGACTCTCAAGGTCGCCCAGCTCGGGGGGAATGGGGCCGCTCATTTCGTTCGCCCCCATCCAGAGCACCTGAAGCTTCGTCAGGTTCCCGATTTCGGGAGGGATCGTGCCTGTGAAGTTGTTGCCGTCGACATCCAGCCGGCGAAGCTCGGTGAGCTCGAAGATCTCCGTCGGCAACTCGCCGTCCAGTTCGTTGTGGTCCAGGCGCAGAAGCCGCAGGTGCGGAAAGTACCGGATTTCGGGAGGAATCTCTCCGGTCAGATTGTTGCGGTTCAGGTTGATCTCCGTCACCCGGCCCGCGGAATCGACATCGATGCCGTACCAGTTCGCAAGCGACGTGGTCGTTCCCCAGCTGCCGGAGTTCTCCCAGTCCTCGCCTCCCGTGGCCTCGTAGAGCTTCATGAGATCGGACCGCTCCTCGTTGCACGCGATGAATTCGCCATCGCGCGCGGGAATCGCCTCCAGCCACGCACGGAACCCTTCGTCCCGCAACGTGCAGAGCATCGTGCCGCCGTACTGGAGCTGTTGCAGTTTCAGTTCGGAGAGCGAAAACGGGATCGGACCCGAGAGATCCCCGTTCCCGTCCAAATCCAGCTCGGTCAGGAAGACCAGCTCCCCGAGGTCGTCCGGCAGCTGGCCGCTCAGGCCATTGTCGCTCAGGCGCAGCGCCGTCACCCGGGCATCCGAATCCGCCTCGACGCCGTGCCAGCTGGCGAGCGGCTCGTCGGTCCCCCAGTTCAGGCCACTGGTCCAGTTCGCCCCGCCGGCCGAGTACCACAAATCCATCAGCGCTGCGCGGTCCTGGCTATGGATCGTTCCGGCGGCCGTCGCGCTGATCGTGCCGGCGGTGAGGGTGACGGTCGCCGTCCCCTCGCGGATTCCGGTTACGAGGCCTTCCGAGTCGACCGTCGCGGCCGCCGGATCACTGCTGGTCCATGTGAGCTGCGCATTGAACATGAGTTTCCCGCGCTGATCCAGCACGACACTCTTGAGACGCGCGGTGTCGCCCGCCGCAACCGTGAACACGTCGGGCTCGAGGCTGACCTGAGCAGGGCGCGAAGGTTCCGGCGCCGGAGGGGTCGTGGGCGTGTCTTCGCCGCCGCAGGACAGGAGCGTGACGAGGAGGCCCGCCGCCACCGTGAGGCAGGCGAATGGCCGGGCCGGCCGGCCAGCGTGCGTGTCAGGGGTTGCCATGGTTCGCGTCATCGTCCTGCCTGTCCTTTTTCTGGCGGATCAGCGCTGTTTCACGCTCATTTTATTGTACGACTTTGCAGGGTGCCAGATTTCACATCCGCCGGATCAGAAGAAGAAGTTCGTCGATACGAACAACACCCCTGGGACCGCGCCAAACTCGGATGCCAGCCGGGGTACGACTCCGTCCAGCTCGGCGCCCTCGCCGACTCCGATGAACCCCCCGATCCGGACCGACGCGCCCCCCGTTGCCGAGTACGCCAGACCGGGGCCCAGTAGAAAGGAGCCGTCGCGGAGGCTGCCGAGGAACAGGTTGCTCGCCGAGAGGAGCGGGTGAAGCTGGCAGGAAAGCTGGATTGCGCCCACGTCCCGCCCGAGCACCTGCATCTCTCCCTGGGAGAAGGCGCGGCTGGTGGCGACGGCGAGCAGATCGTCGGGTTGGGCGGCGCCGAGACCGTCGTGCTGGTACTCGATCACGAGGTACAGCTCCCGCCCGGCCGCCGTGAAGGTGCGGTCGAGGCCCGCGCTGGCCCGCACGGCCGACCGGCCACCGATTCGCCGCGCCACCACCTCGGTGCGCGCCGCCCACAGTCCCACCGCGCCGGTCAGGAAGGCGGCCGCGCCGAAGGTGTCGTGGACGGTGCCCGCCCACGCGCCGAGATCCCAGCCGCCGCGGTTGGTCGTGGCGCGGGCCAGGAGGGAGAGCGTGCGTTCGCCGCCGGGGCCGGCCAGGGAGGGGCGCGCGACGAGCTCGAACTGGGTGAAGGCGCCCGCATAGTAGCGGAGCCGCGCCGCGTCGACGCCGATCCGGTATTCGCGGAAGGGGTCGGCGGGGTCGAAGGGGGAGAACGGGTCGGCGGGTGTAAGGACGAGGGTGGTCGCCCAGGAGATGGGCTGGCGCCCGATGACCAGGTCGGCGTCCGGACCGAGGTCGAAGCGCAGGCTCAGCCGGTCGAACCGGTGCCTCCAGAGGACGCCCTCGCCGGCGTCGATTTCGCCGTCCAGCGCCAGCCAGTCGCCATCCGACGCGGAGCCGGCCGCCGCAGTGAAGAGTTGCGCGCCAAGCGTCCCCGGTTCCCGAAAGGTCAGCGCGTGTTCATACGCCACGTCCACCATTGCGGGCCCGGCCCCTCCGGCCCACATGATGCGCATCCGCTGGAAGGCCGAGCCGTTGGGGGGACCGCCAAGCGTGCTGCCGCCTACCCGGGTCCAGAGGTTGAGGTAGTAGCCGGAGACGCGGGATCCCTGGGCCGCGGCCGGAATCGGACCGAGGCAAAGGGAGAGCGTGGCCACGGACAGGAGCGTGACCGCGAGCAGGGCCGTGGCGCGCATCCCCGGCGATTTCAAGCCCCACCCCGTATCGATTCGCCCTCAATCCGGCCATCGACGAGGCGTATCAGCCGGCCGGCCCGCTCCATCACCCTGGGGTCGTGGGTCGAGAAGACGAATGTGGTCCCGCGCGTACGGTTGAGCTGGTCCATCACGTCGAGCAGGGCCTCCGCCGTGGTCGAGTCCAGATTGGCGGTGGGCTCGTCGGCCAGAACGAGGTCGGGTTCGCCCAGCACGGCGCGCGCGACCGCCACCCGCTGCTGCTGGCCGCCGGAGAGCTTGAGGGGGAACCGGTCCTCCATTCCCGCCAGACCGATCTCGCGGAAGAGCTTGCCTACGCGTTCCCGGCGCTCCCGGCGCGGCACACCCTGAAGCACCAGCGTGAACTCGGCGTTCTCCCGCGCGGTCAGCATCGGCAGCAGGTTGTACGACTGGAAGACGAACCCGATCCGGTTCAACCTCACCCGCGCCAGCTGCCGGTCGGAGAGCGCGGTGATCTCCTGTCCGCCGATCCGGACCGTCCCCTCGGTCGGGGCCGTGAGTCCGCCGAGCAGGTTCAGCACGGTCGTCTTCCCCGAACCCGACGGACCCGCCATGGCGACGAACTCGCCGTTCTCCACGACCAGGTCGACGCCCCGCACCGCCTCCACCGGGCGCGGTTCCTGGGGATAGATCTTCCAGAGGTTCGCCGTCCGGACCGCAGGCTCCATTCTCTCTCCCATCATTCCACCTTAACCGATTCGGCGGGGTCCAGGCGCCCCGCCTGCCAGGCCGGGTACGCGGATGCGAACAGGCCGATCGCCGCCGTCATGATCACGCTCTGGACCACGTGCTTGACTTCGATGACCGGATGCAGGACCGGATCGAACGCCACGCCCCCCAGGTTGAAGTCCTGCGGCCACAATCCCGAAAGGTCCAGACCATCCCGGAAGAAGATCCACACCACCGCCAGGCCCAGCGCCACGCCGACGATTCCGCTGGCCATGGTCAGCAGAACGCCTTCGGTGAAGACGACCAGCCCCGTTTCCCGTCCGCTCAGCCCCAGGGCCCGGAGCAGGCCCATCTCGCGCTGCCGGTGCAGCACCGACATGAAGACGGCGTTGAGGATCGCCAGCGCGACGATCGCGAAGAGGATCATATGGAAGGCCCAGTCGCCCCCGTCGTCCAGCTTCAGCGCCGAGTACAGGTCCGGATGGGTCACGGGCCATCCCACCACCTCGGCGCCGGCCGGATCCACCCCGCCCCGCACCTCTTCCACCACCGCGTCCGTGAACGACGAGTGTGTCAGGAGCACGGCCACGGTGGTCGCCCCCTCCACCCCCAGCCACGACCGCGCGGTGCCCAGCGGGATGTGGACGAGCGACTGGTCCAGCGCGTCCACGCCCGTGCGGTAGATCCCGACGACCCGCACCAGCTGCCCCTCAATGTCACCCGAGGCGGCCTGCGCCGTCAGCACCATGCGTGACCCCGTCCGCACTCCGAGCCGCTCCGCCATCCCCACGCCGATGTAGGCGTGGAGCCGGTCACCGTTCTCCAGGTAGCGTCCGTCCACCACCTCCTCGCCCAGCCGCGAAAACGCCGGCTCCACCGTGGGATCGACGCCCAGGATCCACGCCGGCAGCGCCCCCTCGGGCGACGACGCGAGCCCCCGCGTGGTCACCCGCACGGAGGCGAGCGGCGTGTCCGGCGTCGGAGAGTCGGCAACGGCGGCCAGCGACGCCCGCAACTGCGCGCTCGACAGGCGGTCGTCCAGGCTCTGGCTGTCCCGGTAACCGGGGGCGTTGATGGTGACGTGTCCGGCGCCGAGCCTCACGCCGGCGTCGATCCAGTCCTCGTGGGCACCGTCGGCCAGCGTGCGCGACAGGATCAGCAGCGCGAGCCCGATGGCCATCGCGGCGGCGGTCAGGGCGCTCCGGCGCAACTCCCGCCCCAGGTTGCGCAGCGCGAGCCAGACGAGGGTGCGGAGGCGGACCATCTGGCGGGCTCCCATGGGCTAGTGTCCCGTCCCGGAAGTTCGCGTGCTAACGAGAGTGCCGAGGCGCCGGGCTGGCATGTGGTTGAAGTTTCGCATCTTGTTGCGGTGAAGGTGTTTGCATGTTCGACAGCCCGGATTCCCGCTGATTGACTCCCGCCGTTCTGGATTTCAGCCGCGAGCCCGGCGGCGGTCTTCCAGAGCCTTCCGAAGCTGTCCTTCGTCGGCCCTCTGATAGCACCGGAGCACCGTCTTGGCCGTCTTCCAGCCGCCGAGTTGGCAGAGCACCTTCAGTGGCTGGTCCATCAGGTCCGAGGCAAACTTGCGCCTCAGCGAGTGCCATCCCCTGCCGGGCTTCGGCTCCAGACCCGCAAGAATCTGGGCCTTGCTCCACCAAGCGTGCAACCGGGCGGCCCCGAGACACGCAAGCGGATTCCTGGGCGCGGGCAGCACCGGTGCTTGCCCGATTCCGGGGTTCCTTCTCCGTGCCCCGTCGAGAGCGGCTAGCGCGTCGCCAGTGACGGGCGTGGCGTGTTCGTGGCCCGACTTGTCGTGCTCGGCACGCCAGAGGATCGTCCCGCCCTGGAAGTCGATGTCGCACCACCGAAGCTGGCGTATGGCTCCGATCCGGTGGCCCGTCTCGTGCGCCAGCACGAGTGCGACGCGGAATCGCCAGTCCAACCGGTCCGCCACCTTCAGGAGCGCCCGGTACTCGTCCTCGGTGAGCACCACCCGGGTCGGGTTCTTCTCCGTGGGCTTTCCGAAGCCCTTGAGCGGGTTCCTGTCGAGGAGCAGGCGGCCCCGCTCGTCCCTCGACCTCTCAGCCCAATTCAGGACCGCGATCAGGAACTTCAGGTCGTATTCGACGGTGCGATCCGCCACCGGCCTTCCGCTCGGTCCGATCCTGCCAGCCCGCCGTTCCCGGATGAAGCGGTCCCAGTCCCGTTGGGACAGGGTGGCCGGGTCGCGGTTCCGTCCGAAGAAGCGGAGGAACATCGCCATCGTGGTCCGGTCGTGCTGCCGGGTGTGCTCGCCCTTGGTGGGCGTCACCTCCTCACCGTAAATGTCAAACAGCCCTCCCAGCGTGAGCGGCTCGGGCTCGGCTTCCGCTTTGCCGTTCAGGTCCGGGCCAACGAAACCGGCGGCGAATTCATCCGCCTGCCGCTTCGCGCGCCTCCAATCGCGGTGTTTGAGCGACCGGGTGAGCCTGCGCCCGTTCTCTCGCCACTCTATCTGGTACAGGCCGGTCTTGGCGTCGGGGAACACCCTCACGCGGTTCCGGCCCCACTCGCCGGCGCCGTAGCTCCGGCGGCTTCTTCTCGTGCGTGCCATCGTTCGATTCCTTTCGAAGATGGACTGCACGATCTGCGCGAACGAAATGTCGCCGAGCAAGGGGCGTTTGACCAGTGGCAGATCGTCCAAAACGTTGGATTGGCTACGATGCGAACGGTTCAGGCCCATGAGCTCGGGGGTCGCGGCGAGAGTGGAGCGCACGAGAGCTTCGGGACAGCGTCGTTGCACTCAGGCGGGGGCATTCGGGGCCGTGCGGGGACCGCACACGTGAAACAGACCGCATGTGCGCGAGATTGCGGTCCGGGCGTGCAGCTCGGCGACTGCG
>JAJDXM010000054.1 GCA_022823225.1 Gemmatimonadota bacterium
ACTTCCATGAGGCTGATCCCCTTCCGGTGAGCCTTGCCCGGTGCCTTCTGTGCCATGTCTAACCCCTTGCGCTGGTGTCTTTTACCATGCATTGAAGTTAACAGGATCGCCCCCGACTGTCAAGTTGGCTTTATAATCCCCCAAGCATGACTGTATCCGGTCCGAGGGCCAGCTTCGCCCACCGGCGCTCCGAATCCGTCGGGGAGTATGTGAAGGCGCGCTTGTACCCATAGGCGGCCGCTCCGAGGCGTTCTCCCTTACGGGTTGCAACTTCGATCCGCCGCCGCGCCGCCACTGGGCTCCCATGAATCCCAAGCACGTGCAGGAACCTCTTTCGATCTGCCCCCTCTGGCAGCAACGACCCCAGCACGGCGGCCCGCGAAGCGACCAGAGGCCTGCGCGCCCACCAGACGTGGAGCCGGTTGGGCGCGGGAAACGGGGTCATCGGAGTCCGCTCCCGCATGCTCTCGACGCTCAACTCCCCAATTGGCAGCCATTCCTCGATCAGGCGCCGATCTTTCGCCGCGCCCCGGCTGGATCTCTTCTTCACGCCGCAAACTCCTCCAGGTGGCACGCGGATCCGAACAGCTCCACCCGCCACGAGTCTTCGCCAGCCAGCGACCGCCGCAACCGGATCATTCCGGGCGAACCCGATTCCGGCGCAATCCGCGCCCCCAGGTTCTTCAATCTCTTCTTGACCCAGCGACTCCTTGGAGCCGGGCCAGCCGACGAATCGGCCGTGGCGTAGGCGTTCGGAGTGTGCGCAAGGATGCGCTCTACATCTTCCGGCTTCGGCAACGCCCCGCGACCCCGCCGCCACGGGGCAACAATCGCAAACGGTTCCCTTTCCAGAAGCTCGTCCCATACCTCCTGCAGGTGAGCGTTCCCGGAACCGTGGTGGGGAACCTTGAAGACCGATGCCTTGGACCGGGGCCTGGCGTCGTCGCGCAACAAGGCCGTCCAGCCACGCCGCTCAAGATCAGCACCGAACAGGCACGAGATGCCGCCATCGAAGCGAACCAGCAGGACAACGGAGAGCTCGTTCGGGGTCAGCGCGTCAATCCCGGGTCGCTGCCCGGTGCCGGGTTCGGGTGCAAGCGACTTGAGGAAAGAGGTGTAGGCGTCATCGTCGGGCGAGAGCGACCACACTTCGCAGGTGGATGAACGGTGGATTCGGCGACTTGCCGTCGCCCAGCGCGGCTGGGAATCGGTGCGGTCGAGATGGCTCAATGCCGCGTGGATTTCGCGGACCCCACCGTCGGGGAGACCCGTCCTCGCAAGTGCCGCCGCAACGCTCAAGAACTCCCGGGAACCGAGCGCGTTGGCACAGCAAAAGTAGGCTTCCGGACACCGGGAAACGAGATCGCCCAGGCCTTTCATGTGGTCGTCATGCCAGTGGGTTGCGACGATCAGGCGAACGGCCTGGGCAGGATCCACCCCAAGTTCATCGAAGTACTGGAGGGCCACCGGCTCCCTCTTGGAGGTCAGGAACGAGTCCAGAACGATCCACTCACCCCACCCAACATGCGCGACGGCGCACTCGCCGTACCCGGGGCCAACGAGAGAGACTTCCACCTCGTCGGGACGGGGTGGCTTGGCTCGCTCAGTCAAGATTCCACTTGGCGCGCAGGCGATCCGCCCATTCCTCTCCGGCTTTCCAGTCGCGCTCGGTCGGACGAGGCGAGTCCAGGAACACGATTCGCGAGACGTTGCTTCGCGTTCCGCTCGGGGACCTCTCGTACCCCATCATCCAGTGGAAGAGCGAGCCGACGTGCATTCGGGCCCGGTCCTCGGGCCCGATCTCCTCCAGATCGATCGTGGCGACTTCACGTCCGCCGCCAGTCAGGTCGTGGAGGCGGGCGTCGAACTCGTCCTTGTGGATGGCCGTGACTCGCCCGACCCATTCCTGCTTGGGATAGAAGGAGGGGGAATGTTCCAGAGAGACTGCCGGAACCGCTCGCCGCACGGCGGTCAAACCGTTTCCGCTCGCGCCGTTGTGGAGTTTTCCGTTCGGCTGATTTCCGATTGAGCCAGTCGCGGCGGTGTTGTCCGCGGCGTGTCCGTTCTGTGCCGCGTCGGCCGTCAGGGTATCGGCCCGCATGGCGCGCGCACGCATACGCCGGGGGTTCAGGAGAACCGACGGTGGCAGGTCGCCAGCTCCCGTCGGTACGTGAGAGTCCTGCGCTTCCGGAATCGTTGCCGTTCGTACCCTTCGCGACATCGCGCGTCTCACCCTTCTGAAGTGTCCGCCAGGGACATGATGTGATCCACGATTCCCTCACTTCGCCCGAGAGATCCCTCGAACTCCGCTGCCAGGATGGCCATGAGCTTCTCAACCGATGCGGGCGAGTCTGCTTTCCCAGCAAAGTGATCGTTGATGCTCACGAACACGCCCCGCCCACTCTCCTGGCCCACGCGGGCCGACGGCTCAATCACCACATTCACCCGACCCCCCTCCTCCCTGTCCGAAGGTCTGGTCTGTGACATTCTGAGCGAAGTCATTCCGCCATGGGGGCTGTCGAGGTTCAGTCGCCCGCGCCACGGGCCCCAGGGCTCCAGGGGAGCCAGAGCGGTTCCGATGCGATCACGCGTGGCGAGGCTGTCAACCAGAAAGTGTGCGGCGAAGTTGATTCCGATTGCTCGCAATGGCGTATGAAAGAGGTGTTCTCGGAAGGTTCGGTGGACGAGATCGCGTAAACGCTCGAACGGAGCCTGCGAGCTTGCGGCGACAAACCTGTTTTGGGTGACCTGTATCCGAAGCCAGTCCGCTTTGAAATCAGCGACTTCCTGGTGGACCACTCCCAACTCAGCCCCGTCGGCAGCCGATTCGCGAATGAGACCGTGGGCGGAGAACCACCTCGGCGAGAAGATGGCGGGATTGAAATCGCCCACCAGGACGATATCCACCTGAACGATCTCCGGCTCGATTCGCAACATGTCTACTGCTCCTCGTTTGGCGCTATCGTAGCGGCCACGAGGGGAAACGCGTCGCGAGGCGGCTTCTCCGGCGCGGTCAGCAGGAGTCTCAGACCGGCGAGTACCCGTCTCGGGTGCTCCCTGTGGATCGCCATGCCGAGCCAGTAGGCCGCCTCTTCGCGCTCCATCCTCTCGATTCCGTCGGCCACCGCCCACATTCGATCACGGTCGCGCATGGGTGCGAGAGCACGAAACATAAGCCCGAACCGCACCGCCAGCGTTTCTGGAACCGGTCGGCTGAAGCCGGAACGACCGGGAACGCCCACGAGCCGGACCTTCCGTTCCGCCAGAATTCGCAGGATCCGATGCTGCACCAGTTCGAGATTGCGACCCTCCAGGGCACCAAGCCGCACGGACTTCCGAAGTTGGGGGGTGCCGGCGGAAGGGGTCTGCCACACCTCGTAGCAATCGCGGCCCGGACCGGCCTGCCGGACGCGCAGTTCGTAGCGTGGGACAGACTGCCCCGCTTCGCCGTAACGGAGGGATCTCGGGCTGGCCATTGCTACTCCTTTCTCTCCTCAAGCGCCTTGGCGGTGACGTGGGCCTCACCCTTCACGAACTTGGCAAGCCGCTCCGTGAGCTTCTCGGGATCCGGGCCGTCCAATGTAAGACCATCGGCGAAAGAGAGCGTCAGCGATACCTCAGCGTTGGTTTCGTTGGCTGCCCGAAACTGGGGTTCGAGGAACTCGGTGACCGGCTTCACGTCCGATATCGGTCCGTCGAATTCCAGCTCCATGGTGCCCCCTTCCGCAGACTGGTAGGACGCGGTGATCTTCGCCGACTTGCGGGTCTTGGGCACCGATGGACCCACCCGGAGAAGCCGGAACCCAAGTTCGGCTTCGAAGATCCGGATCGTGAGTTCGCCGATCCTCTGGACTTCCTTGTTCGCCCCGGCCTTCTCCCAGAGCTGGATGAGGGCTGCTCGTAGAATGCCCTCGGCGGTGAAGACAGGGATCTGGTCGGAGGGGGGCCGATCGTCCGGCGGCGGGGTGATGGGATCGTCTGGGGGCGGATCAGGAGGCGGGTCGTCGGGCGGCTTCGGCCGCGGCCAGACCTCATTCTCCTTCGCGTATCCCATGGTCAGCACCAAGGACTGTTCGTCGATCTTGATCTGGACCGTCGGCTCGCCCGGTCCCCAGATCAGGTCACCGCTCCGGTAGATGAAGAACTTGTCCTGGACTCCCTTTCGGACTCCTTTCAGGAAGACATCGTTTCCGATCAGAATCGGCAGCTTCGGATTCCGCCGGAACTCCATGCGGAGCGCTTGGGTGGTGATCTCGCCCCTGACCTTCAGCGGGGTCGCGTCGCGCACATAGGCGGGCTGGTCGGGGGCGTCCTCGGGGAGCCTGAGCTTGTTGAGATCGCGCAGCACGCGAACGACCTGATGCTGGCCGGCCCCAGGCTGGTCGGAAGTGGACGGGAGATCGATCGCGGTATGGGCTAGCGCCACACCGGCCGACGCCGCCTGTTGCGATGGATAGAATACGTGCCGGTAGCACGCCTGGATCGCTCCCGCAGCCTTTTGCTCGGCCTTCCCGTCAAGCTCTTTCACCTTTGCCTGCTGGTATTCGGCCAGGTCGCGGAGCCGGTCGGGCTGGTTCAACGCCGCCAGCGCCATACGGTGGCGGACCGCATCCCCCATCTTGCCGCGGAGTCCGCCGTCCGCCACCAGAAAGACCACGTTGTTGCGGAGTGCCCGAGTCTTCTGGCCTTCCTTTCCGGTCCGCTCGAAGATGCGCCGGACTAGCTCCGGCACCTCCACGTCTCCCGCACCGATCGACACCCCGTCATAGGACAGAATCGCCAGCTTGGGCCGACCCGACCCCATACTGTCGTCGACATCGTAGGGGCCGCCCGGAAAGCGGACGAGATCGAACGTTCTCCCGCCGAAGACCTGTTGGATACGGTCGTTCAACTGAGCCCGGGCGTCGCCCGCGTCTACATTTCGCTCCTCGCGCCGAATGACCTGGTTGAGGTTCGCGTCGACGAGAAAGCGCATCGCCGCGCCCGGTCGGTCGTCGAGATAGGCCGACTCGGCCACGAACTTCTTGCGGGCGTCGTCGATGAACGAGATGTCCAACTCCGGGCCCACCATCGAATAGCGAAGCTCTTCGGGCGGCAACCCCTTGAGTGGTTCGTTGAAGGCCAGGCTGTGCAGGAAGATCGTTCGGGCGGCATACTCGGTGTAAGGCGACAATCCCTTGTAGGATGACGCGTCGATCTGCTGTGCGAAGGACGGCTTGTCCGGCGAACCCGAGGACACGTCATTCGCGATGGCCGGGCGGTACTGCTCCTGGCCGAGGCGAGTGACGATCTCCGCCCGAATGGGTTCGTGGCCCGGATCGATATGATGCAGGTGGATGGCGTAGGCATCCGTGGGGCGTGTCTCCCATAGAAGGGCCACTGTCTTGCCCAGGAGGCGCAGCATCCCCCGCACCCTCTGGAAGCTCTCAAGTGTCGCGGTCTTCGTGGTAAGCGTGTCAAGCACTGCCGGGTGGAAGGGATAGCTGGCGCGGAAATCCTCTACGGTCGCCGGTCGGCGGACCTCCGGCGGGAGGACTTCCTGATGAGCGTCCCAGCGCTGCTTGTAGGCCTGGACAACCTCTTCAACGCGTTCTTCTTCAACGGCCTCAAAGAGCCGTCGGCGGAGCACGCGGACTGTTTCGTCCTCGCGGGTGGGATTCAGGAGGGTGGCCTTGCGAGCCGAGACCTTCCCCAACTCCGCCATGGCGTCGGCGATGAACTCGTTCTCGTCGCTGTAGGCGTCCGTGGCCTGATGGTCTTTGCCGATGGCCAGCGTGTACACGAGGGCCGCGTTTGGAGCGCTCTCGACCGCACTGAACAAGCGGGTCAGGAACGCCGTGAGCTGACCGCGCGCGTGGGCGATCGAGTGGACGGACCTGAGATAGACCGACAGCTCGTCGAGGAGAATGAGCGTCGGCTGGTCCCCGAACAGCTCGCCGAGCGTGCTTGCTCCCGGTGCCATGTGCTGTTCGTCGCTGGAGCGGACGCGCTCGAATCCTTCCCGCCCGGCCAGAGCGTAGGCCAACTCACCCCAGGGAGTCTTCGCGAGCACGCCTTCTTCCAGGCGGCGTCCGTTCGCGGCATCGGCGTTCTCGCCATCGAATGCCGCGACCCTCACGAGCCCTGCCGGAAGAAGGCCAGGGTCAACAAACTCCTCCGGGTTGGCGACGCCCTGCATGCCCTTTGCCGCATGGGCCAGAGCGATCAGGCCGTGTGTCTTACCGCCTCCGTACGAAGTGTCGAGCCGGAAGATCGCGGCCACCTCTCCACCGGCACCGGACAGCCGGCGGCAGACGTTGGCGAGGAGGTCCTTCAGGCCGCGCGTAGGATAGGTGTTGGCGAAGAACCGCGCCGGGTCGGTGTAGTCGGCGTAGCTGGTGCCGCCCGCGTTGGCAAGCACCCGGGCAAGGTCGGCCGCGAACTCGGCTTCGGTCACCTTCCCCTGGAGAATGTCGGCTCGTGGTGTACACAGATCGAAGATGGTCGGGAGGGCAAGGGGCGTCGTCACGAGCTGCTGGCTTCACGGGTTGGAGGAGTGGAGTGAACGGTCTCGGGCGTCGCGAAGGTATCGGCCTGGAGTTCTGGGAAACAAGCCATCAATCAACGATGCACCAAGCGCCTGTCGAGTGGTTCCGCCATCCGCATGAGTCGCTCGGAACGCGAGAGGCGGGAGAGCGCCCGGCTCACGGCGGCCCGGTCACCGAGGTGCAGGAGGTCCTCTGCCTGTATCGCCGCGGCCTCCGGCTTGGCTTCGGCGTACCCCATGATCCGCTCGGGCAGGCTCTTCATGGCTCCATCTCCCTCGGTCAGGATTCCGTCAACCACGTTACAGCCCCCTCTCGGGAGCCTTAAACACTAAAGATAACCGACCGGACAGCGTACTGCCTCGCCTGGGTGGGCGCCACGACCCGCCGGGGCAAGGGGGCCGCCATTCACCCCTCCTACAGCTTTCTGGAGACCCATACCGCCCGTCCGACGACGCGAACCTCCTCGACGGAGCGTTCGTAGCTGTCGTACTCGGGGTTGAGGGACTTGAGCACCACCTTCGGCGGCTCGGAGTGGGGCACGTGCTCGATGCGCTTGGCGACGAGCCCCATGCCGTCCCAGATCACGAAGATGCCGGGCGGTACCGGAACCCGGCGGCTCACGTCGATGAGGATGCGGTCGCCGCTTGAGAGCAGCGGCTCCATGGAGTCCCCATCAATGGTGATCATCCGCAGATCCTCCGGCTTCGCCCGGAACTCGTGGCGGATGAGGGGATCGGCGAACAGCCACGTTTCCTTGGCCTCCTCGAAGGCGTCGTTCCACGCCCCCGGACCGGCCGACGCGCGCACGTCGATCTCCGGCACTGCGCTGTAACCCCTTGGGGCCGCGTAGGGGCTCGGCGCCGCAGGCTTCGGACGCGGCCGACGCATGAAGTTCCGGTCGTGCCTGAGCAATTCGGGGCTGCACCCCAAATGATCGGCCAAGGCCTCGCGGTCATCCTCGCCCAGCACCTTGGGCGTGCCCCGGTGAATGAACTGGTGCAGATAGGATGAGTTGCGCTCGATGGCGAGCGAGGCGGTGCGCAGGTTCGTGTTGCTGTCGGCCACTAGCCTGAGCAGCCTCCGGCGCACCGGGTCCAACTGATCGGCGTCCTTCTTTCTTCGTCCCATAGGTGGGAAGTTACCCACGAACCGCCGCCAACGCAATGGGGTTTCCCCGGCCAAAGCATCTGGTGAACCCTCAGCGTTAGGGTGCCTCCGAGGCCAACAGCCCACACGATGCCCTTTCACGGAGTCCCGAAGCACCACGTCGGATAGCGTCTCCTGATCCTCATGTAGAGATGCTGCTTAGGGGCAAAAGGGGGCGTTCTCCACCCCGCTGGCGGAGGGGTGCCGGAACCCCGATTTCGTATCTCGTTGTCTGTCAACGATGTGGGAAATAGGCTATTTCCCACCATCTTGCGCACGTTGACGACATCATGTTCTGGTTTTCGGGCGATGGAGAACCTGGCGAAGGAGTTCGAGCGGCGCGTGACGGCGTTCCTGCGAAGGACGCGGCTGTCGGCATCGGAGTTCGGGGAGCGCGCGGTCGGCGACCGGAAGTTCGTGGGCGACGTGCGCCGGGGACGTTCGCCGAGCCTGGCGACGGCGGACCGGGTTCTGGCGTTCATGGAGGCTTACGAGCACGCGCGCGGACCGGATGGTTCGCCGGATTCGAGAACCGAACCGGGGCGGCGGAGAGTCCGCCGCCCACTGACCCCACCAGAGGAAGGAAGGAAACGATGAGAACGTTGCTGACAACGATGTGGGCCGCGCTGTGGCTGCTGGTGCCCGCCCGGCTCCTGGCGCAGGGCACGAGCCCGTGGGTGGAGGCGGTGAACGAGCTTCAGACGCAGTTCACGGGACCGATCGCGCGGGGGCTGTCGCTGATCGCGATCGTGGTGGGCGGGCTGATGTTCGCGTTCGGCGAGGGCGGCAGCAAGCGCACGCTGGCCGGGATCATCTTCGGGATCGGGATGGCGGTGGGCGCGGTGAACTTCCTGGCCTGGCTGTTCTGATGCGGGGTCTCACGCGCTGGGCTGGCTACGCGGCGCTGAACCGTCCGCTAACGGTGCTGGGCGTGGAGCGGCGGCTGTTCCTGCTGGGGGCGACGCTCGCGGTCGCGGTGTGGAACGCCACGGCCTCGCTCGTGGCGGGCGGCGCGGTCTTCGCCGGTTGCTACGGCGGGGGCTGGCTCGCGGGCCGCAGGGATCCGGCCCTGCTCGCGGTACTGCGCGCGGCAGCGCGCTATCCGGCCCGGTACGATCCGGGCAAGTGGGCGGACGAGCCGTGGCACCTGAAGATCCGGGGGCCGGGCGAGTGAGGGTCGCCGACGAGCTTCGGGCCTACGAGGCGGCGGGGTCGCTGGCCGAGGAGCTGCCCTACTGGGGCTGGCTCGACGACGGCCGCACCTGCCTGACCCGTTCGGGCGAGCTGATCGCGGCGGGCCGGATCCGGCCCGCTACGGTGGACGGCCGCACGCCGGAACAGATCGACCGGGTGTTGGGCCTGTGGCAGCGGCTGTTGTCCGGGCTCGGTCACGATGCGCGCCTGTACTTCCACATGCTCCGGCGTCCCCCGCGCAGCCCCGTGACGACCGAGGAAAGCGGATCGAGTGTCGCGTCCCTTTCGGCCCGGAAGCGCCAGGCGTTCCTAGCCGAGCGCGTCCAAAGGCTTGACGCCTACATCGTCTGGTGCTTCGCCTCCGGCCTGCGCACGGCCGCCCGGGGCTCCAGGGCGGGGCTGCTCTCCCGGCTCACCGGATGGAGGAAGCGCCGAAAAAGCGCGCCGACCTACCTCGCCTCGGAGATCGAGGCGGCGGCGGACCGGTTCCGCGCCATGATCGACGCGGGCCGCTCGCTCGTGGCCGAGCACACGCCCATCGAGTTGCTCGGGGCGCACGATGCATCCGCGCTTCTCTCCGATCTGATCAACCGACCCGGCACGTTCTGGGACGGCGCGACGGGCAGCGGCATGAACTGGCGGCTCGCGCTGTCCGAACTCGAAGCCGAGCGCTCGCACCTGAGGCTCGATGGCGAGCCAGTGATCCTCTACTCGCTCCTGTCGCCGCCCGGCCAGGCGCACGCGAACCTCCTTCGCGAGCTGTACTGCCTGGACGCGGTGACGACCGTTTCGCTCGAATGGCGACCTTGGACTGTGGAAGCGGCGCGGCGCCGGATCCGAAGCGCACAGCGCCACTACTTCTCGCGCCGCTACTCGATGATGGCGCACGCGCAGGATGCCCAAGGCACGGCGGCGGCGATGGTCGATTCGGCGGCGGCGGCCGAGTCCGACCGTCTGGGAGCGGCGCTCGTCGAACTCGAAGCCGACGGCGTAGCCTACGGCGAGGCGTCGCTCACCGTCGCGCTCCACGGCGAACTCGACGGGATCGAACGGCTGGACGGCAACGTGCGCCGCCTGTTCGCCGCGCACGATGCGAAGGTGATCCGGGAGGGGTACGGACAGCTTCCCGCATGGTTCGCCCGGCTCCCGGCCCAGCCGCGAAGCCGGCAGGTGCGCAAGGCGTTCGTATCGGCCGGGCTCGCGGCGTGCCTCGCGCCCGTGTTCGGGCCGCCGAGGGGAAACCGAAAGAGTCGGCATCTGGACCGCGAGCCGCTGGCCGTGTTCGAAACGCCGTGGCGGACGGCGTACCGCTACGACCTGTTCGCGGGCGACGTGGGCCACACGCTGATCCTGGGAGCGACGGGCTCGGGCAAGAGCTTCACCCTGAACTTCCTGCTGGTCGAGGCGCTCAAGTACGATCCGCGCATCCTGATCCTCGACCTGGGCGGCTCCTACCGCTGGCTGACCCGGTTCCTCGGGGGCCGGTACCTGGAGCTCGCGCCCGGCGAGGCGGAGCCGACGCTCCGGCTCACACCCTTCGCGCTGCCCGCCACCACGCGCACGTTCCAGTTCCTGACCGGCTGGGTGCTCCGGCTGCTGAAGCTGGGCGGCTTCGAGGCGAGCGGCGCGGACACGAGCGAGATCCGCGCGCGGATCGAGGACCTCTACGCGCTCGGATCAGAGCGCCGGACGCTCAGCGTGCTGGCCGGTTCGCTCCCGTCCGCGATGTGGCCCGCCCTGAGCCGCTGGACGGAGGGCGGCGCGTGGGGCGCGTTCTTCGACAACCCCCCGGCGGGCGCGACGGACATCGAGTTCCGCGACTGGCAGGTGATCGACCTGGCGGGTGCGGCCGAGCACGCGGACCTGTGCGAGGCGGCGCTCTCGTACCTGCTGGAGCGGATGCGCCTGGAGATCGAGGACCCGGCCGAGACGGCGCGGCTTAAGCTGATGGTGGTGGACGAGGCGTGGCGGTACATGCAGGACCCCGCCGTGCTGAACTACCTGGCCGAGGCGGCCAAGACGTGGCGGAAGAAGAACGCCGCGCTCGTGCTCGCGACCCAGTCCGCCGTGGACGTGACGGGGACGCCGGGCGCCTCGGCCCTTCTCGAATCCATCCCCACCAAGCTGTTCCTCGCCAACGCCGAACTGCCCGCGGAGGCCGGGGCGCTGTTCCGGCTGAACGACTCGGAGGTCGACCGGATCCGGGCGTTGACGCCCAAGCGCGAGCTGTATCTCCGCCGCCCGGACGAGGCGGCGGTGCTCCGCCTCGAAGTCGATCCGGAGAGCTACTGGCTCTACACCTCCTCGCCGCTCGACGCCGAGCGGCGCGCCGAAGCCGTGGCGAGGCACGGCTTGGTCCGGGCGCTC
>JAJDXM010000061.1 GCA_022823225.1 Gemmatimonadota bacterium
ACTTCCATGAGGCTGATCCCCTTCCGGTGAGCCTTGCCCGGTGCCTTCTGTGCCATGTCTAACCCCTTGCGCTGGTGTCTTTTACCATGCATTGAAGTTAACAGGATCGCCCCCGACTGTCAAGTTGGCTTTATAATCCCCATCCCGTTCCCAACCGGACATGCGGTCGCGCCGGGACTCGGCTTGTCCGCCGAGGGCCGCGAAATCAGTCCCATCCAGCCATGTAGGCGCCCCGCGACTTCATCCACCTTGTTGGCACAGACGCGGCCGGGGCCCTCCCGGCGGTCGCGGTGCCGACTCGTGCAGCACCGCTTCCGCCGGCCCCGGCGAGCCATCCACACACAGGAAGCGGAGGACCTACCCGTGAGCCGTTCGGTAAACAAGATCATTCTCGTGGGAAACGTGGGCAGCGACCCCGATGTGCGCATCACGAGCGCCGGGGTGAAGGTGGCCCGGATCTCGCTGGCCACCAACTGGCGAACCGGGGGCGAGGACCCGGAGGAGCGCACCGACTGGCACAGGGTCAACCTCTGGGGCCGTCTGGCGCAAGTCGCCGAGGACTACGTGTCCAAGGGGGACAAGCTCTTCGTCGAGGGGTACCTGCAGTACGACTCCTACGAGCGCGACGGGGTAACGATCCCCACGGCCGAGGTTCGGGCCCGGGAGATGATCATGCTGACGCCGCCGCCGGCCGGCGAGATGTAGCCGGGGGGCGACGGCCGCCGGGCGCGCCGGCCGCCGGGGCCTGCGGCAGGGAGCCGCGGGTCAGTTAGCGGTCCAGAACCCCGAGAGAGACTCTCCCTGCGGGCTTTCGCGGAGCTTCTCGAAGGCGCGGTTGCGGATCTGGCGGATGCGTTCGCGGGTCACGCCGAGCAGCGAGCCGATCTCCTCCAGGGTCCGCTCCTCGCCATCGTCGAGGCCGTAATACAGGTAGAGGATCTTGCGTTCGCGCTCGGTCAGGTAGCTGTCGAACATGGTCTCGAGATAGGTGCGCCGTGCGATCGCCTCGACGTCTTCCTCGATTTCGGTGCCGTCCACCCCGGCGAAGCGCTCGCCGAAGCTGGCGCTGTCACGGTCGCCGCGGTCGAGCGGCGCGTCCAGGCTCAGTTCGGCGGCGGCGACGCGGCGCAGTGCGCGCACCGTGTCGAGAGGCTCGCCCATCTCCCGGGCAAGCTCCTGGTCGGTGGGAGACCGGCCGAGTTGCTGGGTCAGGGCGGTGTTGGTGCGCGCCAACCGCGCGAGGTTGGAGTTCTGGTTGAGCGGAATCCGCACGGAGCGGGTCTGCTCGGCTAGCGCCTGAAGCACGGTCTGCCGGATCCACCACACGGCGTAGGAGATGAACTTCACCCCCTTGTCGGGATCGAATTTCTTGACCGCCTTCAGCAGCCCCTCGTTCCCGATGCAGACGAGTTCCGCCAGACCCAGGCCGCGCCCCTGGTACTTCTTCACGTAGGAGATGACGAAGCGGAGGTTGGCGGTGACGAGGCGTTCGGCTGCCTCCTTGTCACCGGTTCGAGCCCTTCGCGCGAGTGCTCGCTCCTCCTCCGGGTCCGAGATTAGGGGATATCGCTCCACATCCTGGAGATACTGATCGAAGGAATCGAGACCGCGCGAGTCTGCGAACAATGCCGTCCTCCTGAAAGGGGAATCGTAGGCAACCACCCTTCCCGCTTTCCGGAGGCTGCGCGGCCCAGAGACGGCGGGACTTCCTGGCGACAGCTCCGGCGTTCGGCGAAGGGACAGGTATTTTACCGCTTGGGACGATTCAAGTCAAATGTTTTTTCATGCAGGGCGATGCCGGGAGGATTCGCGGGGTGGCCGACGGGCCGCAATCCGGCCCTGGAGGGGGCGCTTTCCGCGCGCTACCTGCCGCCGAGCAACACCGCCGAGGGGCCCGCGCCGCGGCTCCGCTGCATCTGCCGGTCCCGGAGGGGCACCAGCAGGCTGGTCGCGTCGTAGCTGATCCGGAATCGGCTGTCCCGGAGACCCCCGGCGTGGACCGGCACGGCCAGGTCGAACCGCACGACCTGCCTGGCTCCGGACGGGAGGGCGAAACGGAGTCCGGCCCCCGTGGCCGCGCGCATCCCCGAGTCCGTGCCGAAGGGAACGTCGCCCGCCCAGCCCTTGCCTGCATCGACGAATACGGCAAGCCCGACATCGAAGAGGTCGCGAACGGAGCCCAGCCTGATCCGGTCCTCCACGCTGACCACCACCCGCCGGGCCACCGGAAAGTCGAGCTGGTCGTAGCCTCGGACGCCGAACGGCCCCCCCAGCGTCAGCTGGAACGGCCGTGCGTTGTCCCATCCCCCGGCGGCGGCGAGTCCGACGACGACCGTGTGCCGGCGCGCCGAATCCGGTTGCAGGTAGAAGTAGGTGTCGAACCTGGCGAGACCGTCCCGGTAGGTGGCCGCCGCGCTGCCACTGCCGGGCAGCCAGGCGCCTTCGAGGGCCACTTCGGAGTTGAAGACCCAGTTCTCGCCGGCGGAGCCACCGAAGAGGGAGAGGTTGCCGCGAAGTTCCCGGCTGTGGTCCTCGGCGCCGAGCTCGGGGTTTCCGAGCGTAGTTCCGACGGCGGCCAGCACCTGGGTGCCCACCCGCACGTCCTGCTCGCCCGTTACCGCGTCGAGTCCGCGCCGGGTGATGAAGCGGATGTTCCGCTTCCCGGCGATCAGGTTGAAGCGCACCGCCCCGCGCCTGGCGACCTGGTGGCGAATGGCCTCGATCGTTGCGGCGTCGGCGGTGTCCCGCGCGGAGTAGTCGAATCGCGAGACGAGCTCGACGTCCTCCGGGAAGCCGTCGAAGCGAAGGTCCTCCCAGGACAGGCCGGCCCCTAAGACGATGAGGTTGCCGGGTTTGCCGAACCTGCGGCCAACGGTGGCCTCCGCCCGCCGGGTCTGCATGGGCAGGCTCGCGGTGCTGAAGGACGAGCCCTCCGGGGTGGCGTACGGGAAGAGGCCTTCGCGCATGGAATACGATTCGAGGAAGGCCCAGCGGCCGATCTCGCCGACGAAGGGATACGAGACCGTTTCGGTGAAGAAGACTCCCTTGCGGGTTCTCCCCGCCGAGATCACCGCGTCGGCCCGCGTCCGGGCCAGCCGTACGGTGCGCACCTGCATGCCCAAGTCGCGCTGTTCGTCCTGTTCCCGGAAGTAGACGCCCAGAAGCGTCCCGGTGCCCCAGAGGTTTTCCTCGGTGGCCCCGGCGTACCCGATCCGCAGGCCGCGGTCGAATTCGGGCCGAATGTCCAGTTTTAGTGTCCAGTCATCTTTTGTGTCCACAAATACCAGCACCTCGCCGGCGTTCGCCCGGACGGCCTGGATGTCGGCTTCGGCGATGAACGGGAGCGACCGGAGGATCCTCTCGGACTCGTCCAGGAGTAGCTGGTCGAGACAGTCTCCAGCCTTGAAGAGCAGTTCGCTTTCGATGAGCTCCCGGCGCGTTCGGCGGTGCAGGCGGTCCGCGATCCAGGTGGCCACCCCCTGGATCCGCCCCAGTGGCTCGTCTTCTTCCGGACCCGCCGGCTGATAGATGGACCTGTTTTCCACGAAGATGGTGCCGATTGTCCCGGCGGGGCATTCGGGCCGGTCCTCGGCGGGCCGTTGCGCCCCGGCCGGATGCGCCACACCGAGCAGGGCGAGCAGGATCAGGGTGGCCGCCGGGCGGGCGGCGGATCCGGTCATGTTCTCATCATGCTCGCAGTTGGTGTTTGACGGCGCTCCGTGGAGTCCGGTAGGATCACAGCCCGGCAAACGTCGGTTGCCTGCGCGGACCGGAACCCGCGCAAGATACCACGAAGAACGGAGACTTGTCGTTAAATGCGAAGTGACGCACTGGAATATCACGCCGAAGGCCGGCCGGGGAAGGTCGAAGTCGTTCCCACCAAGGCGGTGGCGACGCAGAGAGACCTTTCGCTCGCCTACACCCCGGGCGTCGCCGAACCGTGCATGGAGATTCATCACGACCCGGAGGCCGCGTTTCAGTACACGGCCCGGGGGAACCTGGTGGCCGTGGTCTCGAACGGGACGGCGGTACTGGGACTCGGCAACATCGGCGCCATGGCGGCCAAGCCGGTCATGGAGGGGAAGGGTGTCCTCTTCAAGAAGTTCGCCGGGATCGACGTCTTCGACATCGAGATCGACACCGAGGACCCCCATGAAGTGATCCGCTTCTGCCAGATGCTGGAGCCGACCGTGGGCGGCATCAACCTGGAAGACATCCGCGCGCCCGAGTGCTTCCTCATCGAGGAGAGGCTGAAGGAGACGCTGCGCATCCCGGTCTTCCACGACGACCAGCACGGGACGGCGATCATCGGCGGGGCGGCGCTTCTCAACGCGCTGGAGATCTCGGGCCGCGACATCGGCGATGCCTACGTGGTCTTCACCGGCGCCGGCGCCTCCGCCCTGGCCACCGCCCGCCACTGCCTGCGCCTCGGCGTGCGCCCCGAAAACCTGGTCATGATCGACCGCGCCGGCGTGATCCACAGGGGACGCGAAGGCGGGATGAACGAATACAAGGCGCCCTTCGCGACCGATCGCCCGGTCCGCACTCTGGAGGAGGCGATGGTGGGCGCCGATATCGTCGTCGGGCTCTCGGCGAAGGGGGTGATCACCCCGGAGATGGTCGCGTCCATGGCGCCGCGGCCCATCATCTTCGCCCTGGCCAACCCGGACCCGGAGATCACCCCGGAGGAGGTGGCCAGGGTGCGGGACGACGCGATCATCGCCACCGGCCGCTCGGACTACCCCAACCAGGTCAACAACGTGCTGGGGTTCCCGTTCATCTTCCGCGGCGCGCTCGACGTGCGGGCGCGGCGGATCGACCAGGGAATGATGCTTGCCGCCACCCGCGCGCTCGCCGAACTGGCGCGCGACGATGTCCCCGAGTCGGTGCTCAAGGCCTACGGCGACGACGCCTTCGAATTCGGTCCGGACTACCTGATCCCGAAGCCCTTCGATCCCCGGGTGCTGCTCCATGTGGCCCCGGCGGTGGCGAGGGCGGCGATGGAGTCGGGCTCCGCGCGGGTCGAATTGGACCTGGAGGAGTACCGCCACAAGCTGGAAGCCAGTCTGGGGCCCGGCCGCGAGGCGATGCGCCGGATTCTCGGCCGGGCCAGGAAGGAGCCCGCGCGCATCGTGCTGGCCGACGGCTACAACGAGCGTGTGCTGCGCGCCGCCTCCCAGGTGGTGCGCGAAGGCACCGCGCGCATCGTGCTGATCGGCAAGACCGAGAAGATCCACCGCTTCGGCGACGAGCTGGGGATCGACCTGGACGGCGTGGAGTGCATCCACCCCGCGGCCGAGGAGGACACGCGCTATGCCTACGCGGACGAGCTCTACAAGCGGCGCGAGCGCAAGGGACTCACCCTCGCGGCGGCCCGCGCGCGAGCCTATCAGCCCGTCTACTTCGCCTCGATGATGGTGCGGGCGGGCGACGCGGACGCGATGGTGGCGGGGATCGACTCCAACTACCCGGACATCCTGCGGCCCGCGCTGGAGGTGATCGGCACTTCGCCCACGGTGCGGCGCGTCTCCGGGCTCCACATGGTGGCGTTCCGGGACCGCGACCCGCTGTTCTTCGCCGACACCACCGTGAACATCGACCCCGATCCGGTGACGCTGGCCGAGATCGCGATCTCGGCGGCCGGATTCGTGCGCGATCTGGGCATCGAGCCCAGGATCGGGATGCTTTCCTTCTCCAATTTCGGGTCCGTCCGCCACCCGGAGGCCGACAAGGTTCGCGAAGCGGTCACCTGGGTCAAGTTTCTCGCTCCCTGGCTCGCGGTGGACGGCGAAATGCAGGCCGACGTGGCCGTCGACGAGCACATCATCTCCCAGACCTATCCCTTCAGCGATCTCACCGGGCCGGCGAATGTCCTGGTGTTCCCGACGCTCAGCGCATCGAACGCCAGCTACAAGCTGATCAGCCAGCTGGGCAACGCCGAGGTCATCGGACCGATCCTGCTGGGGATGAACAAGCCCGTGCACATCCTGCAGCGCGGGTGCTCGGTGCTGGAGGTCGTGCATCTTATCGGGATTGCTTCGGTAGACGCGCGGACGCCACGGAATCACATTATCAACAGGCCGGCGTGAACGCTCCGCGACACGGGGAGCGGGAACCTGCGCCGGGGCCGCCAGGCAGGCGGACAACCCACGATCCGCATCGAAACCCCGCAATTCCGGAACCCAGCAAAGACATGCTTGTTGCAGAAGCGCCTACGATTGCTCTGCGTGACGAGGGACTGAGCCCAAGAGGCAACGTGAACCGCAATCTCTCTCCCGCGGAGCTGTATGAAAGAACCCTTCGGCTCGGTACCGGCCGCCTCGCACACGGCGGCGGCCTCGTCACCGTGACCGCTCCCCACACCGGCCGCTCACCGAACGACCGCTTCATCGTGCGGGAATCCGGATGCAGCGGATTGATCGACTGGGGCGACGTCAACGCGCCCATCGGCGAGGATTCCTACGCCCTTCTCAGGACCGGGATCATCAAACGTCTCAACGGGAGCAGCGAACTCTACGTCCGCGACGCGCGGGCAGGTGCCGATCCGCGCTACTCCGTCAATGTGCGTGTGATCTCGGAGAGCCCCTGGCACGACCTCTTCGCGCGCAACATGTTCCTGCGCCTGGGGCCCGGCGAGGACGCGGGGTTCGACCCCGACTTCATCGTCTACCACGCCCCCTCGATGCAGGCGGATCCGCGGCGCCACGGGACCAATTCCGGCGCGTTCATCGTGGTCAACTTCACCGAGCGCGTCGTGCTGGTCGGCGGGACCGCCTATGCGGGCGAAATCAAGAAGTCGATCTTCTCGGCGCTGAACTTCATGCTGCCGGCGCGCGGGGTGCTCCCGATGCACTGCTCGGCCAACATCGGCGCCGCCGGCGACACCGCGCTCTTCTTCGGGCTCTCCGGCACCGGCAAGACCACCCTGTCCGCCGATCCCGCGCGCGGACTCATCGGCGACGACGAGCACGGCTGGAGCGACGACGGCGTCTTTAACTTCGAGGGCGGCTGCTACGCCAAGACGATCCGCCTTTCGCCCGACGGCGAGCCCGACATCTACCGGGCGACCCGCATGTTCGGCACGATCCTCGAGAATGTCGTGCTCGACGAGGACTCCCGCGAGATCGACTACGACTCGGCGCGCATCACCGAGAACACGCGCGCCTCCTACCCGATCCACTATATCGAGAATGCGGTTCCGTCCGGCCAGGGCGGCCACCCGGACAACGTGGTCTTCCTCACGGCGGACGCCTTCGGGGTGCTGCCGCCGATCTCGCGCCTCACGACCGACCAGGCGATGTACCACTTCCTCTCCGGCTACACGGCGAAGGTGGCGGGCACGGAGCGGGGCGTGACCGAGCCCCGCGCGGCCTTCAGCGCCTGCTTCGGCGCCCCCTTCCTGCCCCAGCACCCGGGCGTCTACGCCAAGCTGCTCGGCGAGAAGATCCGGCGGCACGGCTCACGCGTGTGGCTGGTCAACACCGGCTGGACGGGGGGCCGCTACGGAGTCGGGACGCGGATGAAGCTGGGGTACACCCGTGCCATGCTGGAAGCCGCGCTGAACGGTGACCTGGAGGACGCGCCGCGGACGGTCGATCCGGTCTTCGGGCTGCACGTTCCCACCCGGGTTCCGGGGGTGCCCGACAGCGTCCTGTTGCCGCGAGGGACCTGGGCGGACGGTGCGGCCTACGATGGCGCGGCAGCCGAACTCGCCGCAATGTTCAAGCGCAACTTCGAGCGGTTTGCCGGCGGCACGAGCGAGGGCGTTCGGACGGCGGGGCCGGGGTAGCGGCGTTAGCGAAGGAGGGACATGAACCGGAGACGGCTGTCGATCGGCTTGCTGCTCGCGCTCGGCGCATTGGCCGCCTGTGAGCAGGCCGAGATGCTGGAGGACCGTTTCCGTGATCTGACCCCGTACGAGGCCTATCAGGAGAACCTCGCCGTGGCCGGGCTGCACGAGACCGCGCTCGCACACGATTGGGCCGCGGCCGGCCGCGAGGCGCTCGAGGACCCCATCGAAGTCGGCCTGCCCTTCGAGGAGGAGGCGTACATCACCGCCGACGATCCACTGGCGGTCGGATATCGGGTCCACGTTCCGCGCGGTCGCAAGCTCACCTTCGCGGTGGCGATCGACTCCGACGAGGGCACGCGTCTGTTCATCGACCTGTTCCGCGTGCCGAACGACGAGGAAGACCCGCTGAGGCCGGTGTTTTCCGCCGACTCGGTGGCCGGGATCTACGAGCACGAGGACCCGTGGCGCGCCGGCGACTACATTCTGCGCGTGCAGCCGGAGTTGCTCAGGGGCGGCACCTACCGGGTCATCCTCACCCAGGAGGCGCAGTACGCCTTCCCGGTGGAAGGGTACAGCATGGGGTCGATCCAGAGCTTCTTCGGGGCGCCGCGCGACGGGGGGCGGCGGGTGCACCACGGCGTCGACGTCTTCGCGCCGCGTGGGACGCCGGTGCTGGCGGCAACGGCCGGCGTTACCTACCGCGTGAGCGACACCAACATCGGCGGCAAGGTCGTGTGGGTGCGCGACGACGAACGCGGCGCCCGCTTCTACTATGCGCACCTCGACAGCCAGTACGTGGGCAACGGGGTGCAGGTGGAGGTCGGCGACACCATCGGCTTCGTCGGCAACACCGGGAACGCGCGCACGACCCCGCCGCACCTGCACTTCGGGGTGTATCGCCGCCGCCAGGGGCCGTTCGACCCCTATCCCTTCCTCGCCACGCCCCGCGGGACCCTTCCCGAAATGACGGCGGACCTGGCGATGCTCGGAAGCGAGGTGCAACCCGGCAACGACGGGATCAGGCTGCGGGCCTCACCGGCCATGCGCGGCGAGGTGCTGATGGAGCTGGACTCCGGTGCCAGCCTTCGCGTGCTGGGGGCGTCGGGCGGCTGGTTCCGGGTGCGGCTGCCGGATGGAGGGTACGGGTACGTGGCCGCGCGGCTAATGGACGCCGTGCCGGCGGTGCTGGCCGACGACGGAGGCGCACCGTAAAGCAAACGTTACATCATGTCATGTCTGCTTTACATATTCACCACGTTCCACGCGACTTCAACCCCGCGATACCCTGCAGGACCAGCCACGCCACCGACGCGACCCCCAGGATCAGGAACCCGAAGACGGACGGGCCGACGGTAATCCCCACGCCCTCCCAGATGGTCGCAGCGTCGATCTCGCCGGCGAAGGCGATGGCGGTGGCCATGGCCTGAACACCCATCAGACTCCCGACCAGCCCCACGCAGGAGCCGAGAGCGCCCAGCACGAGGACGGAGTGGATCTTCAGCGGACTTCCGGGGCCGTCGCCGCCCAGTACGTCGATCACGCCGCGCCCGATCTGGACAAGCGTGAGAAGAGAAACGAGAAGGAGCGGGTAGGCGACGGCTCCCAGTGAATCGATCATGGACATGTGCTTCCTCCATTGGGTTGGTGAACAGGTGGTTTAGTCGGTTGAAGGGTAGAGGGGTGGCCGGCCCCGGGCGAAGAAGCGGGCGATTCGGCGCTCGACCTCTTCGTCGGTGATCATGCGGGGGGTGATGGCGAGCCAGCCGAAGAGGCCGAAGATCGCGGTTGCGAGCCCGATGGCCGCGACGTGCGCGACCTTCTGGACCACGGCCCATGCGAACAGGGACGAGACGGTGGCAGGGTCGATCGTGGCGAACGCGATCTGGCCTTCCCACGCGGCCGCCAGCGCTGCCAGTGCCACCGCCGCGACGATCAGGCCGCCGTGCCGAGTCCACAGAAGCCGGCGCTCGCCCGACCGCAGGTCCCCGTGGATCCAGAGCCGCGCCCCGGCCCAGGCTGCGTTGGCGGCCAGGAGAGCGATCAGAATCACCTGGGACCACACGAGGGTGGCCGACGGGCCCTCCGGCCCCGGTTCGGCAATCGTGATGGCTGCCAGGCCGGCAAGGGTCGCGGCCGCGCCGACTCCCAGCCTTACAGCCAGATCCAGCCACCTGGCGGCGAGGATCCGTCGTTGCAGCCGGGAGCCGTGGCGGGCTTCGAGCTGCTCCAGCGCGTCCTCGGCCGGCACCAGTTGCCGCAGCGCCTCTTCCAGGGCCTCGTCGGGAGTCCGCCCCCGCCGCTCCAGCTCGCCCTGCAGCGCCCGCACATCGGCATCGACTTCCTCGATCAGATCGAGACGGCGGCGCGGCCCGACCTTCAGCTCGCGTTCGACGCCCGCCAGGGGGTGTTCACGCGGCATGGCTGCCCCGCACGAGCGCCATGAGTGCGCGCATCTGCCGCTCCAGCTCCGCGCCCCCGGCGGCCAGATCCGCGCGCCCGTCCCGCGTGATCCGGTACGTCTTGCGCCGCCGTCCCTCGCCCTGCCACCGGCCGCGCACGCGCCCGTCCCCCTCGAGTCGGTGGAGGATCGGGTAGAGCGTGCCGTGCTGGAAGGAAAAGGCACCCCCGGTGCGCTCGTCGACCGACAGGGCGATCTGGTAGCCGTGCGCGGGGCCGCGGTCGAGCACCGCGAGGACGAGGAGCTCGTTGATTCGCTTGGAGAGTGTGACCTGTTGCATTGGGTGGCGTGTCCCTGTGGTGGTGGGGGCGGGCCGGCGTGTGGCGGGTCTGCCGGGTTCCGGTCCGCCGGGTTCCCCGGGGGAGAGGTGAATGATATATAGACCGTCTTTATATCGCAAGTCTGACTATTGGGCGCCCGCCCAGGCGGGGCCGACAGGAACGGCTGGTCGGAGGGGGCCACGGCAAGCTTGAGGGACCGGCTCCCGCAGCCAGCGGCGTCCCGGCAGCCTTGCTTCGGTACTGCGATCTGTATTAAGATTACTACAGATTGCATACCAACGATTCACAACAGGGAGAACACCACCATGGGCTTGCCGCGAATACCGAACTCCGAACTGGCCGTGATGGAGCTGCTCTGGCGAAAGGGCCGTCTTTCCGCGCGGCAGATCCTCGAAAAACTCTACCCGGACTCGACCCGGTCCCAGCACGGTGCCGTCCAGAGCCTGCTGCAGCGCCTCATGAAAAAGGGGTTTGTGGTCCGCGCCCGTGACGTGGGCGTCTACCTATTCTCCGCGGTCCCGAGCCGCGAGGAGTACGCGAGCGACCGGCTCGACGCGCTGGCCGGCAAGCTGACCGGCGGCTCGGTGGTTCCGATCATCACGCAGCTGCTCGAGGCGGACAGGCTGACGACGGAGGAAATCGAGAGACTTCGCACGATTCTGGAGGAGTGGAAATGAGTGCTTTCCTGTTGCAGATCGGCGCCACGAAGCTGGCGCTCTCGATTGTGCTGGCCGGGATCGTCTGGGTGGTCCAGCGTCGCGTGAACCGGCCGGCGACCGTCCACGCCCTGTGGCTGCTGGTGCTCGGCGTGCTGCTGGTTCCTGCGGTGGTGCCGCTTCGCGTCCTGCCGGGAGAGGTGGCGGGAGAGGTCGTGGCGCCGTCCAGTGCCGTCCCGATGGTCGTCGAAAACGCACGTTTGGGCGCACACGGCACGCCTGCCCGGGGTTGGCTCCGGGAGAGCGGGAGGCCGTTGGTCGCAATCGTCTGGCTCCTGGGCTCGGCGGGATTCTTCGGGTGGACCCTGGTGCGGACGGTGCGCTTTCAGCGAACGCTCAACCGGGCCGCCCGCCCGGCTCCGACGCTGCAGCGGCAAGCGGCAGGGATTGCCGACACCCTTGGCCTGCCGCGAGTGCCGCGCGTCTACACCACGACTGCTCGTCTGCGCCCAATGGTGTGGTGGACGGGTGGCAGCGTCCGGGTCCTGATCCCGTCGGTGTTCGTGGACGAGCTCGATGAGACGGCGCTTCGCGCGGTTCTCGCGCACGAACTGGCCCACGTCCGGCGCCGGGACTACCTCGTGCGCGTCGTGGAGTGGCTGGTTTGCTCGGTCTTCTGGTGGAACCCGGTCGTCTGGTGGGCCCGGCGCGAGCTCCGGTCGGCGGAGGAGTCCTGTTGCGATATCCTGGCGGTCTGCGGCATGAGGTCGACCCGCGACCGGTACGCCGGATCCCTTCTCCGCGTGGTGGAGGTGATGTCCGCCGCGCCGGTTCAGCGGACACCGGCGCTGGCGAGTGCCGCAGACGTCGGCCGCGACATGAGGCAGCTGGAGAAGAGGCTGAAGACGGTTCTGAGGGAGGCTCCCGATTCGGACGTGGCCGGATGGCTTCGCGCAGTCGGGAAGGCGGCGCTTGTGGGTGGCATGTGCATGGGCATCGTCTATTGCGATACCGTCGAGCGGGCGGAAGGCCCCGGGACCGCGCAGCAGCCAACCGGCGTTGCCACTGACACGAATCCCGACACGCAAGCCCGCGGGCCCGATTCGTTCCTGCTCGCTCCGGACACGCTGAGGAACTGGATCGTCATATGGTCCGAAGGGAGTTTCGACCGTGGTCCCGGCCCGGCTGCCATGGCTGCCGACCCGATCACCAACTGTTGGCTGGATGCCGAGGCCTGGAATGAGGGGGAGCGGCCGGTGTGGGATTGCCTGTTGTTGGCTGAAGGCGACAGCGCAGTTCTCACGGAAGTGCCGGTGACCTCCGTCACGGCCAGCGACAGCGTGTGGTTGCGGGGAATGCTCGGGCCCCTGGGTCGATCCCGCTATTCGATCGATTACGGCGCGACCCCAGCCGACATCGTGTGGATTCGGGGAGTGCTTCGGGACCTCGATGGTTATGGGGGCAGCATTCGAATCCTGGAGCCGTCGTTGGTACGTAGGCCGGCGCTTCCGATCATAAGGCGGTAGTGATGAGCAGGATTGTTCTGGTGAGGCGCGGGACTGCCACTCTCCTGCTGGCCGTGCTTCCCGCCATTTCCTGTTCGCAGGGGTCGGAGTCAGGCACGCACGACCCCGACGCCGCCGGAACCCGCAACGACTCCGCGTCCGCCCAGCTCCCCCCATCATCCGACACCATCTGGCAAATCGAACCGGAACCGGCCCTGGTCCTCGGCCAGTTCGAGGAGCAGATGGAGCAGCAGTTCTACCAGATTCGCGGCGCCGTTCGCCTCTCAACCGGCGTGGTCGTGGTGCTGGACGGTGCGTCCCGGGAACTGCGCGCGTTCTCGTCCGACGGAGCGCATCTGTGGACCGCGGGCGGCCCCGGGGACGGCCCCGGTGAGTTGCGCTTTCCCGAACACCTCGAGAGGCTTCCCGGCGACATCCTGCAGGTGCAGGCCGGGGTTGCCAGGATTCGCTACGGTGCCGACGGCAGTGTCGTTGCCCACGAGCAGTTGGCGGTGGCCGACCTGTTGGAATTCGGCCAGTACTACGCCTGGGAGTGCCCCCTCCCCTCTTTCGTCGGCGACCATGTGCTCGCGTGCTCAGGCAGTGGTCTTGATGCCATGCAGTTTCCCCGCGAGGCCGGACCGTGGCGAGGCGAGGCCGAACTGGCTCTGCTGCCGTGGGGTCTGGACTCGATCGCCGCTCTGGGGACGTTCCTGGTGGAGGAGGCCTGGGCGCTTCGTCCCGAGCAACCGCTGGGCATTCCCGAGGGAATCGCTGTAACGGGCGGGTCGGGGTTGGGACTTGCACTCCCGCCAATGTCCCGCAAGGGGTTTTTCGCAATGGGCGGATGGCCGCGGAAGCTGGCGGTGGCGGACAGCTGGGGGGATTTTGTGCACGCATTCGACCTGGCGGCGGATGGCGCGCTCCCCGGGGTGACCATCCCCATCCGGAATGTCCGGCGACCTCCCACCACGGACGAACTTGCGGCGGCCTGGGAAGCCGCATCCGATCGGGGAATGAGCCGGAATTCACCCGCGTACCTTCGGGAGCACCTTCCGGCGCCCGACTCGATCCCCAACGTCGACGACCTCCTGGTCGATGACGAGGGCATGGTGTGGGTCGGGTCGTATCGGGCCGATCCTTCTGCACCGCGACTGTACCATGTCTATGACGCTGAAGGTCGGTTTATGGCACGGGTCGCGATACCGGCGGACCTGGACGTGCTGGAAATCGGGGCCGGGCATGTGCTCGGGACCACCCGTGACGAGTTGGATGTCGAGCGGGTCGTGCTGCTGGAGCTGACTCGAGGGGGGTGATCGGCGCCGGCCTAGAGCCGTCAAGAAATGTAAACGCCACATGACATTGTGTCGTGTTTGCTTTACATTCAGGCTCGCCGCGCGGATTTGGTACGATGTTGCGGACAACCGGTGATTCCTGTCGCTTATCTTCGGAAGACCCCCCATCACTCTCCGGAGACCCCCATGGCCCGCCAGTACTGGCTCATGAAGAGCGAGCCCTACGTCTACTCGATCGACGACCTGCAGCGCGACGGCACCACCTACTGGGACGGCGTCCGCAACTATGCCGCCCGCAACATCATGCGCGACAGGATGCGGATCGGCGACCGCGTCCTCTACTACCACTCGAACGCGAAGCCGCCGGGTGTCGCCGGCATCGCCGAGGTGTGCCGCGAGTCCTACCCCGACCACACGCAGTTCGACCCGTCGAGCAAGTACCACGACCCCAAGGCCACCGACGAGAACCCCCGCTGGTTCATGGTCGACGTCCGCTTCGTGGAGAAGTTCGAGCGCGAGGTGTCGCTGCCGGAGATCCGGGCGACGCCGGAGCTGGCCGAGATGGTCCTGGTGAACCGCAGCCGGCTTTCGGTACAGCCGGTGACGCAGGCGGAGTACGATCGCATCGTCGGCATGGCCGCTGCGGCGTCTGAGGAGGGGTAGGAGAATGACGACCGCCCCACGCATCCACGCCGGCAACTACATAGCCGGTGAGTGGTCACGAGACGAAGCCTGCGAGATGCTTCCCGTCACCGACCCGGCGACCGGAGAGGCGCTTGGGCAAGTGCCCGTCTCGGGCCCCGCCGACGTCGACCGCGCCGTCACGGCCGCGCACGCCGCCTTCCCCGCCTGGCGCCGCACCCCGGTGCCTGAGCGCGCCCGCGTCCTCTTCCGCCTCAAAGCGCTCCTCGACGAGCACCACGACGACCTCGCGGCGAGCCTCTCGCGCGAACACGGCAAGAACGTCGCGGAGACGTGGGGCGAGGTGCAGCGCGGCATCGAGAACGTGGAGCACGCGGCCGGGATGCCCACCCTGATGATGGGCGACACCTTGGAGGACATCGCGCGCGGCGTGGACTGCGAGACGGTGCGGCAGCCCGTCGGGGTCTTTGCTGTCGTCACCCCGTACAACTTCCCCGTGATGATCCCGCTCTGGTTCTGGCCGTACGCGGTGGCCGCGGGCAACACGGTGGTCCTCAAGCCGAGCGAGCAGGATCCGCTCACGCACCAGCGCGTGGTCGAGCTGGCGGTGCGGGCGGGGCTCCCCCCGGGCGTGCTGAACGTGGTGCACGGCCGCAAGGGGGCCGTGGAGGCGCTGATCGACCACCCGGACGTGGCGGGCGTGTCCTTCGTGGGGTCGAGCGCCGTGGCGAAGAGCCTGTATGCGCGAGCGGGGGCGGCGGGGAAGCGGGTGCAGGCGCTCGGCGGCGCGAAGAACCACATGATCGTGCTGCCGGACGCCGATCCCGGGATGGTGGCCGATGCGGTGGTCGGGTCCGTTTTCGGGTCCGCGGGGCAGCGCTGCCTGGCGGGGTCGGTGGTGGTGGGGGTGGGGGACGTGTACGAGCCGGTGCGCGACGGGATCCTCGACGGGGCGGCGTCGCTCACGATCGGGCGGGGACTCGACGAGGGCGTGGACATGGGGCCCGTGATCTCGGGGGCCCACAGGGACCGCGTGAACGGGTTCATCGACGAGGGCGAGCGCGACGGGGCGCGGCTGGTGATGGATGGGCGCCGAGTGCGTGTGCCTGGGTACCCGCACGGCCATTGGGTCGGCCCCACCGTCTTCGAGGACGTGACGCCCGCGATGCCGATCGGCCGTGAAGAGGTGTTCGGCCCGGTGGCCGGGCTGGCCCGGGCGCCCAGTCTGGAGGCCGCTCTCGACCTGCTCGCGAAGAGCCCCTACGGCAACGCCGCGTCGATCTTCACGAACTCGGGCCGCGCCGCGCGCGAGTTCCGCTACCGCGCGGAGATCTCGATGATGGGCGTCAACATCGGGGTGGCCGCGCCGATGGCCTTCTTTCCGTTCGGGGGAACGCGGAACTCGTTTTACGGGGACCTGAAGGCGCAGGGGAGGGACGCGGTGTCGTTCTTCACGGACCAGAGGGTGGTGATTTCGAGGTGGTGAGGGTGGGTGCGGGATTGCGTCAGGGTGCTTCGCCCGGATGAGAAGCCGCGTCCGCCAGAGGGCCGGAACACGCCGTCCGCGATCCGGTCTTCCTCGCCGATAGCGGGACGACGGATTCGGGTGTCACCCAGCGGCAAGGATGCGCGAATCGTGGAGTCCGCGCTATACTCGCGTGCATCCTGCCCGCCGGACGCCTCGCCGCGCTCGGTGCGACGCGGGGACTATCCACGGACTGCTGAAATGAAACGCGAGAAGGCTTGGCCAAGGCCATGGACCCCTCGGCCGCGCTTCGACGGGTTTGTCCTGGCTGCGGCCGTGGCCGCCATTCCGGGAATGGTCGTCTTGGTGGCCTATGCCAATCGACCGTCGCCGCTTCACTTGATTCCGGTCGTCGCGGGCCTGGTGCCGTTGACGGCGCGGACCTGGGACACCGCGTTCATGACCCGTACTCTTTCCGCCGGGCTGTTTGGTGTATTCGTGCTCCTGGGTGCCGCGTCGGGGGGTGGCTTGCTGTTCGTGCCCTCGGCAGGGCTTGCGGTTGCGGGAGCGATCGCCGCGACACGCCGCTGACTCCAGGCCTTGCGATCGGGATTCGATCGAGCGGTTGGTCCGGGGTCATCGCCCCGGCGGTCAGCCCGCCTCCCGGTCCAACGCCCACACCTGCACGTATTCTATGCCGAGCTCGTCTCTGGACCGACCGAGAATGTAATCCTGGCCGATCTCGAAGATGCGAAGTCCGGCAGGGGTTTCCACCAGTCCCCGTACCCGACCCTCCTGGTCGAAGACGGTCCACACCGAACTCTGGCGCTCCTGTACCCAGAGATCGCCGCGCCGGTCCGACAGAATGCCGGAGAAGGCGGGATAGGAATCGACCAGAGGCATGTCCCTCACCGCCCTGAGCGATTCGGCGCGCCTCTCGGGGGGCTGGTCGGCGTACCGCTGCTCGTAGTATGAGATCTGGTCGGCCTGGGTCGGGCGCTCCAGCTCGCCGTCGCGGCGGACAATTCTGACGAGTGTGCCGTCCGCGGCGAAGGCCTTGATCTCGTAGGTGGCCTGATCGCCGATCGCCACGAGTTCTCCCCAGGCGGCTCCCTCCGTGTCGCGTGAGAATGGGTGACCCCTGAGGCTGTTTCCGTCTGGCGCGAAGGTGACCCACATCTCCACGGAGGGGAATTCGCCGAGCGAGGCCTCCAGCTTTCCGTCCGGGCCCAGGATCCTCCATTCCACGTCCTGGCGCAGCAGTCCCGAGGTTCCGGTCATGAACGCGTCGACTCCCCCGGTGCCGCTGAAGACGGTTCTTCCGCCCGGCAGGAAATCGACAAAGGCAACGGCGTCGCCTGTTTCGAGGGCCATGTCGCGACCGTAGCTGCCGTCGCCGGCGAAGATCGACAATCGCGCCCCCCGGTAGTTCGGAGCGGCGATCGAGTCGCCGGGCCAGAGCCCGACGTCGAGCGGGGCGCCGTAGGCAAACTCCCCGGGGCCCTCGCCCCGGCCTCCCAGGGTGGCCCAGTGCGAACCATCGGCGCTGAAGATCCTGAGTTCGCTGCTTCCGGAGTTGGCGATCACGATCCGGCCGTCCGGGAGCCGGGTGGCGTCGAAAACCGAGTAGAGCTGGTCGGCTCCGCCGCTGTTGACGGAACCGATGGCAAGCGACGGCTGCCCCGCGATCTCCCAGGGCAGCCGCGAGTCGGGCGGAGGGCGCTCGTTGTCCACGATGATGACTCCGGCGCTGTCCTCGACGACCGCGCCGAAGCCGTATGGGCTGTCATCGCCGGGGCCTTCGCACGCGGCCGGGAGAGCCGGGAGAATCGCCAGGAGGAACATGGCCTTCCATGGCCGGGGGGGTGGGTTCTTCATTGACCGGCCTCCTGTCGCTTCGCTGGCGGTCCCGACGCTTGCGGCGGCATCTCGCCTGCCGGAAGTTAATTCAGGAGAGACCGAACCTCCAACATGGACCAAGCGAGATGCGAACAACGGCCAGCCTCGGCGCGGACATCTTCGCCGAGCAGCAGAAACACATATTCCAGTGCGTGAAACCCCTCTACCACGAGCCGCTGGCGATCGCCGAGGGCTCCGGGTGCTGGGTGAGGGACTACGACGGGCGCGAATACCTCGACGCCTTCGCCGGCATCCTCACGACCTCGCTGGGCCACTGCCACCCGGCGGTGGTCTCGGCCGTTCAGGAGCAGGCCGCCCGGGTCGGCCACCTTTCCACCCTCTACGTCAACGACCGCCAGGTCGAAGCGGCCCGCGCGCTGGCCACCATCTCGCCCGGCGACCTTTCCCGCACCTTCTTCCTGAACAGCGGCACGGAGGCGATCGAGACCGCCCTCGCGGCGGCGCGCCTCCACACGGGCCGCACCGAGATCATCGCGCTGCGGCAGGCGTACCACGGCCGCACCAGCATGGCGTCGGCCATCACCGCGCACGCCGAATGGCGCGTGCTCCCCGCGACGGTGAGCGGGATCACGCATGCGCTCTCGCCCTACCCCTACCGCGCCCCGTTCGGCGCCGTCTCCGACGAGGAGCTGGTCGAGATCTACGCGCGCGACCTGATCGAGGTCATCGAGACCACCACCAACGGCCGCCCGGCAGCCTTCATCGCCGAGACGATCCAGGGGGTGGGCGGCTACATCGTGCCGCCGCGCGGGTACTTCCAGCGGATGGCCGAGATCATCCGGTCCTGCGGGGGCGTCTTCATCTGCGACGAGGTGCAGGCCGGGTTCGGGCGCACCGGCGGGAGGTGGTTCGGGATCGAGCACTGGGACGTGGTGCCCGACATCATGGTCATGGCGAAGGGGATCGCGGGCGGGATGCCCGTGGCCGCGACGATCACCACCGACGAGATCGCCGGGAACTGGCGCGGCAAGACCATCTCGACCTTCGGCGGCAACCCGGTCTGCATGGCGGCGATGATCGCGACCCTCGACACCATGCGGGCGGAGGACGTCCCGGCGCGGGCGCTTGAACGCGGCGCGCAGCTCCGGCGCGGCCTCGAAGCCCTCCAGCGGGCCCACCCCTGGATCGGCGACGTGCGCGGGATGGGCCTCATGCAGGCGCTCGAGCTGGTCGAGGATCCGGCCACGAAGGAGCCCGCACCCCACCTGTCCGGCGCGCTGCTCAACGCGGCCAAGGACGAGGGGCTGCTGATCGGGATCGGCGGGCTGCACGGCCATGTGATCCGGATCGGGCCGTCGCTGCTGATCACGGAGGGCGAGGTGGCGGAGGCGGTGGCGCGGCTGGGCCGGGCCTGCGCCGCGGTCGAGGCGAAGGGGTGACCGGGCGCGCTCCGGGAACCGGGCGGCCTGGGAGGTGGTGGCCGGCCGGGAGGCGCGCATGATCGCCGGACTCCCCCTGGGCACCTGGGTGCTGATGGTGGTGTCCGTCGTGCCGGGACTGGTGCTTGTGGCGATGGCCTACCGGGCGCACCGGGGCGATGTGGGCGACCCGCCCCCAGACCGCCGTCACCACTCGCGGAGCACGGATGATGCCTGAAGCCGCCAGCCCCAGCGGCGCCATCATCGCCGTCGTCGTCGGCTACTTCCTGATCCTCGTCGGGATCGGCTGGTGGGCGAGCCGCGAGAGCCGCTCGGTCAAGGGGTTCTACGTCGCCGGCAAGAAGCTCCCATCGTGGGTGATCGCGTTTTCTTCCAACACGACCGGCGAAAGCGGCTGGCTGCTCCTGGGACTCACCGGGATGGGCTACCTGGTCGGCTTTCACGCGCTCTGGGTCGTCCTCGGCGAAGTGCTCGGCGTGGCGCTCGCGTGGGCGGTCGTCGCGCGCCCCTTCAAGGAATTCACCGACCGCTACGACGCGATCACGGTCCCCGACTACCTCACCGACCGCTTCGCCGACCGGCTCAACATCATCCGCATCGTGAGCGCGGTCATCATCTTCACGATGGTCGGCGCCTACACCGCAGCGCAGCTCACCGCCACGGGCAAGGCCTTCTCGTCCTTCATCGGGACCAGCTACGAGGCGGGGGTCTACATCGGGCTCGCCGTCATCCTCCTGTACACGAGCATCGGCGGCTTCAAGGCGGTCGCGTACAGCGACGTGCTCCAGGGCGTCCTCATGTTCCTGTGCCTCCTGATCCTGCCGATCGTCGGGATCTGGCATGCCGGCGGGTGGGGCGAAATGCTGGCGGGCGTCGGCGAAGCGGACCCCGCGCTGCTGCGGCCGATGGGCGAACACGGCCTGACGGTCACGGGGGTGATGAGCGCGATCAGCTACGTGGGAATCGGGCTGGCCTTCCTGGGCGCGCCCCAGCTCCTGACCCGATTCATGTCGGCCCGGAACCGGGGCCAGATCTCGCGGGGCGGTGTGCTCGCGGTCGTCTGCATCGTGGTCTTCGACATCGGCGCGGTGCTGACCGGGGTGGCGGGCCGCTACCTCTTCCCCGGGCTCGCCGACCACGAGACGATTCTGCCGGTCATGTCCACCGAGCTCTTCCCGGCGGTGATCGCGGGGGTGATCCTGGTGGTCGTTCTGGCCGCGATCATGTCGACCGTGGACTCGCTGCTGATCCTCGCCTCCTCGTCCGTGGTGCGGGACGTAATGCAGAAGATCTTCCGGCCGGACCTCTCCGACTGGGGGCTGGCCATGATCGGGCGGGTTCTCACGGTGCTCCTCGGCCTGGCCGGACTCGGAGTCGCACTGGGCGAACCCCGCATGATCTTCTGGTTCGTCCTCTTCGCCTGGTCGGGGCTGGCGTCGGCCTTCACCCCGGTCGTCCTGTGCTCGCTCTTCTGGCGGCGGACCACGCTCGCGGGCGCCGTCGCAGGCATGATCGCCGGCTTTGCGGCCGCGATGCTCTGGGTGGTGTTCGTCAAGGACCACTTCTACGATCTCTACGAGATGATCCCCGGCTTCGCGGCGGGCTTCGCCGTGACGATCGGGGTCAGCCTCTACACCAAACCGCCCCCGGACGGCGGCTCGATCGTGGATGACGTGAAGCGGGTGGTCGGCGGGCCGTTCTCGGCGGGAGAAGGGGACAGGTAATGGCCAGGAAGCGCAAGCCGAAGAAGGGTGGCCCCAATGGGCCCGGGCAGGCGGCCAGCGGCCGGAAGCGGGAAGCCGCCAACCGCCGGGCGGAAGGGGCCACCGGCAAGCGCGGCAGCCTGGCCGAATGGACCAGATCCCTCGCACTGGCGTTTGTCCTTTTCCTGATCGTTCGGATCTTTTTCGTCGAGACCTTCGTGATCGACTCGGGATCGATGAAGAACACCCTTCTCGTTGGCGACTACCTCTTCGTGAACAAGCTGGCGATCGGTTCCCGCGTTCCCTTCACCGACCTCGGCGTCCCGGGCTACTCGGAACCCCGGCGAGGCGACATCCTCGTCTTCGACCCTCATCACGAGGAGAACATGACGGTCGTGAAGCGGGTCATAGGCATGCCGGGCGACACGCTGCAGATGCGCGACAAGGTGGTCTACCTGAACGGCGAAGCGTACGACGAGCCCTATGTGGAGACGTTCGCCACCCGCGATGTCTACGATCCGGACATGGCCTGGCAGAACGATCACCTGGTCGGCGGACCCCGCGACGACTACCGCCCCACGCCGGACAACTGGGGGCCGCTGGTGGTTCCCGGGGGCCACTACTTCATGCTTGGCGACTACCGTGACGACAGCCTGGATTCGCGCGTCTGGGGTTTCCTCGAAGGCTGGCGGTTCAAGGGGCGGGTGGTCTTTATTTACTTCTCCTATGACCGCGATTCCTACCGGCCGTTTCCCTGGATAACGGAAATCCGCGGCAGTCGAATCGGGGACCGGGTGCGGTAGACTCCCGCAGAGTTGCAGGCACACAGATGGAGGATCCGATGAAGTCACTGACGAGAGGCCAGTTCCTGGGAGCAGCCGCGGGCACCGTCGGCGCCGGACTGCTGGCCGGCTGCGAGGGCGGTCCGGGAGTAGTCCTGCGCACCGACGGGTCGGATGCCACCGCCGCCGACTTGATCGCGCACGGCCGCGTCATCCACACCATGGACGACGACAACCCCTCCGCCGAGTCGCTTGCGGTGAAGGACGGCCGTTTCATGGCGGTGGGTTCGCGGGGTGACATCGACGCGCTCCGCGGCGCGGGCACGCAGGTCTTCGATCACGGCGACGCCGTCATCACCCCCGGTTTCATCGACGCGCACACCCACCCGGCCGGGGCGGGAGTCCGCGAACTCAAGGACGTGAACGTCGACGTGCGCTCGATCGCCGAGATCAAGGACCGGATGGCCGCGCGCGCCCGCGAGACGCCGCCGGGCGAGTGGATCCGCGGCTTCAAGTACGACGACACCAAGCTCGCCGAGGGCCGTCCGCTGAACCGCCTCGACCTGGACGAGGCGCTGCCGGACCACCCCGCGGTCGTCGGCCACCGGGGCGGCCACACCAGCGTCTACAATTCGCGCGCCTTCGCGCTGGCGGGGGTGACCGCCGGGACGCCCGACCCGCCCGGCGGCAGGTTCTACCGCGAGGACGGCGAGCTCACCGGCCTGGTCGCGGAGCGTGCCAACTACGTCTTCTCCGGGCTGATCCCCAGCACGCACACCGACGACGACAGGCAGGCCGGCGTCAAGCTCATCACCGAGCTGATGGCCCAGGCCGGTCTGACCTCCTTCCACGACGCCGGCACCGGCGCGAGCAGTGTGCGCGCCTACAAGGCGGCCTACGACGCCGGCGAACTGTCATGTCGGGTTTACATGATGCTGCGTGGACCTTACAACAGCCTCCGCCAGACCGGCGTCTCCACCGGGTTCGGCGACGAGTGGCTGCGCGTGGGTGGGGTCAAGTACGGCGCCGACGGCTCTGCGTCCGAGCGCACCATGCGCATGAGCACCCCGTACGTCGGCCGCCCCGACGACTACGGCATCCTCACCATGAGTCAGGAGGAGATCCACGAGGTCGTCGAGGTGGCCCACCGCGCCAACTGGCAGGTCGGGATCCACGCCAACGGCGACGTCACCATCGACATGGTCCTGAACGCCTACGAGCGCGTCCAGCAGATGTGGCCCAGGCCCGACCCGAGGCACCGCATCGAGCACTGCTCGCTGGTGAACCCGCAGCTCCTCGAGCGCATCAAGGCCGCAGGCGCCGTCCCCACTCCCTTCTACACCTACGCCCACTACCACGGCAACAAGTGGGTCGAATACGGTCCCGAGAAGATGGAGTGGATGTTCGCCCACCGGTCGTTCCTCGACTACGACATTCCGGTCGCCCCGGCATCCGACTACACCCCCGGCCCCTACGAGCCGCTGATGGCCATCCAGAGCATGGTCACGCGCAAGGACTTCGACGGCCGCGTCTGGGGCCCGAGCCAGCGGATCACCGTGCCGGAGGCGATGCGGATCTGCACCATGGGCGGCGCCTACGCATCGTTCGAGGAGGAAATCAAGGGCTCGGTCACGGCCGGCAAGCTGGCCGACTTCGTGGTGCTGGAGTCCGACCCCCACGACGCGGATCCGGACGCGATCAAGGAGATTCCGGTGCTGAGGACGGTGGCGGGGGGACGGGTGACGTGGGAGGCGTGAGGGGGGCGGTTGCGGTTGCCCGAGGGCGCGATTTCCCTTGAAGGGATCCCACGGATAGACTAAGTTCAATAAACCAGACTAAGGTCTCGAATCCGGGAAGCCCCCCATGCGCACCTACAACATGCACGAAGCGAAGACCCATCTTTCCCGCCTGGTGCGGGAAGCCGTGGATGGCGATCCGTTCATCATCGCGCGCTCCGGCAAGCCGCTGGTGAAGGTCGTGCCGGTCAGCGCACCCGAGCCCGGCGCAATGCGGCGGACCGGGTTCATGCGCGGCCGGATCTCGGTGCCGGACGACTTCGACATCATGGGATGCGCGGAGATCGAAGCCATGTTCGGGCGCGAACGGTGACAGTCCTCCTCGACACCCACCTTCTGCTATGGGCCGCAGGGTTCCCCGAACGCCTGTCGGCGGATGCGCGCGACATCCTGAACCACCCCGACACGAAGCCGGCCTACAGTGCCGCATCGCTGTGGGAAGTCGCCATCAAGAGCGGACTGGGGCGCTCCGACTTCGTCGTCGACCCGCGGCTTCTCCGACGCGGACTCCTCGAAAACGGCTACACCGAACTGCCGGTCACCGGAGCCCACGCGGTTGCCGTCGACCTGCTCCCCGACATCCACAGGGATCCGTTCGACCGGATCCTCGTCGGCCAGGCCCAGGCCGAGGGAATCACGCTGTTGACGATGAACGAGGCGGTGGGCCGGTATCCGGGGCCGGTCAGGGTGGTGTGAGGGCGCCCTATTGGGTAGCCCGAGCCTCCTCCGACCCCACGGAAGTGTTCGGTTCCGGAAACGGAACCCCGTCCTCCTGGAGTGCTTCCAGGTGATAGCCGACCGCTTCTCGAATCAGCTTCTCGACTTTCTCATACGAACCTGCCGCAGCGACGCATCCCGGAATGTCGGGCACGTAGGCTGAGTAGCCGTTTGCGGTTCGCTCAATTACGATCGCGTAGTTCATGCCGTGCCCTCCTTTTCGAGCTTCGCCTGTCTGAGAATACTCTTCCAGGTTCCACCGCCGCTACCTCGCCGCCCCCGCTACCGCCGCTCCAGCCTCAGCACCTGAGGATGCTGAACGTCGAGCTCGTCGTACCAGACAGCCAGGACCGCGTCCATCTCGATGTCCACGATCCGGAACCTGTCGGGCAAGCCCACCGTTCCCAGCCACGTGCCGTCGGCGGCGAGCACCAGCCAGCGCACCGGCTCGTCCGCTTCGCTCTCCCCGCGGTATAGTTGGAGCCACACCGCCCCCGTCGGATCCACGATCATCTTGCTGTACGCGGGGCGCGTTCCCGACGCCGGGGTCCGCTCGGCGGCCTCCTGGAGGAGCGACGACGACCTCCCGCCGAGAAACGCCTCCCGCTCGGCTCTCAGGACGGCTCCGGACAGGGTCAGGGGATAGTCCGGGATTCTCAGGATGCGGACGAGGTCGCCATCACGCGTGCGCTCCTCCACCTCGATGAACTCGGCGTTGCCGACAAAGAGGCTCACGCCGAGGGTGGCCACCTGGGCTTCCTTGCGAAAAAGGGACGACACACTCGCCGTATTGCCGTTCCGGCGCCGAGCCACGTACTCGTCGTAGCCGGCCGTGGCCGTGATGCTGTCGAGACGCGTACCCTCGGCGTCGAAGCGCCAGAGTACGGTCGGGTTGCGAATCGCCCCGATCGCATCCCTGGCCCAGAACGGGGAAACGTACTGCACGGCCATCGAGCCGTCGCCGAGGTCATGGATCGAGCTGGCGTTGGCCAGCAGGTTGAAGGTGCGGACCAGCCCGAGGTCGGGGCCGAATGCGGACACGCGTCCGTCCCAGTCGAGGACCCACACGGTGTCGCCGACCGCGCCCACCATCTGTTCGATCCCGCCGCTGAACTCGCCCGGACCCTCACCGTTCCCGCGCTGTCCTCGCGCTGGGTCAATGGAGGGTCATTGGCCTGCGCGTCACAGACCGACGGGTCGGCCAGGGCGACGGCTGCACTGGCAATCACGAGTGTTCCCATGGTCCTCTTCATGTCATGTGTCTCCTCTTGGTGGGCCAACTGCTTTCTGGTGTGTCAATGTCAAGTCCGGACGGCCCCTCACTTCTCCAGCCGGTACATCCGCACATGCTCCACGTCCTGCTCGTCCATCCACACACCCAGCAGGTAGTCTTCGCCGATTTCGCCATCGCCCAGCTGAAGCCCGGGCGGGGTGGCCATTTGGCCCAGCCAGGTCCCGTCCGGCGCGTACACCTCGTAGGGGAGGGACTCGGCGAGGGGAAGCGAATACGGACGCACCCAGAGGTTGCCCGCCTTGTCCAGATGGACCGCGCTCAGCACGGGAAGCGTCGGAGCCATGGGGCGGTTGCGCCACGACGGCCTGTAGGACTCCGCCTGCTCCTCCGTCATCCCTCCCCACACCTGGTTTCGCCAGACCATCCAGTCCACGAAGGCTTCGACGTGCTCTTCGGTCACGGGCACGAGCGGCTCGTCGCGGCGGATGATCCGTGAAGTGGATCCGTCGTGGAGGGAGACCGACTGGATCGAGAACGCCTCGGTGTCCACCACGGCGAGGGTGCCTGCACTGACCGCGGACAGCGGACCCTTGCCGTATTGATAGCTCATTTGGGCCCATCCACCGTCCGGGTATGAGGTGATCTCCTGTTCGCTGCCCCGGACATCGATCAGGCGGGCCACCGCCCCGTCGTCCAGCGAAACGGTCGCGAACCGAACCCCCGGCCACCGCACCACCCCCTCCGGCATCTCCTCCCGGTAGTCGGCGAAGGACATGACGAGACTCCGCCCCCAGATGCCCTGGACCCCGGTCGGAGTGAAATCGGACCAGGGGGCTTCCACGCGAATTGAGCGCCCGAACGAACCGTCAGGACCGAAGATCTGGACGCGGCGCAGATAGCCGTCCCAGGTCACGATGGAATCACTCGCGAGCGCGCCCACCCACTCCAGGAGTTCGTGTTCGCCGGGCCCTTCCCCCGGTCCCGACGTTTCCCAAACGAAGGTCCCTTCACGGTCGTCGTAGCGGCGCAGCACCTGATTCGACCAGTCCCCGACCACGATGTCCCCATTGCTCAGGCGCACGGCCCGCGCGACGCTCGCGAGCTGGTACTCCACGGGCCCGTCGATGGTGCCGATCTGGACGAAGGGCTCCTCCGAAATGGTCCACTCGTCGCCGGGACCCCAGGCGGGCGCGAGCGGGGTGGTGATCGGGATACCGGCGGAGTCGACCTCCATGGTGGTCAAGGGGCCGCCGGTCGTGTCGCAGGCCGCGAGTCCGAGTCCGAGGCTGAAGAGCAGCCATTTTGGGGTCCGTGTTTGCCGGGTCGTGTTGGAACGGGTCATCGCCAGTGCCTCCTGTGGTCTGGCCGCGCCGGTCGCGAAGGGGTCCGGCGCGGAAGCTGTCGGCCGCATCAGGGGTCGAAGCAGCCGGTCGAACACAAGGGTATGGCGGTGGCGGTGAAAAATCAACAGTACGGTGAAAAATCACCGCGGCCCGAAAGGAGTCTGACGAGAACCGGCCTGCGCGGGGCACTCCAAGTTGGACCGTGGACCTATCCGGAGTGAGCCGTTCCGGCTAGCGCCCCTCCCCGGACGCCTGATCGATCAGCTCCTTCATGCGGGCGCGCTCCTCCGGGGTGAGTTGGGTGTCCTCCAGCTCGAGGAGGGTGTTGACAGCGCCCTCCACCGAGCCGTCGAAGAAGGTCCTGAGAACATGCCGCATGACTGAGCGCCGCGCCCGCTGCACCGGCACCGTGGGTGAATAGACCAGGCGAGGACCGTCGTACTCGGTTGACAGGTGTCCCTTGTCGACGAGGATGCGCAGCACGGAGCGCACGGCCGAGTAGCTGGGCGGGTCGGTCATTCGCTCCCGGATTCGGGCGGCGGTGGCGCTGCCCAGCTCATGGACGATGTCCATTGCCTGGCGCTCGCGTCTGCTGAGCGGCGGCATGTGGGTCATTGGCGCGCACCGTAGTGATCCGGCCACGGGTGCCGGCTGAGGGTCACGCCGTCGGGATAGTGCTTCGTGGCGACGTACAGGGACGAGGAGCCCGAGCCGACGATGGTGCGGTTCTCCGGCAGGCGAATCGTTCCCCGCAGCGAGCCGGTCCGATCGATCACATCGTAGCGCCTCCCGGGAGCGTCGGCCATCAGCGTCCGCTGAATCAGCAGCATGCCGCTCGGGGCCGGTTGAACCGCAATGCCTCCCGGGGTCGTCCTGTCGTGCCGCGCCATCACAAAGGGTGGAATATGGTCCGGCGAAGGCAGATCCACGTACATGGCCAGGCCGGGGCTGTCGCAAGCGTCACGGTCTCTGTCTCCTGTTGCCGCAAAGCACTTCTGCCAGTCGGTCGCCGGCACGCGGTCGAACGGCAGCGGGGCGCCCCTCACCCATCCGCCGTCCGGCCGACGCCAGTCCACACGGTATGGGTCGGGATGCGCGACCGCGACCCAGCCGTCCCAAAAGAGCCAGGCTTGTCCCTCGGTAGCCAGCGGGCTGGTATAGTACCATTGGCCGAACCGCAACTGCCGCGACTCGCCAAATCGGCCCTGCGCTCCGACCGTGGCGATCGTCTCCTGGCTCCCCGGCTCCCAGTCCATGACGTTGCCGGTTGTGAGGAGGATCCGCGACGAGTCGGCCTCCACCCGAGACATGAGCAGCCTGTCCCCCGGATGGCCAAATCCCTCGACCCCGAGGACGCGGCCGAAGCGATCGGCACCCCAGGGTGGCTCCGCGCCGAGCCGGGCGATCAGCAAGGTGCCTGCGTCCAACGTCTCGGGGTGGTCGCCATCTGCCACGAGAAACGCCCGATGTGTATACTGATCGGTGAAGAGCGTGGAATCGGGACCGAGCGGATAGAGAAACCCCGGATACCGGAACTCGCCGGGCCCGTCGCCGATACGGCCCAGGCTCCGTACCTCGTCGGTGCGAGGGTCCGCCAGATAGAGGTACCGTTCGCGCTCGCCCATGTCGGACAGCAGAATCCTGCCGTCAGAGAGTTCTCTCACGCTAATGATCTTGCCGAACGTCCTCCCGTCCAGCGTCTGGTCCGCAGGAAGCAGGCCCACGAACTGCTCTTCCTGCGAAGAGTCGCGAACCGGATGGGTGACGGCCGTGGAGACCCCCACACAGCCGATCGTGGCGAACAGGACAGCGGTGGCGGCGGCGCTTCGGCGCGGCCGCCGCGGATTGAGGACCGACAAGATCCGCCGCTCCAGCTGGGACCGTGAGTGCCGAACCAGTGGCAGCGACAGCACCGATGGACCAGGACTCACACCTGCTGATGCGGCAAGCAGATGTCCGGCGTATTCCGATGCGCGGGTTCCGCGAGCCAGCACCTCTTCGTCGCACGCCTCCTCCCGGGCGGATGCGGCGAGGCGTGAAGCCAACCAGGCGAGCGGGTGGAACCAGTAGATCGCGAGCGCGGCCCGAATCAGCAGCTGCCGAAGGGTGTCGCGGCGACGCACGTGAATGATCTCATGCATCAGCACGGCTCGCCGCCGCCCGACGGCCCAATTCACTGCGGATGCCGGTAGCAGGACGGCTGGCCTCCACAACCCGCCCGTCATCGGAGGGCCGGCCCGCTCGGTGAGGTAGAGCCTGACCCCGCTACGGAGTCCGACTCGCTCGCGGATCGCGTCGACCTGCCGGAGCCACACCGGGTCGCGAACCGGTTGCGCCAGGCGGATGAGTGCCCGGAAACGAGCCCTGCCGACCGCAAGCGAGATCAGCGAGACAGTGCACCCGAGGCCCCATAGGAGAAGAGGGAAGGGGATCATCCAGCCTGCCGCGGGGGCCTCCATGGGAGGGGTCGCCGCCGGCCTGGCACCGGGCGACGGCGGGTTCGCCGCCGGCAGAGAGATGGACTCGGTTGAGGCGCCGGGTGCCGGAGCAACAATCGTTGGCGGCTCAATGGGCGGGCCGCCGGCGGGCAGGAGCGAAACCTCCCAGGCAGGTGCGAAGAGTTTCAGCAGCGGCAGCGCAACCAGGAGGGCAAATGCCATCGTCCACAACATGTGACGGACCCCGGCACACCGCCGCCGGGCGAGCCACGCCAGAACCAGCGCAACCGTCAACAGGACCGTGGCCCTGGCGGCGATCTCAAACAGGATATCGGATCCGGGCATCATGGGCATGCTGCTCATCTCGCACCAAACATATCCGGCCACCGGTGCCGGCTCAGCGTCAGCAGGTCGACGTCGTTCTTCGTCACGACGTACAGCGACGTGGAACTCGAGCCGACGATGGTCTGGTTCTCCGGCATGACAATGGTGCTCCTCAGCGAGCCGGTCCGGTCCACCACATCGTAGCGCCTCCCCGGAGCGTCGGCTATCAGCGTCCGCCGAATCAGCAGCAACCCGTCCGGCCCGGGCTGAAGTGCAATGCCCCCCGGGGTCGTCCGGTTCCGCCGCGCCATCACGAAGGGAGGCAGGTAGTCCGGCCAGGGCACTTCACCAATTCTGCGACTTTCCTCACAAGCGCCGGGATCCCTGTCCCCGGTCCATGCGAAGCACCGCTCGCGCGGGGTTACCGGGACGGGGTCGAGCGGGAGCGGATCGCCTCTCAACCACTCGCCGTCCGGCCTGCGCCAATCGACCCGATAAGGTTCAGGATGCGCCAGCGCGATCCAACCGTCCCGGAAGAGCCATGCCTGGCCCTCGACAGCCAGGGCGCTGGTGTAGTAGCGGCGTCCTCCAAACTGTGTCCGCCCCCAAGCGCCCAGCCGTCCCTGTCCTCCGACCTCGGCGATCGTCTCGTGCTCTCCCGGCTCCCAGCTGAACACGCTGCCTGTGGTGAGGAGAATCCTGAGCGAGTCGGCCTCGACGCGGGACAAGGCAAGCCTGTTTCCTGAGTAGCCGAACCCCTCGACCCCGAGGACCCGGCCGGAGCGATCGATCCCCCAAGGGGCCTCGCTGCTGAGGAGGCCAATGAGTTCGGTGGCTGCACTCAAGTCTTCCGGGTAGCCGTCACCTGCCACAAGAAACGCCCGATGCGTGGTCTGATCGGTCAGGAGGGTGGAATCGGCACCGATCGGGTAGAGGAATCCCGGAGACCGGTACTCGCCGGGGCCATCTCCGACGCTTCCAAGGCTGTGCACGCCCCCGGACCGCATGTCCACAACGTAGAGGGATTCCTCGAGCAGGTCAGACACCAGGATCCTCCCGTCGGTCAGTTCGGACACGCCCCGGATCCGTGAGAACTGCTTCCCTTCCAGCGTCTGGTCGGCGGGAGGCAACCGCACGGTCGGGTGGTCCGGGACGTCAGGCAGGGGTGTGCACGAAAGCGTCCACCCGAGGCAGAACAGCAGGGAAGTCGCGAATCCGGGTTTCAGGCGTTGCGTGGGCATGAGGGCTCCTCTCCTCTGGGTACCGGTCGGTTCACCCAGTCACGGTAACACTGGTGTGCCGATATTTCAACACTTTGCCGAAATTTCGGCACAGGACGCACGGTCGCGGGTGACCCACCACCTCGTCCGGATCGCCCTTCCCGCGCTACCTTGGGGGACGTTGCGAAAGCCCCTCCGCCAGCGAACCCTACCGCCATGCCATCCACCCCGCCGCCGTCCCCGACCCCAGGCGCGGACCCCGCTGGCAGCGCCCCCCTCCTCTTCTTCCCCACCCCCGCCCACTTCCGCGCCTGGCTGGCGGAGCACCACGACCAGCGCGACGAGCTCTGGGTCGGCTACTACAAGAAGGCGACCGGCCTGCCGAGTATCACGTGGCCCGAATCGGTGGACGAGGCCCTCTGCTTCGGCTGGATCGACGGCATCCGAAAGTCCCTTGACGAGAAGAGCTACAAGATCCGCTTCACACCCCGCCGTCGCGGCAGTCACTGGAGCGCCCGCAACCTCGGCCGCATGACGCACCTGATGGCCGAGGGGCTGGTCACGGAGGCGGGGATGGCAGCATACCGCAAACGGACCCCGGCCAGGGAGAAGCAGGCGGCGCACGAGCAGAAGAAGGTCGTCCTCCCGGCCGAGTACGAACGGCAGTTGCAGGCCGACGCCGACGCCTGGGACTACTTCCAGCGCGCCCGCCCGTCGTACCGCAAGCAGGTGACCTGGTGGGTGGTCAGCGCCAAGCGCGAAGAGACGCGGCTCCGGCGGTTGCGGATCCTGATCGAATCGTCGGCGAAGGGGGAAGTCATCCCGCCGATGCGGTGGGCGGAGAGGAAGAAGTGACCCTCATTCGCCGGGCGGAACAGGCTGGCGGTCGTTCCCTGAAATAATACGCCGTACATTCCCATGGTTCGAACCCAGCACCTCAAACACCGGAGATCCTACGAAGATGCCGGCACGCAACCGCCCCCGGGCCTTTCTCGCGGTCGCAGCCGCGGTCGCGCTCGTCGCTTCCGCCGCCCTCCTGACCGCGCCATCCCGGCCGACCGCCACCACCCTCACCGTCCCCGGCCTCCAGGCCCCCGTCGAGATCATCCGCGACCGGTGGGGGATCAACCACATCTACGCCGAGACCGAGTACGACCTCTTCTTCGCGCAGGGGTACGCGGCCGCGCGCGACCGCCTCTTCCAGTTCGAGGTGTGGCGCGCCCAGGCCACGGGCACCGTCGCCGAGATGCTGGGCCCGGACGAGCTCGAGCGCGATATCGGCTTCCGCCTCTTCAAGTACCGCGGCGACATGACGGTGGAGATGAACCACTACCACGACCGCGGCTCCCTGATCATTCCCGCGTACGTTGACGGGGTTAACGCCTATATCGCGGAGACCGAAACAAATCCGGAGCTACTTCCGATTGAGTTCGACTTACTCGGAGTCCGCCCCAAACTCTGGACGCCCGAGGTGGTGATCTCCCGCCACCAGGGACTGCTGGGGAACATCGGTGCGGAGCTGCGCTACGGACGGGCGGTGGCGGCGGTGGGGGCCGACGCGGTCAAGCGTGTCGCAAACTTCCATCCCGGTGACCCGGACATCGAGCTGGATCCGGCCATCGACGGCGCGCTGCTCAGCCAGGACATCCTCGGGCTCTACAACGCCTTCCGCGGTTCGGTGCGCTTCCGGCGCGAACACCTGGTCCCGGAGCACCGGGGGGACGAGGAGGCGTTCGCGAGGTTGGAATCGGCGATGCGGGAGCCGGACCCCCTCGCCTGGCCCGACCACGAGAGCCTCGGCTCCAACAACTGGGTCGTCAGCGGGCGTCTGAGCGAGAGCGGCTACCCCCTCATGGCCAACGACCCGCACCGGGCGCAATCGGCGCCATCGCTGCGCTACTGGGTGCACCTCGTCGGCCCGGGCTGGAACGTGATCGGTGGCGGCGAGCCGGAGATCCCGGGGGTGAGCATCGGGCACAACGGGTACGGGGCGTGGGGGCTGACCGTCTTCCGGACCGACGGCGAGGACCTGTACGTCTACGAGACCGACCCGGACAACCGCAACCGGTACCGCTACCGCGACGGCTGGGAGGAGATGACCGTCATCACCGAGGAGATCCCGGTGAAGGGGCAGGCCCCCCACACTGCCGAGTTCAAGTACACGCGGCACGGGCCGGTCGTCTTCGAGGACACGCGCAACAACGTCGCCTACGCGGTGCGCGCGGCGTGGCTGGAGCCCGGCGGCGCCCCCTACCTGGCGAGCCTGCGGATGGACCAGGCGAAGACCTGGGAGGAGTTCGTCGAGGCGTGCAACTACTCGAACATCCCGGGCGAGAACATGATCTGGGCGGACCGGGAGGGGAACATCGGCTGGCAGGCGGTCGGGATCGCGCCGATCCGCCGCAACTGGTCGGGACTGGTCCCGGTCCCGGGCGACGGGCGCTACGAGTGGGACGGCTACCTGCCGATCCGGGCCAAGCCCAGCGTACACAACCCGCCGGAGGGCTACTTCGCCACCGCCAACAACCACCTCACGCCGGACGACTACCCGCACATGGACGCGATCGGCTACGAGTGGTCGGACCCGTACCGCTGGGCGCGCGCCGCCGAGGTCCTCGGCTCGGGGCGGCTTCACTCCATGGCCGACATGATGGCGCTGCAGACCGATTACCTCTCGATCCCCGCGCGCACGATCGTTCCCATGCTGCGCCACGTCGGCCCCTCCTCCGACCCCGCCGTCGAACGGGCGCGCGAGCTGCTCCTGGCCTGGGATTTCGTGCTGGACCCCACCTCCGTCGCGGCGGGAATCTACGTCGCCTTCGAGGGCCGCGTGCGCGGCAACGTGCGCAGCGCCATCGTGCCGGCGGCCCAGCGAAGCGTCCTCGGCGGGCTGGCGATGACGAAGGTGATCGACCACCTCAACGCGCCCGGGGGCGAGTTCGGCGACGATCCGGTGGCCGGGCTGGACGCGGTGCTGCTCCGCAGCCTGGAAGAGGCGGTCGCCGCCCTGCGCGCGAAGCTCGGCCGCGACATGGACGGCTGGCAGTACGGGCAACCCGACTACAAGCACGCCAGGATCTTCCACCCCCTCTCCCGCGCCGCCCCGCCCGACATCGCGGCCCGCTTCACCGTCGGCCCGCTCCCGCGCGGGGGCAACAGCTACACCCTCAACAACACCGGCGGCGGCGACAACCAGACCTCCGGCGCGTCCTTCCGCCTCATCGTCGACACCGGCGACTGGGACCGCGCGGTCGGCAGCAACACGCCGGGCCAGTCCGGCGACCCGGATTCGCCCTTCTACGACAACCTCTTCGAACTCTGGGCCAACGACCGCTTCTTCCCGGTATTCTACTCGCGCGAGCGGGTGGAGTCGGTCGCGGCCGAGCGCTGGATGCTGACGCCCCGATGAGCGGCGCTCCCTCCGCCGGCCTGCACTTCTTCCCCGCGCCGGCCGACCTGCGCGCCTGGTTCGAGGAGAACCACGACCGTTTCGGCGAGCTCTGGGTCGGTCTCTACAAGAAGGGGACGGGACTGCCGACCGTCACCGTCGCCGAAGCGATCGACGAGGCCCTCTGCTTCGGCTGGATCGACGGGCTGAAGCGTTCCGTCGACGAGAGGAGCTACAAGCTGCGCTTCACCCCGCGCCGTAAGCGAAGCAGCTGGAGCGCGCGCAATCTCGGGCGGATGGAGCAGCTGATCGAGGCGGGGCGGGTCGCGGACGCGGGCATGGCTGCGTACCGTGCCGGTGCCCCCCGGCGGGAAACACCGCGGGCCTGCCGGCTCCCCCAGCCCTGAACGAGGTTCTCCGGCACGCCGCTACCGACTCGGCGGCGCACCCCCCAGCCACCGCTCCGGCGCCACCGCCCGCTTCCGCTCCTTCGGCCGCCGGTTGAACCAGGTCACCGTCAGCAGCACCTCCGCCGCCGCTTCCCCCTCCAGACTGAACTCCCGGTCCGCCAGCGTCGGCCGAAACGCCTCCTCGACCGCCCGGTTCGCCCGCCGCCGCGCCCCGTCGCTCTTCGGCCACGGCATCTCGCCGTGGAGCCGGCCGCGCCGGATCAGGTAGACCCGGTCCTCGCCCCCGAAACCCGACACAGGGTACACCAGGTTCAGCTTCTCGATCTGCCCGCGGAAGCCGGAGAGGTGGTCCCAGAGGCTCTCGAGGGTGCTCATCCGCTCATGCAGCCGCCCGGCGTACTCGAAGTCGAGCCGCTCGGCGGCCTCGGTCACCGCCTCCGACAGCTCCTCCAGCGGCCTGCGGCTCCGCGCCTCCAGAAACGCCCGGGCCCGGGCCACGCGCCGCTCGTACTCCGCCACCGTGCAGCGGCCGGCACAGGGCGCAGGGCAGGTCCCCGTCTCGGCGCGGATGCACAGCGGGGTCCGCGCGCCCGGGAACATCTCGATCTGGTCGCCGAAGTGCACCGGGACGCCGGACGCGCAGTCCCGCAGACCCGTCGCCAGCGACAGCTCGTGCACCGCGCGCGCCATCCAGCCGGTCCGCGAGAACGGCCCGTAGTACCTGGCGCCGTCGCTCACCGGCCGCGACACGGGGATCAGCCGCGGCGCCGGCTCGCGGGTGACCTTGATGAACCCGTACCGGCGGTCCCGCTTGTGCTGCACGTTGTACTCGGGCTGCCAGGCGCGGATCAGGCGCATCTCGCGGAAGAGCGCGGCGAACTCGTTGGGGCTGTAGTCCCACCTCACCGCCTCCGCCTCGGCGACCATCCGCGCCGCCTTCCCCGTCTCCTCCCGGAAATAGGAGAGCAGCCGCGTGCGCACCCGCACCGACTTGCCCACGTACAGGATGCGCCCGCCCGCGCCCAGCCAGCGGTACACCCCGGGCCGGTCCTCGGCCCCGGCGCGGACCTCGTCCCGCAACGGCGAAGCCGTCCCCATGGAGGAGTTCGGGCGAATCGATGTGGCCGTCATTGGACACGCAACTTCGCCATTTATTCGGTTTTCGTCAACGGAAACGCTCGAAAGAGCCCGGCGGAGGCGGTCAGGCGCGGCCTGGAGGCGCCCCACGGCGGATTTTTCCCATCCAGACATTGCAACGCCCCCCGCCAACCGCTAATGTCGCCTTCCATGGTCAGCCATGGTCGGTCGCTCGTCATCCGTGATCCGGTGTGGAACACGATCCGCCTGGATCCCGTAGCCGCTGCCATCATCGACACCCCGGCCTTCCAGCGGCTTCGCTACATCCGGCAGCTGGGGCTGGCGCACCTCGTCTACCCGGGCGCCACGCACACCCGGTTCGACCACGCGCTGGGCGTCTACCACCTAGCCGACCGCGCAATCCGCATCCTCCAGGCCGGGCCGCCGGTTCCGCCGCGGGTCTGGGAGGGCATGCACCTGATTCCGTACGCCGCGCTCCTGCACGACATCGGCCACTACCCCTTCTCCCACGCTCTGGAGGAACTCGAGCAGGCGCAGATCGCCGCCAACCACGAGGAGATCGGCGCCCGGTTCTTCGAATCGAAGGAGATGAGGGCGGCGCTGGCCCCGCTGGGAGAGGGCGCCGCCGAAGGGATCGGCCGCATCATGAGGGGAGGGGGCGAGAACGCTCTGCGCGGACTCGTGAGCGGAAGCCTCGATCTCGACAAGATGGAGTACCTGAGGCGCGACGCGCGCTTCTGCGGCGTCCCCTACGGCGAGGTCGACGTCGAGCGGCTCCTCCAGGGGCTGGTGCTCCTGCAGGACCCCGAAACGGGCGAATGGGAGGTCGGCGTCCGCGCCAAGGCGCTCAGCGCCCTGGAGTCCCTGCTCTTCTCGAAGTACCAGATGTTCCGCAATGTGTATTGGCACCATGCCGTCCGCGCGGGCACCGGGATGTACAAGCGCATCGTCGAGGAGGCGGTCGCGGCCGGGCTCCTGTCGCCGGCCGATCTGATCGGCCCCACCGACGAGGAACTCCTCTACGAGCTGGGACGGCGCGCGCGCTCCCGCGACGGGGAGGTGGCGGCGAGGCTCGCCGGACGCTGGCTCCCCGCGCTCAGGAACCGGAACCTGCCCAAGCGGGCCGTCGAGATCCCGGCGTGGCGGCTCGAGGGACGTTCGCTTGCCGGCTGGGTGAGCGGCAACACGATCGAGAAGCGGCGCTGGGAGGACGCGCTCGCAGACGAACTGGGCCTCGCCCCCGGCGAGGTGATCCTCGATTTCCCCATAAAGAAGCAGATGTTCCAGCTGGACGTACTGGTCGAGAGACCGGGCCATCCCGTGCGCCGCATCGGCCGCCAGGGGATCCCCGGCCTGTTCGATCTGCCGAAACTTGCGGAGGCCTTGTACCGTACCGCCCGTGTGCTCAGGCTCTTCACATTCGAGCGGCGCGAGCTGAAGCCGGAGTGGGTGCTGGAGCGGCTCGCCGCGGGGCAACCGGGAACCCCGGTGGGAACGTCTGACGTAGCAGGTGTACAAGAGATTCCCGGGACAACGGAGGAGCGACAGTAAACGAAATGCGGTCCCTGCGTGTCCCCTGATGGGGAATGAGACCGCGGGAACGGAAGACCGAACAGAAAAATCATTGACAACGGGCACCTGCAGCCGTACCGTTAATGGCTGTATGTGCAACGCGCTTGCTGGACGATTGTCCGGCTGGTAACGGAGAAATCGAGAAGAGAAAAATGGCCAGGAAAACTCGGCGCGGAAAGAAGCGCGTGAACCCGCTCACCGGGTTCGATTCCAGCCTCGACGAGCAGACCGCTCTGGACCAATACCTGCGGGATGTCAGCCGCCACGAGCTGATCACGCCCGAGATGGAGAAGATCCTCGGCGCCAAGGCACAGAAGGGCGACGAGGAGGCGATCCAGGCGCTCGCGAAGGCGAATCTGCGCTTCGTCATCAGCGTTGCGAAGAAGTACCAGAACCGTGGGGTGTCACTGACCGACCTGATCCAGGAAGGGAACGTGGGCCTCGTCACGGCCGCCCGGAAGTTCGATCCCGAGCAGGGGGTCAAGTTCATCTCCTACGCGGTGTGGTGGATCCGCCAGGCCATTCTGGCGTCGCTGGCGAACCACGGCCGCCCGGTTCGGGTGCCGCTCAACAGGGCTTCGGACCTCGCGCGGATCTTCCGCGAGAAGGAGCGCCTGAAGCAGGAGCTCGGCCGCGACCCGACCAGCGAGGAGCTGGGGAAGGCGACCTTCCTCACGCCCCAGCTGGTGGAGTCGCTGCAGACGCTCAACGCGGCGGAGATCCGTCTGGACGCCCCGATCGGCGACAGCGAGGATTCGCAGCTGGTCGAGCGGTTTATCACCGAAGAGGCTGCGGAGCCCGAGGTGGAGGTCGAGAACCGGCTGCTCACCGAGGCGGTTTCCAGCGCGCTCGGCACGCTCGAGGCGCGCGACGCACGGGTGCTGAAGCTGTACTTCGGCCTCCAGGGAGAGCGCGAGCACACCCTGGAAGAGATCGGCAACCTGCTGGGTGTCACCCGCGAGCGGATTCGCCAGCTCAGGGACCGGGCGCTCAGGCGCCTGCGCGAAGGGGACAAGGGCAAGGCCCTGAAGTCCTTCGCGGCATAGCAGCCCGTGGAGAGAATCCCCCCGGCATTCGAGCGGCGATGCATCCGGGCTGGGCCGCTCCGCTCTGCGTTGCTCCTCAGCCCAATAGCGCTGCTATTGGCCCCTCGTCGCGCCTTGCCAGCCCGGCGCCTCGCCGCTCTCGGTGCTCGGGCGGCTCTGTCCACGGGCTGTTAGCCTCTGACCGAGGGGCAGGTCATCGAGGCGGTCGGCGGGCGATACCGCGTCCGGACCGCCGCCGGCACCGTGGAGGCATCGCTGCGCGGACGCCTCAAGCGCGGCGGCCGCACGGGAGACAAGGTCGTGATCGGCGACATTGTCACGGTGGGCCGGGGGTCCGGCGACAGTCCCGTGATCGAAGCGGTGGGGCCGCGCCGGACCCATCTGGCGCGGCGTCCCTCCTGGAGCCGTGTGGCGAGGGTCGTGGCGGCCAACCTGGATCGCCTCATGGTGGTCGTGTCGGTTGCGGATCCCCCGGCTTCACGGTCCGCCATCGACCGGATGCTGGTCATGGGCGAATCCGGCGGGATGGCCTGCCGTCTCGTGCTCAACAAGGTGGACCTGGCGGGCTCGGCCGCTTCGGTCGGCGAGATCACGCGATCATACCATGCGGCGGGCTACCGGGTGCTGCCGACGTCGGCGGTGACGGGCGCGGGAATCGACGCCTTTCGCGCGGAGATCGAGGCCGGGTCGTCGGCGCTGGCAGGCCCGTCCGGCGCGGGGAAATCCTCCCTTCTGAACAGGATCGAGCCGGGTCTGGATCTTCGCACCCGCCCCGTGGGAAGGCGCTCCCGCGCGGGCCGGCACACCACAGTGTCGAGTCGCCTCATTGCGCTGACCGGGGGCGGTCAGGTTGCCGACACGCCCGGCTTTTCGGATGTGGGGCTCGGGGATGTCGACGCGCTGGCGCTGGCGCGGTGCTTTCCCGAGATGCGCCCGTTCCTGGGCCGGTGCCACTTCAAGGACTGCAGCCACGTCCACGAGCCCGGCTGCGAGGTTGTGGCGGCCGTGTCGGACGGCCGCGTGCAGGAGGACCGGTACCGGAGCTACCAGGCGATTCTCGAAGAGCTGTGAGGGGCCGGGCTGCCATATCCGGTGTTGGTGGAATGGTGTGGGCCGGGGTAAGATCCACCATGCGACTCGACATCCGGCTCGATCCCCTCCCCTTGCGTCACGTCACGGGTCCGTGACCCGGGCCCGGCGTGCCCTCTGGATCCCGCCGTTCCTTCTAGGCTCGGCGATTGCCACCGCCGTGGGCACCGGGGCGGGCATCCTCCTCTACAACGACGAGGGGCTCCTGCGGGCCGCTCTGGTCCTGGCGGGCGTCAACCTGGTCGCGATGACCGTCGGGTTGCGGACAGCCGGAGTCCGGGAGGCCAGGCGGGATCCGCTCGCCGGAAAATGGTGGCTGGGTCTGATGGTGACGCTCCTTGGGGCCGCCGGTTTTGCGGTGGTTTGGGAGGGGATGGATGCGTTCGCCGCCGCGCCGGCCGCGCAGGGGCTGGGCCTTGCGCTGACCACGGCGCTTCCGGGGTACTGGGCCGCGGGCACCTGGGCGCGTCTCGGCGCGCTGGAGGCCCTGCTGCGCCGCGGCAGGAAACACCAGACCGGCCTGGGCGCCGCGGCGGGTGCGGCTGTGGGGGCTTTGCTGGTGATCGTCTTTCTGGGGCGTCCGGTCTGGGCGGTGACGGCTTTTCTGGCCGCGATGGTCCTGGGATCGGCGGGGGCCCGGCTTCACGTCTGGATTCTGGACAGGATGCCCCGTCTCCACCGGTCGCTGGAAGATCCTGACCGTCCCTGGCTCAGCTTCGAGGAATGGCGCACGGTTCTGCCCGAGCGACGGACGCGGGCGCTGTTGGCCGGACGCCGCTGGCTGACGATCGATCCACCACCGCCGGGCGACTGGCGGGTGTGTGTGACCGGCACCCTGGACCCGGGCTGCCAGGTTCTCTTCGTTGGCATCGGCAGCTGGTTCGAACTGCCCCAGGACCTGGAATGGAGCATCTACGAGCCGGACGACGGCGTGCGGAAGCTCGCCGCAAAGGGCTTCGAGTGGGAGGAGCAGGCGCTTGTGGAGTCGCCCGTTGCGGAGGCTGTGGGCCGGGTGGTGCTCGCCGACCTCGGTGCGACGGTCGCAATCCGTCCCGGGCTGCTCCGTGACGCGGGGGCGGAGCGGGTGTGGATCGGCGGACCGCCCAACGGCCTCCCCGAGTCGTTCAGGGAGGAGGCACGGGAAGCCGGGTTCGGGTTGGCCCGGTACCGGAGCGCGGTTCCCGGCGTGGAGGGTCCGCCCAACGTGGAGCCCAGGGCCGACGAGGTATGGTGTCTCGACGCCGGCGGGTCGCCGCCGGAATCGGTTCCGGGCATGGTGACGGTGCCGTGACGGTGGCGCACCTGTCGGACCTGCACCTGGGCTACGGTGCCGGGACGGCAGGCCGTACCAGCGACGCCGCAAGAGTCTTCGAGGAGGCACTGGCCCGGATTGCGGGCATCGGCCCCAGGCTGGTGGTGATCGCCGGGGACGTCTTCGACCATCCGGACGTCACGGCGCCGCCGATCGCGACCTTTACGCGCGCGATCCACAAGCTCCGCGAACGTGTGCCCGATGTGGTCGTGGCGGTGGTGGCCGGTGTGCGCGACACCCCCCTCGACCCGTCCCACCAGGGCCCGCTCGCCGTTGTCGGCGCGCTGCAGTCGGTCGAGGCGGCGACCGTCGCGTCGCGGCGGCTTGTCCTGCTCGACGGCGACCTGTCGGTCACGCTGGTGCCGCACCACGCAGCGCGGCGAGCGCCCCCCCCGAAGCTGGCGCCGGACCGCGCCGCGAAGTGGAACGTCCTGGTTCTGCACGGGGTACCGGCCACTGCGGGCCCGGGCGCCCGCGGATCGCAGCCGGGGCGCGCTCGACGCTCGGCGGCGCCGTCGCCACGCGCCGGAAGCGCGCTCCCGGTGCCGCTTACCGGCTGGGACTACGTCGCGCTCGGTTCCCGCCACACGCGTGCGCAGATCGCGGAGCGCGCTCATTATTGCGGTTCGCTCGAACGAATCGGCCCCGATCCCTGGGAGGAGGCCGCCGTGGACAAGGGGTTCCTCACCGCGCATCTGGAGTCGGGCGAGGTGTCGTTCGAGCCGGTGGAGGCCCGCGCAGCTGTGAGCCTGGCGCCGGTGGACGCGACCGACGGGGGCACGGCGACGGCCGCTCGCCGCCTGGGCGAGGCGCTTGCCGGGGTGCCCGGCGGGATCGATGGCAAGCTGCTGCGCGTGCCGGTGCGGGGTCTCGGCCCCGACGCCATGGCCGCGCTCGACCGGGAGGTGCTGGCGCGGGTCCGGCGCAGGGTCGCGGAACTCCGGATCGACGCGCTGCCCGGTCCGGCGCCGGCGGGGAAAGCGGCCGCGGCGAAGGGAGCGGCGGGCAGCCGCGCGGGCCGGTCGCCATGAAGCTGGAGCTGCTCTGCACCGCGACGCGGACCGCTGCGCTCGAGCTCTCGGACGCGCGCGGCCTGGTGGCCTTCGTGTCCGACCCTGATGCGCTGTGGCGCGAGTACATGGCCGCGATCCGTGCGGCGCTGGCGAGCCGGGGGAGGCTGCGGGGAAGGGGGTCGGTGGTGAGCGTGGGGGCGGAGGGGCGGGGCGGGCGTGGCAGACGCGGCGCCCCCGCGGTGGCGACGGTCGGCAGCGCCGACTTCGAGTCCCTCCTGGAGAAGATGCTCGCCGCGCACGCGCTGCGGCGTGAGGAGTTCGCCGCCGTGTGGCTCGGGACGGGGCGCGCCGAGACGTGGCTGTCGGCGGCGGTTGCGCTTCTGAACGGGCCGGAGACGACGCGCCGCGCCAGGGGGGACCTGGGGGCGGTGGGGGGTGGGGCGGGGGGTCGCCCCGACCACGCGCCGGCCCGCGACGAATCGGCGGCGGCATGGGTGCGGCGCCTGATCCGCGAGGCGACGAGCGATGTGCAGCGCCTTGCCCGGGCGCAGGTGGGGACTGCCGAACTCGAAGCCCGCGCGAAGGAATTGCGTGAGGCGGCCGCCGTGAAGCGGGGCGACGCGGAGGCCGCGGCGATGGCCTGGGTGCGCGAACGGCAGGATGCGGAGACCCGCCTGCTGCTCTATCGCGACCGCGAGCGGGAGTTGCGGGAGCGGCTGAAGCGAATCCGCGACGCCGGCCGGGACGCCGGGTGCGTGAACTGCGGCCGGCCGCTGGAAGATCGGCTCGACGCGGTGAGGGAGGCGCGCCGGGAGGAGTGGGAGGACGTGGTTCAGGACGGAAAGTGGTGGCGCCGGCGAAGGGACCAGCTCGAGCTCAAGCCCGATGAACTGAAGGAGATCGAAAGCCGGGCCCTGTCGCTCGGTGCCGAAATCGAGGATCTCTCGGAGGAGCTCGAACGCCGCAAGGTCCAGGCGCTCGAACTGGCCGCGGCCACCGACCGGCTGACACAGCTGCGGGAGCTGGAGGCCAGGATCGCTGAAGGGACGGGTCGAACACGGCAGACGGAAGATGCGAACCGTGACGAAGCTGTCCGACTGGTGGAAGCGGCGCGGGAACGGGTCCGCGCAAAGGTCCATGCGAAGTTGATCGCCCTGACCGGGGGCCGGTTTGCGGGAGCGTTTCCGGAACTCTATGCCGACTGGCTCGCCGGCAACCGCGGGAGCGGAGAGGACTCGGCGGTGCTGGAGACCGCGGCGCGCATCACCCTGGCCGAGATCGCCGTGGACGCGGGCGTTGCGCTGGGGTCCGTCGTCCTGCCCGCCGGGCTCGAGCGCCTGAACGGCGAGGACCTCCCCCGGACGCTGGCCGATCTGGCCCGCCTCGCGAGACGCATTCCCCTGGTGCTCGTGAAGGCGACCCCGCGTGTGGCGGCCGGGGCGCCCGAGAGCTTCGATCTTCTCTACAGCCTCGAAGACACGGGGAAGGGACAGCGTGTCAGACGCCGGCGTCCCGGCCCCGCGGCTCTATGGCTGCAGGGCTAGCAGCCCCTCGCCGCTCTCGGTGCTCGCGGGGCCTTATCCACGGACTGCAATTGAACCCGGCTACCGGGTCTCGCCATCATCGACCGTCACTTCGTTCAGGTCGTCGCCCAATGCGGCCCAGGCCTCCAGGCGCCCGCGATACCTTGCGGCCGTGTCGGCGTCTCCGGACTCCGCCGCCCAGCGCTCCAGGGCCCGATAAACCCATGAGTAGTAGTTCGGAATACCGATCGTGGACTTGTCCTTCCAAACCGTCCACTCCTCTGGAATGCCGTTTCGGTGCAGGAACACCTCGTCCGCGAGCGTTCCGGTGCGGACGACGTCCACCCACGGCCCCACGACCCCCGCGTATTCGTCGTAGGTGAGGTTGGGCACCACGCCGAACTCGGCGTACTGGCCCGGGCTTCCGGGTACGAGCCTGAAGGCCAGTCCCTGGCGAACCAGGTGTCTGCGCAGGCCGAAGGTAAGCGCGGCCGATCCGCTGGAGGCGAAGTAGACCGGGCGGTCATCGATTGAATTCGCGATCGCGGACAGTGCGAACAGGTGCCAGGGAAGGAGTGAGGACCGGCCGACGATGGTGGCTGTCACGGGCCCGAGATTGAAGCTCTGGACGCTGTCGATCGCGGTGTACTGCCGCGCCGCCTCCTCGATCCTGGCGTCGTCCAGCGCCGGGGCGAAGACCGACCGGGTCGGGACGCGAACCGGTTCCCAGAGGAGGATCGGAACCTTGCCCGCGGCCTCCGCCTCGACGGGGTCGTCCGTGTACATGGCGCCCGTGTTTTCGGCCGTATAGGGCCGCTGGCAGAGGATCCGGGTCGGGTCCGCGTCGGGATCCTCGCCGGGTCCGCAGGGGCGGGTCAGGTCGCGCAGCTGCTTGACGTACCAGTCGGTGTTGAGGTAGGACGTGACGGCGACGGTGACGTCCCGCCGGATTCCCTCGACCTCCTGCAGATACCAGAGCGGGAAGGTGTCGTTGTCGCCGTTGGTGAAGAGCAGGCCGTACGGCTCCACGCTCATGAGCAGGTTGTAGGCCCAGTCGCGGGCGGAATAGTCGCCCGCCCGGCTGGCCCAGTTGAAGTTCAGCACCAGTGGAATGAGCGCCAGTCCCAGGGCCGGCGCGCCGAATGCCAGCGACCGGCCGGAGCGGCGCCGTATCCAGTCCCACAGGCTGGCAATCCCGATGCCCGCCATGAGCCCCCAGACGGAAAAGCCGACCGTGAAGAAGTAGTCGCGCTCGCGGACTTCCCGCAGGTCGAGCGGGAGGTCGGGGAACGAGTGGCCGAACTTGAAGTTCAGGTAGTAGACGAGCCCCACCGACAGCACCGCGAAGAGGGACACCATGTAGTACCAGCTCGCGCGGTCCCTTCGGTAGTGCTCGACGGCGCCGAGCAGTCCCAGGGCGATGAAGAGCGCGGTAACGGGGGCCCGCAGACGGCCGAAGAGCAGGCTGTCCGAGGAAAGTCCCCTCGACCACTGCCAGTCGAAGTACTGCATCCAGTTCTGGAACTGGCTGGTGAGGGGCGCCTGCCGCGGCATGAGAGGCGGCTTGCTGTACTGTTCCCGCTGCAGCGCCGCGGAAAGCTCCTCACACCCCGCATTGCCGTAGGTGACGACGCTGCCCAGGGCGGCACCGAGGTTCTCGCAGGTCGGCGCGGCCTCGTTGATGACCGGACCGAGTTCCGACCGGATCGGAAGGAAAAGGTGGATGCTGAGCCCCAGGATGATCGCCGGGACGCCGAGCACGTAGAGACGGTAGTTGAGCAGGGTGGAGGGGTGCACCAGGACGATGAACACGACGAGCGCGGGCGCCGCCAGGAAGGCCATGAGGTGGTTGCCCACTGAAAGTGCCAGGATGAACGCCATCAGGATGAGCAGGTTGTCGTCCTTGCCGCGTCCGAGCCTCTCGCGCCAGAGGCAGGCGAGCCAGGACAGCAGAGCGATCGTGAAGAGCGAGACCGTGTAGACCTTCTCGTTGACATTCGACTGGTTCCACACCGTGAAGGCGGTCGCGCTCACCAGGGTGGCGGCGGCCGCGCCGATCAGGCGGAAGCGGCGGTCGCTCGAGAAGTGGCCCAGGATGTGATGAGCCACCAGGAACCAGCACCCGTGCGCCAGCGCGCCCATCAGCGCTGAGAAGAGATTGATGCGCACGGCGGTGGAGAGTCCGAACGGCGCCAGCAGAGTTTCCCAGGTGCGCGCCAGCACCACGAAGAGGGGGTTGCCCGGCTGATGGGGGATCCCCAGGATGTGCGCGGTCGCAATGTACTCGCTGGTGTCCCAGAAGGCGGTTCCGGGAGCGAGCGTGAGCGCATACAGCGCCCCGACGGCGAGGGCGGTCACGCCGGCCCAGAGGTATGGAGGCGCGTCGACGGTTGCCGGCTGCTCCGGTTTCCCCGAAGGTCGTTTAGCTTTCAACTGCATGGCTTCTCCGAATCTGCAATTCCTGGCCAGTCCTTCAACCCGCCCAACCGTGGCACCCGTTCATTGGACGTCAAACCTTCCTTGAGTTCGTTGCTTCGCGACGCCGCGCCGGGGCTCCGGATCCCGGTGTGGAGCGAGTTCCTCTTCGACTCCGATACCGCTGTCACGGCCTACCACAAGCTCAAGGAAGGGCCTTTCGGGTTCCTGCTCGAGTCGGTGGTCGGTGGTGAACAATGGGCCCGTTACAGCTTCTTGGGAAGCCGCCCGCGAGAAGTCTGGCTCCTTCAGGGGGATTCCGTCTCGCTCTGGACCCCTGGAAACAGCTGGCGCCCGGTCGACGCGGCCGATCCGATGGACGACCTGCGGGCGCGCCTCACCCGGGCCGATCCTCGCGCGGACCCGGGACTCCCGCGCTTCTGGGGCGGCGCCGTCGGCTATTTCGGCTACGACTTCGTGCGCCGCATCGAGCGCCTCGGCCCGGGGCCGCGGGACGACCAGGGCTTCCCCGAGGCGGTGGTCATGTTCTCCGACGTCGTCGTTGCGGTCGACAACCTCCATGGCCGCGCGATGGCGATCACCACCATCGAGACCGGAGGCGACGCCTCGGCCGCCACCCTGAAGCGACGGTACAACGAGGCGGCGGAAAGGCTCGCGCGGACCGTCGATCGCCTCCGTTCCCGCGCCGCCCCCGCGCCACTCGAGCTGGCTCCCGCCGCCGCCGACGAACCCGGCTTCACCAGCAACTTCGATGAGCGGGCGTTCAAGGACGCGGTGCGGCGCATCAAGGACTACATCACGGCCGGAGACGCCTTCCAGGTCGTGCTCAGCCAGCGCCTGGCCACCCCGTTCGAGGAGGATCCGTTTCAGCTCTACCGCGCCATTCGCACCATCAATCCCTCTCCCTACCTCTTCAACCTCGACTTCGGCGACTTCCAGATCGTGGGGTCGTCGCCGGAGGTGCTCGTCCGCCTCGAGGATGGCGTGGTGACGGTGCGGCCCATCGCGGGGACTCGCCGGCGCGGGCGCACCCCGGCCGAGGACCGCGGGCTGGCCGAGGAACTCGCCGCCGACGAGAAGGAGCTGGCCGAGCACCGCATGCTGGTGGACCTGGGGCGCAACGACGTGGGACGCGTCTCCGAGTATGGGACGGTCACCGTTCCGGAACTGATGAAGGTCGAGCGCTACTCGCACGTGATGCACCTTTGCAGCCAGGTCGAGGGGCGCGCGCGGAAAGGGCTGTCGGCGCTGGATGTTCTGGGCGCCTGCTTCCCCGCGGGCACCGTGTCCGGAGCGCCCAAGATCCGCGCCATGGAGATCATCGACGAACTCGAGCCCACCGCCAGGGGGCCCTACGCCGGCGCGGTGGGGCACATCGGCTGGGGGGGCGCCCAGATGGACACCGCGATCGCCATCCGGACGATGATGGTGCGGGACGGAGTCGCACGGATACAGGCCGGAGCCGGGATCGTCGCCGACTCGGACCCTGAAAAGGAGTACCGGGAGACGCTGAGCAAGGCCAGGGCGCTGCTGCGCGCGGTGGAGATGGCGACCGCAGCGTCGGGGCGGGAGCGCCGCTAAAGCGCTGCCAGTTCGTCGTACAGCCGGATCAGCGTGTCGATGCCCCGCTCGAAGCAATCCGTCGCGAACCACTCGTTCGGGGCGTGCATGTTGGCCCCGGGCAGCGCGAAGCCGAGGAGGAGGGAGCTCGCGCCGAGGATCTCCTCGAGTTCAACGACGATCGGGATCGTGCCGCCTTCGCCCGCGAGCACCGGCGCGGCACCGAACGACTGCTCCAGCGCCCGGGACGCGGCCTCGTAGAGCGGCCCCTCGAGCCGGGCGAGCCAGGGCCGGCCGCCGTGCAGCTCCACCAGTTCGAGGTCGACTCCGGGCGGCTCGACCCGCGCCAGATGCGCCTCGAGGAGTTCCTTCACCCGCTCCGACGACTGGCCGGGGACCAGGCGAAAACTGACCTTGGCCATCGCCTTCGAGGGGAGCACCGTCTTGGCGCCTTCCCCCGTGTACCCGGACAGCAACCCGCAGACGTCGCAGGTGGGCCGCGTCCAGAGGCGCTCCAGAGGCGGGTACGCCGACTCGCCGCCCGCGGGAGGCGCCCCTACGGCACCGGTGTAGGCCTCGGCGTCGAAAGGCAGCTGGCGGAACCCCGCGATGGTCTCCGGGGACGGGTCGACGATATCGTCGTAGAACCCCCGTATCGCGATACGGCCGTTCTCGTCGTGAAGGTCGCCGATGACCTTGGCGAGCGCGTTGGCGGGGTTGCGGATTGCGCCGCCGTAAGCGCCCGAGTGCAGGTCGGTGGAGGGGCCCGTGGCGTGGATCTCGAAGTAGGCGAGGCCGCGCAGGGAGAACAGGAGCGACGGGAGCCCGGGCGCGAACATCGCAGAGTCCGAGATGACGACGGCGTCTGCAGCCAGGCGGTCCCGGTGCTTCTTCACGAAGGGGACCAGATTGGGCGAACCCACCTCCTCCTCGCCCTCGGCGAGCACCACCACGTTCACCGGAAGACGGCCCCTCGTGGCCAGATGCGCTTCCAGCGCCTTGATATGCAGGAAAAGCTGCCCCTTGTCGTCCGCGGAACCGCGCGCGTAGATACGGCCATCACGGATCTCGGGCTCGAAGGGAGGCGAATCCCACAGCTCCAGCGGCTCCGGAGGCTGGACATCGTAGTGTCCGTAGATCAGGATGGTCGGCGCGTCGGGCCCGGCCCCCGACCACTCCCCGAGCACAACCGGGTGCCCGGGGGTGGGAATCGTCTCCGCCTCGAGACCGGCCGCCTCAAGTTGCGAGCGCACCCACTCGGCAGCCCGCTCCGTGTCGCCGTCGTGCTCCGATTTGGCCGATACGGAGGGGATGCGCAGGAACCGCCAGAGTTCGTCATAGAACCTGCCGCGCTCCCTGCGCGCGAAGTCGATGGGGGTGCTCATCGAGCTGAAACTCCGCCGTGCGGTTGCCGGGGGCGGACTGCCAACCGGCGGGCGCTCAGGTGAGCGCCTTGATGCCCCAGCGGTAGAGCCAGGTCATGAAGGCTGCAAAAACGACCGCGCCCCCCATGCCGCCGATGCTCAGCGCGACCGGGTCGTCGAACTCGAAGATGCCCACGCCCAGCATTCCCCCGATGCAGGCAGCGAAGGCCCCAAGCGTGAAGAGGAGGCGCGAATGTCCCGGGGTCGTGGGGGGAAGCTTGACGACGGCCTTCATCCCCAGGCCGATTGCCCCGCCCAGCACGATCCAGATGCCAACGCCGATCCAGTTTTCCATGCGCCCAATCTACTTCCTTCCCATGCGCCGCTTCAACTCCTCGAGCCTGGCGTCCGCGACCTCTTCGCGCCGCGCGCGCCGCAGCTCGTGGTCGAAATCGCCGGCGTCGTCGAACAGTTCGTCGGCCGCGTCGGTGTCGGCCTCGTTGCCCTCGATCCGGTCCGCCATCCGGTCCAGTTCGCCGAAGAGGTCGTCGGAACCCTGGATCGAACTCCGTGCCCGCGTGCGGCCGGCGGTGGCCTTGAGCGATTCACGACTGGCCCGCGCCTTCTTGATTTGCTGCAGCATATCGCCGTACTCGGCCTCCAGGAGACGGACTTCGGCCTCGATTGCGGCGGCCTTGTCCGACAGCACCTGCTGCCGGTTTTCGTGTTTCTCGGCGAACTTCGCGGCGATGTCCGCGGTTTCCGAATCGCCGATCTTCCGCGCCAGCTCCTCCCGGCGCCGGCACACCCCGGCCTCCCGCTCCTCGGCAGCGATCCTGCTGCGTGCGGTGGCAAGCTGTTCCTTCAGCGACTCCAGGCCCGCCCTGGTTGCGACGGCCTCCTTTTCCATGCCCTTGAGGAGCCCGTCGACGGTTTCGGACACGCCTTCGCGGCTCATCTCGCGGTTGAAGTTGTCCACCGCTTCACGGAAGGCCTTTCGCAGATTCTCGAACATGGCAGTAATCCTAACCGGACGGCCCGGAACCCGCACCGGGAGTCGTCCCGGAACCCGCGGCCGCGGCTTCCACGCGGTCGCGCAGACCGTGTAGCACACCCCCCTCCGAGATGCCCTGGAAAAGCGCCGTTTCCGGACTTGGCGAGCGGTCGCGCGACGTGAGTGCGCGTTCGGCGGCGTCGGTCACCGCTCGGTCCGCTTCGGCCTCGACGGCCTCGATCCGCGCGGCGGGGATTCCCCGGCCCCCCAGATAGGCCTCGAACAGCCCCACCGGATCGCGGCGTCCCCAGTGTTCGAAGAGTTCGGGCGCGAAGGTCTCCCGGGCCTCGCGCTCGTCGTGCGTTGCGTGCCCGCCCATGCGGAAGGTCTCGGCGACCACCACCATGGGCCCTTGCCCCGCCAGGCACTGCTCCCTCGCGAGCGCCGCCGCCGCGTAGATGTCGAGGATGTTGTTCCCGTCGCACACCAGGGCTTCGGAACCGTACGCGGCGGGGATGTCTCGCATCCGGCCCGCGCCGTGCTGGTCCAGCCGGGTTCCGAGCGCGACCTGGTTGTTCTGGATCACGACGATCAGCGGGACCCGGACGCGAGCCGCGAAGACCATCCCTTCGTGAAACGCCGCGGTGCGCGTGGCCCCGTCCCCGGTCCAGGTGAGCGCGACGCGCTCCTCGCCCCGGTTCCTGAAGGCCAGCGCCGCTCCGGCAGCGATCGTGACGCTGGTGCCCATGTGACTGACTGGCTGGATCACGCCTCTTGCGATGTCGCCGTAGTGGAAGTCCCTCCCTCCGCTGGGACTGTCGGCCGTTCCCAGATAACAGGTGAATCCGTGTTCGAGCGGAAGTCCCATCATGTGGCAGGCTCCGGCGTTCCGAATCATCGGGATCACCACGTCGCTTCGGCGGTTCAGCGCGGCCACGCACCCGACGGTGACCGCTTCCTCGCCAACGCCCAGCCACGCCTTGCTGATCACCCCCTGGCGCACCCAGCGCTTGAGCGCGGTATCCTGGAGTCTGGTCGTGACGAGATCCCGGTAAAGGGCCAGCAGGAATTCATCGGTGAGGTTCGCGAGATGGGCCGTGCGCTCATCGCTGCCGTTCTCGAGACGCTCACGGTAGGCGCGCACCAGTTCCGGGTCGGCGGTCCAGTTGCGGTATTCGGGAGGGTCGAAGGCTGGGTGGCGTTTCACGGTACCGGCGGGTGGGATCTGCTGCGTGCGACAGGGCCCCAAAGCTATGAATCGTCGGGCGCGAGGAGCAAATCGGGGCGCGCACCGATGTTCTGCCGCCGCATTGCTGACAAAGTGGACCTTGTGTAAGATTGAATCGTCTCCCTGGGTATTTTTCGCGGAATCGCCGCCGGCAGGGAACGACAACGCGCACTCGGAAACTCCACCTTGACCCCATCGCCCGACTCCCGCATTGCGGCTGAAGTCACGCTGGCGCTCCTCGAAGCGATTCGCTCCACCGACCGCCCGCAGGAGGTCCTGCAGGACGAGGACATCTCCCGCACGATGCCCCGCAAGTTCGGCTTGAGCGCGGTGGTCGACCGCCAGATAGACCTGTACCGGTCGCGGGTTCGCAAGAAGGTGAGGCTGACGCGGGAGGAGTTCACGGAGTTCATGAAGCTGGTCATCAAGAGACCGGACTCGGCCGACATCTTCCGGGCAATGGGCGCGAGCCTTGCGGACAAGGAGATTCCACGCAGGATGTGGTGGCTGCCCCGCTTCCTGCGGCTCCGGCAGACGAAGAAGAGGATGGAACGGTCTCTGCGCCGTCTGTTCGGTCGCCGCGTCGGCGGCTTCGCTTCGGGCGCGTTCATCTTTGAGGTTTCGGCGTCACCCTTTGTCCAGATGGACGGATCGGGGGATGCCTGCGAGGTGATCACGGGCTTCTGCCAGCTCGCCCTGGGAAAAGGGGTGGATCCGAAGATGGTTGTGGCGAAGCGGAGCTGCGAAACGAACGGCCACCGGGTCTGCAGGTGGGTGGCTGAGGTGCGCGGCTGAATCAGTGATACAACATCAGGTAGACCACCAGCCCCGTCACTGACACGTAGAGCCAGATCGGAAAGGTCCAGCGAGCCAGGGCCCGGTGGGCGCCGAAGCGCTCGCGGCTGGCGAGTTGGAGCAGTCGGATGACCATCGGCAGGACGGCCATCGCGAGCACCATGTGGCTGAAGAGGATCGCCAGGTAGTAGGGGCGCACCGAGTCGGGGCCCGGGAAGGGATGCGTGCCGGTCAGCGAGAACCGGATCACGTAGAACACCAGGAAGAGGGCGCTGGTGCAGACGGCGGCCAGCATGCAGCGCCGGTGCCGCCGGATGTCCCGCCGAAGGATGAAGCGGAGACCGGTCAGCAGCAGGAGCGCGCTCGCGAGATTCAGGCCGGCGTTTACGGCTGCCAGCGCCCTGCCGACGGCCTCGGCGGTCATGCGCGGGGCCGCCGGGCGCGGGTCGTCATCGCCACCGCCAGGGTGAGCAGGATCGCGGCGAGGAGCGTGTGCGTGGACACGTAGGGGGGCTCGAGCCGGAACGCGACCGAGGCGAAGCCCAGGATGATCTGCCCCACCACGCCCACGGCCAGCGCGACCCCGAGACCGCGCTGCACGGGGTCCTGGGTTCGCGCCAGGATCTTGCGGGTGCCGCTGATGACCACGATCGCGACCGCCAGGCCCAGGACCCGGTGGAGGAAGTGCAGCTGCACCATCGGGTGAACCAGGGGCGGAATGACCCTCCCGAGGCAAAGGGGCACGTCGGGACAGCCCATGCCGGAATCGGTGTGGCGCACCAGCGCCCCGACGATCGACTGGGCGAAGATCATGGTGGCCGCCCACAGGCCCGCCCGCCTGGAGGTCGCGTCGTTCAGGGCGGCTCCCGCGGTCGGTCCGGTCAGCACGAGCATGACTGTCGCCAGGGCCAGGAAGATGAACGCGACCGCGAGGTGGGAGGTCGAGATGGCGTCGGGAAGGCGATAGATGACCGTGAGTCCCCCCAGCACCGACTGGAAGAGCAGCAGACCGATGCCGGCCAGTCCGAGAGTGAAGAGATCCGGCCGCCCGGGGAGCGTGCGGCGCGCCACGATCACCGCGGCCGTGAACAGGACGACGAGCGCCCCCGCCCAGAGGCGGTGGAGGTGCTCCCAGAATACGCCGCCCTTCATCTCGGGCATCATCGTGCCGAAACACGTCGGCCAATCCGGACAGGCGAGACTCGATCCGGTCGCGTGGACCACGCTGCCGAGGAGGAGCAGCGCCAGCGTCCACACCAGCACGGCGTGGAGCAGGGCGCGGACCCATCCGGGATCCCGGCCGGGCGCCTTGCCGTGCCCGAGGGCCGGGGGGATTTCGTCCACGGGCTTCTAGTGTCCCGTCCCGGAAGTTCGCGTGCTAGCGAGAGTGCCGAGGCGCCGGGCTGGCAAGGCGCGACGAAGGGCGAATAGCAGAGCTATTTGCCCGAGGAGCAACGCATAGCGGAGCCTCAAGGACC